>JAUBST010000004.1:0-315896 GCA_036702215.1 Microcoleus sp. F6_B6
CGACTCAATTTTCAACAAGGAATTCACGCTCTATCCCTTATCCAGAGTGCTTTGTAGCCCGGTTGTCACCCCTTGAGGTCGATCGCACTTGATCTCTTTTTCTCAACGCGCAGGCGATCGCACTCACACAATGTAGTCAAACAGCATTTTGAGCTTAGGAACGCTTGACAAGAGAGAATTACTGGTGAAGAATTTCAACTATCTTGGCTATCGCCTCGTTCAACTTCTCAGGTTTAAGCTTACCAGCTTTGGAAAGTATAATTTCTCGATCGGCGGTAAACAAGCGATTAGGTCTAATGTTGCTCGTTTGGTTAAGTCCGCCCTCGCTAAAATCACTACTTTCAAGGGTAATATAGCGATCGGCGAGCGTCTGGCTAGTAATCTGACAAAGAATTAGATCGTCTCCTGCCAAAGTTGGTATGACTAAAGCGGGTCGGCGCTTGGCTTGTGTTCAATCTGAAAATGGGAAAGGAACAACTATCACATCACCTTTTACAAATTCTGCCATGCTTCATCCTCCTCTAATCTTAACCAGTCTTTTTGCAAAGAAGATTCACTGAGCAGGCTTGCTTCTAACTTATCTTTATCATACTTTGCTTTGAGAAATTGCAGAAAATCCCATACTTCTTCTAATATAAATTCGGGGATATTATCCACTTCTTTAAGGAGCAATTCTTTAGCGTTCATGTCATTTACCTATAAAGACATAGTAACTGTTAATCTATAATAGCATCCTTGAGATTAACAGCGCTCAGTTGCGATCGCTCCCAATCTTCATGACCGACGGACAAGCGCAAGCAGCCCGCCAAATTCCGGCTGACAATCAAGCATCCAGGATACCCGCCACGCGATCGATCTGTCCAGAAATAAAAAACGTGTATCCAATAAAGGAGCCGAACGTATTTATTTGTGGGGTCAAGGCTTCAATCTAAAATCTAAAATCTAAAATCGCGCAATCGATTGACGCTCAATTCATCCTCGCTCGATCGTATCCGCACGGCTGCTATTTAGTATCCCGTAGAAGTTTTCGTAGAAATGGATCTCGCCGGTTTTCCTGACTCGCTTAGCGTTGGGATTTGCAGACTGTAAGCCAGGGCGCGGTAAGTAGTTGCCGGTCGAGACTGATTTTAACATTTGAAAGCGGCAACTGGTGTTTTTGCAAAAATTATAGAGTTTGCGATCGCGCAAATATCAAAGCCCAATTGAAAAATACTTAAACTACCTGATTGCCAATCAATATTTGTTCCAGCAGACAATATCCACAATTCGCGGGATGGTGGCAATCGAACAGGTGGAATTGAAGCGGGAACAGGAAGAGAGGGAACGTCTGCGCGATCGCTAACAACTAGAATTATACAAGGAAAAGGAACAAGAGCAGAAAGAGCGCGATTTAGAAGAAATGGAAATCGGCAGGAATAACGAAGACAAAGAAAAAAGCGATCTCGCCAACTTGAGAATATCATCATTTTTTTCGGAACTGCGATCGGCGGCGGACAAATCTTTTGGGCCAGCTATCTTCTCATCAAAGATACACTGATTGAATAGAAACCCGATTTTTTCCCTCCCGCTTCATCCTTTCACGGCGACGATTATCTGGAGTTGGCTTTTCGGTTTAATATTCAGCCTGTTGATACTGCGTATCCTGCGGCTGGTAAGAAAAATATCCCCCAGAATCCTGCGGCTGGTAAGAAAAATATTGCCCGGGTAAAGGGGTGCGTGAGAGTCAATAGTAAAGGGCTGCGGTAGAATCATTTTTCACCGTCACGCACCCTAGGGTTAGATATTTGTCAAATCTTTATAATATTAAGACTTGTAACATATTAGTCTTTCCAATTAATCAAGCGATTTTTGGTGTAAAAACATCAATAATTCTTAATATTTGCGAAAAGATATTGGCTGAAGATGGACAGAAATTAATAATTGTAATTTTTATTGTAATATTTGTTTAAATATTGTTAGATAAGTTAATATTGCGTGTTCCTAAAACACTTAACTAAGGGGTCTCAATAATTTAAAATTATAGTGAAAAGAGCAGCCAGTACAGCAGTTAACTTCACACAAGCTTTACAATAAGATGAAATCTAAGGATTTACACGGCAAAAAATGGCGACAAACATGGGACGATATTTGCACGTACTGAAATTGTTTTGGGGTGCGGCGATCGCCGCGGAACTCGAATACCGCATCAACTTTGTCCTCGCGGCCATCAGCAGCCTCGGCAATCTTGCGGGCAGCTTGTTTGGGCTGTTTTTGTTCTACCGTACCGGTTATACGTTTTCTGGGTGGAAATGGGAAGAAGCCTTAGTTGTACTCGGTATTTTCACGATTTTGCAGGGGTTTTCGTCAACGTTTCTAGCACCTAATCTCAGCCGTATTGTCGATCGAGTCCAGCAAGGTACTCTCGATTTCGTACTTCTCAAACCCATCAGTTCCCAATTCTGGCTATCTGCAAACACAGTTTCGCCTTGGGGAATCCCCGATTTAATCTTGGGCACCGTATTGCTGCTGTATGCTGCTAACAAATTGGAAGTAGCAATCGGCAACTATTTTTTAACAGCAATACCGCTATTCTTCGGAACTATTACTCTTTACAGTATATGGTTTATGTTAGGGGCAACCAGCATTTGGTTTGTCAAAATTTACAATGTTACCGAAGTTCTTGAAGGATTGTTAGAAGCGGGTAGATTTCCCATGGCAGCTTATCCTGCAGCTTATCGGTTTTTCTTCACTTTCGTAGTTCCCGTTGCCTTCTTGACGACTGTGCCTGCAGAAGCCATGCTAGGGAGAGGTGAAATCTTTTGGATCGCTGGGGCGGGAATATTGGCGATCGGGCTGTTATTTTTCTCCCGCTACTTCTGGCAATTTGCACTCCGCTTTTACACCAGCGCTTCCAGCTAGTTAAGTAGCTAGGGTTTGCTGCTGCAAATCTAGATGGTCTATTATGTTTGAGAGGGAGAGGATTTGACACGGGGGAATAGGGAATTGAAATATACATTTTTCAGGCAAAACAGCTTATCTAAAAAATATTTTTTCTATTTACTTAGATAGTTAAATAAATGTAAGATTTCAACCTATCCTGGGAATGTAAACAGGAAATAAACCACGCAAACTAAGGCAAACCAATGAAAAGAAAAAAACTGGGAAACACTAATTTTACTATCAGCGCGATCGGTCTTGGAGGTATGCCGATGTCCTTAAGCGGTCGGCCGCCAGAATCGCAATCTATTGGGGTAATTCACCGCGCCCTCGATTTGGGTGTCACCCTAATTGACACGGCAGATTCCTACTGCCAAGATCAATCCGACAAACACCATAACGAAGAACTGATTGCCAAAGCTTTGGAACAGTACACCGGGGATACTCGGGCAGTTACTGTCGCCACTAAAGGCGGCTTAATGCGGCCTCAAGGTGCGTGGACGCGCAACGGCAACCCCCACCATTTACGCAAGACAATTCGCGAAAGTTTTGAAGCATTGGGCGGCCAGAAACCGATCGACCTTTGGCAATATCACTCGCCCGATCCCGCTTATACCATCGAAGCAGCCCTAGCACCCGCAAAAGAAGCAGTAGAAGCAGGAATGATTCGATTTATTGGAGTTTCCAACTTTTCTGTAGAGCAGATCAAACGCGCCCGCGATACAGTAGAAGTTGTCTCTGTTCAGAATCAGTACAATCCGTGGCACAGACAGCCAGAATCAGACGGCGTTCTGGAATATTGCGAAACCGAAAAACTGACATTTTTTCCCTGGAGTCCTCTGGGAGGAAGCCGCCGCCACACAAGCTTGCAAGATATGCCCGCGATCGCTAAATTAGCAGCAGAAAAAAACGTTTCTGTTTACTGTATAGTATTAGCTTGGTTGATGGCCCAATCGCCCTGCGTCGTTCCGATTCCCGGTGCGACCAAAGTATCGAGTATTGAGGACTCTGTGCAGGCGAGCGAAGTTAAATTGACTGACGAGGAATTGCAACAAATTGCCGTAAGTTAAGTATATAAAGGCAAAAAAAACAATCGAACAGGCAAGATGCCTGTTCCACAAAGAGAACTTTATTGTGGGGAGTAGGGGTTGGGCATCCTGCCCGCCCTAACAAAATAATAGAACAGGCTTTCCGGCCTGTTTCACAAACAAATGATTTGATTTTGGGGAGTAGGGGTTGGGCATCCTGCCCGCCTGTAAAAACGACATTTTTTGAGGAATTGAATTTAATGGAAGCTAATCAAGTGAATGCCGATCGAGACGTAGCAATTGAACATCAAAACGTACCGGTGGCCCATGAAGGGCTGCACAACTTTTTATACAGTTCCGACTCAGAACACAGCGCAGCGACCGCTATTTCTGAACTAGAAAATGACGGCACGCAAGTAATGTCGATCGATACGTGGCGCGATTTGGCAACTAACGCGAAAGTTGCCGGCGTTTACGCTGTAATGGACACTTCCCGCAACACTCAGTATGTAGGTTATTCGCGAAATATCCTGCTTTCAATAAACGGTCACATCGCCCAAAATGGCGCAGAAAATTGTGCTTTCCTGCGCGTACAAACTTTCAAATTCCCCAAGCGGGAAGAAATGGAAAGTTTGCGGGATGCTTGGATAGCCGAACTCGGCAGCATTCCGCCTGGAAACCGTGCTGACAGCGAAATGTGGGCGGCTACGGTAGGTCAAGCAGCGCGATCGGCAATGTCTGCGGATGAACAAAAAGCTTATGAGGAAAAGAAGCTGAAATTGCGGAAAGCAATGGCAGATTCTAGTCTAACCAAAGAGTTAGAAACAGCAGCAAAAAGTGAAGGCGATCGCGCTAAGGATTTGGAAGCTGCTGTTAACAATGATGATTGGAGTGCGGTGATTCAATCGCAAACCCAGGAAACAAAGTCCGCCGAATAACATTCGCGAAAATACCCAGATTGGTAGGGCGGGTTCGCCAAAGTTTATATCATCAAATAGCAGAATTAACCCGCCCCGCCCCCACCCATCCCAGATACCGACAAACCTGTTCCGCAATCAGAATTTATTGGTGGGGTGGGGGCGGGTTTATTAATATTTGGGATGGAATTAAAAATTGTTGGTGAACCCGCCCCTACAAAATTAATGACTGACTTTGCGTTCAGTAACTAATGTCAAACTTACCCATTCACCCCGCTCATTGTAACTGCGAATCATCCGAAATCGCAAGTCAGGTTCTACCAACCAACCTGCCTCGAAAAATATAGGTTTTCTGGATTCAATTTTGACAGGTAAAGTGCAAGAACCGCCGTCAGGAAGCAGCACAACTTGTACGGGGAAAGAACCTTCGTTAAAATGCAGCACTGAACCGTCAATGCGGGCGCTCGAACTGATAACAGTACCATTACTGCCAAAAGTAATTTTTTGAATTAGGCGATCGCTACTTTCCAAATGCAATTGTAAATTGGTAGAATAAAAGTCAGGAGAACGCGAATCTGGATACATTGTCACGGCCTCGCCCTGCCACTCTCCCAGCAAATCCTCAACATTTAAAGGCGGACGTTCGGCGACATTTTTATCGAGCTGTTTTTCCCGAATTAAGGTAAGGTTTGATAAATTGCCGTCGATACTGTATAGCTGAACGAAGCGCAACCGGCGATAATTGTAGATAAAACCAAACTCTGCACCGCACTCAGAATAAGGCGCTAGTTGAATAGTTCCCTGACAAAAAGCTCCATTCTCAAAAAACAAGATATCTCGTCCCAAACCCTGATATTCGCGAACAAGTTCGCTAACTTCCGGTTCGCCGACACCGCTGGGATTTGGGGAAAAGCGGCGGAGTTTCAATCTCACAGTTTTGTTGTCATTTAGACCTTCGAGAGAAAGAATGCTAGGAGTATCTTGAAGTACCTCTCCCCGCGGCGATAGCTGAGTGAATGAACCGTGCCATTCTCCCAAGTTTTGCAGAAAGTTTTCCCATTGTGATACCATATTTTTACCTTTGGATATATGTCTAAAAATAGAATTATAACTCTACTTACAGATTTTGGATTAAGCGATGTTTATGTGGGAGTGATGAAAGGTGCGATCGCCCAAATTAACCCGCAGTTAAAAGTCATTGACATTACGCACCAAATACCCTCTCAAAATATTGCGGCTGCGAGGTTTTGTTTGATGACTGCTTTTGCTTATTTTCCGCCGGAAACCGTACATATTGCGGTCGTCGATCCGGGGGTGGGAAGCAAGAGACGCGGGGTTGCGATTAAATGTGCTAGTTGCTGGCTTGTCGGGCCGGATAACGGGTTGTTTAGCGGGGTGTTGAGTCGGGAAAGTGCGAGATCCTCTGTCGAGCTCACCAACCCCAAATACTGGCGCACATCTCAACCCAGCAGCACTTTCCACGGTCGCGATATTTTCGCTGCAGCGGGCGCTCACTTGGCCAATGGGGTGGCTTTGGAAGAGTTGGGGGAGTGCATCGACCCTGCAAGTTTAGTAGAGTTAGAGATACCAAATTGTGCCGTTACAGCCACAGGTGCAGCAGGCTGCATTCAATATGTCGATCGCTTCGGCAATCTAATTACTAATATCCCCAATAATTGCATTGTAGGTAACAATTGGTCAGTAACAATTAGCAATAGTTCTGATGCAATTCGCATCCCCAGCGGTAAAACCTACAGCGACAGCGAACCGGGCGATTTAATTGCCATAAGTGGTTCTGACGGTTGGGTAGAAATTGCCGTTAATGGCGGCAGCGCTCAATCAGTATTAAAATTGGAATGCGGAGCGATCGTGCAATTGCTTTTTGAAACTAACAATTAAATAGGACTTAGGCATCGGTGCTCAGAAACCGGGTTTTTTAAGAAAATACTTTGTTATAATCAGCGGATTGCCTAAAAAACCCGGTTATGAAAGCGGAGTGCGTAAGTCAGAGCTTTTTTCTATCAATTACTTTTTCGGCAAAATCCACAATAGTTTGGCGATATTCAGGATTATTAAAAAAAGCATCTCCATTATTGTGCCTAGCATTAGGGACTAGCAAAATTTTTTTATCTTCAGGAGAACTAG
The DNA here is from genome assembly GCA_036702215.1 of Microcoleus sp. F6_B6. Taxonomy (GTDB): domain Bacteria; phylum Cyanobacteriota; class Cyanobacteriia; order Cyanobacteriales; family Microcoleaceae; genus Microcoleus. Next base: position 7,007 of record JAUBST010000004.1, read on the forward strand.
CATATAACTTTTTGCTCATAGTAGCAGGAACAAAAGAATCGGCAATCCCGTGAACAAACAAAATCGGAATTCGCAGTGATTTAACCTTAGCAAGAGAATCAAACCTTTGCGTCAGCAACAACCGCACCGGAAAAAATCGCATAAAAGTATTATTTTCTACCATATCCACCATAGAAGTAAACGAATTGTGGACAATCAAACCAGCAGCTTCTGGATGCCTTATTGCTAACTCAATAGCAACAGCACCTCCCATTGAATGACCGTAAAATAAAATTTTGCTGGGCAACAATTGCCGCTGCTTAACTAAATAATTATAAGCAATTTCAGCATCTTCATATACTTGTGATTCCTTCGGGAAACTGCCTTGACTGCGGCCGTAACCCCGGTAATCAATCAGCAATACTGAAAAACCCAATTGCCGAAAGCGGTAAGATTGATTGATATTCGCACCGATGTTAAAACCTCTGCCGTGCAGGTACAATAGAGTTCCTAATGCTTGTCGATTTGCGCTTGGCAGCCACCAACCGTGCAGTTTTTCAATTTTGCGCGATCGACCCTTAACTGGCAACCAAACTTCTTCGTAAGCGATGTTAAAAGCATCCGGTGTTTTGGCGATTGTAGGTGTTGGCTGAAAGATCAAACGAGTTTGCAGAAAAAACAAGAGTATACAGGAAGCAATGTAGGCGATCGCCCAAATTTTTCCTAAACACAATAGTCCTCTCAAAAAAGTTTTTTTTGTCTTGTTTAGCTTGCTCATTTTTGGCATGGCTAATTCTTAACTGCAAGTATTAAAAACCCGGTTTATTGAAGAAACCGGGTTTCTGATCTTTATACAGCTACCACGAAATTAACCAACTTTCCAGGCACCACAATTACCTTTTTAATCTCCTTACCTTCCAGGTGACGCATGGCTAATTCCGACTCGCGAGCAAACTTTTCCAAAGCAGCTTTATCAGCACCAGAAGGCACTTGAATTGTGCCGCGAGTTTTGCCCATAACTTGAATTACCAGCGTAATCTCATCGGTAACTAATGCTGAAGCATCCACACTCGGCCAAGTTTGCGTGTGTACCGATTCACTGTTACCGGTATTGTGCCACAATTCATCAGCAATATGCGGCGCAAAAGGCGCTAACAAGCGAATCAAAGTGTTAATTCCTTCTGCATAAACTGGCGAATCTTTACATTTAGCATCATTCAAAGCATTGCTGAGTTTCATCATTTCAGAAACAGCAGTATTGAACTGATAATCGCCCTCCAAATCTTCGCTCACTTCCTTAATTGCAGTGTGAATCGCCCGCCGCAAATCCTTCTCAGGTTTACTTAAAACCTCTTTCTCCCCCCCTTGGCAAGGGGGGGCAGGGGGGGGTGGAGCAAACTCTGTCACCAGGCGCCAAACGCGATTTAAAAAGCGAAATTGCCCTTCCACATCAGCGTCGTCCCACTCCAAATCTTTCTCTGGCGGCGCTTTGAATAAAATAAACATCCGCGCCGTATCTACCCCATATTTGCCCATAACTTCCAAGGGGTCAACACCGTTGTATTTTGATTTGGACATCTTCTCGTAGAAGACTTGCAAAGCTTCGCCAGTTTGAGGATCTTTGGGATTTGCGGGGTCTATTTCTGCTGGGGGAAAGTATTTTCCAGTAACGGGATTTTTGTAGGCCATTGCTTGCACCATGCCTTGAGTTAACAGGCGTTTAAATGGTTCGTCACAATCGATCAAACCCCGATCGCGCAAAACCTTGGTAAAGAACCGCGAATACAGCAAGTGCAAGATTGCGTGTTCGATGCCGCCGACATATTGGTCTACCGGCATCCAATCATTTGTCTTCGCCGAATCGAAGACTTGCTCTTGATTTTGAGCATCGGGATAGCGCAAGAAATACCACGAAGAATCGATAAAAGTATCCATCGTGTCTGTTTCCCGCTTCGCCGCAGTACCGCAACTCGGACAAGGAACGTTTACCCATTCTTCCATCTTTGCCAAGGGCGAACCTTTGCCAGTAAATTCTACATTTTCCGGCAACAATACGGGCAAATCCGATTGGGGTACGGGTACTGTGCCGCAGTTGGGACAGTGAATTACGGGAATCGGAGCGCCCCAATAACGCTGTCTGGAAATGAGCCAATCTCTCAAGCGATATTGAATTCGGGCTTTGCCATAACCTGCATTTTCGGCATGGTGAATAATCGCTGCTTTGCCTTTAATTGAATCCATGCCGTTGAAGCTTTCAGAATTAATCATAATTCCTGGTTCGGTGTAAGCTTCGGTCAAGGGCAGCTCATCATCATCGACAATTACTACTTTAATTGGCAGTTGATATTGATTGGCAAATTTGAAATCTCGCGTGTCGTGGGCGGGTACTCCCATAACTGCGCCGGTGCCGTATTCGTACAATACATAGTCGGCGATCCAAATGGGAATTTCTTCGCCGTTGAAAGGATTGATTGCTTTGCCGCCGGTGGGGATGCCGCGCTTTGGTTTGTCTTCGGCTGTGCGATCGATCTCGCTTTGGGCGGCGACTTCTTTGATGAAGGTTTCTACGGCGGCTTTTCTGTCTTCGGTTGTCACGCGCTGAGTTAGTGGATGTTCCGGCGCTAAAACAACGTAACTGACGCCGTAAACTGTATCGGGACGTGTGGTGAAAACGGCGATTTTTTCATCCATGCCGACAATCGGAAATTCCAAGTAAGCGCCGACTGATTTGCCGATCCAGTTAGCTTGCATTAATTTGACTCTTTCAGGCCAATCGGGCAATTTGTCTAAGTCATTTAATAACTGTTCGGCATAATCGGTAATTTTGAGGAACCACTGCCGCAATAATTTGCGCTCGACTTTGGCGCCGGAACGCCAGGAACGACCTTCGTTATCTACTTGTTCGTTTGCTAAGACTGTTTGGTCGATCGGGTCCCAATTAACTGCTGCTTCTTTTTGATATGCTAATCCTGCTTCTAAAAATTGCAAGAAAATCCATTGAGTCCACCGATAATAATCGGGAGAACAAGTTGTAACTTCTTTTGTCCAGTCGAAAGAAATACCCAGGCGGCGAAATAAGCCTTTCATTTGGGCGATGTTTTGATAAGTCCATTGTGCGGGGGGAATTCCTCGCTCGATGGCTGCATTTTCTGCGGGCAAACCAAAAGCATCCCATCCCATCGGATTCAATACCCGATAGCCTTGCATTCGCTTGAGTCTGGCAATTACATCGATGATTGTGTAGTTGCGGACGTGGCCCATGTGCAGGTTTCCCGACGGGTAGGGGAACATGGATAAGGCATAAAATTTAGGCTTTTGCGTATCTTCTGGCATCTGGTCTAAGTTTTGCTCAGCCCATGCCTGCTGCCATTTTTCTTCTATGGATTGGGGGTTGTATCTGGAATCCACAACAATTTCTCCGTGTAGGATTTACTAATGTTTGCTTGAACATTTTGGCACATTCAAGGGGCCTCGATTCGGATTTTTCTGAGCTCCAAGGATTTTGGCTCAAATCTCTGTATTATATATTGTAGTATATGTAATTTGAGCTGGGGGCGATCGACCCAATATCCCGGTTCGCCATGAAAAGAATAGAACTTACGCACAGGTGGTCAGAAACCGGGTTTTTACCAGCATACTTCGTTACTGTCGGCTAAACCGCACAAAACTCGGTTTCTTTGGTCTTGATGCGTAAGTCCTCAAAGAATAAATAACCCCAATTTCCAGAAACCAGATTTCTCAGAGAAACCGGGTTTCTTAGCATTTATTCCGGCTTAAATGCTATCTGGCTCGCACAGCAATGTACCTTTTAATTTGTCATCAGGTCGGGGCGGGTTTACCAGATTATTGGTTTTAGGCAATTATTGTTGGTGACACCCGCCCCGACATCGATATTGTTCAACCCGCAATTTATCATCGGTAATTGATAATTTTGTAGGGGCGGGTTTTACCAATTATCTATGTTTAAAACCCATAATATCATAAACCCGCCCCCACCCAACGACTCCTAAAATTAGAAAAAATGGCGCTCGGCTATCGAATATATCGCTCATTGGCGTTCTAATTCTGCCAATTTTTTCTGGGCAAATTCGCGGAAAAAGTAGTCAGAATCGTTCTGAGCGCGATCGCGCACAATTTCTAAAGTTTGAGGGCGATCGGGATATAAATCAATCATAGCTGCAAGAGCTGTTTGCCGCGGGTTACGCCAACGGTACTTGCCGCGATGATCGAAGGGGTCATTGATAGCAACCTCGCACAATAACTCAAATAATTCTGGGTCATCTTTCCACCCCCGTGCTAATTCTTCTACTGCTGCAACTCGCACCCTCCAATCATCGTCTGATTGAGCCAGTTGTTTGAGCCCAGGTAAGGTTTCTGGGTCATCTTTCCACCCCCGTGCTAATTCTTCTACTGCTGCAACTCGCACATCCCCATCATCGTCTGAGTGAGCCAGTTGTTTGAGCCAAGGTAAGGTTTCTGGGTCATCTTTCCAAGTGGCTGCAACTGCTGCTATTGCTTTTCTGCTAATTTGATAAACTAGCCTGTAATATTCTATAACTTTAGAACCAGTGATATTTCCGTATTTAGTTAACTCTTTAACTCGATCGCGCAAATTCCTAGCAATAGCAGCAATATCATTTCTATTCTTGACTTCTGAAACACACTGCGCCGCCAAAAACAGATTACTAAAGTTTTCGGCTTCCCCATTTTCACCAATCAGATATTCCAGGATGTCACCTGTAAATTTAGCATCCAGCATTCCCGCCATTAAACGCAACACTTCATGCCAAGACTCATCTCGCCAGTGTTCCCGAAAAATTTGAATCAAACCATCTAATTCAAGCTTTCTTTCTTTCTCAAATTGCCGCACAAACTCCCAACCACAAAAATATTCCAAAAACGTGCGATGGACAAAAGCATAATAATCCTCATTGTATCCACCCAAAAAGCACAAAATAAAATTTCGCTCCCGCAGTTGATCTACCATCAACTTAGCACAAGCAGTTGCCTCAGTTCCCATCAACCCGCTCAAAGATTCCGCTATAGTTTGCCGCAAATCATCGCGACTAATAATATTCCCGGCTAATCCTTTGCCACTCGACTGCATTTTGTAGGCAATTCGCCCGCAGATACTTTGTTTGACTTCTTCATCAATTGAGCGAGGATCAATTTTGTCATTACTCAGCTCTTCTTTCACCTCAAAATCCCATTTATGTAGCAGCACTTTTGAGGCTTCTTCATAGAGCTTAGCTCGAAAGCGCGGTAACTCTTGATTGCGATTCAGAATTGCCATCATCGTCAGCAACAGCGGATTTCCCGCTAACTCTCGAATTGCCCTCGATTCCCCAATCGCTTTATCCAATCGTTCTAAACTTGCAGCTTTTTTCAAGCGGTCTGTAAAGGTCAACTCGTGCCACTTCTGGATAAACTCTTGAATTTGTTCTGGTTCAAAATCTTGCAGCATGAAGTGATGAAATCGGGCATTTTTTAGCCGTTGCTGCTGGTAGCCAATCACGCGAGAAGTGACAATCACTTTCACCGTTGGATAGGTTTGAGTGAAGTTATGAATTTGGTCAACAATACGATTGCGTTTTTGCACCTCAAAGACTTCATCTAGTCCGTCAAACATGACGACAGCGCGGCCAGCTTGCAGCCATTCGTGCAAAATAGATTTGTTTAAATGCCCGATCCAACTAGAACCGCGCTCCATAAATTCTAGGAAATTACTACATTCTTTTTCATCTCTACTGCGGTTGTACTTTCGCAATTCAATCAGTAAGTGAATCGGTTGAGAGGACAACTGATTTGGAGACTGTTTTGTCCACTGAAGCGCCAGGTATTTTAAGAGCGTTGATTTGCCTGAACCCGGATCGCCGAGAATGACTAGATAAGGGTAATTGACATCATTAATTACTTTCAAAACTGAGTCAGCTTGCTGTTGAGTGTAAGCTTGCTGGTAGCGTTCCAAATCTTCTGGGCGGACTTCGGCGGCAATGTCTCCCCGTTCCCGCAATAGTTTTTGAATCTCCTTGGGTAATTCATAATCTTTCGGCAAATATTCCTGACACGATCGCGCATTTTGGGCAATAAATATTTCTTTAACTGTCAGTTGTCGTTCGTACTCTCCAGACCTAGTATCTAAATTACCTAAATCCAAATATTCATATTGTTCTCGCAGTCCTTCTTGATAACTTTCTAAGTTAAACTCAGCCGGAATTGGGCCACTATCTGTCAAACGTCCCAAGATGCCGTCCAAATTTTGAGCATTCAGAATTTCTCGTAGTTCCGCATTTTGCTCTCTAATTGATTTAACACTTGCCATATAGTTTTCTGCCACTCGTTCCCAACTAAACGCATCGGGAAGCAAGGCAACTGGTCGCTCATTAAAAAAATTAGAAGGTACGATTCGGGTCAACGTGGGCAAATTCCGTCGCAGCGGATGCTGTAAGGTCAAAGTTTGCCAAGACTGATCTAAGATGGCAGTATCTAAAACCAGACAATTCCTTTGAAACGCACTTCCCAAAACTTGCCGCACAGGAGGTTGTTTGATAAATTGTTTTAAAGATTGCAGATATTGCTGAATCTGTTTTTTATCTAACTGCGATCGCTCTAATTCCTGCTCGAACAATATAATAAAGGATTTCAGGGCATCGCGAACAGCATTTTGAGCGAAAGGCTTTTTAGCAAGTCCTTCAACATCTTTAATACAACTTTTAAAAAAATCTTTAACGTAGTCGTCTAAAGCCGCTTTTGCCAATTCCGTCAAAATAGGTTGCACCAACAACCAACCCAAACTCGCGCTGACTGGATCTATCATTGTTTTTTGCTCGATTTGTATACTTTAGGAACATTATACCCGGGCTGAAAAGTTTCGCTATAGGTGAGGATAAGGCAGAGGACACGGCACTGCCGTTTCCCTACTGACCAAATATTCAAAATAACGAGCAGCGGCGCTTCAAAGCTGCTTGCAAAAGAGTGTTGTACAGTTTTTCCTTAACAGTATAAGCGCCGAATCTTTCCAAGTGCGGATTGTTCATTTGAGCGTCGAATAGTAGATAAGATCGATCGCGCAATCTCTCCACCAACTTCACCATCGCCACCTTAGAACCCTCGGGAATTCGGTAAAACATCGACTCCCCAATAAACGCACCGCCGATCGACAATCCGAGAATACCGCCCGCCAATTCGTCGCCGCACCAAGTCTCGAAGCTGTAAGCCCAACCGGCCTCATACAAACCCCAGTAAATCTGTTTGAGTTCCCTAGAAATCCAAGTCGTTTCGCGATCGGCACAACCCTCAACCACCGCCCCAAAATCGCGGTTCACAGCCACCGAAAACCGATTTTGATTGATTTGGCGGCGCAGCGATTTCGGATAGGTAAATCTTTCATCCAGGGGAATCAGCGCCCGCTGACGGCTCGAATACCACCCCAAACTTTCCTCGCCGTCATTTGCCATCAAGAAGTAGCCTTGCGCGTATCCTTGTATAATTGTCGGTATATCATATTGCATATATTTATCAGTTCTCATTTGTCAATTGACTTTTCAAAGTCAACATTAGCAATTAGGAATAATCATGTCTGAAACCATCGAACCTATTACCTTACCGCCCGCCAAAAACCCCGAACAAGAAGGCCAATGGCTCCAAGAAACGCTGCTGGCATGGCTAGATTCCGAGTTTATCCCAGAAGCAGCCAACCAGCAAATAGCTAAAAGAGCTGCCCAAATCTATGTCCGCCAGCGCATGGAAGGGGAAAACGACTTGGGCAGCCTCGTAATTGCGATCGTCACCGAAATGCAGGCCTATGATTTTTCTAAAAGCTTCTACGGCGAATTTGCGATCGCCAATGCCGTCAGCGACTTGTTACTCGAAAGTCTCGGCATCGATAAATGCTGCGGCCAGTGAAGCAAGAAGGAGGAATATTTAACTCATAAGTCTGAAACAAAAATCAACCCCAAACCCAATCCTGCCGATTAATTGTGAGTTTTTTTCTTCCTTCTTCCTTCTTCCTGACATCCGTTACATCCGTTACATCCGTTACATCCGTTACATCCGTTACAGAATCCGTTGCCGAACTTCTTCCTTCGTGCTACCAGCTAGACTTCACAACACCGGGCAAAAGACCTTCGTGAGCCATTTCTCGCATCATGTTGCGAGACAGTCCGAAGTCACGATAGTAACCTCTGGGCCGTCCTGTTGCCCAGCAGCGGTTCCGCAAGCGAGTCCGCGAACTGCTGCGGGGTAGCTGTTGCAGTTCGCGGTGAATCGCCATTTTGTCCATCTGATTGCTAGCTTGCTCAAACTGCTCTTTCAGGTCTTCCCGCTTGTCGGCGTACTTGTCTACGAGTCTCTGGCGCTTTTTCTCGCGCTCGACCATGCTCTTTTTAGCCATAATCTGTTGATATCCTTAGATTAATCACAATCTACTATTGTACTATATTTTGGTGATTTCGGATCGCTTTTATTTTAATTATTTCTTTTGTCAACAAGATTTTTAGCAACAGGCTTTCCGGCCTGTTCCACAATCACTCAACATTTTTAGCAACAGGCCGGAAAGCCTGTACTTAACCTTGGTCCAACACCAAACTATTAGCAGAAGGGTAAAAATCTGCAATAACTCAACATTTTTGTGGTACAGGCCGGAAAGCCTGTACTTAACCTTGGTGCAACACCAAACTATTAGCAGAAGGGCACAAATCTGCAAGTTTGCAAATATTGCAAGCCGGATTTCTCGCATTACAAACTGCCCTGCCGTGATAAACCAACCGAATCGACCAATTTTCCCAATCCGGCTGCGGCAACAATACCATCAAATCCCGCTCGATTCTCAAAGGATCTGTATGTTCGGTCAATCCCAACCGCTGAGTCAAACGTTTGACGTGAGTGTCTACGGTCACGCCCATATTAATACCAAAAGCGTGGGCGAGAACGACATTAGCCGTTTTGCGGGCAACTCCGGGCAATTCTAGCAGCAGTTCCATCCGCTGCGGCACTTGATTGTTAAATTTATTGACGATCGCCTGACAAGCACCTTTAATATTTTTAGACTTATTCCGGTAGAAACCAGTCGATCGCACGAGACTTTCGAGTTCTTCTATATCAGCATTTGCCAAAGCAACCGCATCGGGGAAACGCTCAAACAAAGCCGGCGTTACCAAATTTACCCGATCGTCCGTACACTGAGCCGAGAGAATCGTCGCCACCAGCAACTGCACGGGAGTTTCGTAGTTGAGAGTACAAGGAGCTTCTGGATAGAGGCGTTTGAGGCGAATCAGAATTTCGAGCGATCGTTGTTTTAAACTTAACTTTTTAGTCATCAGTCATTAGTCATCAGTCATTAGTCATTAGCCATTAGTGATTTACAAAATATTGGGGTCGATTCCCATTGCGCGGAGTCGAGCTTCTAAAGCTTCCGAGCGCGATCGTTCTTGTTCCAGCAAAGTTTCTGCTTGTTCGGCTCTTTGGCGTTCTTGTTCGGCCCTTTGCTGTTCTTGTTCAGCTCTTAATTCTGCTTGCTCTCGCAGTTGAGCGAGTTCCACAAAACTTACAAAAGGGGCTCCGTTAGGTCCGAATATTTGCAGTGCGGTTTCTGATAGTTGAAACCGCACTCCTAGTCTGGGACTTACCCAACCGTCCGCCAATTCTACAGCTTCTAATTCTTGGTCTCGACGCTGCCATATAGTTAAATCCACTTGTTCCGGGTTGTACAAGTAATATTCTTCCACGCCGTAGCGTTCGTAAAATTTGAATTTTTGAATCATCGGAGTTAGACGGTTTCCCGGCGACAAAATTTCAAACACGACTTGCGGCGGAATGTTGTCTTCGTTCCACTGTTGGTAGGAACCTCGATATCTTTTCGGTCTGCCAAAGGCTACCAGCACATCTGGTGCTTGAGCAAGTTTATTATTTCCTTCTACTGGATACCAAAGTAAGTTACCCGCCACAAAAACATCAGCAACGCTCGCAAATAAAAGTTCTAAATTTTCTTTAATCCAGACTATTAATCGAAACTGTTCGGTATTATCTGACATGGGTTCTCCGTTGTCATCTGGGTAGACTATTTTTGATTTTTCCGGAGATTGCAGTTGTGTAATCATTGCTTTTTTTTCCAAATTTCATGAGCGAATATTAGTTATTAGTCAAAAGTGCTGTAGTGACTAATGACTGTTAATCTTCAACTCTTGACTAATCTTATTGGTTATTAGTGGCAACCAACAAATAACCAATAACCAATAATCAATAATCAATAACCAATAACAACCAACTATAGCAATTATTGCAGGAGTCGTAAAATTTTTACCCCACCCCAACCCTCCCCGATGTCTTGGGGAGGGAGTAAGAAATTCACAAATGATGCGAGGATTGCTATACTGACTACTGACTACTGACTACTGACTGCGGAACTGCGGACTACTGACTATTGTTGCCGAAGATTGCCCATCAAATCGAACCCAGCCAAATTAGCAGTATCGCGAATAATCAAGAAAATTCCCAAACCCAGCAACAGCATCAAACCAGTCTGCATAACATTTTCCTGAATGCGGTTCGGCAGAGGCTTGCCCCGCAGTCCTTCTATCAAGAGAAAAGCTAGCTGACCGCCATCTAAAGCAGGTAAAGGCAAGATATTAATCACAGCCAAATTGATGCTAATTAGCACAGCATACTGAAACAAACTCGCAGCATCCGATTTGGCAATTCCTGCACCAATTGCCACAATCGCCACAGGCCCTGACAGCTTGTCGGCAGTTTGGCTGAAATTGCTAAATAACTGCCCGAAACCTTGCACCGTCAGCACCACAATCCGCTCAAATTCTTTGGCCGCCTTGCTAAACGCCTCTACAATTCCGGCCCTCTGCCGCACGACAGTGCCGTTAGAAGTTAGCTGCACGCCAATGCGACCTTTGCCGTCGGGCGACACTTCGGGAGTTACTGTCACCACAAATTTTTGTTCTTGGCGCTGAATTTCCAACGCTAGGGGTTGGTTGGGATGATCTTGGATTGCTGTTACCAATAATTTGATTGCTTCGCGGGAAGCGCCCAATTCCTTGCCGTCAACAGACAGAACAACGTCGCCCGATCGAATTCCCGCTTGTTTGGCGGCCGAACTGACTTCTGCGGCGACTTCCGGGACTTTAACTCCCGGTAGGTAGTTGATTTCTGTCGCGCCGACAGTGCCCAATTGCACCACCAGCAGGAAGTAAGCAAAAATCAAGTTGGCAATTACCCCTGCACTAATGACGATCGCCCGATCGAGCACGGGGCGATTTTTGAGCAAATTCGGGTCATTTGGGGGAATTGTACTGTCTGGATCGTCATCCGGAAAACCCACGAAACCTCCCAGGGGAAAGGCGCGGAGGGCGTATTCAGTTTCCGGGCCTTGGTACTTCCACAGGATGGGCCCAAAACCGATGGAGAAGCGGTTGACGTGGATGTGTTGAAGTCTCGCCGCCATGAAGTGGCCGAGTTCGTGAACGACAATCAAGATACCTAAAACTGCGATCGCTGCCAAAACTGACATGAAGGATTCCACTAACACTTTTATTTGACTTTGACTTATTTTAATATCTTTTTAATATCGGCGGCTTCGGAGCGGCAATTTTCAGTCAAACTGGAAGATGGTGTTTTTGTCGGAAGTCCGGGGCGCTGCGATGACCCGACGCTGCCAAACCGATCGCGCGATCGTACCTGAGTTTACCTCTAAAACCAATTCCCTATTACAAATTATCCATTACCAATTCTCAGTTACCCATTGCCAATTATGAAAGACACTTCTTTGAATATTATCGCTATTTCTATCTTTGCCATCACCGTTTCAATATTGTTGGGGCCTCTATTCAACTTGCCAGAAGCCGTACCTGCGATCGCCACTTTTTGCCTGTTGGGGCTAGCCACCCTCGACAGTTTCCAGTGGCAAGGTCAAGGCGGTACAATTTTATTAGATTGGCTGGGAGGAACTTCCAAACAAAAGCGCGATCGTATCCTTCACCATGAAGCCGGACACTTCCTAGTCGCCCACCTGTTAGGAATTCCCGTAACCAGCTACGCCCTCAACGCTTGGGAAGCATTTAAACAAGGTCAAACAGCCCAAGGCGGCGTCCGATTTGAAGACGAACAATTAGCATTTCAACTGCAAAACGGCACTCTTTCCTCCCAACTTTTAGACCAATACTGCACCGTGTGGATGGCCGGAATAGTCGCCGAAAAAATTGTTTACGGCAGCGCACAAGGAGGAGCAGAAGACCGTACAAAAATCAGCGCAATTTTAACGCAACTGCGCCGTCCCAGTTCCGAAATTCAACTCAAACAAAACTGGGGTTTGCTGCAAGCAAAAAACCTGATCGAAAGCCACAAATCAGCTTACGAAGCCCTAGTAGCAGCAATGGAAAAAAGAGCAACCGTCCCTGAGTGCTGCGAGATAATCCAGCAAAATTTGTAGGACAAAACTTAGGCACTTTCGCTTTCATAAACCCTGTTTCTTTGTATATTTGTTACTACAACCCAGATTTTCCGCAGAAACCGGGTTTAAGAGTGTAAATTTTATAGGGATTAAAAATTAATGTCAGAACCAAAAAATTTTGCAACAACACTGCAAACCGCGAACCCAAATCCCCCCGAAAAATTGCTGTGGCTGTTCGGTTTCCGCATTTACCCCGACACCGAAGTCCCAAATCTATATACTCTAATTGTCTATGGAGAACAAGAGCCGCCTTTAGTAGCCGGCGGTCAACTTGTATTTTTTAACCGTCCAGAATTAGCGATTAACGCTCTCCAACTGTGCGATATCGATGTCAGCGAACTGGAAAAGTTACCAACAAAAATAGACGCTATTTGTGACATAGCAGAAACGCTTTACTTGCTCGATGCCGAAGATTTTGACGAGTCAGCTACTATCCTCAACTGCTTGAACCCGCTTTTAGATTTAGTGAAAGCTACTTTAATACCGATGCCAACTGAATACAAGCGCATACTTTATCATTTTGCAGACCATTTGAATATTGAGGAAGAGTTTGCAAGTTTTTTAAATGAAGAAGATATTCAGCGATCGGAGATTGTCAATGCTATTTTGTGGTGTGTGGGAGCAATTACAGCTAAATCTAGATTGCTAACATAGCAATTTTAGATTTTTGATTTTATATTGGGGATTTTGGATTTAAAGTAGTCCGGTACTACACCAAATAAACCGCGTTTTTTACGATTGTTAAAGTCTCTTATCCAGTATTTTGATAAAAACCCGGTTTCGGCCTTTAGGATAATAGATAATATCGCAACAGGAAATTGTGCCGTGACTGTAACAGATGTACGCTTGTGGACTGTAGATGAATACCGCCGCCTGACCGAAACAGGCATTCTCAATCCCGATGAACGAGTCGAATTAATTGACGGGCAAATTATCTCAATCAGTGCAAAAAATCCTCGCCACGCAGCAACTAACCTCTGTGCAGCCGACTATCTCAGAAATCTGCTGGCAGGACTTGCTTTAATTCGCATCCAAGACCCGGTTACTCTAAGTATAAATTCAGAACCAGAACCGGATATTGCTGTAGTGCAAATCGACCCCCGGCGGTACCAAGATTTTCATCCCGCACCCGACAATATTTTCTTATTAATAGAAATAGCTGACACGACTTTAGAAACAGACCGCAGGCGGAAAGCACCGGCCTATGCTAAGGCGGGAATTCCTGATTATTGGATACTTGATGTTAACACGCGGCAAGTTTATGTTTTTCGCGAACCGATGGGGGGAAATTACAGGCAAGAAACAGTATTTAATGAAGATGTAATTTTGTCAATGCTGGCATTTCCCGAAATAGAAGTTCAGATTTCGCAACTGTTTCCTTAAGTCTGTGGGCGGCTGGTTTATCGATATCTTTAGCTGCCGATCGATATTTCGGGTACAACCCGCCCGTTGTATGGTACGTAGCTGCTACGGTATCTACGGGTATTGTGTATATTGATATCGCTCGAATTACCACAACGTTGTAGGGGCGGGTTCACAAACTATACATAACAATGACCGACAATTCATATAAACCCGCCCCCACCCCACCGTAAATCTGAACGTACATACGGTATCTACGGGTATTGTGTATATTGATGTCGCTGGAATTACCACAACGTTGTAGGGGCGGGTTCACAAACTATACATAACAATGACCGACAATTCATATAAACCCGCCCCCACCCCACCGTAAATCTGAACGTACATTTGGCTTGGAAAGTTGGGTATGGGCGGGTTTTTGAGATTGTTTGTTTTGGGGCGATTATTGTTGGTGAACCCGCCCCTTGTATATTCAAAAAAAGAGGTATTTTGCGATTTACCGTTGGGTGGGGGCGGGTTTATGAGATTGTTAGTTACAGGCGATTATTGTTGGTGAACCCGCCCCTACAAATCTATCAATGCCCAATTCCCAATTGTCAATTACCAATTCTTCAGAATAATCCCGATCGCTACAAAAAACATAGTATTAGGGCGTAGCGTGAGTTATACTCCTACTGGAAAGACTGTGACTGCCAAAAAATCTCGAAATCAAAGTTTATGAGCAACACTTCCCCCCCTCAACCAGCCGCCCACAATCCCGCAACACGAAAACTCAGTTTCTCGACAAAATTAGCTTACGGTGCCGGCGACCTCGGCCCGGCAATTACCGCGAATGTGTTGGCATTTTACCTGCTAGTTTTCTTTACCAATGTCGCTGGTTTACCTGCTGGCTTGGCCAGCAATATTTTGGTAGTTGGCAAGGTTTGGGATGCCATAAACGACCCGATTGTGGGGGTTTTGAGCGATCGCACTTCTCACCCTTGGGGCCGCCGATATCCTTGGATAATATATGGTGGCATTCCCTTCGGCATATTCTTCTTGTTGCAGTGGATTGTACCTAGCACGAATTACACGGTGTTATTTTGGTACTATGTTGCGATCGGCATTTTGTTCAACACCGCCTACACCGCTGTCAATCTTCCCTACACAGCCCTGACTCCAGAACTTACTCAAGACTACAACGAACGCACTAGCCTTAATAGTTTTCGGTTTGCTTTCTCCATTGGCGGCAGCATCTTTTCATTAATCTTAGCTCTAATTATCTTTCGTGTATTTGAAAAAGACCCAAATCAACAATATTTAGTATTAGGTGCAATCAGTGCAGTTATCTCTGTCTTGCCTTTGTACTGGTGCGTTTTGGGAACTCGCAAGCACGTCGCAGCCCAACTATTAGAAAACGCAGAACTAGATAATTCTACTTCCTTGCCGCTGAAAGAACAGTTGCAGATTGCATTTAGCAATCGCCCTTTTTTGTACGTAATTGGAATTTATCTTTTTTCTTGGCTGGGAGTGCAGTTGACTGCTACTATTATTCCCTACTTTGTTGTTAACTGGATGCAACAGCCACAGTACGTTTTTAGCTTGGTGGCGATCGCAGTTCAAGGCACTGCATTAATCATGCTATTTGTTTGGAGTAAAGTCAGCGAGAGATACGGCAAAAAAGCCGTATATTTTATGGGCATGAGTTTGTGGATTATTGCCCAAGCCGGACTGTTTTTCCTGCAACCAGGACAAGTATTGCAGATGTACTTATTAGCAGTCATGGCAGGTGTCGGAGTTTCCACTGCTTATCTAATACCTTGGTCGATGATACCGGATGTGATCGAACTCGACGAACTGCAAACAGGAGAAAGACGCGAAGGCGTTTTCTATTCGTTTATGGTACTGCTGCAAAAAATCGGATTGGCAGGGGGTTTGTGGTTGGTAGGCCAAGCATTAGAAGGAGCTGGATTTCTATCTACAGTTCCCGGACAGCCTGCACCCGTACAGCCAGAGTCTGCACTGTTTGCGATTCGAGTTGCGATCGGGCCGCTGCCGACAATTGCTTTAATTGCTGGCATGATTCTCACATATTTTTATCCCATAACCCGCGAAGTTCATGCAGAAATATTGTTGAAACTTCGAGAAAGAAAAGCACAAAGTCAGTAAGCGTTAATAATGAGTAGTTGGCAATTAGTAAAATCGAAAAATAACAACTACCACTAGCTAATCCGAGCGATATCGATAGCAATCCTCTCATCCTGTGCGAACTCTTTTTTTTATTTAACAATGTGTCATTTTCTTATGGCATAGGTTAATTCCCAAAAAAGCCCGTTGCGCGTTTACCCAAAGGATTGCTATAGCTTGCTCGGAGGGCGAAGAAAAGCGATAGTTTTAGTCATAGCCCCGGAACGGAGAAACCTAGTTTTTTTATGAAAATAAATAAATCGCGCCGCGCCGTCCGCCCCGGTAGAAAAACCCCGAATGCTTGAGTTGTTCCAGATGTCGATCGAGCTTGAGAACACAAGTTATTAAATTTTATGTCTGTCGCGCACTATAGAGAGGAGTTTGTGATATAATTGTAACACTGCCTAAGTCTATATGCTTAATGAGTCATCCAGCTCCTCAAAAAGTTTATAATAAAAAAAAGAAACAGATTTTTTTCGGAAATTGATGGGATTAGTTGCCGTTCCCAAAAATCTGCTGAATGTGGCTAATTATATCTACATGGGAAATGTAAAACTTTTTAGCCGGTGAGTTAGCGCGTAAGTTAACAAGTGCTTCTGCCCTGGACTGCGAACCGAAAAATGGCATAGAGAACAAACCAATATCAGCGCAAGCGGCGGCTGAGGTGTTACGGTCAATTGTAAAAGTTTGGTAAAGTTATTGAACCCCCTGTCGCGAAGCGGAGCGACACCTGAAAAAGTTTGCTTCGCCACCCGGAAACCCTAAATACAAGCACAACGCAGCAGACCCAAATGCAGTCTGATATAACTCTCCTGCAGTTGTAAAATAACTTTTGCCGCCGGCATAGCATAGGGATTTAGTTATTTTTGTATACTATGTGAAAGTAGTGAGAACTATTAGAAGGAAGTGGGATCGACCAACCAATAATTTCGTGTGATATCCTTAAGCCAATGCTCAAAGTATCAACCTGAAGGCTCGCAGAAGAAAGCTGATTTTACCCACAAAATATCCAAGAGGTCAACATGGAAAGAGAACAGGACGCTCATATCGTACCCATTAGCAACCAGAGCCGACAGGTGCAACAATTTTCCGTTGACGAGGGAGAAGAGTTAAGCGCGCAGCCTCAGAAAGGATTGAACCTAAAGCCGTTATTGAGGACTTTTCAGCGACAAGCCCTCATCATTATTGGGATTGTAGGTCTAGTCGGCGCTGGAGCTGCTTATCAGATCAGCGGAGGCAAGAAAACATATCAAGGCGATTTTCGGATGCTAGTGGAACCCGTGACAACGGAGGCAAGAATTGCTGACCCCGCTGCTCTAGCCACTCGCAGCGAGGGGGGAGGAGTACCTAGTCGAGATTTTTTTAGTTTGGACTATGCAACTCAACTGCAAATTCTTCAGAGTCCTCAGATGCTGGGGGCTATTGTTAAACAAGTCCAAAAACGATATCCACAATTTACCGAGAAACTTCTTCAAAAAGAATTAGCCGTTTTGCGGCTGGGAGAAGATCAGATGACGCTGACTAAAATTTTGGAAGTTCGCTTCATGGGGAATGACCCTGAATTTGTTGAGTTCGTTTTACAAGAAATTAAAAAGAAATATTTAAAGTACAGTCTTGATGAACGCAAGACTCGGATTGGTGAAGGTGTTAAATTTATTGAAGACCAGCTTCCGGCACTCAACAAGCGCGTCAACAACCTGAAATCGGAGTTACAGGCTATACAGCAGCAGCAAAAGATTACCGATCCTCAAGAACAAGGCGCGCAATTAATCGAGCAAGTTCGTACCGTAGAAACTTTAGAGTTAGAAACTCAAAGGCTACTGCAAGAACAGAAAACGCTGTACGCTAACTTGCAAAAACAATTAGATTTTACACCAAATGAAGCTATTGCTGCTTCAGCTTTAAGCGAAGAACCTCAATATAAAGAGTTGCTGACCAAGGTTAAGGAAGTAGAAGGTGAGATTGCTGTAGAAACAGCTCGTTTTAAATCTGCTAACCCTATAGTCGAAGCTTTAGAGCGCAAGCGGGCAAATTTAGTAGCTTTGCTCAACCAGCAAACTGAGCAAATTTTGGGCCAAAATTTAGCAGGCACTCAAGCCAATTCTAAAGTTCAGAATTTTCAAAATTCTATTCGCATAGGCTTGATCAAACAATTGGTGGATACTGCTAACCAAGTTGAAGTCTTAGAAGCTCGCCTTCAAGCAATCACCCAAACTAAAAACAATTTAAACAGGCAAGCAACAGAATTTCCCACCATAGCCCGCCGCTACAACGAACTGCAACAACAATTAGAAGTAGCCGCCCGCACCCGCGATCAACTTTTAAGCCAGCGGGAAACTCTGCGCGTCCAAGCAGCTCAAAGCCAAGTACCTTGGGAAATAATTTCTGAACCGCAGATACCGCGAGATGAGAAGGGCAAGCTGATGACAGTTCCATCGAAAGCTAAAAACAAATTGATGATGGCAGTTGTTGGGGCGCTAGTTTTGGGTCTGGGAGTTGCTATCCTCATTGAAAAGTTCCGCAATATCTTCTACTGTGCTGATGACGTTAAAGATGCGGTTGAAGCGCCTTTATTGGGAGCAATTCCTCTTGACAAAAATGCTAGAAAATTTCCGCCTTCTATTGCTAAGGCCTATGCTTATCTTGAAGGAAAAGAGGGTAATAAGAAAATTGCTGCGGAATTTATAGAAGCTTTTGACTCTCTTTATACTAATATCCGCTTTCTTTCTTCAAATCGAACTATTAGTTCTTTGGCAATTGGTTCGGCTACAGTCGGTGAAGGCAAATCTACCGTTGCTTTAAACTTAGCTCACGTGGCAGCGCTGGCGGGTCAGCGAGTGCTGTTAGTAGACGCGAATTTGCATTCGCCCAGCCTGCACTTGCTGTTGGAACTGCCTAATGTCAAGGGATTGAGCAACTTGCTCGACCATAAAAACGAACCCCATGAAATGATCCAGCGATCGCATCTAGCAGATAATCTTTTTGTATTAACTGCCGGTCTTCCGGGTCCTGGTACTGCCAGACGGCTGGCCTCATCTCAGATGCAGTATTTAATGGAAGAACTTCAGGCAAAATTTGACTTAGTTATCTACGATACGCCGCCGCTGGCGGACAGTAAAGATACGAATTTTTTAGCGGCGCGCACCGATGGCATACTGATGGTTGTAGCAATTCAGCAGGTTCCTTTTTCAGAAGTCCAAAAAGTTTTCAGTCAATTGGAAAACTTTGGCATACCATGCTTGGGCACAGTTGCGAATCATGCCCCTAAACGCAAGAAGCATCCAGCATCTAGATTGTCAGTTGTGGAAGATAAAAATGAATATTTGAATTTGACACCAGCACCGTCTCCCATCCGCAAACTAGCTTCTAAAAAAGAGTGAGACCCAACAAAGATGACTCCCAAAAAAAGGATACCAGCCCCCGACAGGAGTCAATCGATTTTAGATTTTAGATTGAAGAATTGAAGAATTGAAGCATTGACCCCACGGATAAATTCGGGGGGCAAGTTTCATCGGAGCACGTTTTTTATTTATCCGTCCTGAGTCTGCTTTCGGAATGAATCAGGTGGCGGGTATCCTGGATGCTTTCGATCGTGGAACTCCCAAAATTTTAGACTCTTGTTCCAACTCCCAGATTCGTCTGTGGAGTAAAAATCGAAAATCTAAAATCGTTCGACTGAGCGCGAGGCGTCAAGTCGCGCTCGCCGAACCTCTTAGGCCGCAGTCTAAAATCTAAAATCTAAAATCTAAAATTTAAAATTGATTGATGGCGGACTAATTTCCATCCGGGTTGGTAGGAAATGTGACGATAAAATTAGTCCAGCCATTCCTGCTTTCAACCTCAATTTTTCCCTGCAACTGTTCGACAAGTTTTTGAACCAAAGCTAAACCCAAACCTGTACCTCCTTGTTTCCAAGGATCGGCGTTGGGAACTCGATAAAATTTCTCAAAAATTCGAGGCAATTCCTCTATGGAAATGGACGATTGATTGCTGAGTATAAATTGGATTTCTGAAGCCATAGCACTTGCTTCTCGCGAATTTGTCCTTTGTCCTCCTTGTTCCCAGTCTCCGTTTTTACACTCAACTTTCAGAAAAATTTCGCCGTCATTGGCAGTATATTTGCAGGCATTGTTGAGGAGCTCGGCTAAAATTCGTCCCAAACTAGCGCGGTTGGAACTGATCGTGGGGAGGTGGCGCGAGCACTCTACTCGCAAATCTTGGTGGCGGTCGTGGGCCCGGGTGTAAAACGGGTCGATAATAGTAGGCAGCCAGACTTCTAAGTTTACTGGTTCGAGGTCGATCGGACAAGTTGCTGCTTCGAGCCGCTGCAAATCTAGCAAAGCATTAATCAAATCTGTTTCTCTAGTACATTCTCTTTCTAAAATTTCTAGATAAATCTGGCTTCGCTCTGGTGTGGGAGAAATTCTCAGCATATGAATAGCCATTTTTATATTAGCTAAAGGCGTCCGCAGTTCGTGAGAAACGGTGCTGAGAAATTCATCTTTGAGGACATTTAAATGCTGGAGTTCGTGAACTTTTTGCTGCAATTCTGCGGTGCGTTCTTGGACTTGGCGTTCGAGGTCGGTGTTGAGATTTTGGACTTGCTGATAGAGTTGGGCTTGCTGAATGGCGATCGCGATTTGAGTTGCCAGTTGCAGCAGCAAATCCACTTCCGAAGGCTGCCACTGACGGGATTGGGAACACTGATGGACACACATCATCCCCCACAAATTGCCGTCTTGCAAAATTGGTACAATCAAATAAGCTTTGATTTGCGATTGCTGGAACCGGGCATATTTTTCGGCGCTCAAACAGGCTTGGTCGAGGTCTGGAACGGCATAAATTTCCTGTTCGACCACCGAAGCGGATTCTTGCCAAATATTATCCGGCATGATTTCTCCCAAGATTGAAGGCCAATTTTCGGCAACGGATTCTGCCACTACAATGCCGTAATTGCTGGACTCTAAATGCAGGATTGCTACTCGGTCAGCTTGCAAAACTTGGCGGACTTCATCGACGCTGGCGTTGAGAATTTCTTCGAGGTTTAAGGATTGGTGAATCCGCAAGGAAATGTGAGTTAACAGCCGATCGCGCTGCAATTGTTCGTGGAGTTTTGCAGTCCGTTCCCGCACCTGCTGTTCCAGTTTGGCATTGCGGCTTTGCAACAGTTCCACTTTTTCGGCTTGCAATTGATAAACCGACTGCTGCAACTGTTTGACAACTCGGTACATTTCGGTGGGGTCGAGGACTCTGAGCAAGCTGGTCTGAGTAATAATTCCCAACAGTTCTCCGCGCCCCCCGCACACGACCAACCGCTGCACTTGTTGCTGCTGCATTTCTTTGTGCGCCGTCCATAGGGAATCGGAAGGTTGAAGAAATTGCAGGGGAGTTCTCATGACTTTTTGAGCTGGGGTTTGCTTGAAATTTAGTTCGAGAAACTGTGCCTGCACCAGGTCATATTCGGCAATAATTCCCAGAGGTTGGTGAAAGGAATAGTGAAAAATGGAGGTATAGTCATCTTTGGGCTTCTCCATTGTTAATTCTTTGTTTTTTGTAATCACTACGCAACTGACTTGATGCTCTGACATCAGCTTGGCTATGCTCAGCAGCGAGGCGGTGTGAGGCGCTGTAATTGGCGTAGTCATTAATTCTGCTACCCGC
This sequence comes from Microcoleus sp. F6_B6, assembly GCA_036702215.1. Taxonomy (GTDB): domain Bacteria; phylum Cyanobacteriota; class Cyanobacteriia; order Cyanobacteriales; family Microcoleaceae; genus Microcoleus. The sequence continues at coordinate 28,632 of JAUBST010000004.1, forward strand.
CGCAATTTCAGAATGTTTGAAGGCTGCAATACTTGGCGAATTCTTTCCCGCGTCAGCACTCCTACCAAGTGGCGAAATTGATTGACGATCGGCAAATAGCGAATCTTGTGCTGGCGAAATAAGGATAAGGCGGTAAACACGTCTTGGTCATCGGATTCTGTGAGGGAAACCGACACCGGGGACATCACTTCGGAAATTGGTATTTTGTGCAGGGCTACTTTGTGCTGGTTGTCTATTGTGCCCGAAGCTATCAGCCTCACTAGGTCGGCGGGAGTTAATATGCCGATTAACAGTCCGCGGCTGGGGTTGTCGGATAAGTTGCCTGTGGTAATAGTCTGCTGGTTCTGCACGACGAACACGCAGCCGGCCCGCACCTTTTCCGGCGCAGATGTTTCGGTCACCGCCGCCCGGTCTGAGGGTACAGGTGTTTTGACTAGGGGACAACTGTTTTGCAACTGACTCATCAGCGCGATCGCCACTGCTAAGGAAGTTTCTGGCCCGGCAGTGAGGGGGTAGCGATCGATCGCTTGTTCTAAGGCTGAGGAGTAAAAGGGCGGGTGGTAAAACGGCATAGTGGATGGCAGGTTGTCAGAGGGCGGCTAACTATCGGGCAAAGCCTTAGGGAACGGCAGAAACACCTCGCCTGTGCTTGGGATTTAAATAATAAACTTTCTCATTGATTATTTCCACGCAATCTGAACTTTAGATTAATCGTCTCGCTAATCCGCAATCTTACTCATCTCCAATACGCAGGGCGGTTTTTACTGCCTGCTTTTCCCCTGAGACTCCCCTATAATCAAAATAACCCGAATGTAAAGTTTTACTACAAGATTTACCCATAATGACAACTCTAAGCTTAGAGCAAATTGCAGCCAAATTAGAAAGCGAAAATTCCGCCGATCGAATGGTGGCTTTGGCCAACTTGCGGAATGTGCCTGCTGCAGAGGCGGTGCCTTTGATTAAAAAGGTGTTGAACGACGAAAGTTTGCAAGTGCGATCGATGGCTGTGTTTGCTCTCGGGGTAAAACCGACTGCTGAATGCTATCCCATTCTAGTCAAATTGCTAGAAACTGACCCGGATTACGGCATTCGCGCTGACGCTGCAGGCGCTTTGGGCTATCTGGAAGATATCAGAGCTTTTGATGCTTTGGTGCGGGCTTTTTACGAAGATACTGAATGGCTGGTGCGCTTCAGCGCTGCTGTTTCTCTAGGAAATCTCAAAGATCCCCGGGCCCGCGACGTGCTGCTAAAAGCTCTCGACAGCGAGCAAGTGGTGATCCAGCAGGCGGCAATTTCGGCTTTGGGGGAAATTAAAGATATTGGGGCGATCGATCGCATCCTCAATTTTGCTCAGTCGGAAGATTGGCTGATCCGCCAGAGGCTGGCTGAAGCTTTGGGCAATTTGCCGAGTGTTAAGAGCGTTTCGGCTTTAAAATACTTAGAAAAAGATAGCAATTCTCAAGTATCTGAGGCGGCAACAATTTCTCTCGATCGTTTGTCAAAAGTAGAAGGATAACAGATACCGATATTTTTGTTGTAAGCGTTTCATTTCCGCGCTTTTAAGGCGGGATGAAACACCGATTTCCTAATTTATTCAGCCCTCTGCTAGGTCAACCGATTTCTCAGTTCTTGAGGTGACAAAACGGGAATCGGCGACCCTGCGAATCCATTCACATCCCGAGTAACGATCGCCTCTAACTCTAACTCGATCGCACACGCTATCTGCACCGCATCTTCAAAATCCGGCAATCCCAGCGCGATCGCTTGTTCCAGAATCTCTCTATCCACCGCACAAATTTCCATCAATGCCAACAGTCGAGTTACCGCTGCAATCGCAGCTTCAGAACTCTTGGTTTGTCGTCCAACCAAATAATGCACATCCGTGACCGCGGTCGCCGACATAAACCCTTCTACTCGCCCCGATTCAACTGCATTCAGTAAAAAAGCAGCATCCGCTACAAAAGGTTCGCGGGCCAGCATTGCATCCAGTAAAACATTGGTATCAAATAAAACTTTCATCACAGATACTTTTGCACTAACCGCTCATCCAACATTGCCTTTACTTCTGCATCTGTAGGTGGTGGCGCGTCCGTTTTCGCAATGCCAATTAAACTCGCGGCTAAACCCTTCGGTTTCACCTTCGATCGGGGTTTCGGTTGGAGCGATCGCATCAAAGCATTAATTAACTGCCATCGCTCCTCGGCAGACAACCTCAGTGCTAGGTCTTGAAGTTCGCGTAACGTCATAGTAATTATCTTTGACAGAAAGCATTGGACAAGCAGGCAAGTATATAAATACCCCCGCTTCAAAATTTTAGCGCCTCAAGTGATATAATGTTAGCTTCTCAAAAACACTTAATTTTTCGGGAGAGGGAGTTAAATGCCCTACAGTCAATTTAGCATAGAACAAATTAAGGCAACTTTCGGCATCGCCTTTTCGAGCAAGATGGGCTTGTTTGCCGACATTCCCGAAATAGAACCAAGCAGTTTTTTGCAAGAAACTTTGCAATTCAATCTGCCTTTAGCACTAGAAATTAATTCCGAAAAAGCTCGCTCCGAGCTAATTGTCGCGCCCATATTAGTTGAGATAAAAAAACTGCTGCCGCAACGTATGAGTTTATTTTCAGGTCGAGAATTCAATGTAGACCCTGCTAGGGGTTTGAGCGGTTATTGCGATTTTCTAATTAGCAGATCGCCGGAACAGCTAGTCATTGAATCCCCTGTTATCGCCTTGGTTGAAGCCAAAAATGACAACATCCAATCCGGCTTAGGACAGTGCATGGCAGAAACGATCGCAGCACAAATATTTAACCAGCGTCAAGAAAATGACATTCAGAAAATTTATGGAGTGATTACAACTGGGAGTATTTGGAAATTTTTCAAATTAGAAGGAATTGCGATCGAGATTGACACCAGCGAATATTTTATTAATAATGTTGGTAAAATTATCGGCATCTTAATAAATTTTATTGAGTCTTGAGTCAAACCAGAATATATTATATAAGCTGCGACGGCAAATCGTAAGTTAAAATAGTTCTTTATATCCTTTAACCAAAACTAGCCATGAATCAAGCACCCAATCCCTTTAACTCAAATCCCTCCAATCCGCTAGACCCCTTGGAGCAACAAGTTGACGAGCAAGGTGAAGCATTGCCGAGACAGTACCACCCGGCAACTAAAAAAACTCTGCAAAAAGTCTTTATTATCCTGATAGTTGTCGGGGCAATCCTTGGGGGAATTCTATCTATAGGGGTGATTTCGCTGATGCAGAAGGCAGGACTCACTGATGTGCCGGCAAGGGTACAAAATCCTAAGTGAATGGGTGGGTTGAGCGTACCGTCCGCGATCGCCGCTCCTTAATTATAGTATCGTTCAATATCGCGCCCGTGTTGCGCGAAATTAAGACGCGATCGCTCGCCTAGCCCCAAAGAAATCTTAATATTTTCATTATTTTATTTGAGGCAACTGTGTCTATACAATCAAATTCGGTGCTGTAGGGGCCCCGACCAAAAACTGTTTCAAATAAACACTTATTCTGAGCAATAAAATGTTACTTATTGGGTTATTTATCGCCACATTTTTTTTAGCATACTGCAATGGTGCTAATGATAATTTTAAAGGCGTGGCGACACTGTTTGGCAGTCAAACGACGAATTATAAAACAGCAATTGGTTGGGCAACGATTACAACTTTTGCAGGTTCAGTCTTTTCTATTTTTCTAGCAGAAACCCTGGTGAAAAGCTTTTCGGGAAAAGGGCTAGTTCCAGACGCGATCGCCAATGGCACAGATTTTCATTTGGCAGTCGCGATCGCTGCGGGTTTAACCGTCATTCTTGCTACCTTAACTGGATTCCCTATTTCCACAACTCACGGTCTTACAGGTGCGCTTGTCGGTGCAGGTTTAGTCGCAATTGGTACTCAAGTTAATTTTACAGCATTGCAGAACACTTTTCTAATGCCTTTGTTGCTGAGCCCCATGATAGCGATTCCATTAGCAGCTTTAATTTATGGGCTGTCTCGCTACCTGCGAGTTTATTTAGGAATCGAGAAAGAATGGTGTATTTGCGCTGGTCAAACTCAACAGATTATTCCCATTCCCCAGCCAGATGCAACTAACATACTGAAGTGCATCACAACCGCTGATGTTGCAGTCGATTCTCTAGATAAATGCACGCAAAGGTACCTGGGAAAATTCTTACAAATTCCCAGCCAAAAGTTAGTGGATGTTTGCCATTTTATGAGTGCGGGAATCGTCAGTTTTGCCAGAGGATTGAACGATACTCCTAAAATTGTTTCGCTGATGTTAGTCGGTGAAGCGATATCTGTTCAGTGGGGAAGTTTAGCAGTAGCTTTGGGTATGGCGATCGGCGGTTTGTTGAATGCTAAAAAAGTGGCCGAAACAATGAGCAAAAAGCTGACAGCAATGAATACAGGTCAAGGGCTGGTGGCAAACTTAGTGACGGGATTTTTAGTTATTGGTGCCAGTCGCTACGGGCTTCCAGTTTCTACTACCCATGTTTCGGTAGGTTCAATTTTTGGTGTGGGATTGATTTCAAAAAAAGCTAATGTGCGCGTTTTCTATCAGATTCTACTATCATGGATTTTGACCTTGCCAATTGCTGCGGTAATCAGCGGCGGCGCTTACTGGGTGTTGCATCGGTAAGCTGTTGCGGTATTTAATATCATGTCCGATCGCTCGCCCATAATACAATTGCCGGGGCGGGTTTGTGAGATTGTCCGTTAGGGGCAAATATTATTGGTGAACCCGCCCCTACAGGAATCAGGGTAATCGACCGGACATGATATAAATTGTATGTCAAAAAAAAATCAAAGTCTTGTGGGGAGTAGGGGTTGGGCGTCCCGCCCGCGGAGAATATACAATTTAAATGCGCGACAGCTTAAGAGAATTAATCCTTAGTCCTAGAAGTGAAAGAGTTCGCAGTTGATTTGGGATTGTCATCAAAGGATAACCCGATCGAATCTAACGGTAAAAACAAGAAACCACGGCGGGAGTTTTTGAATAAAATTTTAAGGGTAATTTATGGTTAAAAATTCTCCGATCGCGCCGCCTGTTGCAGATAGATCGATCGCTGCTGGCTTTCACGCTCTTTCTGACCCCCTGCGGCTTCAGATTTTGGAGTTGCTGCAGCAACAGGAGTTGTGCGTGTGCGAACTGTACAAGTTTACCTTGCTGCAGCGCTCGAGCAAACCGACTATTTGACCGATCGCTACAGCGAACGCAAGGAACAAGCCGCTAAAGAGGCGATCGCACTAGCAAATCGCGCCCTTGAAGTTAATTAAGGCAAAAGCATCTAATCAGATCGGCATCGCCGTATATATCCGTGTCAGGCGCCACCAAAAAATCAGATCGTGTCCGGTAAATTAACCGCAATATTTGTAGGGGCGGGTTCCACCAACAATCTTTGATTCCTACTAACAATCTCAATAAACCCGCCCCGCACAATATTGTCGTATCTCGATAGAACATCCTATCACAACCAGCAAATCCCATGAAAAAAGTAATGTTTGTTTGCAAAAGAAACTCCTGCAGATCGCAAATGGCAGAAGGATTCGCCAAAACTATCGGAGCGGGCAAGATTGGAGTCACCAGTTCCGGGTTAGAATCAAGCAGAGTTCATCCGACAGCAATTCAAGTCATGTCAGAAATCGGCATTGACATCACAGATCAAACATCCAACCCATTAAACGAATTCAATGCCGAAGACTACGATGCAGTAATTTCTCTCTGTGGCTGCGGCGTAAATTTACCCGAAGCGTGGGTATTGCGAGAAGTGTTTGAAGATTGGCAACTCGACGACCCCGACGGACAACCCATCGAAACTTTTCACCGCGTTCGAGATGAAATTAAAGCACGAGTTGAGAAATTAGTGGACTCTCTAAAGTAATATTAATAGTCCTACGCGCACGGGTGGTCAGAAACCGGGTTTTTTTTGAGAAGAGGCGTTACAACCCGCAAAAACGGCAAGAAACCCGGTTTCTTAGGTTTTGATGCGTTAAGAACTATTAGAATTAGTGCTAAATTATGAGAGGCGTTCCGACCGAACGCCTCTAAATCCGTTGCGATCGCAGACTCAAAATTTTAGCACATGATTCAGACAGCAGTCACACCTTTCAGAAACAAAATTAACTCTGCTTTAACTAAAAAGCAGATTGCAGTTTTACAAATAAATCTGGGCAAACGCTGCAACCTCGCTTGCACTCACTGCCACGTAGAAGCTAGCCCGAAACGAACCGAAGAACTTTCCCCGGAAATTTGCGACCAATTAATTGAAATCATTCGCCGCTTTCCTCAAATTCAAACTGTTGACCTGACCGGCGGTGCTCCCGAAATGCTTTACGGTTTTAAACCGCTAGCGGAAGCTGCCAGGGCGGCAGGTAAAGAGGTAATTGTTCGTTCTAATTTGACGGTTTACTTTGAAAAAGGTTTTGAAGATATTCCCGAATATTGCGCGCAGCATCAACTCAGAATTGTGGCGTCGCTTCCCTGCTACCAAGCTGACAATGTGGACAAAATGCGCGGCAGCGGTGTTTTTGACACTTCGATTCTGGCGCTGCAAAAGCTAAATCAGTTGGGATACGGGAAAAACCCAAATTTAACTCTGGATTTGGTGTACAATCCGCAAGTGCCGACAACAGACAAGTTTTCGCTAACACCGGAACAGGGCAAGTTAGAGCAAGATTACAAGGTTTATTTAGCGGAACATTTTGGGATTTGTTTTAATCAATTGTTCGCGATTACTAATTTGCCGGTGGGACGGACTAAGTTTCATTTGGAACATAAGAAACTTCACAAGCCTTATCTGGGGTTTTTGGAGGATAATTTTAATCCCGGTACTCTGGAACATTTAATGTGCCGCAACGAATTGTCGATCGACTATTTGGGCAATGTCTACGACTGCGATTTTAACCAAATGGAAAATCTGCCGTCGAAAACTTGCAGCGGGGAAAAGATAAATACTGCTAAATTGCTCGAATCTGGCAGTTTAGATGTGATTCAAGAGGTGCAAACTGCTGCTTATTGTTACGGCTGTACGGCGGGTTGCGGTTCTAGCTGCGGCGGTACTTTGATTTAATTTTAGGGAAAAGTTGTGCTTTATTACAAAGTTTTTTAGCGCTAAAGCGCAACTACAAACCTTATGGTGTATGCAATGAATGAATGGGAGTTTAGGTAATGAATGATTCGCGATCGCCTGCTGAAAATCCGCCAGCATCAAATAGGTGGAAGCTGATTTTAGGGATTGGTTTAGCTGTGGCTTTGATTGTGGCGGCAAAGTTTTTTAACTTTCAAGGAATTCTGAAAAATGCGCTGGAGTCGATCGCGAGTCTCGGCCCTTGGGGCCCGGCAGCTTTTATTCTAATTTACATTGTCGCAACGGTTCTATTTATCCCCGGTTCTTTGCTGACTCTCGGTTCTGGCGTTTTGTTCGGAGTTGTTGGCGGTTCGGTTTGTGTTTCCATCGGTTCAGTTTTAGGCGCAACTTGCGCTTTTTTGGTAGGGCGGTATTTAACTCGCGACTGGGTTTCCAAGCAGATAGAGGGCAATCAAAAATTTCAGGCGATCGACTCGGCAGTTGCCTCTGAAGGATGGAAAATAGTGCTGCTGACGCGGCTTTCTCCCATTTTTCCGTTTAATTTGCTTAACTATGCTTTTGGAGTCACGCAGGTATCTCTAAAAGACTATTTTTTCGCATCTTGGATCGGCATGATTCCGGGAACAGTCATGTATGTTTATCTCGGTTCCCTGGCCGGGAGTTTGGCTGCACTCGGATCTAGCGGGCGATCGCGCACTGCTGCTGAGTGGGCTCTCTACGGCATTGGTTTGGTAGCAACGATCGCCCTCACCGTTTATGCAACCCGCTTGGCTAAAAAAGCTTTAGACGAAAAAATTTCTCCTTGAAGCTACATCGCAAATGGGTAAAATTGTCAAGAGGGTATTGCCCATACACTATAATACATTGCTAAGTTAAAAAACTCCGTATTTTCTCTGTGTTATTTACCATTATTTTGTTATACAAACGAGATAGATATTAAAGATATCGTAAAGCACTAACCTCAAGTAGGTAAACCGAAGGTCGAAATATAAAATTGATGCGAAAATAGAAGGCGAGCTCTCAACCATAAGAAAAATTGTTTGCAATCCGGAAGGTAAGTCATATTATTTTAAATTTGAGATTTGAGATTTTTGATTGCGAATGACTGATGAGTACGACGGTTTGAATCTTGGCTACAGTTGCATTCTTTTCTTAAACTGTCTCACTACTTGCCTGATATTAAGTCTGCCGAATGACGAAAACCGTTTGATGAAGTTGACTCTGAGGGAACATTTGATGATGCAAAACCCAGCAAATCAAGCCGGATCTGTGTCTGCGCCGACGCCGCACCCAACAAAAAACCTGCGCCACTTTTGGGACAACATCAGCAATTCTGCTCAATCAGGGTGGCAGCAAGCCCACAGTCTTTGGCAGCACAGACGGCAGCGCCGCCATTTGCTGACCCTGCTAATTCTGGGCACAACGGCATTAACCATTAGCACAACTGCTTGCATCAGCTATTTTTTTGTGCGCGGACTAATCCTCGACAATTTAAAGCAAATAGCCCTATTAAAACTAGAAAAAGGCACCGACGAAATCGACCGCTGGCTCAGCAGCCGCAAAGCAGAAATAGAAACCATTGCTTACGATCCTACGGTTGGCACTCTCAATTGGAAATTAGTCGAGCCCCGGTTGCAAGGAGAAATATACAGATTAAAAGAGTATTTCGTCCTGTCATTAACTCAACCCGACGGCTCATTTATTAACACTTTAGGCAACCGCGCGAACAGCAAAGACCGCAAACACTTTCAAAAAGCAATTGCCGGACAGCTCAACGTTTCGGACCCGCTGATCGGCCGCAGTACAAAAGTTTCGACGATCGTCATTTCAGCTCCTATTTGGGCTTTACCTCCCGCTCCCAATCAAGTAATTGGAGTCCTATCGGGCAGCATTAAATTAGACAGAGTAACATCGGTCGCTAACAGCTTGCTGTACGGTTCCGACAGTTATGCTTTTGCGCTCAATTCACAAGGAGTGCCAATTGTTCATCCCAACAATAACTTAATCGGAAATACCGACCGCCCGGCCCCAAGCTTTTTACAATCAAAAGACCTCCCGCTCTCCGCAATTGCGCGGCAGATGATCGACCGCCAGACGAACATCGAACTGGTAAAAATAGATAACAAATGGGTGTATGTGGCCTATGCTCCCCTCAAGGAAGTTAACTGGTCGATGGCCTTAGTAATTCCCCGCGAAAATATTGAATCTCAACTGCAAGCATTAAATTTGCTGACATCTGTAGTCGCCGGACTGCTACTCCCGGCAATGCTAGCAGCAATTTGGCTAATTTACTCTTCCGAAAACAATCGCGCTCAAGCGGAGCGAGAAGCCATGCTCAACCGGATTGCCGGACGCATTCGCGCTTCCCTGGAATTAGACAAAATTGTGCAAAGTACAGTCGAAGAAATAGTAAGTTTGCTGCACCTAGAAATGGCGGCTTTTGGCTGGTACAAACCGCAAGAAAAAACGTTACAAATCCTGTGGGAATGTTGCCCATCTGATTGTCCGACAAAAGGCATAAAGTTTGAGTCTTACTTTCTCGAAAATGTGTTAGTACGGAGTGGGAGTGGTCAAGGCGAACCAATTATTGTTTCGAGCGACACTTGGGCCGAGGGTGTAACTCAACCGCCGGCACTTAAAGCTAATAGCTATTTAGCCGTACCTGTCCAGACTCAGAACCAGCCGCAGGGTTATTTAATTTGCAGCCACGCTACTCATTGGCTTTGGAGCAGGGAGGAAATCCAACTATTAAAAGCTGTGGCAGACCAATTGGCGATCGCAATTACTCAATCTCACCTTTACAGTCAAACCCAAGACCAAGTAAAACTGCTTAATAGAGCCTTAAATGAACTGAAAAAAACTCAAACTCATTTAGTGCAGAGCGAAAAAATGTCATCCCTAGGTCAAATGGTGGCTGGCATAGCGCACGAAATCAACAACCCGGTGAACTTCATTTCGGCTAATTTGCCTCACACCAGCAAATATACTAAAGATTTATTAGAGTTGGTGAGTTTATACAAAGAAGCCTTCCCAGAGGTTCCCCAGAAAATTGCAGATTTTACAGAAGAAATCGAGTTAGACTTTATCGAAGAGGATTTGCCGCATATATTGAATTCTATGAAAATAGGAAGCGAACGCATTCGCAGCATAGTTCTTTCTTTGCGAAACTTTTCTCGCCTTGATGAATCTGACAAAAAGCTAGCGGACATTCACGAAGGTATAGAAAATACCTTGCTGCTGCTCTCCAACCGCATTAAAAATAGAATTTATATAGTCAAAAAATACGGGAAAGTGCCTTCAGTCGAGTGCTATCCCTCTCAGCTAAATCAGGTGTTTATGAACTTGCTGAGCAATGCGATCGATGCTTTGAACGAGATCGATCGCCTGGATAAAATTATTACTATTTCCACGCGAGTATTTCGCGAACATGGGGCTAAATTTCTGAAAGTGGCGATCGCCGACAACGGCCCCGGCATTCCCGACAGCGTTAAAGACCAAATTTTTAACCCATTTTTTACTACTAAAGAAGTGGGCAAAGGCACGGGTTTGGGGTTAGCAATTAGCTACAAAATTGTAGTAGATGGACACGGCGGCAGCATCACAATTTCTAAACCTCCGGGCGGAGGCACGGAGTGTTTGGTAAAAATTCCTATTACTAACGGAAAGTAATACGATTTGAGATTTGAGATTTGAGATTTGAGATTGGGGAATGACTGATGAAATAAGTGTTTAGAGCGTGTCTATAGTTGCATTTTTTAAACTTGTACAAGCAGGAAGTGGGAAAGGAAGCCTGCGGATTTGGTAACGGAGGTAAGGAAGAGAGGGAAGAGGGAAGAAGGACTCAACAGTTTTAATTAATGCTAAATTTACGCCCGTTGGCTAAAATTAGAAGAGTTTTTGTTAAAAGTGTTTTATGGCTGTTGGCAAGGATACAATTTTCGAGCGCTTTTTGTCGCCCCTGATGCGACTGGCGATCGACGAAGAAGCACTGAAACGACTCTACGAAGGTATCGACTGGGAAACGGCGGGCGATCGCTACCGACAACCCAACCTAGTTTATCCCGAATATTACAGCAGCCAAAACTTTCACGGCATTAAACGCGGCTACCTCAACCCCAGTGCCGCCGTTTCCTACGATCCAATCACCCAATATGTTTTGCCTCCCCACGAAACAGTCGTCAGGCAAGGCTTAATTGACGCTGTGCGGGTGAAACCGCGCCGAATCATCGATTTGGGATGCGGCACCGGTTCGACAACGCTCATGCTCAAGCAAGCTTTTCCCGCAGCGGAAGTTGTCGGGCTGGACTTGTCGCCTTATATGCTGGTAGTGGCCGACATGAAAGCGCAAAAAGCCGGCTTAAATATCCAGTGGTTGCACTCCAAGGCCGAAAGCGTTGCTTTTCCTGACGCTAGCTTTGATTTAGTCGCAGCTTCCTTGCTGTTTCACGAGACGCCACCTGCTGTATCGCGGGCAATTTTGCGAGAAAGCTTCCGACTGCTGAAGGTTGGGGGACAAGTGGCAATTTTGGACGGAAACCAAAAAACTTTGCGGCAAACAGAGTGGCTGACTGATATCTTTGAAGAGCCTTATATTAAGTCTTACGCGGCTGGCAGCCTCGATGCTTGGGCGGGGGCGGCAGGATTCGCGGCGGTGCAAACTCACGAACACTGGTGGGTGAATCAGGTGACGCAGGGCGTGAAACCTTTGCCTGGGGAAGATGTGGAACAGGCTAAGGTGGCGAGGGGGTGGAATTTGGGCGATCGAACTCCTGATTTTGATGGCGATTTACCAGGCATTCCAGCCCCTGCTTGACTTATTGTTGAGGTGTATTTCTCGCCCTTTGGGGGCGGGTTTCATAGATGGTTAGTTTTAGGTTGAGATGGTTGGTAAAACCCGCCCCTACTAACTTGCTAATGACTGATGACTGATGACTAATGACTAATGACTAATGACTAATGACTAATGACTAATGACTCTAAAAGCAGTTTTATTTGATTTTAATGGCGTGATTATTAATGACGAGCCGATTCACGAGAAAATAATCGAACAATTGATGCTCGATGAAAATCTCCAGCTAAAACGTGGGGAGTTTCGAGAAGTTTGTTTGGGAAGGAGCGATCGCGCTTGCATTGCCGCACTGCTCGAGCGCCGGGGACGATTTATGACAGAAACATACCTCGATCGACTGCTGCAGCGCAAGGCAGAAGCTTACAAAGCTCATATAAATACTTTGCAGAAACTGCCGATTTATCCGGGTTTGGCAGAATTTATTGACAAAATTCGCGTCGCCGGACTGAAAATGGCCGTAGTTAGCGGGGCACAGCGATCGGATATAGAATTGGTGTTAGATCTGGCCGGTTTGGCAGCAAACTTTGAGTTAATTGTCGCAGGCGACGACTTGACGGCGAGCAAACCAGCACCCGACGGCTATCTATTGGCTGTGGAACTTCTCAACCAGAAATATCCTGACTTTAACCTGCAACCGATCGAGTGTTTGGCGCTAGAAGATACTTTTGCGGGGATTGAAGCAGCGAAAAAAGCCGGGATTCAGGTTGCGGGCGTGACTCACACTTACCCGTTTCACATGATCCAGCGCCAAGCTAATTGGACGGTGGACTATTTTGCTGATTTAGAGTTGGACAGAGTGGCGGCACTTTGCTCGATCGCCCCCACTGAGCCTGCTGCAGAAAATACTTGACCTTTTTAGCAGTTACGTGCTAGTGTAAGTGACGGTCTGCGAACTTGAGAGCCAGCAAAACCTGTAAGCCTTTTAGATTCGGCAATCTCGCATCTAAAATGCTAAATTAAAACTCAATCAGGGGAATTAGCTCAGTTGGTAGAGCGCTGCGATCGCACCGCAGAGGCCAGCGGTTCGAGTCCGCTATTCTCCATAAATCAGGGGCATTTCTACAGGTGACGATCGTACTCAAAGCGAAGTGCGATCGTCACCTGCTTTGATACTCGCCTATGAGTGTGCGATCGACCCGATTGCTGCCTAAGTTTTAGCATCAATAACCTGTCGAGAGCGAGAAACCAGCTTTCTATGAGTTTGCGATCGACCCGCTGGCTGTCTAACTGGTAGCATCAATAAGATAATTTATGTAAAGAAACCCGGTTTCTAATTACACACTAATTGCTGAAAGGACGTATTTTGGTGTCTCAACCCGGTTTCCCCAAAAAATCCGGTAAGCCCGCGATCCCCACCCTGATGCGATCGGTCAATCTCAAATCTAAAATCTCAAATCTCAAATGGTATCAGCCCGGTTTCGGGCGCAGTTGCCCTCAATCCCCACAAAAGATTCATTTTGTCAAAAACAATAAGTTTTGTAGCTAAAAATACAACAGTGTGCTGAAGCGAGTCTTAATATCAAGTCGCTATGTGTTATTATTCTCAATCATCTGACTCATCTATTCAAGAGTAAAAAGAAAAAATGACAAAGCGATTCGATCGGCGGAAATTTATTTTATACAGTTCTGCTACCCTAACATCAAGTTTATTTCTCAAAGCTTGTAGAACTCCAACTCCAACAGCAACTCCCGCCGCTTCTCCAACATCAACAGGAACTACACCAGCAGCATCCGGGGGCGGAAACACGATTAAAGTAGGAATTTTGCATTCCTTGAGCGGCACGATGTCAATCAGCGAAAAAAGCGTTGTCGATGCCGAACAATTAGCGATCGAAGAAATTAATAAAGCTGGGGGCGTCCTCGGAAAACAAATCGAAGCAGTCATAGAAGATGGCAACTCAGACTGGCCGACTTTTGCCGAAAAAGCCAAAAAATTGATCGACCAAGATAAAGTTGTCACCGTCTTCGGATGCTGGACTTCCGCCAGTCGCAAAGCAGTATTGCCGGTATTTGAAGAAAAAAATCATATGCTCTGGTATCCCGTACAATACGAGGGTCAAGAGTGTTCCAAGAACATCTTTTATACAGGGGCGGCGCCGAACCAACAAATCGAACCAGCAGTGGACTGGCTGCTAGAAAATAAAGGCAAAAAATTCTTCTTAGTCGGGTCTGACTACGTTTTCCCCCGCACGGCAAATACCATTATCAAGGCACAGCTAGCAGCAAAAGGTGGCGAATTAGTTGGGGAAGATTACATTCCTTTGGGCGGCACAGAAGTCACGCCAATTATTACTAAAATTAAGGCAGCTTTGCCAGACGGCGGCGTCATTTTCAATTCCCTCAACGGCGACAGCAACGTAGCATTCTTCAAACAGTTGCAGGGTGCAGGTTTGGGCCCGGACAAATATCCGTCAATGTCGGTCAGTATTGCGGAAGAAGAAGTAAAGGCGATCGGCGTAGAATATCTTAAAGGCCATTACGCCGCCTGGAATTACTTCATGACTGTGGAAACTCCGGAAAATACAAAATTTGTGGAAGCTTTCAAGGCAAAATACGGCAAAGAGAGAGTGACTAACGACCCGATGGAAGCAGCTTACATCATGGTTTACCTGTGGAAGCAAGCCGTCGAAAAAGCAGGAACAGCCGACGATTTAGAAAAAGTGCGGGCTGCTGCTTTAGGTCAAACCTTTGACGCGCCGGAGGGCAAAGTTACGATGGAAAACAACCACCACATCTCTAAATTTGTGCGCTTGGGCGAAGTGAGAGAAGACGGTTTGTTTAACATCGCTTATGCTACGCCAGAAGCAGTGCAGCCAGTTCCTTGGAATCAGTTTGTCGCTGAAACAAAAGGCTTTTCTTGCGATTGGTCAGACCCCGCAAAAGGCGGAAAATTCAAGAGTTCATAATTAAGTTAATTTAAAACTCTTTCCGGGTGCGCCAGGCGCACCTTTCCCCTTACATAACTGTGCAGGTAAAACATCGATCCGGGTGCTTAGGGCGCACCTTCCCCTCATACAAAAACTTGCGTCTTTATGGTGGCGCAATGCGTAGCTTTCCCCGATTTATTAGTTTACCTAAAACATCGCTCCGTGCGCTGATGTCGCACCTTCCCCTCATACAAAAAATCGCGTCTTTAGGGTGTGCATTGCGCGCATTGCTTGTTACATAATTGCACCAAATATTATAGAAAAATAGGAGGATAAAAAGTGGCGATCGGCTTATTGGACGGTTTATTTAACGGCATTAGCATCGGCGCTGTTTTACTAATTGCCGCCCTGGGACTAGCGATTATTTTCGGGCTGATGGGCGTGATTAATATGGCTCACGGCGAGTTGATGATGCTGGGGGCTTATACAACTTTCGTGGTGCAAAATGTCTTCAAAGGTATCGGAGGATTTGCTTTTGAAACCTATATTTTATTTGCGATTCCCCTAGCTTTTTTAGTAGCTGCACTGGTAGGATTAATTCTGGAACGCGGAGTAATTCGCTATCTTTACGGGCGGCCGCTAGAAACTCTGCTGGCAACTTGGGGCGTAAGTTTAATTTTGCAGCAGTTTGTCCGCAGCGTGAGTTGGGTGTTGGTAATTGGGATTGCGGTGTTTTGTTTGCTGTTTTTTGGCGGTTTGCGAGTGCTGAAGCAGCGCCCGGATTTCGATCGCATTCGCAACAAAATTATCGCCGTAATTTTGCCTTTATCTTTGGGTATTTCCTGGGCGGCGAGCGCGTTTTTAGGGCAAACTTACAAACTGGCAGTAACTCAACCTTGGTTTGGCGCTCAAAATGTGGACGTAACTGCACCTGCATGGTTGCGGGGCGGCATCCCGCTGGGGACTTTTCAGTTGCCCTACGCCCGAATTTTTATTATTGTCCTGACAGGAATTTGTTTGGCGGGAATTTATCTATTTTTGCAAAAGTCTGTGTGGGGATTGCGGATTAGATCCGTGACGCAAAATCGCAGCATGAGTGCGTGTTTGGGAATACCTACCGAACAAGTAGACGCGCTGACTTTTGCTTTGGGTTCGGGGCTGGCAGGTGTCGCTGGGTGTGCGATTAGTTTGATCGGTTCCGTAGGGTCAAATACCGGACAAAATTATATAGTCGATACTTTTATGGTGGTGGTTGTGGGCGGTGTCGGCAAGATTGTGGGGAGTGTAGTTGCTGCGATCGCGATCGGTACTGCAAATTACTTGATCGGTTCGGGAACCTTAGCAACAATATTGGCTCCAGTCAAGCCTTTAGCCGATTTCTTCACATTTTTCGCCACAACCAGCATGGCAAAAGTAATGGTATTCGCCTTAATTATGGCTTTTCTGCAAGTGAAGCCGGGAGGGATTTTCCCGCAAAAAGGGCGGACGGTAGAAAATTAAAAATTACAACTGCGAGCGTAGCTAAAAATGCAGAAAAAATTTCAAAAACCCTGGCTAAAAGAAGCGGCAATTGTCAGCGCGATCGCCCTCACATTCATATTGCTCGTCCCAGGAATACTCCCCGACGTTCGCCTCAACCAACTTGGGCGATTTCTAGCACTAGCAATTGCCGCCCTCGGCATTGACTTAATTTGGGGATACACGGGTTTGCTGAGTCTCGGACACGGTGTATTTTTTGCGATCGGCGGCTACGCCTTAGCCATGCACCTAAAACTGCAAATTCCCCCAACCGCCAGCAGTCAATTGCCAGAATTTATGAACCTCTACGGCGTTACCGAACTCCCCTGGTTTTGGCAACCATTTTATTCATTTCCTTTCTCAGCATTAGCAGTAGTTCTCATCCCCGCTATATTGGGCGCACTTTTGGGTTATTTAGTATTCCGCAATCGGATTCGAGGCGTTTACTTTTCAATTCTCACCCAAGCAGCAACCATTGTATTTTTCAACTTCTTTAACGGTCAGCAAAAACTGATTAACGGCACCAACGGACTTACCGACTTTAAAACCCTGTTCGGAGCCACAGTAAATGACCGAGATACTCAATATATTTTCTACATTCTCACCGTACTATTTCTAGCAGCAACTTACGCCCTCTGCCGGTGGCTGACCAGCGGGCGTTTCGGCCGCCTGCTAGTAGCAATTCGCGACGACGAAATACGCCTGCGTTTCTCAGGTTACAATCCCACAGGCTACAAAGTTTTAGTCTTTGCAATTTCCGCCGGTTTAGCCGGGATTGCAGGCGCATTATTTACCGTACAAACCGGAATTATTTCGCCAAAAGCAATGGATATTGCCTTTTCAATTGAAATGGTAATCTGGGTCGCGGTGGGAGGTCGCGCCACATTATCTGGAGCAATATTGGGAGCGCTGCTAGTCAACTTTGGCAAGAGTTTCTTGAGCGAACAATTCCCCGAAGTGTGGCTATTTTTCCAAGGCGCGCTATTCCTAATAGTAGTCACAGTGCTGCCCGACGGCTTAGTCGGATGGCTGCAACATCAAAGTTTCGGTCAAATCCGCAGCTTGTTCAGAAGACCGAAGTACGTATCTACTTACCCCAGCCTGGAACAAGACCCCCAAGTGCAGCGCGAAAAAGAAGAACTTGAACATTGAGTGCAAAAAGATCGTGTATATATAAGTAGGCGAACATAAATAAATGTCACCAGGCAGCGAGGAACGAAGCAATCGCAATAGACTGGGGAAAAGCTGGGTTTCTCTCTGAGTAGGCGCAATATATATGTCCCCCTACTTATATATCTTTAGCAAACAGTTTCGTTCTTTAACTTGAGGGTAAACATATGGCAGATATTATTGACTACAAAATTTACGGCGACGATTTGCAACTCATCGAAATTGAATTAGACCCCAAAGAAGGCGTCAGGGCTGAAGCTGGAACCATGACATACATGGAAGGCGACATCCAAATGCAAACATCTACAGGCGGCGGCTTATTTCAAGGTTTCAAACGGATGCTGACAGGAGCGGGTTTTTTCATTACCACCTTTGTCAACGCCGGAAATCGCAAAGCCCGCGTCGCTTTTGCCGCCCCCTATCCGGGTAAAGTAATTCCCCTCGATTTAGGTCAACTTGGCGGTAAATTTTTGTGTCAAAAAGACTCATTTCTCTGTGCGGCCAACGGCATTGAAATTGAGGTAGCTTTCACCAAGCGACTCGGTGCCGGTTTCTTTGGCGGAGAAGGTTTTATTCTGCAAAAATTGCAGGGTGACGGGCTAGCTTTTGTTCATGCGGGAGGAACAATAGTTGAGAAAAATTTGGGAGTTGGCGAAGTGTTGCGAGTAGACACCGGTTGTTTGGTAGCTTTTGCTCCCACAGTAGACTACGACATTCAATTTGTTGGCGGGTTTAAAAATGCTTTATTTGGAGGTGAAGGCTTGTTTTTGGCAAAGATGACTGGGCCTGGAAAAGTATATGTACAAAGTTTGCCACTCTCGAAGTTAGCTGAACGCATTTTAGCTGCTACTCCACCTCCTATTTCGAGCAGTTATAGCAGTTTTAGTTGAGAGTAAACTGCCAGCAAAAAGTAGAAAATATGGTGTCGCTGCAGGGTAAAAAATCTGCTGAATAAGGAGAAGATTTGCGTTACGCACCTCCAAAGGGTATCGGTTGTTGTCCATTAGTGAGTTAATTACTAATTATGAATGGAAAAGTATTAGAAATAGAAAACCTAACGGTTAGTTTTGACGGTTTTAAAGCCATCAACGGTTTAAATTTCAGCATGGATGCGGGCGAACTGCGAGTTATCATTGGCCCCAACGGTGCGGGGAAAACAACTTTTCTGGATTCGATTACCGGGAAGGTGCAGCCGACAGAGGGCCGGGTCTTATTTAAGGGACAAAATTTACGCAAGTTGTCGGAAGATAGGATTTCGCGCTTGGGAATTGGCCGCAAGTTTCAGACGCCGCGAGTTTACTTGAATTTAACGCCGCGCGAAAATTTGGAATTGTCTTGCAGCCGCCATAAAAATGTTTTTTCGACTTTGTTCAAGCCTGCTTCGGCTGCTGAAAAACGCACGGTTTCCGGTTTGTTAGAAACAATTGGTTTAGTTGCTAAAGCTGATGTTTTGGCTGGTTTGCTTTCTCACGGGGAAAAGCAATGGTTGGAAATTGGAATGTTGGTGGCTCAATCTCCTGATTTGTTGTTGGTAGATGAACCTGTGGCTGGTTTGACGGATGAGGAAACGATGTTAACTGGAGAGTTGCTGATTTCGCTGGCCGAAAGTCATTCGGTGTTGGTAATTGAACACGATATGGAGTTTGTGCGGCAAATTGCGCGGCAGGTGACAGTGTTGCATCAGGGTTCGGTTTTGTGCGAGGGGACTATGGATGAGGTGCAAAATGACGATCGAGTAATTGAGGTATATTTGGGAAAACCGGAAGAGTAAGAGGAGGAAGTTCGGCAACGGATTGTGTAACGGATGTAACGGATGTAACGGATGTAACGGATATCAGGAAGAAGGAAGTTCGGCAACGGATTGTGTAACGGATGTAACGGATGTAACGGATGTAACGGATGTCAGTTCGATGTCCGTCGGAAGAAGGAAGAAGTTATTTGTTAGTTGCTACCAATTTCTAGGCTCAATTACCAATTAAAAACTATGCTGCAAGTTTCTAATTTGAATGTTTATTACGGCGAAAGTCACATTTTGCGCGATGTCGATTTAAGCGTCATGGCGGGGCAAATGGTTTGCTTGATAGGTCGCAATGGTGTGGGCAAAACTACTATGCTGAAAACGATTATGGGGTTGCTGCAACCGCGCAGTGGCACTATTGCTTTTGGGGGAGATTCTATTGCTTCTAAGTTGACTCACCAGCGGGCTAGATTGGGAATTGGTTACGTGCCTCAAGGGCGCGAAATTATTCCCCGTTTGACGGTGAAGGAAAATTTATTGTTAGGTTTGGAAGCGAAACCAACCAAAACCAAAAATCCTGAAGTTCCCGATGAAATTTTTGAGTTGTTTCCGGTTTTGAAAACTATGCTCGATCGCCTGGGAGGTGATTTGAGCGGGGGACAGCAGCAGCAGTTAGCTATTGCTAGAGCTTTGATGGGAGAGCCGAAATTGCTGGTTTTGGATGAACCGACGGAGGGGATTCAACCGTCTATTATTTTAGATATAGAAGCTGCGGTACGCCGCGTGGTTGCGACTAGGGGAATTTCTGTTTTGTTGGTGGAGCAACATTTGCATTTTGTGCGGCAAGCTGACTGGTATTATGCTATGCAAAAAGGCGGAATTGTGGCTTCTGGAAACACTAGCGAGTTGAGTGATGAGGTGATTCAGAGGTTTTTGGCTGTTTGAATAGAATTGAAGGAAGGCACGACACGGATTTTGACGGTGACAGCGATCGCCTCAAAGAGCAAGAAGGGCAAACATTTAGATTTGAAAAATGGCTTATTCGTCTGGGTTCGCTTGGTATTGTACGATCGCAGTTTGGATTTCCTCGGCGGAGACATTTGCTTGTTCTGATTTCGAGTAAATCAGGTGTAAAACAACTTGAGTCGGTGATTCAACTTGATAAATCAAGCGACAACCGCCGCTCTTACCAACTTGGGCATCACTGTTTTTAGCCCGGACTTTCTAAACGGTGTATTGAGTCCCTGTAATCTGGTTTCCTATGAAGTTTCCTTGGATAAGCTCATTAAGGACTGGCTGAATATCGGTTTGAATTTGCCGATACTTTTTAGCGAGTCCTTTGAGGCGACGTTTGAAGAGTACCGTGAATGTGACTTGGACTGACATATCAGAGATTGATACCGTCCCAGAGTTCCGATATGGGAAAGGTTTGTCCCGCTTTGGCTTGGTGGAGGGAGGCTTTCAGATCGGCGAGGATTCGATCGTTGGAGTCGGTATCTGAGTCAAAATCTGAGTCGAAGTCTGGGGCGATCGCGGATTGTGTCCGACTGGTCAAAAATTCCAGAAATGCCAGCGTTTGCTCTAAAAGTGGCTCAGGAGTCCGTTCGATCGCTTCGAGAAGGCGTTGTTTAATCGGCGACATAAGACTACCTCTATTATTATTGATTTTTTCTGCCGTCTGGCATTGTGGTGCCGGCCATACTTGCTCGATCGATACTAGCGCCATCTATATTAGCATTGCGGAGGTTGGCATCGGAAAGATTGGCATCTCTCAAGTCGGAAAATCGCAAGTCTGCACCGTCTAAATTTGTCTTTCTCAAGTTAGCTTTTCTGAGGTTAGCGTTGCTGATTCTCGCTCCTACTAATTCGGCTCCGCTTAAGTTTGTGCGAGCTAGATTGGTGTTGACAAAATCTGATATCTCGAACCGACTACCGCTGAGGTTGGCATCTGATAAATCCGATCCTGTAAGGATGGGATTTTTTAAGTTAATGTTAACTAATTTTACGGCTCGGAGGTCGCAGCGGGAGCAGCTTTGAGTTAGCAGCAGCGTTTCGACGTTGGCGTTGATTTGGTCGATTTGTTGCTGGGAGAAATTTTCGGCAAATTCTGGGGAGACGTAGCCGAGGTTTTTGGGGTCGGCTGCTTTTGGTTGGGGTGTTTGGATTGGGGGTGTTTGGATTTGTTGGGGTGTTTGGATTGGTTGCGGTGTTTGTGGTTGGGGTGTTGGGATGGGTTGGGGTGTTGGGATGGGTTGGGGTGTTTGGATTGGTTGAGGTGTTGGGATGGGTTGGGGTGTTTCTATTTGCCCGATCGCACTTAGTTGCAGCCCCACCTTCGGCAGTTCGAGAGTTCCTGCAAAAATTAGTAGGGCGATCGACATGATTGTGAGTTTTTTCATAAATCTATAACTTTTTGTTTGCAAAAATACCATTTCCATGCTATAATACCTCGAAAAGTGAACCCCCTACATTTCGCTAAATAAGTCAAAATTCAGATAAAAGACTTCGGAACCGTCAGGTGCGCGAATTAACTTTTCTATTACCGGAGGCAGTTGCTGTTGACGGTACAATTCGGGAATCTCGCAGAAACTTTCTTCGGTAATTTCCAATATTTTTGGCATATCAGGAAGGGGAATCCCCAACCGATCGCTTTTATTTAAGGTACAAATAATCAGGTATTTGCACTCAGCAATGCTCGGACTGCTGGGAAATATTTTGGATAAACTAATTATGGTAATCAGTTCTTCTTGATGCCGCAGTAAACTATTACCGTTAGGTAAACTGGCGTAGGCGTTAAAATTTTTAACAATGCGCTCCACTCGTTCAATAGGAACAGCATAGTAAATATTTCCTAGTTCAAAGGAAACAATTTTTTTAGGGGCAATTCTAACAGTGACTTGTTTCTTGCTCCGAAAGCGGCGATTGTAATTGGCGTGAGTCATTCGATTTTAGATTTTAGATTTTAGATTTTAGATTGATAGATTGATAGATTGATAGATTGAAGATTTTTGGATTTTAAATTGATAGATTGATAGATTGAAAATTGAAGATTTTTGGATTTTAAATTGATAGATTGATAGATTGATAGATTGATAGATTATTGGATTTTAAATTGAAAATTTGAGATGATTAGATTTGAGATTATTGGATTTTATTAGGTAATTCGGCTGCGTATAGCGGATCTAGCTCTCATATTCGCGGACGTAGTTGGGCCGAAAGGGCCCTATACGTTATTGTTGTTATATAATCTGTCAATAATACCTCACCACGCTTGAGAAAGGCTATAGGTTCCAAATATTATTCGCGGGGGCAATTAGTTTTTGCATAATTTTTGTTTGAGATTAGGGATTATTTGATGGCAAATTTGAGATTGGGGATTAAATTCTTGAGTGGTGGATTAATTTGGGGATAGCTTGTAAAAGTTGGGCTTCGCTGTAAGGTTTGGTGAAGTATTTATTTGCGCCTAATTCCCTTGCCATTTGCCGATGTTTTTCGCCGCTGCGGGATGTCAGCATGGCTACGGGAATCTTAGCAAACCGCTCGGTCGATCTGATAGATCGCAACAATTCAAATCCATCCATCCGGGGCATTTCAATATCCACGATCGCCAAACTGCAATCAAGACCATTTTGCAACTTTTCCAGGGCATCCACGCCGTCTTTAGCCTGTACCACCCGGTAGCGAGCACGAGTCAGCGTCAGAGACAGCAACTGGCGAATTGTATAGGAATCATCCACTACCAAAATCTGCGGTGACTGACTCGAACTCGGCGGTATCTCCTGCACTTTACCGGAGACAGCGGCGATCGAACTATTTACAACAGGTTGGCCCACCAAATCGTCCACATCCAGAATATTCACCACGTGGCCGTCCCCCAAAATCGTAGTCCCCAAAACACCGCGAGGCTTGGATAGAGGCGGTGGCAAAGGTTTAACCACAATTTCCTGCTGACCGATCAGCCGTTCCACGGCCACCGCCAGCATTCCTTCGGTAGAAGCCAAAACCAGGACGGGAATTTCCTCTTGGGTCAAAGGGTCAGGAGAGGGGGCATCCGGCGGGAGGACGCTGTATTCGAGCAAATCTTGCATCCTCACCAAACGAATAAATTCCTCCCGCCACCACAGCATCGGCTGATTGCCGGCAATGTGAACTTCCGAGGCTTTAATGTGCAGAATTTCCTCGACTGCATCCAGCGGCACTGCTATTTTATTGTGATCGGTCTTCACCATCAAAGCATCAGTAATCGACAGCAGCAGCGGCAGTTTAATAATAAAACTCGTACCTTTTCCCAGGCGAGAGTCTACCTTCACAGTCCCCCGCACAGTCCGCAAATTTGTTCGCACCACGTCGAGCCCGACTCCCCGCCCCGAAAGGTCGCTGACCCCTTCTGCAGTGCTGAAACCCGGCCAAAACAGAAAATCGTAGAGTTCGGCAATGGAAAATTCTTGAGCTTGTTCCTCCGTCGCCAAACCCTTTGTGACAACTTTACGGCGAATCATTTCCGGGTCAATGCCTTTGCCGTCATCGGCGACAGTAATAATAGTTTGACCGCCTTGGTGGCGGGCTTCTATTTCTATTTGACCGCTGGCCGGCTTGCCTGTTGCTTGCCGAACTTCGGGCATTTCGATGCCGTGGTCGAAAGCGTTTCTCACTAAGTGTATTAAGGGGTCGCGCAAAGCATCGAGCAAACTTTCGTCAATTTTGGTATCTCTTCCCACTAGCAGCAGGT
The DNA here is from genome assembly GCA_036702215.1 of Microcoleus sp. F6_B6. Classification (GTDB taxonomy): domain Bacteria; phylum Cyanobacteriota; class Cyanobacteriia; order Cyanobacteriales; family Microcoleaceae; genus Microcoleus. The sequence goes on from JAUBST010000004.1 coordinate 52,614, forward strand.
TGACCTCCTTATCGTATGTGAGGCACATCTCCCGGATCGCTCTGGGCAAGTGATCGACGGCGCGACTGAAACTCACGACTCGCAACTGCATGACGCGGCTGCGTAGTTGTTCGGTAATGCGGCGCAGTTGGTCGGTACTGCGCTCGAATTTGATGGCTAAGGTGTCTAATTTGGTGGCGGATTGAGAAATTGCTTGGGCAGTTTCGATCACTTCTGCCGCTGTCGAGTGGAACTCTGTATAACGATCCATCTCTAAGATATCGAACTGAGCATGGGTCGGAGAGGATTTGCCGTTAGCGATCGTTGGGAATTCTGTTTCTGCTGCTGCAAGTTTTCCCAATCCAGAGTGTCCGTTTCCCCCTCTCCACTCTGCAAAGCTGAGTCTGTCGTATTCTTCTCGCAACTGACCGCCGAATTGGTTTAAATCTACGAGATTGCGGCGGATGCGCTTGACTTCGCCGCGCAGTTCGGATTCTTGAAGTTCTAAATTTGTACGGTTGATGACTAATTCCCCGACTAGATTCACCAATTCAGTTAAGCGTTCTAAGTCTACCCGGATTGTCGGTCTTTGCGGGTTGGGGACTGGGAGAGTCGGGGAGGGGGAGATTTCGGGGGGAGTGGGAGTGGGGGAGATTTCGGGGGGAGTGAGAGTGGGGGAGTGGGGGAGTGGGGGAGTGGGGGAGTGGGGGGGAGTGGGGGAGATTTCGGGGATGTCGATCGCCCTTCCTGCCAATATTTGTTGGCGTGCGGTTTGCAAGTTTTGGGCGATCGCCCGACCCTCGGATTGCAACCGCTGTAGAGTCAAGTCTGGAGAGTCGATCAAATCTCTCAGAGGTTCGGCAACTTTCCCAAAATCCGGCAATTGCAGCATTCCAGCCAAACCGGAGAGTTGGTAGTAAACCTGCTTGAGGGCGGTGACGCTTGTTGCCAAATCTGCTTCGGAAGCTTGGGAAATCTCGGTTTCTAGGCGATAGAAGAGTGCCGGCACTTCGTGTTGAAAAATCAGTTTCAGGGTTTCCGGGGCGGGCGATTGGCTGACTGCCGGGACTGGGGGCTGTTCTGACTTGCCGTACTTGGCCTGGAACTGAGCGAAAATTTGGGCGATCGCCTCCAAGTTTTCGGTTTGATCGGGAGTTGTGACATCGGAGTGTTGAACTGATTCGACCGCAATCTTTTTGAGAGCATCCACCCCCCGCAGCAAAACACTCACAGTAGTCGGTTCCAGAGCCGACAAGTCTGTGCGATCGCGCAAAATGACAAAACAGTCCTCCAGCGTGTGAGCTGCGACAGACACGTTTTGAAAGCCCAACATCGAACCCGCACCTTTAATCGAGTGAGCGGCCCGAAACAGTTCTTTAACTGCCGCTTGTCGCTGTGTCAAACCCGCAGCTTCCATCGCCAGCAGATTCGTCTCCATTGACTGGAGAAACTCTTCGCATTCTGCGGTAAAAGCATCTATTAATTCGTTTAAATCGTCATCATTCATATTAAATTAGTCATTAGTTAGCAGTCATTAGTCATTAGTCAGTTCTTAGATTATGTCCGGTTCATTTCAACCCGCACCGCCCAAATAATCTGGTGAAACCGGGTTTTTTCCTAGATTTATCGTACTCAACCCAAATTTTTCGGAGAAACCCAGTTTCTTGCCCCAACGACAGAAATGCGATCGCACTTTTTGCGTTGGGATGGGGCGGGTTTATGCAGATTGTCGGTAAGAATCCAAGATTTTTGATGAACCCGCCCCTACGGAATTGTGGTATTTAACCGGATTTAATATGACCAATGACTAATGACTAATCACCAATGACGAATAACTAACTGCGGAAATTCGCCACCGACTTTTGCAATTGGCCCAGAGAACCAGCCAGTTCGTCCAAAGATGTTTTGACATCCGCACCTTTTTGGGCGGTCGTATTCGCAATCTCGTTGACTTGCTGCATACTGTTAGCAATTCCCTCAGCCGAAACAGTTTGCTTGGCAGATGCGATAGTAATATTCTGCACCAAATAATTCATTTCTCGACTAACTTCGATGATGGCATTGAGGTGAGTTTTAGCTTCGCTTGCTAGCTTAGTGCCTTCCACTACTTCCAGCGTCCCGGATTCCATTGCTTTCATCACGCGGCTGATTTCTTCTTGAATTGTACCGACAATTTCGGAGATTTCCTCCGTAGCGCCGGCGGATCTTTCTGCTAATTTCCGCACTTCTTCGGCAACAACAGCAAAGCCTAAACCTTGTTCGCCGGCTCGCGCCGCCTCAATAGTAGCATTTAGAGCTAATAAATTAGTTTGCGAAGCAAGTTGAGAAATCGAAGTCACAATTTTGCCAATTTGCTGCGAAGATTCGCCCAAACGCTTCATCATTTTCGAGGTAGAGGCGATCGTCAACCGGAGCCCGTTAATGCCTTCGACAGCTCGATCGACCGCCATACCGCCGACTTCAGCCGTTTGAGAAGACTGCTGGGCAACTGTTTCGGCCCGCACCGAAACATCTCGCACCTCGCGGATCGAATTCACAATCCGCTCAATTTCGCGCATGATGGCAGATATTTTTGCTGCTTGAATTTCCGCCTGTTGGGTGAGTTGACTGGTATTGTTAATTGACTCGTCGGTGGCAGATGTTACCTGTTCGGCTAAAGTTTGAATTCCCGTTACCACTTTCCGCAGAGAACCGATTAAGAAGTTGAAAGAGTCGGCGACAGCACCTAAAACATCGTTAGTCACTTCCGCCCTGACTGTCAAGTCGCCTTGAGCTGCGCCTTTAATTTCTCCCAACAATTTAAGGACTTGCTGCGTCAGAGAATCAGCTTCAGCTTTGCGTTCTGCTGCCAATTTTTCTAGTCGTTCTTCTGCCTCTTTGCGCTCGGTGATGTCAAAGCGAATGGCGATATATTTGACTATTGTGCCGCTGGTATCAAAAATGGGGGATATCGTCGAATCTACCCAGTAAAACGAGCCATCTTTGCGTCGGTTTTTGACTTCTCCTTTCCACACCAAACCGCGAGAAATTGTCACCCACATTTCTTCAAAAAATGATTTGGGATGGTAGCCGGAATTGATGATGCGGTGGTTGCGGTGCAGGAGTTCTCCCATGCTGTAACCGGAGATTTCAATGAATCTGTCGTTGACGTAGGTAATCATGCCTTGGACATCAGTTTCGCTGACGATCGCCGATTCGTCCAGAGCATTTTGCCGAGTTTTGAGTTCTTGCAGCAAGCGTTCCTGTGCCTCGGCCAACTGCTGCATTCGCTGCTGGGATGCTCTTTGTTCGGTGACGTTGCGGCAAACGATTACGCCGCCTTTAAGCGCCCCGGTTTCGTCTTTGAGCGGCCGGCCGTTAACTTTCACCCACAGGCCCTCTGGCTTGCCTGCGTGGCGGGTGAAAAGGTCTACGTCGTCAAAGGCTTCTCCTCGAACCGTGCGCGCTAAAGGTATTTGGGCTGGGGGATAGGGAGTTACGGTATCGGCTAAGAATAAACCGTATTTTGCAGACCATTCGTTGGGAAGACCATCTGTCGCACCCATGCCAAACATATCTTCGGCGGCGGGGTTGAATAAAAGAAAATTGTTATTTTCGTCGGCAGCAATTATGCCGTCGCCAATGCTGTCTATTAGCAGTTGCAAGAGATTGCTTTGCTGCCGAAATTGGTCTTCGGAACTGGCTAATTGGGCTGTTGTTTTTTCCAGTTGCACCATCGCCTGTTTGCTTTGAGTAATGTCGCGAGCAACTGCATACATGAGCTTTTGTTCGGTTTCAGGTCGCACTTTCCACGACAGCCACTTGTAGGAACCGTCTTTGCAGCGGTAGCGATTTTCAAAGAATTGTACTTCGGCGCCATCGTATACTTTTCCCGCTTCGGCTGTGGTTTCTTGGCGATCGTCTGGATGGACGAAATTGATAAAAGGTTGGCTTTCTACTTCTTCTAGGGTGTAGCCGAGGGTTGTTTCCCAAGCGGGATTGAGGCGCTTGAATTTCCCTTCAAAATCTACTATACAAACCAAGTCTAGGGAAAGGGTAAAAAACCGCTCGCGCTCTTGTTCGGCTTTTTTGCGATCGGTAATTTCGATCGCCACACCGCCGACACCGATGGGTTTGCCGTCAGGGCCGGGCAAAGGAAAGTATGACGCCAGCCAATATCGCACGACCCCCGGTTGGTTGACGGTTGTGCCCGACACCTCAATGTTTAAAAACGGTTGGTTGGTGGCGAGAATCTGCTCCAACATCGGCTGTAGGGTATCGAACATTTCTGGTACAACTTCCCTCACCGTCTGGCCGAGATGTTCGGCAACTGAGACGCCGGTGGTTTCCGCTAATTGCTCGTTAACTTGCACGAAGCGCAACTGCTCGTCAAAAATAAACATTGAGGCCGGGGCGGCTGTGAAAAATGCGTCAAAGCGGGTTTGACGCAAAACTAATTCTCGTTCCAGGGCTTTGCGATCGGTGATGTCGCGACCTTCTGGAATTAGCATCAAGACTTTGCCGCTGTCATCTTTGATGGGTTTGATGGAGAAGTCAACGGTCGCCACTGCACCGCCGGCAACTAGCACATCCACTTCGTAACGGACTACCTCGCCGGCCGCGGCGAGGGCGATCGCTTCTCGTATCTGTTGCTTGGCTGCTGGGGAAATCTGCCACCACAGGATTTCCGAAAACGGTGTGCCTACTATGTCTTCGAGCAGCAGGTCTGCTGTGGCGAGGGCTGTTTGGTTGGCTTGCAAAACGGTGCCGTCCGGTTTGAGCAGACCTATGAATTGGAACGATTGGTCGAAAATGGCTCGGAACAGTCTTTCGCGATCGCGCAGCATCTCTTCTGCGCGTTTGCGATCGCTGATGTCGCGAGTAACTGTTGCCAACCCCACAGGCTCGCCGGTTTCGGGGTTTTTGACGGTAAATAGGGTGAAGTCAACCGGAAAGTTTTCGCCGGTTTGAAAGTTCCTCAAGCGGAATTCACCCTGCCAAAAACCGTCTCGCATAGTAGCAGCCACGATTTCTTCTTTGAAGATTTTAGCATCTTCTGCACAGAAGAATTCATAAACACTTTTGCTTTTTACTTCTTCAATATTTTGCAGTCCTGCTAGTTTAATCCCAGCGGCATTCAGGTATGTTGCCTCTCCCTCCAGGGTAGCCGTGCCGATAAAATCCGAGCTGCTTTCTACGATCGAAATCAATCTTTGTTTTTCTATTTCGGCTTGCTTGCGATCCGTGATATCGTTGTTAGTTTCTAAAATTGCTTTGGGTTTTCCCTGTTCGTCTCGCTGCAAATTCCAGCGGCTGAATACGGTAATTTTGGTATCATAATTGGTGGTGTGAATTACTTCTCCCTCCCAATAATCCTGCTCTTCTAACTGTGCAGAGATAGCTGCTAAAGGCTGGGTAAAAATGGCGTGCAACAGAGTATGGGTGACTTTCCCCAAGGCTGCTTTTTTTGTCCAGCCGTACATCCGTTCGGCTCCCTGACTCCAATAATTAATCGTGCCGTCCAGATCCCGAACGATCAAGGCGTCGCTGGCCAAATCGAGCATTTGCAAGTTCTGCTGCAAGGCTTCTTCTGTGCGCTTGCTTTCTGTAATGTTGCGGGCGATCGTTGACAGAAATTCAATTTCTCCATTCTCGGATTTGTGGGCAACAATTACTTGAGAAACTGGTAGTTCTTCGCCGTCTAAACTCTGCCAAACTGTCTCGCCGCTCCACGCCCCGTCCCGGCAAGCTGCGGGGATGGCGACATTCATAATAGTGTCGATACTTTTGGGCGATGTCAGGTCGGAAATGCTGATTCCGGTTAAATCTGCGTTCTCGCTAACTCCCAACATTTCTCTGGCGGCGCGGTTGAGATAAATGGCGCGCTGTTGGGAGTCGGCGATGCCTACCCAGTCTGTTGTGGTTTCTAAAATTGCTTTGAACCGCAATAGTTCTTGTTCGGATTTGCGGCGCTGTGTGATGTCGCGCGCGAAGCCGAGCATTCCTAAAATGTTGCCTCCTGCATCTTTGAGGGGCAATTTCTGGGTGTCGAAGGTGTGTACTTTGCCGTCGGCTAAGGTGCCTAAGTCGTTGGAGTCCGGCGCTACCTGGTTGCCGGCCCGGAAGTTTTGGATTTGGTTGTGGGAATCGGTTTGGGCGTGGAAGTTGGGGAAGATTCGATCGACCGATATGCCAATTTCTGCGTCGTCTTTGCCGATAATTTCTGCTTGAGTTTTGCCGAAGGCGGCGGCGAAACCTGCATTGACTAGGGTGTAGCGCAAGTTTCGATCTTTGACGAAGATGCAGTCTGGCGTAGCGTCAATGACTGTTCGCAGCAAGTTTTGGGAGCTTTCTACTTCTGCGAGTGTCTGCCGCAGTTGTTCTTCCATTTCCACGCGGTTGGTGATATCTCTCATCGCGGAAACGAGAAATTTCCTGCCGTCGGTATCTACAAAAGTAGATTTTTGGGCGGAGAGAAAGCGGGTGTTTCCTGCTGGGTCTGTGATAGTTTTTTGGATTTCGCTGCTGGTATTTGTCAAGAAAACTAATTCGTCTTTTTCGCGATATTTATCTGCTTCTTCTTTGGACAAAAAGTTGTCGTAGCATTTGCCAATTAGTTCTTCTCTGCTGTAACCTATGTATTGACAAAAGGCATCATTTAAGGTGATCCACCTGTGCTGTTGGTCTTTGACGTAAATCGGGTCGGCGATGCTGTTGAGGATGTTGTTTAAGAATTGTTCTGAGGATTTTAATTGCTCTTGGGCTGCGGTGCGATCGCGAATTTCCTGTTCCAATTGTGTGTTAGTTTGCCGTATCTGCTCGGTTCTTTCATTCACTCGCTGCTCTAGTTCTGCGCTTAGCTGCTGCAAGGCGGATTCGGCCTGCTTGCGCTCGGTAATGTCGCGGCCTTCTGCGAGGATTTGAAATACTTCTCCTGTTTCATTTAACAGCGGCTTAAACGACAAGTCAATTACTGTTACCTGGTTGTTAGCTCCGGTGATTTCGTATTCTTCCCGGACAAAATTACCGGCAGAAACTTGTTGAATGTTCGTTTTTAGGCGCTGCTGGTTGGTTGGAGATGATGCCCACCCTGATGTCAGCCAAAATTTCAGCCCCAGGACTTCTGATGCTGGGAAATCGCCCAATTTTAGTGCTGTCTGATTTGCTTCGATCACAGTACCGTCTGGCTTCAATAATGCGATCGCTTGAAAAGCTTGGTCGAAGATTGCGTGAAATTGCTGGGTAGTTTGGCTCAGTGCTTGTTCTGTTTGTTTTTTAGAGTTAAGGATTTGGGTGGAACCTACTAAGAAGTCGTAGCGGTTGGACAAACTCAAAAAAGCGATCGCCGGAATTACAGTTATCCAATCCCACACTGTTTGCGCCACCGGAGAGTGTGGCAGTCCCAGGTATTCGGCGGCGTGGCCGCTGTGACCGAAAGCGCAAGACCAAAATATGCCTGCTGTGACTGTGGCGAAGATGTCGAACCCGAATTGACGGTTTCGCCACAAACCTAAGCTGATTAGCCAGGCGATGGCAAAGTAACACGCACAAATAATGCAATTAGCAGCCCCAGCTACCACCGATTGGGAGAAGTCAGGCAACGTCAGGGTGAAAGTCGTTGCGATCCAGGTATAGAGAAGTTCGATCATAAAATTAAGGATGGGCAAATCGGATGCGGGCGATCGTTAGTTAAAATTATTGATTTAAAGCGGTTGCAGACTTATCTGTATTGTTGATTCTTACCAGCGTTCGGAATGGGCGATCGCTTCTACATCGACGATCATTAGCAAGCGTCCTTCGCAATTGTACAGACCTTTTAAGAATGGAGCTAGGTCGGGACTGACATCTAGTGCTGAGACAATGCGATCGGGATTGAGAGGTAAAACTCCTTCGACGCGCGAGACGGCTAATCCCAGGCGCATTTTCGACAACAATCTCGCGTCTCGCGGATCGGGCGCTTCTACTACTAAGATGCGGCTGTTTGGGTGGTAGGTGTCAACCGACTCAATACCGACAAACATTCCGAAGTCTGCTGCTGCTAAGATTTCGCCCCGCAAGTTGGTTAATCCCAGCAAAAATGGCTGGGTGTTGGGAACCAGGGAAATAGGTTGTTCCTTGAGGGAGAGGACTTCCCGCACTGCATCTAATTCTATGCCGAACAGACTGCCTCCTTGACCGAACAACAGAAATTGCTTTGTTGCACTTGTCTGATTCCCCCCAGTGGGGGTAGCCGTTATTTTCATGGCTTATTTTTAGATTCTAGTGTAGCTTACAAATTAGAGTTTTGCTTTAACGCTAAAGCCGATCGCCGATCTAGTTTTCCAGCATCACTTTGGGTGTCTCAAATATTTTCGTTAAATAAATAGCGGCTGCGGCAAACAAGCACGTTTTTATCATTAAACATAAACTTTTATTGTATTCAAAAACCCTGTTTATTAATAAAAAAAACGGGGTTTGTCGGTATAATGTTTTTTGGGAAGCGGCCGATCGCTTGATATGGGTTTACGCTGAAAGCAAGCGCTGCACTATGTGGACGAGTTGCTGAGGTTCAAAGGGTTTGCTGATGTAAGCGTCGGCCCCTAAATCAGTTCCCCAAGCTTTATCGATCTCGGTGTTTTTATGAGTACAAAATACTACGGGCAATTTGGCAGTTGCGCGATCGCCCCGCAATTCTCTGATGACTTCAAACCCGTTCATTCGCGGCATCACTACGTCTAAAACGACCAAAGCAGGAGGGGTTTTGCGGATCGCGGCGATCGCTTCTTCGCCGTCGCCTGCCCGGATCACATCCAGTCCGGCATCTTGAAGAATGCGGCAGATGATTTCTAGTTCGGTCTTAACGTCGTCCACTACTAAAATTTTTGACATGATTCCACCCTTCCTTGCTGTTATTGACAGCGGACTGCGTTTATTCAGAAGCTGGCACGACCGGCGGCGATAAGAATATACCGCTTTGCGGACAAATCAATGTACTTCCAAATACAATATAGCCGATCGTATGGCTGAAGGTTGGGTGTCAGCGATAAAAAATGATAAAACTTTACTTTGCTAACGGAATCACCCTGAATAAATCAATGGGCAATTAGTAATTGATTATTGGTAATTCGCCGTTTTTAAACCAACAAATCTTAGTAGAAGGATAGATGAATAAAAAAAACGGATTTGCTAGGATATTGTTTTAGCTTTTTTCCCGCTCGACTCGTTTAGAGCATTGCCTAAATGGTACTGATAAACTTATTAAATTAGTGGCGCAAACAACCTCAAGTTATAAGTATATAAAGAGCGTTTTTTACTGCATAAAATATTTATGTAAATTAATAAAATACAGCTAGATATAGCGGATCGAGCTCTCATATTCGCGGACGTAGTTGGGCCCCGGCCCTCTTAATTTAAGCGGTTATATAATCTGTCAATCATACCTCATCACGCTTGAGAAAGGCTATACAGCTAGATATCGCTTAGGGAGCGCTATTATTTTATTAATCACACAAGTCAAAGTTGAGGATTGTAATCAGGACATTTAAAGAATTTTATTGTCTGGTATTTATAATTGGGAGCAAATTCAATTGACCGCGCGGGAGACCCATTTTACCCAGTAGAGGAGTGTTGGGTTCCCCAAAACTGCTACTAACAGCCGATCGCCATCCTTGAGCTTGATTGTGGGCCCAGCCGCCAAGACTGCTGGAAGAGGCAGTCAATCGATTTGAGATTTGAGATTTTAGATTGAACAAATTGAAGAGATTGAAGAAAGCGACCTCACTGATAAACCCGGGGGGCTGGTGATGAGCAGTCGGAGCTTTTTTCTCGCTTCACGGATGAATCCGGCGGCTGCGAACGAAATTGCTTGATTGTCAAATTAGTCGGCGAGAGAGAGACAGCGAGCTGCTATAATAAAGGGTTAGAGGAAAAGAACACCGAAAACCCGAAAATATGGTTGCCATCCAAAGAAATCTCAACATTGCCGCCCTAGAAGCAGAATACAGTCAAAAAACACCGCGAGACATTCTCAAATTTGCCCTAGAAAATTTTGACAATATCTCCATTTCTTTCAGCGGGGCTGAAGATGTAGTTCTGATCGATATTGCCTCAAAAATCACTAAAAATTTCCGCGTTTTTACCCTAGATACCGGCAGATTGCACTCAGAAACATATCAGTTTTTGGAGCAAGTCAGAAAACATTACGGCATTAAATTAGAAGTAATGTTTCCCGATGCAGCAGAAGTACAAGCCCTAGTAGAAGAAAAGGGATTGTTTAGTTTTTATCAAGACGGTCACAAAGAATGCTGCGGCGTGCGGAAAGTCAAGCCGCTGCGCCGCAAACTGAATACTCTCGATGCTTGGATTACAGGTCAGCGCAAAGACCAAAGTCCCAGTACCCGCAACGGTATTCCGGTCATTGAAGTTGACAGTGCATTCTCAACTCCCGATCGTGAATTAATTAAATTCAACCCCTTAGCAAACTGGTCTTCGGCAGAGGTTTGGGATTACATTCGCGCTTTGGAGGTGCCTTACAACAAGTTGCACGAACGCGGTTTTGTCAGCATTGGTTGCGAACCCTGTACGAAACCGGTATTGCCGAACCAACACGAACGCGAAGGTCGCTGGTGGTGGGAAGAAGCGACACTAAAAGAGTGCGGTTTGCACGCTGGTAACGTACAAAAACAGTAAATCAATTAGTCGTAGGGTGTGCAACGGTCGCCAAACGGAGAATAAATGCGTACCCAACTATTTGTTGGGTACGCAATCCGCACCTTACGCAAGAATTCGCAATTGCAAAAAATAAAAATTAAGATGAGCTTGCAACCGAACTTTGATAGGATGATCGACATTCAGAAAAGTTTTTAAGCCAGGTACTTATGCTCGCGTCAACTAGCGAATTGCTGAACACGGCCCGGAGAAACGCTTATGCGATCGGCGCTTTTAACGTCTACAACCTCGAAGGAGTAAAAGCCGTCATCGATGCCGCCGAAGCGCTGCAAAGTCCTGCTATGCTGCAACTTCACCCCAGCGCCCTCAAATACGGAAAATCGCCTTTAGTCGCGCTTTGCATGGAAGCCGCGCGCAAATCTTTAGTGCCGATCGCAGTACACTTAGATCACAGCACCTCAGAAAAAGACATCGAGATCGCCTTAGCCGCCGGCATCAAATCAATTATGGCAGACGGTTCTCCTTTGCCCTACGAACAAAACTTAAGATTTACTCGCGAAATGACTGAATTATCCCACGCTAACGGTGCGGTAGTTGAAGCAGAAATCGGCAGAATTAGCGGTACGGAAGACGGTTTGACAATCGAAGAAAAAGCTGCAAAAATGACCGATCCAGTGGAAGCAGTAGAGTTTATCAAAGAAACTAAAGTTGATTTTTTAGCCGTAACAATTGGCAACGTTCACGGAAAATATTTCAGCGAACCAAAACTCGATTTCCCGCGTTTGGCGAAAATTCGCGCTTCAGTTTCAGTGCCCTTAGTGCTGCACGGTGCTAGCGGTTTGCCGGAATCAACGATCGATCGCTCTATTAAATTAGGTGTATCTAAATTTAATGTGAATACGGAAGTTCGCGAAGCTTATATGGACGTGCTAAAAACTAGCAGTTCTTTGTCAGATCCAGATTTGTTGGAAGTAATGGAAAAAGCGATCGATGCTATGCGATCGGTCATTTCTGACAAACTGCAACTTTTCGGTTCTGCAGGTAAAGCTTATTTGCACCAATCTCCCTACGCGGACGAATTGACCGCCAATAGTACCAGTGACAAACCAGCGGAAATTAATCAAGTTTTTGTCAAATCTTAAAAACTGTTTGTAGCGATGATTTCTGTCTTATTTTGAATAAAACAAACTAAAATCCTGACTGCCAACTGATTTGCAGTCAGAATTTCTGTAATCTGTACACTGGCAATATTGAAAAATTACTGCATTTATGGTAACATCATGTTAACACTGCTAGGACAATCGATAAAACTCTCTAAAACTCTGATTTATCTGATTTACTCCTCTGTATCATAGCAGTTCATTTCCCTCTTAATTCCCACAAGTCTTAAATAATTTATTAACCCCCAGCAATTGACCAGAACTTCTTCACTATGATCGACATTCCTCAACTAATTGCTCGAGAACTTTCCCTTAATCTGTCTCAAGTCAATAATGCTCTGGAACTTTTCGCCGAGGGAGCAACTATTCCGTTTATTGCCCGCTACCGCAAAGAACGCACGGATTTGCTGAATGAAATTCAGTTGCGAGAAATCTCGGACCGCTTCACCTATTTGACGGAAATTGAAGAGCGCAAAAAGTCGATTTTAGAGACGATCGCCTCTCAGGGCAAACTCACTGAAGAACTGCAAGCTAAAATCGAATCGTGCTTGCAAAAAAACGAACTCGAAGACCTTTATCTGCCTTACAAACCCAAGCGGCGGACGCGAGCAACAATTGCTAGAGAAAAAGGTTTGGAACCGCTGGCAGATTTTATCAAATCTCTAAACTTACCGACTGCTAAACCAGCAGATTTGGAGGCGGAGGCAGCTAAATACATTTCGGAAGAAAAGGGCGTTAAAACCGCAGAAGAAGCTCTCAAAGGTGCGGCGGATATTTTGGCGGAAGCGGTTTCGGAAAAAGCAGAATTGCGGGCTTATTTGCGAGATTTTTTGATGAAAACAGGAGTTTTTGTCTCGAAAATTAAAGAGGATTTCCCGGAAGGAAGCACTAAATTTGAAATGTACCGCAATTATCAAGTTGCGGCGAGAAGCGTTCAGTCGCACAATATGTTAGCGCTGTTTCGCGGGGAAACGGAAGGGGTTTTAGATTTGGAACTGGCGTTTGATGAATCCGCAGTGATGGCTTATTTGGAATCTCAGGAAATTAGAACTAGGATACCGGAAGTTAAAGAGTTTTATCGATCGACCTTGAAGGATGCCTTCAACCGACTGATGAAGACTTCGTTAATTACAGAAGTACGATCGCACAACAAAGCCGTCGCCGATATCGAGTCGATCGCCACTTTTGAAACCAACCTCCGCGAGTTGCTGCTGTCGGCGCCGGCGGGAATGAAACCGACACTGGCGATCGATCCGGGATTTCGCACGGGGTGCAAAGTTTCCGCCCTCGATGAAACCGGACAATTTTTAGAATATCAAGCAATTTTCCCCCACCAAGCAGCGGCTCAGCGACAACAAGCTGGTAAAATTGTCAAGCATTTAATTGAAAAGTATAAAATTGAATTAATCGCGATCGGCAACGGTACAGCTTCCCGGGAAACAGACGAATTTGTTTCGGAAGTTTTGGCAGAGATGGAAAGAAAACCGATTAAAGTCATGGTGAATGAATCGGGTGCATCAATTTATTCCGCAAGCGAAGTGGCGATCGCCGAATTTCCCGACCTCGACATCACCGTCCGCGGCGCAGTCAGCATTGGACGGCGCTTGCAAGACCCCCTCGCCGAACTCGTGAAAATCGACCCGAAATCAATAGGAGTCGGTCAATACCAGCACGACGTTGACCAAAAACTGCTCAAAAAGAAACTCGACGAAACAGTCGAAAGCTGCGTTAATTATGTCGGAGTTGACTTAAACACAGCATCCAAAGAACTGCTGACATTTGTATCGGGAATGACGGCAACAGTTGCCAAAAATATCGTCAATTACCGCAACGAAAACGGCGCATTTAAAAATCGCCGCCAACTCCTGAAAGTTCCCAAACTAGGGCCCAAAGCTTTTGAACAAGCAGCCGGATTTCTCCGCATTCGGGGCGGCGAAAACCCCCTGGACAATACCGCAGTTCATCCCGAAAGTTATCCTGTAGTGCAGGCGATCGCCAAGGATTTAGACTTGCCGCTGACAGAAGTAACACAAATATCGGAAAAAATCAAGACTGTCAACATCAAGAAATATGTCACAGAAAAAGTGGGTGAACCGACACTCCGAGACATTATTTCCGAATTAGAAAAACCGGGCAGAGACCCGCGCGCCGAGTTTAAATATGCCACTTTCCAAGCAGGAATCAAAGAAATCTCCGATTTGCAAGTGGGGATGGAATTAGAAGGCATAATCACGAATGTAGCTAACTTTGGAGCCTTTGTTGATGTAGGAGTGCACCAAGATGGTTTGGTTCACGTTTCTCAATTAGCCGATCGATTCGTGGAAGATCCGAAACAGATTGTTAAAGTCGGACAAGTTGTGAAAGTGCGGGTTTTGGAGGTGAATGAGAAGTTAAAGCGGGTTAGTTTGACGATGAAGCTGCAAGAAAAACCGCAACCGCAAAATGGCAATAGCGCCAGGCTTCCAGCCCCGCGCCGACGTTGAAACTTTGGGGGAAAGCTGCAAAAGGGCGATGGCTCGCTGGGAGCCCTCGCCCGTGCTACGGCTATAATAGTGCAATCCTCACCAACCTCAAAATTATATGGTTGCAAGTAAAAGCGACACCTACGTCTCTCCTGAAGATTATTTAGCAGGCGAGAAAGTCAGTCCGATCAAACACGAGTACAGACAAGGTGAAATCTATGCAATGGCAGGGGCAAGCAAAGCTCACGCCATCATTAGTCTCAATGCAGCAACTTTGCTGAGAAATCATCTTCGGGGAAGTGGCTGTATACCTTACGTGGCAGATGTAAAAGTTCGGATTGAGGCAGCAAATTGTTATTACTATCCCGATGTAGCGGTGACTTGCGATGAACGGGACAGTAATACTGATGAAGATTTCATTATCTACCCGCGCTTAATTGTGGAAGTTTTATCGTCGAGTACAGCGGCTTTTGACAGAGGCGAAAAGTTTGCCGACTACCGAACTTCAGACAGTTTGCAAGAGTATGTATTAATCAATCAAGAAAGAGTTAGTGTAGAGTGTTTTCGCCGGAATGCAGAGGGTTTGTGGGTGCTTTATCCTTACAGTCAAGGACAAGAAGTTCAGTTGGCTAGCGTTAATTTTAGCTGTGCGATCGAGGCATTGTATGAAGATGCGATCGAGATTGGTTGATTTTACTTACTCCAGAATTATAGCCTTTCTCAAAAAGATGAGGTATGATTGATAGCTTGTATAACCACTTAAACGTATAGGGCTAAAGCCCAACTACTTACCTCATATTTCGCTCGAACCGCTATACTGGAATAATTCGGAATTAGATATTGATACGATCGAACCGCGAAGACGCGAAGGACACTAAGGAAGAGATAACAAGAAGAAGCTGGTAATTGCTATTTTTTCTTGCTAGCTTTCCAAGTGCCGCCGTAGAAGTACAAAGGATTATTTTTGCTTACCGATTCCCAACATTTAAGACACAAAAAAAACCACTGCCCCGACTCGTCATACCGGACGCGGTAGAGAGTCGGGGCAGATTGGGAACAGCGATCGCAATGTTTGATTCTGATTGCCCTGACCATTGTTACTCTGTTTCAAGCAATAACAGACTCTTGAGGGCGGGCGAAAATCATGCGGCCGGCGCTGGTTTGCAGGGCGCTGGTAACTACTACTCGGGCTTCGCCGCCGACATAGCTGCTGCCTGCTTCTACGACAACCATTGTGCCGTCATCCAAGTAACCGATTCCCTGAGAGGGTTCTTTGCCTTCTTTGCGGATTTTTAGTTCGATCGTATCTCCCGGCAAATAAGTCGGGCGCACCGCATGAGTCAAATCGTTGATATTCAAAACCGGCAGTTTTTGGACGGCAGCTACTTTCGATAAGTTGTAATCGTTGGTGAGCAAAATGCCGTCGATCTCCAAAGCGAACCGGACTAATTTCGCATCGACTGTGGCAATATCTTCGTAGTCAGCCGAGTGAATTTGAATCCGTTCTGGATATGTTTCTTTGATGCGGTTGAGAATATCTAAGCCGCGGCGCCCGCGCACTCGCTTTTGATCGTTGGCGGAATCAGCTATTAGTTGCAGTTCTTGGAGTACGAATTGCGGCACGATAATTTGACCTTCGAGGAAACCTGTTTCTAGCAGGTTTTCAATCCGGCCGTCAATAATGCAGCTAGTATCGACAACTTTGGCACTTGCTGGTTTGAAAGTACCTTCGGCTACCAACACCGTGTCTAAGGTTTTGGGGTTGATCAGGCGCAAGAAAGCGCGGCCGTGGGTGTCGGTCAAACTGACGCCTGTGAAGCCGAACATGACGCTTCCCAAGACTGCGACTAGAGGTTTGATGAAGCCGAACTCGCGGGGAATTGGCAGCAGGAACAGCGGAGCCAGCATTAAGTTTGCTACTAGCAGTCCGATGATTAAGCCGATCGCCCGCGTCAGCAGCATCTCCACCGGCATATCGCGGACTTGTTTTTCCAGCCGCCGATAGGTTGTTTGAGCCACTAACCCCATCACGAAGCCGATTAATGCTCCAAACGAGCCTAGTACAGAACTTAAACCTTGTATATTTGTAACTTGCAGCAGCAGATTGCTCGGCAGCAGTTCGACTCCGTAATAGCCGATGCCTCCGCCTGCGATTATGAATGAGATAATTATGATTGCGTCTAGCATTAGTTCTAGGTTAATGAATGTGTTTACATTATATCTTTCCAGTGCTGATAGTTTTTTCCTAGTTGCGGTCGGATATCGCTATATATACTGAGGAATTTTCATAAACTTATATTTCGCGGTTGTACCCTTTGGGGGATGTGCCATCAAGCTTCCTGGCATTTAGCCCGCCCCGCAGAGTCCGGGTACGAAGTGTCAATAGACCGCCCTGCGGGCTGTTCGGGAATTGCTGCCGCTGGCAACCATTACAAGGTCAAACAGTAAAGAGCCGATCGTTCGCAGCGCTTTTTTGGTAAGAAAATGTCATAATATACATAATTATTCATGATGGTTTAATTAAAACTTTAGATTTGAAGTTGCGCTTTCGGCGTCAGATGTAATGAACCCTCCCACAGATTATTTAACATTTGAATTAAAAAAAAGTGTGCAAGCGACAAATTCCGGCATTCCGAGTTCGGCTTACCTGCACGTACCTTTTTGTCGCCGCCGCTGTTACTACTGCGATTTTCCGGTTTTTGTGGTGGGCGATCGCAAAAATGGCGAGAATTCCGGCACAATTGTGCAATACGTTGCCGTACTGTGTCAAGAAATTCAAGAAACTAAAAATTTAGGCGCATCTCTGAAAACAGTTTTTTTTGGCGGCGGCACGCCTTCGCTGCTTTCAGTCAGTCAGTTGAGCAATATTTTAGAGACTCTCGACGGCAAATTTGGGATTGCTGCTGGGGCGGAAATTTCTATCGAAATAGACCCGGGT
Organism: Microcoleus sp. F6_B6; assembly: GCA_036702215.1. Classification (GTDB taxonomy): domain Bacteria; phylum Cyanobacteriota; class Cyanobacteriia; order Cyanobacteriales; family Microcoleaceae; genus Microcoleus. The sequence goes on from JAUBST010000004.1 coordinate 69,779, forward strand.
ACTTTTACTTTAGAACAGTTGCGGGGATATGCAGCGGCGGGAGTAAATCGAGTTAGTTTGGGAGTGCAAGCTTTTCAGGATGAATTGCTGCAAGCTTGCGGGCGATCGCACTCTGTCGCCGATATTTTTGAAGCTGTGGAAATAGTGCGATCGGCTGGTATTGTCAATTTCAGTTTAGACCTGATTTCGGGACTGCCTCACCAAACTTTAGAACAGTGGGAAGCTTCCCTGAAATCGGCGGTGGAAATTAGCCCGACTCATCTGTCGAGTTACGACTTAATTGTTGAGCAGGGCACTGCTTTCGGGCGCTACTTTGAAGCAGGCGCGCAGCCGCTGCCAGCAGATGACACCGCTGCTGGAATGTACCGTTTAGCGCGGGAAATTCTGACGGGGGCTGGCTACGAACATTACGAAATTTCTAATTACGCTCGCGATGGCTATCAGTGCCGCCACAACCGCGTTTATTGGGAAAATCGCCCTTATTACGGTTTGGGAATGGGGGCGGCGAGTTACGTGGAAGGCCGGAGGTTGACTAGACCTCGCAAAACTCAAGAATATTATCAGTGGGTGCGATCGATCTCTCGCCTCAATTCCCCTGCTACTCCTATTGGCGGGGAAACCCAGCCGGATATTTACCCAGCAATTGAGCAAAATTTTCAAGTCTCAGAAAATGACGTTTTGTTAGAAACGCTGATGCTAGGTTTGCGTTTAGCAGAAGGAGTTAGCCTGTCGGCGCTGACTCAAAAGTTTACTCAGCAAACGGTTGATAAAATTTGGCGTTGTTTGCAGCCCTACTGGCGGCAAGGATGGGTGGAAATAATGACGGAGGATAGGACGATTCCCTACGGGATAGCTCCGCTTCACGCAACTTTAGACGAGGGTGCGAAACTGCCGCTTTCGGGAAATTTGAGGTTGAGCGATCCAGAAGGTTTTTTATTTTCTAATACAATTTTAGCCGATTTGTTCAGCAAGTTAGGCGAGGATAATTAGCTCTGTCTGAGGAAGTATACCCCCGGGCAAACCTATTGGCAGTAAAGCTCTGGCCGCAAATTCGACTGCAAGCAAATTTAATTGATCCCTAGTTTTATAAAGTTAAAAATCATAAATTTTTTATCGATCCCTAAACAAAACTTAAAGGCGAACTAAGCCTTGAGATAGACGCCGCGACAGCACTCCAGCCGTCATACTTAAGACTGAACATTTAAAAAGTAATTTAATGAACACTTTAACTATCGAGCGCAACCAAACCCAAAACCAGCCCTGCCTTGTAATTAGCGATCGCGGGTGCAATCAGGCTTCCAAGTGTAATTTTTGCGGTCACTACCAACAGGCAAGAGGTTCAGTCGGTCACTGCCAATTGTTGAACGCACCTGTTAAGGGAGGATGGAAATCTTGCGCTTTAGCAATGCCGGCTTTTGCACCTTCTTGGCAATACCTGGAAGACGCTGATGTTTCCCCAGCGAAATTTATTAATTAACCCAAACAATGTAAAAAAAAATGTATAAAAAATCGTGTGTTAACTGGTAATATGCTATATTATGTCTAGGCCCTTCGCCGATCGCTCGCACAATTGCACAAACAAGTTAAAAAGATGAATTTGACACTAAATCAGGTAATTTCCGAAGGTCATACACGCATTTTATGTTGGTATCTTAATAATACTAGCAAAGTGCAAATCGCTCGAATTACAAATATTCCTAATTGGTATTTTGAGCGGACAGTGTTTCCGGGGGAACGTTTTTTGTTTGAAGCGCTGCCGGAAGCTCAGTTAGAAGTTTGCAGGAGTGCGGATACGGGTGCTCTAGTGTGCGAGCGAATTTTGTGCGATCGGCTGCGAGTTGAAGAGTTAAGCACGGCTGATTAAACATAATTCCCCAGACTTACCAACGAGAGGTAAAAACCCGGTTTTTTTTGAGAAATCGGGTTTCTCTGTATGATTATAAAAACTCCGTTCGCGATCGCCCTCGCGACATCAGAACCCCGGTTTCTTCGTATACTTCTGGTGACTCGTCCCCAAATTCCTAGAAACCGGGTTTATAACCCTCATGCGTCAGCCCTGAAACTGTCGGAAGTGTTGATGTAAGCTAAATTAGATAAAATCCACCACTCTTCAATATTAAAACCCGATGTCCCTCACCGAACAAATCCTCTCCCAACTGCCAGGAGACGCCCTGGGAGGCCTGAGAAAAGTCGATCGACTCTGGGAAAACCTCAAACAAAACACCGCACCAGCACCCCAAGCAGTCAAGCACAGCCAACAACCCCTCGAAACCCTCGACTTCGACATAGTTATCGGCGGCGGAACCCTAGGAATATTAATCGGTACAGCCTTAGTCCTGCGGGGTTGGCGAGTAGCCCTGCTAGAACGCGGCATCCTGCGAGGACGCGAGCAAGAATGGAACATTTCTCGCAAAGAATTAGACGCATTCTTAGAACTAAATCTGCTATCTGTTGAAGAGATAGAAAAGGCGATCGCCACCGAATACAACCCAGCCCGCATCAGCTTTGCCAACACCCCAGATATCTGGATTTCTGGCGTACTAAACATCGGAATAGATCCAGTTTACCTCCTCGAAACCCTCAAACAGCGATTCCTAAAAGCTGGAGGCAAACTATTTGAAAACACACCATTTAAAACAGCAACTATTCACCCGAATGGAGTCTTGGTAGAATCGGCAAATACCGACGAAAAAGCTGCTACAAAAATATTTAAAACCAGATTATTTTTAGACGCAATGGGGCATTTTTCCCCCATTGTCCGCCAAGCAAGACAAGGCAAAAAACCCGACGCCGTATGTTTAGTAGTCGGCAGTTGCGCTCGAGGATACCCCAAAAACGACACCGGCGACATATTTGCATCTTTCACCCCAATGCAAAATCAGTGCCAATATTTTTGGGAAGCATTTCCAGCCAGAGACGGCCGCACCACCTACTTATTTACCTACATAGACGCCGACACAGAAAGATTCAGTCTAGAAACATTATTTGAAGACTATTTGCGCTTGCTTCCCCAATATCAAAACGTCGAACTCGAACAGTTAAAATTCCAAAGAGCACTCTACGGATTCTTCCCCTGCTATCGCCAAAGTCCTCTCAAAACGCCTTGGAATCGCATACTCCCAGTCGGAGACAGCAGCGGTAGCCAATCTCCCCTCAGCTTCGGCGGTTTCGGGGCAATGGTGCGCCACCTCAAACGCTTGACTCTAGGAATTGACGAAGCTTTGACAAGCGAAAGTCTCGACAAAAATTCCCTCGCACTTTTGCAACCCTACCAGCCGAATCTATCAGTTACCTGGTTGTTTCAGCGTTCGATGAGTGCTGCGATGAATCAAAAAATAGACCCCAATCAAATCAATCAACTTTTGGCGGCAGTATTTCAGGTAATGGAAGAGTTGGGAGAACCGGTACTCAAACCCTTTCTTCAGGATATCGTGCTGTTTCCGGCTTTGTCGAAAACCCTGTTTAAAACAGCAATTAGCCATCCCGGATTAGTTATGAAAATTATCCCGCAGGTTGGAATAGCTAATTTGCTCGATTGGATGGTTCATTATGTAAATTTAGGACTTTATACGGGATTGCAGCCTTTGGGGAAAGCCGTAGAACCGCAGGTGAAAACTTTAGCACCTGGACAGCAATACTATTTGCACCGATTAGTTGAAGCGTGGCAATACGGCGCTGGAGGCGATTATTAAGTGATTAATTGTGGCACGCGCATCTTGCCCGTGGCTAATACATGAACAGGCTTTCCGGCCTGTTCCACAACACAAGATAATTTATTGATTCATTAATTGTGGCACGGGCATCTTGCCCGTGGCTAATACATGAACAGGCTTTCCGGCCTGTTCCACAACATAATTATATATAGCCTTTCTCAAGCGTGGTGAGGTATGATTGACAGATTATACAACCACTTAAACGTATAGGGCCGGGGCCCAACTACGTACCTCATCTTTCTGAGAACGGCTATAAATCATGAGTTATGAAGGAGCTATAACTGCTAAAGCTTGGGGAATCACTCGGAATTTTGCAGGCGTGTGAGTTGTGATTTCACCGTCGGTATTAATCGGACGGCGTTTGCTAGTATTAACCTCAAATTCTTGAGCGTGCAAGGCGCGAACGTTAGGCCAACTGGTATGATTTCCTTGCCTCATGGCCGGCAGCAAAGCAATTATTTCCCACCATTTTTTTATTTCCAAACTGTACAAATCCAGTCGCCTGTCGTCGATTGTGGCATCCTCGGCAACTGTCATGCCGCCGCCATAATAGCGACCGTTGCCAATGGCAATTTGAATAGTTTTCACATGAAAAGATTGGTTGTCAACCCTAATTTCTGCTCGAAAAGGTCGCGCTGACAAAATTGTCTGCAAAGCAGTAAAAGCATAAGCTAAAACTCCCCAGCGCTGCTTTACGTCTTTAGTCAGCCTCTGGGTAATTTCCACGCTTAGTCCCAAACTCGCAACATTAAAAAAATGCTTGCCGTTCACCCAACCCAAGTCTATTGGCCGAACTTTACCGCTGGCGATTACCTGACAAGCTGCTGATAAATCTGTAGGAATTCCCAGAGTGCGGGCTAGGTCGTTAGCCGTTCCCATCGGCAAAATACCCAGGGGTAACTTGGTGCCTATCAAACCTTCTATGGCGGCGTTGAGAGTGCCGTCGCCGCCGCCGATTATGACTAATTCTACTTGATTTTGGTAGCGGCGAATTGTATCGGGAAGTTCGCGGGGGTGGTCGGTAGATTCTATAATTAACTCAAAACCCAGTGCTTCTAATTCTACAGTGGCTTGAGATAATAGCTTTTGCCCTTTTCGGGAGTGCTGGTTTACTAAAAGTAGAGCTTTCTTCATTTGTTGATTTTTAATGGGGAATATTGAGTGTTTTTAATTACCAAAAGTATAGCTTGATTGCTTAACTTTATGAAATTAATGCTTTAGTTCTATTTTACCGATTATGATGGATTGACAAAAATGTCAAAAAAGGGATAATTGTAGCCAAAGATTCCTAAAAAGTACCTCGGGCTCTGGGCTAGCAGCAAACAATCTCGCTTCTCGATCGAACTTAAATTCAAATTATGTATAATATTTTACAAAAAGCGCAAGTCGCTGCCGATCGCCAAAACTGGCCCTTGTTAGTTGAATGCTTGCAGCAAGTGACAGCCGACGGTAGCAAGCCGCAGGAACAACACATTTTAGAGCAAGCTGTCAGTTTAGCAATACAAGCCTTGGAATGGGGGGATTTTCAAGACCGCTGGGAAATTGCTAAAGTATTGCCGAATCTGGGAAATGGCGCGATCGCACCTTTAATTGCCGTGATCGAAGACGAAGACGCTGACACCGAATCCCGGTGGTTCGCCGCCCGCATTCTCGGAAAGTACGCGCGGCGAAGCTATCCCGTAGGGAATCGCCCGGAAGTGATTCAAGCTTTAGTAGAATTGGTCAAAAATTCCGACGAAGAATTGAGCCAAATCGCTGCCGAAACCCTAGGGAATTTGGGCCCGACAGCAATAGAATCCCTAGCAACTCTCCTACTCCAAGAAGACTCGCGACAGTTTGCCACAGCAGCACTCGCCCAAATTCGGCGCACCGAAACCATCCCACCGCTGTTGAGCGTAGTCGGAGACTCTCAAGTTGCGGTGCGCGCGCACGCAATCGAGGCCCTGAGCAGCTTTCACGACTCCCGCATCCCGCCGGTACTGGTAGCAGCGCTCAAAGATCCGGCGACAGCAGTTAGAAAAGAAGCCGTGCGAGCTCTCGGCGCGCGCGCCTATTTAGACGCAGAATTAGATTTAGTGAACTTGCTCAAACCTTTGCTTTCGGACATCCGATTAGAAGTTTGTCAGCAAGCGGCGATCGCGATCGGGCGAGTGAAAACCGATGCTGCTGCGGCTGCTTTATTTGAATTGCTGCGATCGCCCACAACTCCGGTTGAATTGCAAATCGAAATAGTGCGCGCCCTAAGCTGGAGCGAAACCGCAGTCGCTTTAGAATATTTGCAGCAAAGCTTAATTGCCGAATTAAATAACACAAACTTTCCTATTTGTCAAGAGATTATCGCTGTTTTAGGGCGAGTGGAAAAGCCGGAATTAAAAGTCAAAGCCGCAGAAATTATGCTCGATTTACTCGAAAGCAATCATCCCGCCGTGCAGTCCGTAGCAATCAAACAATCTTTAGCTTTAGGGTTAGGGCAATTAGGAGATATTAGAGCGCTAGATGTGCTGATTCAACTGTTAGCAGATGCCGACACAAGCATCAGGCTGCACTCCACGGCTGCGCTAAAACAGCTAAATGCGATCGAGGCCAGACAGCAATTAGAAAACTTAGTTAAGCAAGAAAGTATCGAACCAAGATTAAAACAGGGAATTGCGATCGCCCTGCAAGAATGGCCGGAGAATTAATCAAAAGACAAAATACCCAAACTCCCAACTTCTGGAAGAAGTCAGGGATATAAGAGCGATCGCATCTTTCTTCTTCCTGACCGAGACAATTTTAGATTTTAGATTGGGGATTTTAGATTAAAATCTAAATCTAGAATCTAAAATAAAGGTTTCAAGCCTCTCCGTTCACGGAGAATCAAATAAAAAAATCAATTTTCAAGCCTCTTCTTTACAAGGAGAGGTTAATCCAAAATCGTAAATCTAAAATCTAAAATCGAGTGACCTCCGTTACATCCTTTACAAAATCCGTAGCCTAACTTCATTCGGCTACATCATCCATTTTCTTTGTGAATTTGGGCGATCGCACTTGTCACCCGCTCTAAATCTTCATCAGTTAAATTAGATCCCGAAGGCAAACAAAGCCCGTACTCAAATAACTCTTGAGCCACTGCACCTTCAATACATTCGCAATCGGCAAATACTGGCTGTAAGTGTAAAGGTTTCCAAACCGGACGCGCTTCTATTTTCTCTCGAGCAAGCCCTAGGCGAACTTGTTCTCTATCTGCACCGAAAGCGGCCGGATCGATCGTCAAACAAGTCAGCCAGCGAGTAGCTTTTCCAAAAGCAGCTTCCGGCATAAATTCAATTCCCGGCAAGTTTCCTAACGCTTGTTTGTAAAAGTCAAAATTGCGCCGTCTCGCTTCAACTCGCTCCTCCAAAACCCGTAATTGACCGCGACCAATTCCCGCCAAAACATTGCTGAGACGGTAATTGTAGCCAATTTCTGAATGTTGGTAATGAGGAGCGGCGTCGCGGGCTTGTGTTGCCAAAAAACGAGCTTTTTCTACCAGTTTTTGGTCATCGGAAACTAACATTCCGCCGCCTGAAGTAGTGATAATTTTATTGCCGTTGAATGAGAAAATGCCGATTTTACCAAACGTTCCAGGCGCTCTATTTTTGTAGCTAGCCCCCAGAGATTCGGCCGCATCTTCTATTAGCGGAATTTCATAAGCATTGCAAGCTTCCAGAATTGGGTCGATATCGCAACTTTGACCGTAGAGGTGTACGATAACAACAGCTTTGGGTAATTTACCAATTTTTGCTCGTTTCTCAAGCGCTTCTCGGAACAAGTCGGGGTTGAGATTCCAAGAAGTGCGATCGCTATCAATAAAAACAGGTTTTGCGCCAAGATAAGTAATCGGGCTAGCAGTCGCAATAAAAGTCAGAGTCGAGCAAAAAACCTCATCTCCCGAACCGACACCAATTAATTGTAAAGCCAAATGCAAAGCTGCGGTTCCGGAACTCACAGCCGCTGCGTGTTTAGCGCCAACTACTTCGCAGAATTCTTGCTCGAAAGCGTCTACATGGGGACCGACGGGGGCGATCCAGTTGGTATCAAAGGCTTCTTTGACGAACTCCTGTTCCAGTGAACCCATGTGAGGTGTTGATAGGAGAATTTGTTTGAGCATGACTTCTAACCAGGCTGATTTACTATAGCAATCCTAAATGATTTGTGTAATTCTTGTAGGGGCAAACCCCCCGTGGTTGCCCCGATGCAGGCTGGGGTAGGCACTCTTAGCACTACCCCTACATATTTTTACAACTGATCCGAGGATTGCTATACGAGCTTGCTGTTACGGTAAAGCACGATAGGCAGGGAAAAACCCTGAATTGAGCAGTCTTGCAGAATCCGTCTCCAAAGCGCTTGCCCGCAATTCTACCAGATGATGATATTTTTCTTCATCTGTAATCAGACGCATTGTAAAAAAAAGATGCCTTTGTTGAGAAAACCCTGACTTGAATATATAGAGACTATCTTGATTCGATCCTCCCACACCACCTCCCATGTGAAAAAATTCATTGCCCCGTTCTTGAGACCAGTATCTGCCGTAATCAAATACTAAACTAAAAGGAGACTCGCTCAAAAACTCGGTTTTGCTTCCACCGAGGTGAGCCTGAACTATCCCACCGCATTCCAGAAACAAGCAAGCACTGGCAATTTGATCTCCCTTTTCTACAAGGCATAAATGAATGTGCTCACCTAATTTTGATAAATCTTCAAAATAACTGCGTCCAAAATAATAAGATTGACTGGCTTCAACGCGCCCCATAGTCTCTTCATAAATTGCCATAAACTCATTGATGTATTCTAAATAAGGGACTATTCTTGTCGTTAACCCCAATCGCTTGCACTTATTAATTGTACTTTTATGACCTTTTCTAGTACGCGATTTAATTTGAGCAGCAGAAAGTTTTAAATCAACGGATACCGTGATGCCGTTGTCAGTGACAGTACCGGGTATAAGTATTTGATTTATGTTGTCGTTGAGGATGGGATGAAGCCGAAAAAAAGCGGAACATATATTCTTGTTCCTGAACACCCGCTTCAACTCTTCGATCGCCGAATCTGGAAACCCCGGCGTGCTAGCTGCTGCCTCACTTAATAAAATTCCGGGATACCCGTAGGGCGACACCGCATCAAAAATTTCCTGTGCGGTTGATTTTGCGGGCAGTATATCATCGCACTGACGCAGCAAATAAGGCAGGAAAAAAATCTTTTCGCCATCAACCATCAAAAAAGCTTCAGGAGTTGTCTTGGTTCTTTTTGCTTCGGCCAACACATACTCAGGCAAATGGTAGGTATCGTGGCGCACTTTTTGCAAGGTTTCCCGCCACAATGGGTTTAATAAATCAATAATTTGAACGTTCATTTGTCTTGCTCCGACCACACAATGGGAAATATTGCCGGATCGCTGAAATCAGGATCGCCGTTGGGCAATTTACGGCACAAAAGTTCGTTAGGAATGTGAATTTCTTCTCCTTTTTGGTTCCTAAAAGACCGATATTGATTGGCTTCGTCCTGTAGGTGGATTGCCATTGCCAAGCGGAAGACATTGCTGGTGTTGGGGTAGCTGCCGTGAATTGTCCAACAGTGATGAAAGCTGATTTGACCTTTCTTTAATATCATTGGCAATTTAACGATTTTTCGTCCTTCTCGGTGAAATTTATCTTCAATTTCTTCGAGGTTTGGGTTGTTGAAGGATCGCATATTTCCGAGTCCCGGCCACTTGTTGCTACCGTCGAAAACGGCGATCGGCCCCAGAGACTCGTCGCAGTCTTGGAAGGGTATCCAAGCGGTAAGCAAGTTGTCGGAGGTACAGGTAGACCAGTAAGCGCGATCGACGTGCCAGCCGATCGTGGTTTTGGTGCTTTTGGGCGGTTTGCAGATGATTTGGTCGTCTAGAATGCGAATTTGCTTGGTTCTGGCGAGTCGTGCGGCGATCGCGCCAATAATTGGCTGAAGGGCAAATTTTCGCAGCAGCTTGCTTTGCAAGGAAATGAATTCGTTGTTGCGCGTAACGTCACCGTCTTCCGGCTTCCAGTTGCAGTATCCGCCACTGAGGGGAAGCACCGCATCTCGTTCTCCCCGGTAGAACTTTTCGCAGCCAAGAATTCCCTCTTCAATCATTTCATCGGGGATGACTTTTTTTGAGATGTACCAGCCGTGTTCTTCGTAAAAAGCAACATCTTCTTCTGTGGGTAAAAGAGCTATCTGTTCTGCAGTGAGATGTTGGGTAAAAGTCTCCATGTTTGATTTACTCCTGACTAATAACTAGCGCTTGGTTGCAGTTGGGAAAATTCAGCAAATTTTGCTGCTACTTGGGTAATATCGTTGTAGGAATAACGATGATCTGTGGGAACAGTCAGCAGGCGATTTGATAAATCGAATGCCTTCGGATCGTTACCCGACAATTGGTCTGGCGGTTGAGACCAATGAACGGGAGCGAAAATGTTTTTACTTATCAAAAATCGGCGCAGTTCTTCCCTAATTTGATGATTCTTACAGAGTAATATGCTATTAAATGGAACCGAACCGGAAGACCAATTTGTAAATAGAGGTTGGTAACTTTCCTGTTGATTTTTTAATAGCATATCTAAAAAATCTTTGACGTTGGTTGCCCGCTGTTGCCTCATTTCGGAAATCTTTAAACTTAAGAGTACATTGTTTGTGAGGGTGGAAATAGACCGATCGCCATCGTTGATTAGATGCTCCTCTCCTTCCACTTGCAGGATTCGATAGCTATCTTTGGAAATATCCGCACCCATCAAATACGCTCGCTTTAGCAGCATAGCGGTGAGTTTTTGGGCAGCTGCCGGTGATTCCGGTTTAGAAGGTCGAGGCAGTTCCATTTTTTGCCCAGACCAAATCATCGCTCCGTCTGGAATCGGCAGTGTTTTACGCAGCGATGCCATTGCGTAATGAGCGGTAGTGTGCTGCGCCCAAAGCGAGAAAGGATCGTGGCTGTGGTCTTCAATTAAGATAATATCTTGATTTTGACTCAGCCAATCTTGCCAAGGTTTTCCTTCTTTGACCCCAAACAAATTAACTGCCAAGACTAAATCACCCGGTAAGGGGCGAAGGGAATTAAAATCTGGGACTGGTTCGCTGGGCAAATCGCGATACCAACAAAGCTCGAAAACTTTACTAATTTTGGCTGCAACTTCCATGCAGTAATATGTCGGTAAATGCAGCCTTAATCGACCTTCGCGATCTCCTTTCAAAAAACGCTCAACAGCCAAGAGAATGCCCGTAGCTGTGGAAAATAGTTCGTAGTTTTCGGGGAATAAATTTTCCGATGATGGTGGTGGTGTCAGGGCACCATCCGACCAATGAAATTCTGAGCCTACTTCCCATCTTGCTATCATTGATTGTAATACCTCATTCATTACCTTTAAACTCTTCACCGGTAGCTTGGCCTGCTTGACTAATTTCTTTTTGCCCCAAGACTTTCCAGACTGTGAGGAAAAGTATTTTTAAATCTAATGACAGGCTCCAATTATCGACATACCAAACATCTAGCCTGAATTTCTCCGGCCAATTTCCATCTAGAAGTCGGCGACCATTTACCTGGGCCCAACCGGTGATTCCGGGCATAACATCGTGGCGGCGTGCTTGTTCGGGACTGTAGCGTTCTAGATATCGTACTAATAAGGGGCGAGGCCCAACAAAGCTCATGTCGCCTTTGAGGACGTTCAATAGTTGTGGAAGTTCGTCCAGACTTGTTTTGCGAAGAAATTGACCGAGGGGTATGAGACGCTGTTCGTCGGGCAGCAAATTGCCATCAGCGTCGCAATCGCTTGTCATAGTGCGAAACTTGTAGAAATTGAAAACCCGACCGTTTTTACCGGGACGGGGTTGGCAGAAAAAGATTGGCCCGCCCATGCGGATATAAATGGCGATCGCCACTATTAATATTACGGGAGAGAACACCAAAAGGGCGATCGCTGCACACAATCTATCTAATACCCACTTAACCAAGTGGCTGACTTTTTTGGGATTTACTCGTTGATTAAGTTGCGATATTTGCGAGTCTGATTTGATCGGTAATAATTCGTAAATACTCATGATCCGGCACCCCAAAAGCAATTTACTGTACTTCCCTGATTCTTGCAGTATGGGGGTTTATGCGGTAATGGAGCCTGTCAGCTTTACAGAAACTTTAAATAAGTTCGGTATTTTATGAAGCTTTTGTGAACCTCTGGTTGGGGCGATCGCTTACTGTTACATAACTTAACCATGAAGTAGGTACGATCGAGGGCTATGCGATCGTTGACCTGTGTGCAACCTGTAATATTATGTCGGACTAATCGGCCTTGACACGAGCGCGATCCTAGCTGCGGACTTTAGTATCTTGAGGACTAAAATCCTGACTACAAGCTTTTTTTAAGCGTTTATTAATTCAGTACGCCCTAACCGTACAAAGACTGCACCCATTCCCATTCTTGCCTCAATCCTTCCCTCAAAGAAACCTGTGCCTGATATCCCAATATTTTCTGAGCTTTTGATACGTCAGCGCTAGTATCCCGCGCATCTCCTTTGCTCGATTCTAGGTAATTGATGCGAATCGGGCGATCGACAATGTGTTCCATTGTGCGAATAACTTCTGCTAAAGCAACTCGACTTCCCCCTCCTATATTGAAAATTTCGCCCACAGCTTCTGGAACTTTAGCAGCAGCTACATTAGCAGCAATGCAATCGCTGATAAACGTAAAGTCTCGGGTTTGCTGTCCGTCTCCGTAAATTGAAATCGCTTCGCCGCGCAAAATTGATTTAAAAAATATGTGGAATGCCATATCGGGACGCTGGCGAGGCCCGTAAACGGTGAAATAGCGCAACATGGTTGCCGGAACGCCGAAATTGTGATAATAAAGCGAACACAAACGTTCAGCGGCCAACTTAGTAATTCCGTAGGGAGAAACTGGTTGAGGACAGGCAGTTTCGCTGGTAGGGAAAGTTTCAGCATTGCCGTACACCGAAGAAGAAGAAGCTAGTACAAATCTTTTCAGTTGCGGTGCATCTTTTGCTGCTTCTAAGAGTACCTGAGTTGCATTGATATTGCGATCGGTGTAGCTGCAGAAACCTTCTCCCCAACTAGCGCGCACGCCTGCTTGCGCTGCTTGGTGATAAATGACTTCTGTATTAGCTAAGAGCGATCGCCAATCCAAAGATAAAATATTGTCCTCTATCAGTTGAAAATTTGGATATTTGGCAAAATGAGCGAGATTTTTTCTCTTCAATTCTGGATCGTAATAATCGTTGACTTCATCAATGCCGATAACTTGCTCACCTTGCTTTAACAGGGTTTCTACTAAGTGAGAGCCGATAAAACCTGCCGCGCCTGTAACTATATTGCTCATTGGTTATTTGTTGATTGTTGATTGTTGATTGTTGATTTCAGCGTACAAAGCCTCGTATTGCTTCAGGATGTTCTGAAGTTCGTAAGCAAGTATGCTTTTACTACCGCGCTGTGCCATTTCGCGAGCTGCGATCGGGCGATCGAGCACCCAAGCCATAGCCTCAGCCAACCCGTCGATATCTCCCAACTTGACAAGAAGGCCGCAACCTCCTTCGAGCAAGTCGCGAGTGCCGCGAATATCTGTGCCGATCGCCGGAACTTCCAGGCACAGCGACTCCATGACACAATTGGGAAGCCCCTCTTGCTCTGAAGCCAGGACTGTTGCTGCTGAGGCCCGCATCAAAACAGGAATGTCCCGACGAAACCCCAAAAAATGCACCTGATTTTCCACTCCTAGGTCAGATGCCAACTGCTGCATCTCCTTGATTTCTCCCTCGCCAGCAAAGGCTAAGTGTGCCTCTGGTCTTCCCAAGCGAGCGAAAGCCTTTAAAACGTCGTGGGGGCGCTTGCGGGGAATCAACTCAGCAACCGACAAAAACAGCGGCGCATCCGGTGATAGTCCCAATTCTTGGCGGACTCTCCGTATTTCTGCTTCAGGAATCTCCAAGGGGTTGTAGCGATCGACATTCAACCCAGTTCCCGGTATGTAACGGACTCGTTCAGCCGGAACCAGCCAGCGTTTGGCCGCTTCCTCATCCTCGCGGTTCACGACAACTAGGCAATCAGTCCAAGGCCCGGCAAGCTTTTCTAGCCCTAGAAAAATTGCATTTTTGAGCGGTGAACCTCCTTTGTAGAAGTGAAAACCTTGGGCCGTATAGATCACCTTGAGTTTTCCCTGCTTTCTCCAATCATTGAGAACATACCGACTGACAAAGGCCGCCACGGGGGTGGAAACATTTACCAGGTTATAGGCTTGCTGTGCTAGCACTTCTCGGATTTGCTGCGGCGCAACCAGCAGATTTTGCGGCGCAGCGGGGTTTCGGGACCAGTCGATTTCCCAGGTGCGATCGAATGCCTGCAAGCATTCAGGACAAGTCGAAACTCCTTTGGCCATCCCGTCTACCTCCCAACCGATCTCGCGCAAGTGGCGGGCAATGGGTGCGAAGAAAGCGCGGAGAGTTGGTGCGATCGTCGTTACTATCAATAGTTTGTTCATTGTTTTTCTCTCAACCAAACTTCTGTTTGCTCTCGCACGAAGCGGTAAAGTTGATTCCGCCTTTCCCGCAGCACTTCATCTCCATACTCTTTGGCTTTCTCCAGGTTGCGGGCCGACATCCGAGTCATGCGTTCTGGATCGGTCACCACTTCGCGAATTTTCTGAGCCAAAGCAGTCGCATCACCGGGGGGTACAAGATCTTCGGCCGGCAGCAGTTCGGGAATGCCACCTACCGTAGATCCGATGCACGGGAGCGATCGGGCCATCGCTTCGATCATGGCCCTCGGTAAGCCTTCCTGGCGGGAAGGCAGGATGAAAAGCTCTGCTTTGTCCAACTGGGCGCGTACAGCATCGCCAGCAGTTAATTGGCCGAGAAAACAAACCCGATCTGCTATACCGCGGGCCTGGGCTCGCGCCTCCAATTCTGACCGATGTTTGCCATCTCCTACCAAAACCAACTTCAGGTTTAATCCCGACTGCACGCAGGTAGCTACAGCATCAATTAGGACATCTGGGGCTTTATAGAGTTGAGCCAGGGTGCCGACACTAACCAGGGTGAAAGATTGCTTGTCGCGATCGTCAAAACGGGGTGCAGCAGCAAAAGCCGAAGTTGGCAATTCCACACTGGAATAGTGGGTGGAAAACGCCCCAGACCCAGAAGGGTATCGGCGTTGCAGGGCACCTTCTGTAACGTAAGCAGCAGCACAAGCCCCAGCGCATTGATGCCTCAACTTGCGTGGAAACCACCACCGGAATAACGGGCGCAAGGGATGTTTAACTGCACCGGGCGCGAAGACATCATAGGGGTCGGCTACGACTTCTACGGCATACGGATGATTTATCTTGCTTAACATCGGTTGAATGCAAGAAGCTATCTGCGAACTAACCCGCAGAATTACCGCATCGTTTGCTGCCACTGCATTTCTGGCGGCACGCTGGACTTGCGAGACTTTCTGGAGGTACTGCCAAGGGCCGATGTAGTACGGTATGGCTGCGAAGGAAACCCCTTCGCCGTCTGCGCGTTTCCAGTCGCCAGAAACTGAAGCAACTTCTCGAACCCTCGCCACCACGCGCACGCGATCGAAAACTTCCAAGTAACGCATCCAGAAGGAATGTGGAAACGCTACCTGCGTCCACACCTTTCCGTCGGGAGTGCGATCGAATCTATGTTCGAGAGCAACAACAACATTCATAAATTGACAACCCTAAAATTTATTTATTCATAATAATAAATTAACTTTGGTGAGTTTTTTGTGTGTCAATATTTTTAAATTCAGTAATGACATAATTTTTATACCATACCCTGTATCTCAAGCTAAGTTATTTATCTAAATTTTACAAAAATTCATTTAATTAGTCCTGGACGCATAAATACCAAATAAACAGGGTTTTTACCAGTTTTCCAGGTCGAGATGCAGTATTTTCGCAATAAAAACCCGGTTGATGACCGCCCGTGCGTCCAGGACTATTAATAAAGCAAGAATGGCAATAGAAATACAATACGGTCATCGACGGCCATATTGTTAAACGGAATGTCGTTGATAGGTTCACCAATAGGGCTCGGGATTGCGGATCGTGTAAAAATTATAACAATTAGAACGTCACAGAGCTTGCCATCAAAGAAGCCAGCCCTGTCAAGGTGGTGAATTTTGATAATAGAGCGTAACATCAGTTATATTTATATTGATTGTTGAGAAGATTTAGGAAGAGTAGCAATGGTCAAGATGTCTGTATTTAAGAAAAAGATAACACTAGGAAAGGTGATTGGTATTTTTCGCGGCTTGCTCGTGAAGTTGTTTTTGCGTTCCTGCGGTTTTCCCATCACTATAGAGCATGAAGTTCGATTTCTCAGTAGAAGAACTCTAGAAATCGGAAATTGGGTCACTATTCGTTGGCACACTCAAATCAATGAAAATGTTAAGATCGGAAACAAAGTTTTTATTGGAAAATACTGTGACATTGGAATGAACGTAGTCATAGAAGATGCTGTGACTATAGCAGATTATGTATGTCTGCTCGGTAATACTCATAATTATAATGACCCTGAAAACAGAGCAGGTGAAATTTATTCTCCAGGTACGAAGGTTATTGGTCAAGGTGCTTGGATAGGCTACAGAGCAATTGTCCTCCCACAAGTTCGATATGTAGGGCGGGGTTCAGTAATTGGAGCAGGTGCTGTTGTTACCAAAGATGTTCAGGATCACACTATCGTAGCGGGAAATCCAGCAAAAGTGATTGGATGCCTGTTACCTGCGTCACAAAAGTAATCCTTAAAACCGTACCTGTCCGTCGGGGTGCGATCGCATCGATGTTCTCAACCAAAAACAACATTCATGAATCAGCTTCTCAGACTATAAACGCGAACCTCTAAGGGATTGAGGAAACCACTGATTTGACCGTTTTTGAAGCTCATACCAGAATCGTGACCTGAAAACATAGGTTGTACTTCTCTCACGTTTTCTGGAAGTTTAATCGCGACTCTAGGAGTGCGATCGTCTGAAGTATTGATGAAAACAGCTAAATTTTGGTTTTGATGCACCCAAATTCCAGCTAAGATGTTTTTCGCACCCGTCTCAATAGTTTTGAAATCTCCTTCTAGCAAGAACGAGCTAATTGCTTGCATTTCTGGTACTAAAGATTTGATTCCCCTCCATAAATCAGGATGTTCCTGCAAACTCCACTCTCGATCGTAATAAGTGTAGTAAATAATTCCTTTCGCACCCGCCAAAATTGCCTGATATGTCATATTACGTACCTCATCAAAAGTTGGGATCTCCGCCGCTTCATCGTACCATCGAAATGACTGCAAGTTTCCAATAATCAAACGATTTTTGGGAGCCGCATCGCGAGCAAGAGAAATCATATATTTAACCCAATTCAATGGTTGATTTAATCCCACAGGATAAGCTTGAACTCCTACTGCATCAGCAGTATTAATAAAATTTCTAATTTTATTTTCTTTGCTACCGCTAATATAGGTTATGTGAGCGGGGTCGGCAGTTTTAAACTTACAATGTAAATCTAAAATTTGATTTACAGTAAATCCATCTTTATTACTATCGACATCATCAGCAATACTCCAACCAAAAATCGCTGATTTATTCTTGAATTTATTGACAACTTGAATCGGATCGACCGTTGGTACTAACTCAAATTCAGTCAGGACGTAAATACCGATTCGTTCAGCCTCATCGAGAAATTTTTCATATTCTTCAAACTTTTCAAACCTTTGAAAAGAAGGGTGAATTATATTAAATCCAGCCGCCGCAATTTCGCGTAAGTCGTTAATGCGAACGTCCGCAGTAGATTGCCAGGAAACGTGATAAAAACCAAAGGGAAAGAATGGCTTGCCATTAACCATAGCAGTACCGTCAGGACGCACCTCAACTCTAGGAGTAGTAGCAGGAAGAACGGGGATACGATCTGCACAGGATAAGCTGACATCAGAACTACTGCACGAACCAAAATACAAAATAACTGAAATCAATAAAACCGATAATATTCTATTTATTTGACCGGGAAAATTATTCGTTATTTTTCGGTTATTGCTACTCATTTGTTGAGTTCCTCTGCTACCGTCTTGCTACTTGTTTAAATTCTGTCAGCGTGTCTTGCAAACTGCGATCCTTCCTGGTGAAGCACAGTATTTTGTGTTCTAGACGAACTCGCACTTGAACTCAAGGCTAAAGCACCGAATAGGAAAATCCACCACAGACAAGTGAGCATTTGCAGCCTAAAAATGAAAAAATTCATAAATAGTGAAAATCCTGAAGCAAGGATACCGCAGCCCAAGATTGGAAATTCCAATTTTCTTGAATCGCGAAGCAGGAGACGAGCATAAACAGTCCACAAAAACACAAAATATAGAAAACCAGCCATTCCTAGCTCGACAATTAGTAGCAAAAAAGTTGAGTGAGGGTGATATAAAATCGGTCCGAAGGAAGTTCGTATTATCTTAAAAGTTCTTCCTCCCTCTGCATCTGAACCATCCTCAAGATCGAGAATATACCAATCCCAATAAGAGCCATAACCAGACCCCAAAATATTTAAATCGGTAGTCCGATTACCCATAATTTTAAAAGATGTTAAGTATGTATCTGAACGAGATGAGTCTTCCAAGGACTGCAAGCGATCGCCAGTATTTGATGTGGCAAAGACTATTGCTGCTGCTATCATTACGAAAACAATTACTCCCATAGCAGCAAGGGCAGCAACTTTCTTGTTTTTATTAAATAAAATAGTCAAACAAAGAAATACACCAATAATGAGTATTGCGCCCCGCGACCCAAGACCGATGAGAGTCAGCATTAAAATAAAAATAATGGCAAGCTTAAATAAACGTTGGGTAGGAGTTTGAATCAGTTCTTGAATCGCAAATGCCAGCGCTGGTATTAGCACAAAATATCCATCATCTGACCCAAACAGCGGGCCTTGTACCCGCACTGTCGGATCGTTAATTAGCGCGCTTCTTACACCTGCAAACTGGAATGATGATAAAGATGCAACTGTGTATAACAGCCCTACTCCAGCTAAACCAACTGTAAGCCGCCAGAGAAATAGCCGTACAGATGCTGCAGGTCTTTTGGCGATCGCATTATAGCCAAGCAAAAAGCTGGATGCTGTCAAGATCAGGGTACACATCATTCCCTTAGCATCGCGCGGGTCCAGGCGGCTATCTGGAAGGGATAGCGTAGCGTAAAATATCAGGCTAACTGTCAAAATCGGCAAGTGATAATGCCAAGGTTCGAGGAAGGTAGCGATTAGATGTTCCCGTCTGGGTAAAGTGGTACTTGAGGTTTTTTTCCTCCTCGGCCAGAACAAGAATATGCAAGCGACTACCACAAGAAGTATGTCTTTGCCGTTAACAGGTATCGATTCAATTTCAAACCACGGAGTTTTGGTCGATGGTAGCACCGTCCAATAGAAAAAACTCAACCAGAACAGCAGATCCAACATAAAACAAAATCACGAGAAATGACTGAGGCTAGCAGCTAGGAAAGTTAGCCTGATAGACTTTTGTTAGCTCTTTTACACTCATCTCAATACTGAAAGAACTCTTTTCTAAAATCCCTAGGGCATCCGATCGGCTAATGGCCGATGTATCGCCTCGTGCTGCCAAAACTGCCTCGGCCCAATCCGATGCCGATCGCGACAAGGAAATTCGCCGCACCAGAGGCTTGACAATATCGACTTCCTCGGTAATGACATCGGAGAAAATACAGGGAAGTCCAGCAGCCTGTGCTTCTAGCAATACTAACGGCAACCCTTCGTGAAAGGATGGCAAAAGGAATACATCCATAGCACCTAGCATTAACTGGGGTACGTCAGGTCGGACACCTGCGAAAATAATCCGGTCTGTCAAACCAAGCTGAATAACTTTCTGTTCGATTTCTGGGCGCAGCGAACCGTCACCTATCAGTAACAGGCGCATTTTTGGTTCTCGTTTGGCAACTTCCGCCACAATTTCCAACAGAAACAGATGGTTCTTTTGTTCGATAAATCTGCCTGCATGACCGATCGCAAAAGCATCCGCAGGTAAACCCAATTCAGTCCGCATAGCAACCGAATTGACAGGAGAGTGGAACGGAGTTAAATCGATGCCATAGTAAAGAATTTGCCTGCGCGGATCGGTTGACCATGCTGAACCGAATAGAGACGCGGCTGCCTTGTAGCTAACTCCTAAACCAACTGTGGCGTAGCGATCGACCCACCATTCTGTTAAACCGAGATACAAACGCCGATACCATCCTGCTTTTGCCTGAACGGAGGAGGTATCGTTATGGCTTTGGGCAATGCGGACTGCTATTCCGGCTTGTTTTGCCAACCAAAGAACGTAACCGCTGAAGTGGTGAACGTGGCTGTGAACAATATCGTAGGGCCCGTATTCGCGTAGAATTCGTTTAAAGTTGTTACCGTAAAGCCAAGGTTTTGCAGGATCGAGACAGGGGATAATTTTGCTACCGAGATCGCGCACTTCCTCGTCGTAAGGACAAGGTTTCTCAGTGTGAACTACAAAGTCCATCTGGAAGCGATCGCGGTCGATATTTCGCAAAACGTGCATCAGCCAAGTTTCTATGCCGCCCCGATTCATGCCGCCGACGACATGGAGAATACGGATTGGACGCTGCTTAGTCGATGTTTGATTTTGTTCCTTGATATCTGTCGAGTCTGTATAGTGCATAAGCAATGACTGCAAAACTAAAAACTGCTTGAACAATTGCAGTAACGATCAGCGCGATCGCCGCCCCTCGAAGTCCCATAATTGGAATTAACCACAGACAAGCGATCGCAGAACTCCCCGTTACCGCAACAAACAAAGGCATTTGCACCCGAAAGTATCTAGCTGCCGTTATCCCGTAACCCAAAAAGGCAGAAACGTACCAAATACCCGCAGCCACCATCAGCCATAGGAACAAATCTGCTCGATCGGCATATTCCGGTTTATAAAGTAAAGTTAAGATTGGTTTGCCGGCAACAACCGCGACAAAAACGCCTCCCGCACCTAACATCAAGCCAACCCCCACCAGCTTGAGCAAAAGTGTGCGAAAAGCCGTGCTATTTCCCGCTGCATAATATTTTGCCAGCCGCGGACTTGCAGACTCCGCCAGCGCACTCACTACCATCTGCCCAACCACCATCAGGTAAGACATGGCAGCGAAAATGCCCAGTTCGCGTTCGCCCAAATATCGCTCGATAAAGTATCGAGGAATATTAGTATTCAGCGAAATCAACATCATCACAAAACCCAGAGGTAAAGCAAGCCAAACTAACTTGCCCAAAGTTTTTCGGTGCCAGCGGGGATACAAGGGATTTTGGCTGTTTGCAGGTTCAGCACCGGCAACTAATAAATCTGTTCCTTCTCTCCCGTGCGAGGAATTCTTTAAAATTAATCTACCGTTGCGAAGATCCCAGCCGAACAGGACTAAACCCCACGCAATTGCTAATCCGATCGCTCCCCCTACAACACTCCCTGTCAGGGAAACTCCGATGCCTAAAAGTAATAAAGACAAAGGGCCTTTAATCATCAGGGCGATCGCTATTCGATCCATCCGTTCGTGTTGTTGAATCAGTCCGTAAAACACGTCGCTGATCGACTCGAATGCCTTCGCTAAGGCGATCGCCAAAATCACCAGCGAAGTCTCCCACCGATATCCAGCTTTGAGCGTAATTCCCGCAATTATCAAGAGTGCTAACCCAGTTCCAATTAACCTCAGACCCAGATAATCGCTAAAAACATAGTCCCCTTTCGCATCTGTCGCTTGGACACCTCGCAGTTGCAGATTAGTAAACATGATCACAGGTGCTGTCACCGCCAAACCCAAGGTAAATTGACCCACCATTTCAGGGCTGCCCAATTTAGCAAGCAACACCAACATCCCCCACTGGGAAGCAGCATAAACGAGATTGCCAGTGAAAGTCCATGAAAAATTACGGCGCAATGTTAGTGGTTTCAACTGTTGCATTAGTAACTAATTACCTGCTTGCTAATTCGTGAATTCCTATCGTGTATTTATCTTTCAAAATTATTCACAAATGCCCCATTAACTTTTAACAGCCATAGTCCCCATCAATTTTTCTACCTTAGAGCCTTCTACTGGCTTCGAGAAAAAGTATCCCTGTCCGTAGACGCACTTCATAGATTTTAGCTGAGCTATTTGCCAGTTCGTTTCTACTCCGGTGGCAATCATTCGCATACCTAAATCCTGAGTTATCGCAATAATTTTCTGAAGAATTTCTAAGTTCGGGTTGCTAGCATCCAGCCCGCTGACTAAAGAACAATCTAGCTTCAAACTGTCGAATTTTCCATACTTCAACCGCGTCAATTGGTAGAGCTGAGTTAATGATACATCACTAAGACCGCAGTGGTCGATTTGTATTTGCACTCCTAAAGTTTTAACTTGGACAAGCACAGACCCAGCTAACTCGGAATTCTGCGTCACAACATCTTCAGGAATTTCTAACCTCAAACTAGAAGCATCAAGATTTGTTTCCTTCAATATTTGGTCGATCGTCTCGATTAAGTCAACTTGGAAAAACTGTTTGCCAGTCAGATTCACGCTAACTGTTAAAGGAGCGTTAAGACTAAATTGCGACTGCCAAATCCGCATCTGGCTGCAAGCTTGCCGCAGTACCCACTCGCCAATAGGAACAATCAACCCCGTTTCTTCTGCAGCTGGTAGGAATTCGTCCGGCCAAAGCAAACCTCGATTCGGGTGCTGCCAGCGCAACAGCGCTTCAAAACCGCTAATTTGATGGGTTTCCAGGCAGACGATCGGCTGATAGTGAATCCGAAACTCCTCATTGGCAAGAGCCACCCGCAACTCATTCTCTAACTGCACAGAGGCTGCACTGCTAATCTTTGCCCGAGCGGTTGTTTCTTTAGCTGTATTTGCGTGCAAATTGGCTGTTGAATATCCTGGTACGTACTCAGGCACTAACTGCTGTAACATTGAGACTATTAAATTGGTATCGTTGCGATCGCCCGCTTGACAAAGGGCTTCTACTTCCCGGTCAATATTTTCTTTCACTAGGCGGCTGGCATTGCCGAGACTCAGAATTTTTTCGTGTTTAGTGCGGTTGTATTTCTCGCCCGGAATAAACAGTTCTTCAAACAATTTTTCTCCCGGTCGCAGCCCTGTAAACGCGATTTCTATGTCTTTGCCCACTTCATATCCTGAGAGCCGAATCAAATCTTTTGCCAAATCAAAAATTCTGACTGGTTCCCCCATCTCAAGCATGAATACTTCCCCGCCACTGCCGATGACTGCAGCCTGCAAAACCAGTTGAACAGCCTCGGGAATTGTCATGAAATAGCGAGTGATATCTGGATGGGTAATTGTGATCGGCCCGCCCTCAGCAATTTGTCGCTTGAAAGTAGGTACGACACTACCCCGGCTGCCAAGAACATTACCGAAACGAACCACTACAAACGGGTTTTTACTTTTTTTGGCTGCTTGCAGCACCAGCATTTCGGCAACTCTTTTGCTAGCTCCCATAATGCTAGTTGGATTCACCGCTTTGTCGGTGGAAATCATCACAAATTGTTCCACATTGTATTGCAATGCCAGATCCAGCAGATTTTTCGTCCCCCGCACATTGTTACTAATCGCTTCCGGCGGGTTTAATTCCATCATGGGTACGTGTTTGTGAGCGGCCGCATGAAAAATGATGTCTGGTCTCACTGTTATAAAAACGTACTCTAAGCGATCGCGAAAGCGAATATCCGCCATAAAGGCTGTCACGCGAGTAATATCTGTTGGGGTTTTGCTGGTTTTTTTGAGTTCTGACAGGACTTTTCCTAATTCTTGTTGAATGTTGAATACAGAATTTTCTCCGTGTCCGACGATGATGATTTCTGCAGGAGCGCACTTTAATATTTGCCGACAAAGTTCGCTGCCGATGGAGCCGCCGGCACCGGTAATTAAAACTTTTTTGCCTCCAATCAATCCCAAGACTTTCTGGGTATCGGTTTGGATGGGGGCGCGGCGGAGCAAATCCTCAATCTTTACTTCTCTGAGACTACCTAAACTGACACGACCGTTGATGATTTCATTGAGGCCGGGGAGGGTGCTGGTTGGAATTCCAATTGACTGACAAATTTCTACGATCTCCCTAATCTCTTTTCCCGGAGCTGAGGGGATGGCAATCATAACTTTGTCGATATTTAGCGATCGAACTACTTCGGGAATGTTATAACGATTGCCGACTACGGTTAGTTTGCGAATCTGCTTGCTGATTTTTTTGGGGTCGTCGTCAATGAAAGCGATTGGATCGAGTCGTACCTCTGGGCTCCTCTGCATCGTTTGCATCAGAGATGTGCCTGCACTGCCCGCACCGACTATCAGGACGCGATCGCGTTGCTGAACTTTCCACGGTTTTTGGTTCCATCTTTCTACGGCTGGAATGCTGAAACGAACCGCCGCAACTAACAAAAAGCTGATCGTAGCGTCTAGCAGCGGCAGCGATCGCGGTAGATTTGCGATCGGCGAATTATTTAGATGGTAGAGTTCTTGGAACAAGATAATTTCCCCTGCTAGGCATACACCTACGAGCATCGTTATTTGTACCATTTCTTCCAGACCCGCATACTGCCAGTAACGCTTGTAGAAGCCGCCGGCATAAAATACTGTAAGCTTGACTGCTAAAAATAATATTGTAACTACCGCTAGGCTCTGCAAGTAGGGAGCCAGATTCAATATGCCATCTAAACGAATTGCCAAGGCCAGTAAAGGTGCGATCGCAAAACAAATTGCATCTATTACCAAAAAATGACGGGTTCTTAATCCCACTAACGCTTTACTGAGTTTTTTTACGATCGTATTCATCACAACACCCTATTACACAAAAACTTTACTCCAACTGGATATAGTACCTAATGCTGAGATTTTTTATACCACTCTGTCCGCTCCAATTAATCAGCCTTTCTTTTAATCGGGCATCACTTAAGTGATATCATTAAGGCCATTACCAAGAATAGTTCCCATCTCCTAATTAAGTTTTTATTATTTTTTTAGATTAAATCGCGAACTCTTAATGCTGAGTCTATTTTCTCCTTATACTTGTTCCATTGCTTGTAAATTTATAATTCTTTACTATTTTTTTACAAAAGTATATAATTTTGTCGTTATGGTAGCGCAAACATATTTGTTCTAACCATGACAGTGCTTGACTTAAGTGATACAATCGATATCTTCAACGATAATTTTAAATGCCTAGGGTGTCACTGTTTACCAAAAATCATTTTTCGGGAGTAACAAATGGAATCAACTGAAACTGGTATCGGATTTCAGGAATACTGGCAGGTTCTCAAGCGCAGGTGGCTGCCAGCCTTAGCTGTGTTTGCGTCGGTTCTGGCACTCACAACCTACACCACACTGAAGGAAAAGCCCATCTATGAAGCAGAAGGAAAGCTGTTATTTAAGAAAACAACTCCTGGATCTGCTTTAACAGAATTGGGAAAAGAAATCGGACAGTTGACTCCGGCCGCGGAGCAAAGTAACCCTCTGACTACCGAGATCGAACTGATTCGTTCTCTTGAAATTATCGAAAAAACTATAGATAGACTTCAGTTAAAAGACGAAGAAAATAATCATCTCAAAACACAAGATTTTTTAAAAAATCTGACGGTAGCTACTATTCGGGGAGCTGATATTCTCAAGATTTCATACAAGCACAAAGATCCTAAAGTAGCAGCAGATGTCGTAAAACATATGATGAACTATTATATAGATAACAATCAAAAAGTCAATCGCTTAGAAGCTGTGTCTGTTCGACAGTTTATTGAAAAAAAACTGCCTAATTCAGAGAAAAATATGCGGAAAGCAGCGACAGAATTGAGCAAATTTAAAGAAGATAATAAAGTTGTAAATCTTGAAGAAGAAGCTAAATCAGCAGTGGCAGTTATGGCAGGGCTCGAAAGTCAAATCGACCAAGCTAAGTCTGATTTGCTCAGAACCAGTGCTAAGTCTAAAGCATTTGAAAACGAATTACAAATGAATCCCCAGCAAGCATTGACCGCCAGCACTCTCAGCCAATCTAGCACTGTCCAGGAAGCTCTCAAAGAATACAAACAAATAGAGCGGCAGTTAGCAGTTGAGCAAAATCGCTACCTGGAAAATTCGCCTGTAATAACTAGGTTAGAAACTAAGAAAGCTACTATGAAAGCTTTACTAGACCAACAAATACAACAAGTTTTAGGCGGGCAACAGCCGTTGCAAAATCAAAGTTTACAGATAGGAGAGGTGAAACCAAAACTGATCGAAGAATTTATTAAGGTAGATGTAGAACGCGAGGGTTTGGCTGAGCGAGTTACTATTCTATCAAATGCTCTAGCTGGCTACAGGCAGCGGGTAAAAGTTTTGCCGAAGCTAGAGAAAGAAAAGCGCGAACTTGAAAGGAAACTGCAAGAAGCCGAAGCTGATTATGAAGAATTGCAGAAAAAACTCCAGCAAATTCGGATTACTGAAAATCAGCAAGTGGGAAATGCTAGGATTATCCAAAAGGCGAGTGTTCCGGAAGAACCAGTGCGTTCTCGCAAGTATTTATTGCTGGTATCGGGAACCTTGTTGGGAACTCTGCTGGCGGTAGCTGCGGCACTGGTTTTAGAGGCTCAAGATAAGTCCGTGAAAACTATTGAAGAGGCGAGAGAATTGTTTGGGTTTACTTTGTTGGGGGTGATTCCTTTCCATAGAAAGCCGGAAAAAAATCCTCGGCGCAATTCCCGCCCGCTTAAGTCGGCTGCACAGGATTTAGAGCTATCTCCCGGACAGATTGTGGTTAGAGATACTCCTCATACTTCGAGCAGTGCTGCTTATCGAATGCTTCAAGCAAATCTGAGATTCCTGAGTTCTGATAAGGAGCTGAAAGTGATTGTTGTGAGTAGTTCGCTACCGCAAGAAGGCAAGTCTACTGTATCGGCTAATTTGGCTGTAGCTATAGCTCAATTAGGAAGGAAGGTTTTGTTGGTAGATGCGGATATGCACTGTCCTGTTCAACATCGGATTTGGGAACTTCCCAATCAAGTAGGCTTGAGCAACGTGATAGTCGGACAAGCTGGATTTGGGGATGCGATCGCACAAGTCATGGATAATTTAGATGTGCTCCCTTGCGGGGTGATTCCGCCTAATCCAATGGCTCTGTTGGACTCGCAGCGGCTCACTTTATTAATTAAGCAATTTTCGGCTAGTTATGATGCCGTGATCGTTGATACTCCTGCTTTGAATGTTGCTGCTGATGCTCTGATTGTCGGAAATAAAGCCGATGGGATTTTATTGGTAGTGCGACCTGGAGTTCTTCATTCTGGTACTGTGGCTTTTGCGAAGGAGCTATTGAAGAAATCAAATCAGCACGTTCTGGGCTTAGTGGTGAATGGAGTAAGTCCTAAAAACGAACCGCACAGCCATTACTACTTTACCAATGAATCTTACACTCAAGAGCAGAGTCCTGGTCTTAAAAAAACGCATAACCAATAACCAACAACCACAGTTAACTGTTAACTGACAACTGACTCAATTGGCAGCCGCACTCCGAAAGTCGAGCCGAGTCCTTCCCCGGGACTTTCGGCCCAGACAGTGCCGCCGTGGAGTTCCACGAGATGGCGGACGATCGCCAATCCCAGTCCCAGCCCGCCGTAATTGCGCGTAGAAGTGCTGTCAGCTTGGCGGAAGCGATCGAACACAAAGGGCAAAAACTCCTTGCTAATGCCAATTCCCGTATCGCTGACAACGATCTTCACAGAGTGAACCGGAGACGGCCCAGACAAGATAGCGCCACCCGCTGCTGCCGGTTCCCCCTCCTCCGAGAGCCTGATTTCCACGCGACCCGACGGCGGCGTAAACTTAATAGCATTCGAGAGCAAATTAGACACCACCTGCTGCAAACGAGTAGCATCGGCCCTCACCAAGCTCACCCCTTCCTCACAAAAACTCACCAATTCAACTCCCCGAGCTTCAGCATCAAGGCTCAGTGCCTTCACGGCAGTTTCTACAATCGGCACCAAATCCACCGGCAACAGCTTCAAACACACTTTGCCGCTCACAATCCGGGAAACGTCGAGCAAATCCTCAATCATCTGAGTCTGCAACCGCGCGTTTCGCTCAATTGTCTCCAAACCCACAGCCGTTTTTTCGGGACTCATCTGGCGCTGTCGCAGCATCTGGGCCCAGCCCAAAATGGCGTTCAGAGGCGTCCGCAACTCGTGAGAAAGCGTTCCCAAAAACTCGTCTTTAATCCGGTTGGCCTCCGCTGCTTCCCGGTAAAGCCGCGCATTGTCGATGGCCACCGCCGCATCCCGCGCCAAATCCTCCAGCAAAACCAAATCCGCCTCCCCGCAGCGGCGGCCGGACTCCCCGCACAGCAGCGAAATCGATCCCAGCGTCCGCCCGCGAGCGATCAGCGGCACGCAGATTGCCGACAGCACTTGGGATTGGGATCGCAGCACCAACTGCAGTTCCCTATCCGGCACAACCGCCTCGATCACCCATTCCGGTATTTCTGGGTAGAGCTTCGACTCACCAGTCCGCAGCACCTTTGCTACTCCGTGCCGTCCCTGGGGATCTAGCGGCAAGCGCCGGTCGATTTGCCACAGCAGAGCGACTTTGCTCGGATCGGAGTGAGCAACTGCTTGCAAGCGGATCGAGCCGTCCGTATCGAGCAAATGCACGCAGCACCAATCGCCCAGCCCCGGTACTGCTAAATCTGCCAAACCTTGCAGCGCCTCCTCGTAATCCAGGGAAGCCGACGACAGCAAAGCCAAGGAGCGAGCGCGAAAATTGGCTGTTTGGGCCGATCGCTGGCGATCGTCAATATCAGTACAAGTCCCGAACCATTTGAGAATTTTCCCCTCAGCGTCCCGCACGGGCAATGCCCTGCCCAGATGCCAGCGGTAAGCCCCGTCAGATGCCCGTTTAAAGCGGTATTCCACCTCGTAAGTCTTCCCCGTCTGCACCGAGGTCTTCCAGCGTTCTACGGCATCTGCCGCGTCATCTGGATGCAGGGCTAGGTGCCACCCCCAGCCTTGAGTTTCCTCCACCGTCAAGCCAGTATATTCAAACCAGCGCCGGTTGTAGTAGTCTACCCAGCCGTCGGCTCTGGCAGTCCAAACTATTTGCGGGATGGCTTCAGCGAGGACGCGGTACAACTGTTCGCTGGCTTCGGCTTCGCGGCGGGCGGCCTGTTCCCGCGCCAAGGCCCAATTCCGCTGTTCTTCGGCCTGTTTGCGATCGCTGATGTCGCCGATCGCGCCGATCCACTTGGAGGGATTGCCTTGTTTGTCAAGCACTGCTTTGCCCCGATCGATCCAGTGGAGCAAGCCGCCCCGCTGGCACTGAACGCGGTATTCCTGAAAAAATGGGGCCGCAGAACTGTCTGCCTCGCTCAAATACCGCTCGACCGCGGCCAGGACTCGATCGCGGTCGAGCGGGTGCAAGATACTGTTCCAAGCTGCTCTCGTCCTCGGAAATCCGCCTTTTTCGTACTCCAAATGTTCGTCTACGTGACCGAACCACAGCACGATCCCGGTCTCGATATCCCATTCGTAAATCAAATCGCTGGCACTTTCTGCCGCAATCCGAAACCGCTCTTCAGACTGTCGCAGCACTTCCAGAAATTTAAAGCGTTCCGTCACGTCCAAAACCAGAGACAGCACCGATATCAACTGTCCAGAATCGCTGTAAAAAGCCGAATTGTACCACTCGCAGTGTACCAACGAACCCCACTTATTATAATTGCTGTTGCGAACTACATTGCAGCGATTTTCTGGCTTTTTTAAACTATAAATTGCAGATTCTACCTCTTCAAAATCGCCTTTATAGATAAAGTTAAATTCACTAAAATGCTTGCCTAAAACTTCTATTTTTTCCCACCCAAAAATCTTCTGGGCCGCCGGCGACCACCCGCTGAGACGAAAGTTTTCATCCCACTCAATCACTGCTAGGGGTGTATTTTCAAAATGAGAAGTTAGTTTTTGCAGCGCCTCGCGCAGGGATGCTTCTACTTGCTTGCGCTTAGTAATATCGCCAAAAGAAATAGCAATGCCGTCGCCCAATTTAACGGTCATAATCCGAAACCAGCCGACAATGCCTTCGCTGTTGTAATAAATCTCGGTATCGAGGGGAATTCCTGTTTCTACAACTTGCACGTAACGGTCGAACAAACTGTTATCTTTATGGCCCGGCAGCACTTGCAGCAATCGCTTGCCGATTAATTCCCCCGGGGTACTCTGCTGAATTTTTGCCGCTGCGGGATTGACGTATTCCCATTCAAAATCTACAATTGTGGATTCGTCGCGGATGCTGCGGAACACGTTAAAACCGTCTAGAGATAATTCTTGAAAAACGCGGAAGCGTTCTTCGCTTTCTTGCAGCTTGCCTACAGTGTCAAGCAGGAGGTCCTCGACTCGCTCGCGCTGTGTTATTTCTGCAAGCAATTGCTCGTTAATTTGCTGCAGTTCGGTTGTGGGGAACGATCCGGATTTTTTAATGGCAGAGCCGGCTTGCCGCCGATCGACCTTTTGGGTTAACAGGGCCGTATTTCCTGGAAAATAAGCCGCCCCAGCCAAAGCCAACACTTGAGAAATCCGGGGTATCAAAGACGCTAAAGTCCACAAAGAGATGATAGCGGTCAAGGCTGCGATCGAACTTGACAGCCAGTAGCTGGGATGCACCAACATCCAAACTTGCATCAAATGAGTTGTCCCGCCGCAGAAAAACCAGGCTCCCAATAGGAGAAACCCCTTGCTCAAAGGCACATTCCGCTGCTTCCGGGCATAGTATGTCAGAAGTGCTGGAATTGAATAATAAGCCAAGGCAATTAACAAATCGCTGACCGCGTGCAGTCCCATCAATTGGGGTTGCCACTGGCAACAGCCATCTTGGGGAATTAAATTGTGGTTAAATGACATAATCTTAAGATATTTTGGGCAACAGGCTGTCCGGCCTGTTGCACAATAAAAAGTACCTATCTTAGCAGAAAAAATTTTATTATACTACAAAAAGCTGCGACAGGCAAGATGTCTGTTCCACAATAAAAAATACCTATCTTAGCAGAAAAAAAAACTGATTGTACTACAATAAATGCCGATTTACCCGAATAATCTTTGTTGTGGAACAGGCCGGACAGCCTGTTCGTGATATTAGTCCAACGAGTAAATTAAAAAAAAATTAATAATAAATATGGATTTTCCGATCGCCCGAAAACTATTTTATCGAGAAATAAATCAGCCTGATGGCTCGATCGACCTGGCGAAAGCTGCCCTTTACATGGCTTTGGAAGAATACCCAAATTTAGATCCCCAGGAGTATCTCAACGCTCTTGACACGATCGCAGATGAAGTGCGCGATCGCCTGCCTGCAGAGAATTACCCGCTGCGGATTATTCAAACTATTAACGGCTATTTATACGGGGAGTTGCAGTTTGCGGGCAACGATGCTGATTATTACGACCCCCGCAATAGCTTTTTGAATGAAGTGATCGATCGGCGTACAGGCATTCCGATCTCTTTATCTTTGGTTTATTTGGAGGTTGCTAAGCGCATTGATTTTCCGATGGTGGGAATTGGGATGCCGGGACATTTCTTAATTAGACCGGATTTTGAAGATGCCGGCATTTTCGTTGATGCGTTTAACGGCGGCGAGATATTATTTCCAGAAGATTGTCAAGCCAGACTTTCTCAAATTTACGGTCAACCGATGGAGTTGCAGCCGGATTTTCTCGCCCCGGTAAGTCGCCGGCATTTTTTGGGGCGAATGCTGGGAAATCTGAAGGCGATTTACTTGCAACAGCGAGATGCTTCGAGGGTGCTCTTGGCGATCGAACGGATTTTGCTGCTGTTTCCCGAGGCGCTGGGGGAACGGCGCGATCGCGGAATTCTCTACTATCAAGTCGGCCGCTTGGCCCAGGCGCGCCACGATTTGGAACTATACCTGAGAAATGCTCCGAATGCTGCTGATGCTGCTACAATTCGCCAATTGCTCGATCGGCTCGATCGGGATGTGTGAACTTAAATTTGGTATCGATCGCACACTATAAGACATATTCAAGCGACACTCAATAAACTGCTGCCCGACGACCCAATTTCGCTTTTATCATTTTTGCAAAGCGGTCTAAAATTGTCAAAACGCTAACTATAACATATTAATTGTCAATTAACACCTATCTTTTGATAGGTTGAATTTGCTTGACTTGACTGTAAAATCATAGGTCATTTACGGAAATCCCGATTCCACTTTCCCGGCCGATACCCGCACTGATACCCGCACTGACGAGCGCTCGAAAAAGTATTTTGACGTAAAGAGGCACAAACTCATGAACTTTCAGTTTCAACAAGGTTTTCTCAA
The DNA here is from genome assembly GCA_036702215.1 of Microcoleus sp. F6_B6. Lineage (GTDB taxonomy): Bacteria > Cyanobacteriota > Cyanobacteriia > Cyanobacteriales > Microcoleaceae > Microcoleus. The sequence continues at coordinate 101,840 of JAUBST010000004.1, forward strand.
CGGAATGCAACCGCTGTCAGCCCATTTAACCAAAAGAATGTCAAAGTCTTTATCATTAGGTTTGGCGCTTTTGCTGGGAACAAGTGCAGTATTCCTAAGCAGCGGCAAAGCCTTTGCATTAGATAATGTTACCGTAAAATACGGTGCTGTTGACGTAACATTACCGATGAGCGACTTACAAAGCTTTGCACAAACCGGCCAAGCATCATCTCAACTGCAAAGCGTTTTGAGCCTTGCGAAACAAACTCCCGAGTCGATGCGCCAAATATTAACGCGAGAAGTGCCTTTAGATTCCCAATTAGTAGCGCGGCTGGCAACCACTTATTTTGGGGAAATTGTTTTCAAACAATTGGGCGAGGTTGCTTATGCGCCGACAGCTAGGCTTCAAAGCGTACCCGCACTGCGCGATGCTTTAGTCGCAGCTTCCAAAGATGGCAAAATATCGCTGATTGAAGTGATGCAAAATTACAGCCCTGGGACCTTAGAAGTTGACGGCAATCAAGCGATGGTTATCTACGAGCGAGTGATTAAAGACGTGCAAGATTTGCAAGCTTTGTATCAGAATTCCCCGGCTTTGCAAAATACGGCTAATCAAGCCGTGAATTCTGCCAGACAAATGATTTGTCAGCCCAGTCCATCGGGAACTGCGAAGTAAATAACTGAAGTTGGAGGGAATGGGCAATGGCGAATTGGGAATTGGGAATTGGTGCTTTTTTCCGATTAGCTCTTAGTTTTGAGCTATTACCAATTACTCGCGACCAATTACCAATTTTTCTGCTACCCGAGGGTAAAAGTTCGCAATTGCCCATTATCCATTACCCCTTACCCATCTTTTGAGATAGTTGCTCGGCCACCCGTTTGAGTCGGCGGAGTTGGTCTTTCATATCTTTCTGCGTCCAAGGGGCGGCAAAGCGATTGAAACCAAATCTAATTAAAGGATTGGGAATTTGAAATTCAAAGCGGTTAATCAAGAGAGTTCCTTGGATTTGAGGCTGGCATTCCCAACGATCGCATCCTTTGAAAAATCCGTCAAACCCCCAAACAATTAAACCGGGTTGTCGCTCCAACACAACACTCTCTAAAGTGGGTTGCAAAACCGGAATTTTTATGATAAATAAGCTGCGACTTCCTACAGCGGTATCCCATTCGCCCTGGGGATCGCAGCGCAGCAGGGGATTGAGCCACTTGTGCATTAAAGTGCGATCGACTATACACTGCTCCACCAGAGTAGCCGCAGCGCTAATTTCAATGGATTGCTCGAAAACTTGACGAATTGACATGAGAACCTGCAACAATGAGGGTATTACAAAACTTTGCTTACTTTATAGTCATTTATTTACTTGTACTGTCAATTTTTCCAGAAATTAAAAGATTGACACACTCATAAATACAGTGTATCATCTTGAATTAAAGTATATATACCGATTATGCAGCTAGTCGAAAGGCACGTCATTAAACCAAATCATAGGTTTTATCGAGAAGCCGATCGACTGTCTTGGCTGTGCAAAAATCTTTACAAGAGCGCTAACTACACCTATCATAAAAACTTTTTCGCCAGCCAACAAACAAACACTCTGGCTGTCGGTCGCGCGCTCAAAACAAGTCCTGATTACAAAGCACTGCCCGCAAAAGTAGCACAAAGCACGATCGGCTTAGCGCTCAAAGCATGGGCTAGCTATTATCTGGCGGTGCGAAACTATCAAGAATGCCCAACTAAATTTAAAGTCGCACCCAAAATCCCTCACGATCGAGGTTCAACAGAGCGAAAAAGAGAGGACGGGCGCTATGTAGTTGTATTTAATAGTCAAGCTGTCAGCAAAAAAGCCTTAAAAAAAGGATATGCTCGTCCATCGGGGACTAATATTTGGTTGCCATCAAAAGTCACCTCGATTCTGGAAATCCGGATTGTTCCCAAAGTAGGTCGTTACGTTGTCGAGGTGCTCTATGAAAAGTTAGAACACCCTTTACAAGTTAATCAGAGGGTAGCTGCCATAAATTTAGGATTAAACAATCTGGCAACATTAACCTACAATGTTCCTGGGTTAGTACCGACAATTTTCGACGGACGGGCTGTTAAGTCAACCAATCAATACTGCAATCAAGTTTCATCGGCATTGAAATCCTTGCTGCCCGCAGCGCAAAAAACCAGTAAAAAAATCGCCAAATTGTGGCACAAGCGTAACTGTCAAGTGGAATACTACCTCCACACGACGAGTTCCGCAATTATTAAAGAACTCGTCAATCATCAAATTGGATTGCTGGTTAGAGGCTGGAACCATGATTTCAAAGATGGGATTAAGACTGGCAAAGTTAACAATCAAAGTTTTGCCTGCATTCCCATCGCCGATTCGTCCAAATGTTGCAGTATAAAGAACAAATTGCGGGAATTAAAGTTGTGTTAGTAAAGGAGAGTTAAACATCCAAACGTTCAGCCCGGGATTGGGAACCAATTTAACAACATTCCGACTACATTGCCAGTAGGGTAAAAAGAGGATTGTTCAGAACCAAAACTGGACGGTTCATAAATGCCGATGTAAACGGTTCTTGGAATATTGGCCCAAAAGCAGTCGGAGATGGGTCGATCCCAAATTCAATAGAGGGTTTTGTAGTTAACCCAGTACGATTAAAAGTGTACAAACATTAAGTTTAGGCGATGTCTAGATTTTTTGGAACTATTATTAAAGTTTCGTCTTCTCCATGTCAAATCTGACGTTAACCCGAGAAAAAAATGAATGAAACTTGGCAAGAAATAACTCAACCGATACCGGGGCCAATAGCGGCTTTGTCCGATCGCATTTTGGCCCAGGCCCAGCCCGGGAATCCGCTGACAGATGCCGAACGCGGAATTAACAATTTCATTCAGGGCTCAAACATTGAAAATCTCCTCTGGGCCGTCGGTATCCTGCTAATTGGCTTGATAGTCTCAGCCCTCGTCTCATCTGTAGTGGGAGGATTGCTCAAGAAGACTACGCTAGACAATCGGCTGGCGGCTTGGATTACCGGGCGCCCGGACGGATCGGGAGTCCCGCAAGTGGAAAAATGGATTTCCACAGCGGTGTTCTGGATCATTTTTGTCTTTTTCCTAATTGCCTTTTTCAACCGGCTGAATCTAACGGCTGTCTCGCAACCCCTCAATACTTTTCTCAATCAAATTACCGGTTTCTTGCCGAAGTTAGCCGGCGCGCTCATTTGGTTGGGGATTGCTTGGGTGTTGGCAACAGTCGCCAAAATGGCCGTATCGCGGGCGATGCGGGCTTTTAGCGTGGACGAGCGCTTGAATCAGGAGGTGGGCACAGCGCCCGCTGAGCGCCCTTTGCTGCTGAGCGATACTGTGGCGAATGCGCTGTACTGGTTCATTTTTCTGCTGTTTTTGCCGCTGATTCTCGACTCGCTGGAAATGCAGCAGGCTCTGCTGCCGGTTAATAATTTGCTCAACCAAATTCTGGCGGCAATTCCGAAAATTCTGGAAGCTGCGCTGATTGGGTTTGTCGGCTGGCTGCTGGCTGTGGTGGTGCGGCGGATTGTCACGAATCTGTTGGCTGCTGCTGGGGCAGACAGTTTGGGCGCTCGGTTTGGAATTTCGCGGACTTCGGGCGGACAATCGCTGTCGTGGATTGTCGGGACGATCGTCTATGTTTTGATTTTAATTCCAACGGCGATCGCAGCTCTCAACGCTTTGGACATTCAGGCGATTTCCCAGCCAGCAGTCGCGATGCTCAACGACATTTTGCTCGCGGTTCCCAAAATCTTCACGGCAGCGCTAATTCTGGTGCTGGCTTACATTTTGGGGCGCTGGGTAGGCGATTTGGTTACTAATATCCTGACGGGAATTGGCTTTAACAATGTCTTTTCTTGGTTGGGAGTGCAGCCGCCGAAACAGCCGCTGAGGCTACCGGGGAGTTCGATAGATCCCGAGGCAACAATACTTCAGGAACCCGAACTTCCGGCCCGCACGCCTTCTGAGTTTGTCGGCATTGTGGTGCAGGTGACGATCGTTCTGTTTGCTGTGGTGGCTGCTACCGACGTGCTGCAGATTCCAGCGCTGACGGCGATTGTTAGCGGTATTGTGCTGGTTGCAGGTCGGGTGCTAGCCGGTTTGGTGGTATTTGCGATCGGCTTGTATTTGGCGAATCTGGCGTTTAGTTTGATTGCCAGTTCTGGAACTCGTCAAGCGCGGCTTTTGGGCCAAGCGGCTCGGATCGCTATTATTGCTTTTGTTGGGGCCTTGGCGCTGCAACAGATGGGCATTGGCAGCGATATTGTGAATTTGGCTTTCGGGCTGCTGCTCGGGGCGATCGCAGTTGGCATTGCTCTAGCTTTTGGTTTGGGCGGGCGCGAGATTGCGGCCGACCAAATTCGCGAATTGTTAGCGTCGTTTAAACAAGATAAAACGCCGCGTTTGTAATTCTATAAAATGGCGTTTGTCAAGTACAAACGCCATTTTTTTATGATTAATTTCATTTACCAATTTTAAAAAACAATGCAACAGTATTCTTGTTCCCCCCCAAGGCATCGGGGGGGTTAGGGGGGTCGAAGAGTGTTGCACGATTTTAGAAAAATGGTATTAGTTTAAGTGGTTATATAATCTGTCAATCATACCCGATCTTTTTGAGAAAGGCTATAGTATGATTACCTAATTCGCAATCGTTGCACCATTTTTTGAGTAAATCTCCAGGGTCAGCTAAGCAACTGAGAAGCCAGAGGTTAGAGTATACGTTACAAAAATTAAAATGTCAAAAAATCTTTGTAATTATTGATGAGACTGGAGAGCGGAAAAAAGGTAAAAGTACAGATTATGTCAGTCGCCAGTATCTAGGTAAGTTGGGAAAAATAGACAATGGTATCGTTGCGGTAACAGCTTGAGGTTATATTGATAATATGACCTTTCCCTTAACTTTTGAAATTTATCAACCGAAACCACGCCTCCATCCAGGAGATGTCTATCGTTCCCAACCGGAAATAGCCGCCACTATGATACGGCTAATTAAACAAATGGGATTTGAAATAGAACTGGTACTAGCAGATAGTCTGTAAGGAGAAAGTGACACAACTTTTTTAGGATGTTTAGAAGAATTAAAGCTGAGGTTTATTGTAGCTATTAGAAGTAATCATGGTGTCTGGTTGCTTCAGGAACAGAGGGTTAAGCATAATCGATGGCGAAAATTTGACAGAGTTTTCAGCGATCCAACCTTCATAAGTACGCTAGGTGAGAGAAATTGTTTTTGGCAAAAAAAGATATCGGAGATAGTGGGAAATTACTATAGACCCAGAAACCTTACCACCAAACTCAACCTGGTATGTGATGACTGAAATTGCCAATTTAAGTTACAAGGATGTTGGCAACTTATATGGGTGCAGAAATTGGGTAGAATATCCCTTAAATCAAAGTAAGAATGAATTAGGGTGGTCAGATTTTCGATTGTTACATTACTCAGATATCGAAAAGTGGTGGGAATTAGTTTCGAGTGCTTATTTCTTGGTAAGCTTATTTACTTGGCCTGGGACTCAACAGCAGGGATTTACATCTAACAATGAGGGCGAACGAGTTATAGAACTTCTCACAGCACACCCAAAGTGGGATAGAGGAAAAGGTTGGAAGAACCTTTTAAATAATCTCCCTTTAGTTAATTTACCTTTTATTTGTTTTAACCTGATTCTTCCCTGGTTAAAAATATTTCCAATTCCACTATCTTTGGGATTTCCCCGGCTGATTAATTTGAAGAATTTCCTCTCTCATCCTTTTCCTGATTCCACTCTATCGGTCGATCGTCACTTTTCCTCTGCTTAGAGTGACACAATAGCGGTAGACGTGGTTTTCGAGATACTAGGAACCGACAGGAGCGAAATTTGAGCGGCAAATAGGACTATCGGTAATACAATTAACCTCAAAGCCTTACTCCACAAAAGACATATAAAATGAGCACGGAGGGATTTGAACCCCCGACCCTCAGGACCGGAACCTGATGCTCTATCCACTGAGCTACGTGCCCTCGACTTTCTACAGTATAACACGTCTTGCGGAAAATGGCGAGTGCCGATCGCAAATTTCCTGACCGACCTCCAAATCGCTTGACTTACCGGGGTTGAACTCGCCCCCGCGATCGCGTTTATTAGGTAGTTCTCGAAGCCAGGGACTAAAAATTCTACCTAAATTATCAAAATAATACGACAATGGGGTAAAATAACAGCCTTTAAGATAGCAAAAATTAGGTTCACATTCGATCGGGGTTGAGCATCTACTACAGCTAAAATAGCCTGCATCAATTCCCCCTAGCTAATCGGCAGTAAATAAATGGTGCTGCTGTTAAGACTGGCTCTGCAAGGACGGTACTAGGCTCAATTCACCAAACCTCTGAATCTTATGGTTTCTAAAATGTCAGACAAATTACCGCTGCGAATTGTTCTCATAGTTCCATTTGTACTGCAAATCGTGGGAGCCGTGGGACTCGTAGGATATCTGTCTTTTAAAAACGGACAAAAAGCAGTTAATAACCTTGCCAGTCAGTTAATGAGCGAGGTGAGTTTGCGTGTCGAGCAAAACCTGCAAGTTTACCTGACAACTCCCCATCAAATCAATCAAACCAAGCTGGATGCTGTCAAGCTAGGGTTGTTAAAGATGGACAACTTATCAGCTTGGGAGAAATATCTTTGGCGGCAAGTACAATTATATCCCTATATCAATTATACCTCCGTTAGCAACGAGAATGGAGATTATCGATCCGGTGAACAAATGTCTGACGGCTCCCGAACGATGAATGTGATAGATAAATCTACTGGGTTAAATTTTTATTCTTACAATACAAACGAGCGAGGCGATCGCACTACAGTTGCCACCATTGTCAAAAACTTTAATAACCGACAGCATCCGGCCTACAAAAGTGCAGTCAAAGCAGGCAAGCCCACTTGGAGTTCGGTTTATGTTTCCTTACTAGAACCCACATTAATTATCAGCGCTCTCCAACCCGCATACAGCGAAAAAAATCAGCTAGAAGGAGTATTATCTACTGCCTTGCGTCTCGACCATCTTGGGAGATTTCTCAACAGTCTCAAAGTTGGTAAATCCGGTCAAACATTTATTATCGATCGCCAGGGTACTTTGTTAGCAACTTCCACCACCGAAAAACCCTTTCGCACCAAAAATAATGAAAAACAATTGTTTAAAGTGGAAGAAAGCAGCAACCCTTTTACTCAAGCTACAGCTAAATATTTGAATGCACATTTTAACCAATTCAACCAAATTCAAAATTCAGAGTTATTGAAATTTGAAATAGATGGAAAGCGACAATTTTTAAAAGTCTTGCCGTTCCAAGACGGCAAAGGTTTAGACTGGCTGATTGTCGTAGTTGTTCCCGAAGCAGATTTCACCAAAGAAATCGATGCCAATACCCGCACAGCGGTTTTGCTTTGTTTTGCAGCTTTAGGAGTAGCTGTGGCGATCGGCATTCTGACTTCTCGGTGGGTGACAAATCCTATTTTGAGCTTAAATGCAGCAGCCAAAAATATTGCTAAAGGTGAATGGGACAAAACAGTAGAAAGCGAACGCTCGGATGAATTGGGGGAATTAGCCAAGTCATTTAACAGCATGGCTCAACAACTGCAACAATCTTTTGAAACTTTAGAACAGCGAGTGCAAGAGCGGACGGCAGAATTGGCTGTAGCTAAAGACAAAGCGGAAGTAGCGAACCAAGCTAAAAGCACCTTCCTTGCTAACATGAGCCACGAATTGCGATCGCCTCTCAATGCAATTCTCGGCTTTTCCCAACTGATGACCCGCAGCCAAACTCTATCCCCAGAAAATCAAGAAAATCTTAGCATAATTAGCAGCAGCGGAGAACACCTGCTCACCCTGATTAATAACGTCCTGGATTTATCTAAAATTGAATCGGGGCGCACTACCCTCAATCCCCAAAAATTCGACCTCTATCGCCTGCTCAACGACTTGGAAGATATGTTTCAACTCAAAGCAGATGACAAGCACTTGCAGTTAGTTTTTGAGCGCAGCCCAGACGTGCCACAATACGTAAAAACTGACGATTTAAAGTTGCGGCAAATCTTAATTAATCTGCTCAATAACGCTCTTAAATTTACTGATAATGGCGGTGTATCGGTCAGAGTTAGCAAGCTGTCGTCCGGCATAAATCAGCAGGCAGAAGGGGAAAAAAATGATTGCCCTGAACCCTCAAAAAATACAGAAATCACCCCAAGTAACTGTCTTAAGATATCTCAACTTAATCAGTCGGAAAATCATATTTTTGCACAAAATGACGAGGCAGCTTCTGCCTCTTCCTTCTTCCTTCATTTTGAAGTAGAAGATACTGGCCCCGGTATTGCTACCAATGAATTAGACGATCTTTTTGAAGCTTTCGTGCAAACCCAGACAGGCAAAGATTCGCAAGAAGGTACAGGCTTGGGATTGCCAATCAGCCGCAAATTTGTGGAATTAATGGGCGGCGAAATAAGCGTCTGTTCTGCTGTTGGCAAGGGAACTAATTTTAAGTTTGACATTCAAGTTATTGCGGTCGATGCGGCTGACATTGAAAGCCCAAAACCGAGCCGGAATGTTATTGCCCTGGTTCCCAACCAACACACATATCGCATTTTGATAGTAGACGATAAACCGCTCAACCGCCAACTGTTAATTAAACTCCTCTCTCCTCTGGGTTTTGAACTAAAAGAAGCTACTAACGGTCAAGAAGCTATTGAGATTTGGGATAGTTGGGAACCGCATTTAATTTGGATGGACATGAGAATGCCCGTGATGGACGGGTACGAAGCAACGCAACACATTAAAAGCACTATTAAAGGTCAAGCCACAGCGATTATTGCGCTGACAGCAAGCGTGTTGGAGGAAGAACGGGCAGTTATTTTATCGGCGGGCTGCGATGCTTTTATGAGGAAGCCTTTCCGGGAAGCGGATATTTTTGATACTCTGCACAAACATATCGGAGTGCGCTATATTTATGAAGATCCGGGTCAAACTAATTTATCGGCAATCAAAGAGGGCGATCGGGCAATGACTGCGAGTGATTTCGTGAAATTGTCAGATTCAGTGGTAGCTGATTTAAAGCTAGCGATACTGAATGCAGATATGGATCTAATTGATAGTTCGATCGAGCAAATTCGATTAAAGGATGCAGTAACGGCTGGTGCGATCGCAAATTGTATAGAAAATTTTGAGTACGACAAAGTTTTAAAATTAATATCTCGAGCAGTATCACATGAATAACGACATTCCTAGCACCGATCGCGGTAATATTTTAGTAGTTGACGACACCCCAGCTAATTTGCGGCTGCTAGCCGGAATTTTGAATGGCAAGGGCTATAAAGTCCGCCCCGTACCTAACGGGGAGTTAGCACTTTCGGCGGCAAAAGGTATGCCTCCCGATTTGATTTTGCTGGATATTATGATGCCCGAAATGAATGGGTACGAAGTTTGCGAAAAAATCAAAGCTGACGAACGCACTCGCCACATTCCGGTAATTTTTATTAGCGCGATCAATGACGTACTAGATAAGGTCAAAGCTTTTGCAGTAGGCGGGGTAGATTATATTACCAAGCCCTTTCAGGTGGAAGAAGTTCTAGTTAGGGTAGAAACCCATTTAGCAATGTGCCATTTGCAAAAAAAACTCCAACAAAAAAACGATGAACTGACTCTCACTTTAGAGCAACTGCAAGCTACTCAGAATCAATTAGTGCAATCGGAAAAAATGGCCGCTTTAGGGCAACTGATTGCGGGCATTGCTCACGAAATTAATACGCCGCTGGGGGCGATTCGATCGTCTATAGGAAATATTACCAGCTTTTTGGATAAAAATCTCGAAAGTTTGCCAGTTTTTTTTAAAGAACTCTCAACCGAACGCCAGCAGGATTTTGTGAGTTTGATGTACAGTTCCAGCAAACAAACTTACTCTTTATCTACGCGAGAAAAACGGGGATTGAAAAAAGGCGTGAAGCAGCAACTAGAATTGGAAGGGATTGACAATGCTGATACCCTTGCTAGCATTTTAGTCAATATCGGATTGCAGGAAAATCTGCAAGAATTCTTGCCGTTGCTCAAAGATCCTGACAGCGAAAATATTATAAAAACGGCCTACGACTTTGCTAGCATTCACAGAAGCGCTCGAACCATCGCTACCGCTACTGAACGGGCCGCAAAAGTGGTTTTTGCCCTAAAAAATTATGCGCGTTATGATGTAAAGGGGGAAAAAATACAGGTTAATATTACCGATGGAATTGAAACTGTATTAACTCTTTATCAAAACCAAATCAAGCAGGGTGTGGAAGTCGTCAGAAACTATCAAGCTCAATTGCCTGCGGTACTGTGTTATCCCGACGAACTCAATCAAGTTTGGACAAATTTAATTCACAATGCCTTACAAGCGATGCACAATCAAGGAACTTTAACAATTGACGCGGTACAACAAGATACCAGCATTTTGGTAAAAATTATTGATAGCGGTAAGGGGATCGAACCAGAGATTATTCCAAAAATTTTTGAGCCGTTTTTTACTACCAAACCAGCGGGAGAAGGCAGCGGGTTGGGATTGGATATTGTTAAAAAAATAATTGAAAAACATCAGGGTAAAATTGATGTGGAGTCTGTGCCCGGTCAAACAGCATTTACCGTGTCTTTGCCGATTAATTTAACTGAGTAGGTAAAGCGCCGGAGACTGAAGTCTAGGGCGAAAATTTGCAGCCTACCCGCGCAGAATGTAGAATTTGAAAAACGGTGTGCTGCCGATAGGAGCTCACCCTGCCACACTAAAGAAGGAAACTAGCTATGTCTAAATCAGCAATTTTGTGTGTGGACGATGAAGTAGGAGTGTTGGAAAGTCTGGAAATTGAACTGCAACACGCATTCAACGGTAAATATCTTTGCGAATTTGCTGAAAGTGCTGCCGAAGCCCTGGAAATTATTGAAGAGCTATATGAAGCTGAGGTTAAGATTCTAGTGATTGTCTCTGATTGGTTGATGCCCGGAATGAAAGGAGATGAGTTGCTGATTAAAATCCATCAAAAATATCCGCAAATTGTGAAAGTGATGCTGACTGGACAAGCAGACAAAGAAGCAATCGAACGAACACAAATTCAAGCAAATCTTCATGCTTTTATACAAAAACCTTGGCACAATCAAGAATTAATTGAAGCGATTAATTCTGGTCTAGCAAATTTATGAAAAAACCAGTCATTATTTGTGTGGATGATGAGCAGACTATACTCGACAGTCTGGAAATAGACCTGCTAAAAGCCTTTGAAGATAAATATTTAATTGAAACGGCCCAAAGCGGCGAAGAAGCTTTAGAGCTACTCTCAGAACTTTTAGCAGAAGAGTATGAAGTTCCTGTGGTTATTTCGGATCATATCATGCCTAGTATGAAAGGAGACGAACTATTAAGGAGTGTTCATGCTATCTCGCCGAACTGTCTCAAGATTATGCTGACGGGGCAGGCAGACTTGGATGCGGTAGCCAATGCTATTAACTATGCTAAGTTGTACCGATATATACCTAAACCTTGGCAATGTGATGACTTAAAATTAACTGTTACTGAGGCAATATATAAATATTTTCAAGATAAGCAATTAGCTGAAAAACAAAGAGAACTTCAGGAAATGAATCAGGAGTTGGTAAAATTAAACCGCAAGCAGGCAATGCTGATTGCCAAACTCCATGAAAACGAAAGTCGCTTGACCCAGTATCTAGAAGCTATGCCATTGGGGGTATGTGTACTTGATGCAAACGGGCAATCTTTCTACGCTAACCAGAAGGCGCGGAATGTATTTGGAAAAGGCACTGTGCCGCATATTAATTCAGAGCAAAAAGCAGCAATTTATCAATTCTATAAAACCGGGACTAATCAGAGATGCCCTGTGGAAGAATTGCCAATTATGCGGGCGCTTCGGGGCGAAAATGTGCGGACTGAGGGTGTAGAAATTCGTACAGCTAATAAGATTATTCCTGTAGAGAGTTGGGCCACTCCAATTTATGATTCTACAGGCGACATTTCCTATGCGATTATTGCTTTTAGTGACATAACTGAACGCAAGGAAGCTGAAGCGGCGCTAATTCAAGCTGAAGAGAAATATCGCGGGATATTTGAAAATGCTCTAGAAGGTATTTTTCAGACGACGCCAGACGGACATTTTATCAGTGCGAATCCTGCTTTGGCGCAAATTTACGGCTACGATTCCGCGTCAGAATTGATAGAAAGTATTAATGATATTCAGCAGCAATTGTACGTGGAACCGAACCGCCGTCAAGAGTTTCTGGCGCTGATGAAACAGCACGGTACTCTGTGTGAGTTTGAGTCTCAGGTTTACTGTCGAGATGGCAGCATTGTCTGGATTTCTGAGTATGCGCGCACAGTTTATGATGCTAACGGTGAAGTGCTTTACTATCAGGGTTTTGCTAAGGATATTACTTTACAAAGACAGGTGGAAGTGGAACGAATCAGGTTTACTAATGATTTACAAAAAGCTTTGGCAGCCGAAGAAAAGTTAAATGAGGCACTGTCAGAAAACGAAAGCCGATTGACTCAATTCCTGGAAGCGATGCCAGTGGGAATATTTGTTGTCGATGGTAATGGTAAACCTTTTTACATGAATTCTTGGGGCGAAAGGATACTAGCCCAAGGTTTAATTTTTGATGGGGGTACTGAACAATTTCCTGAAGCTTATCATTTTTACGACGCTGGAACTAATCAATTGTATCCGAGGGATAGCCAACCGATTGTTCGAGCCTTGCGGGGAGAATTTGTGCGTATGGACGCTCTAGAAATTCACGGGCCGGATCGGATTGTGCCGATCGAGGTTTGGGCGACTCCAATCTACGACGAACGGAAAAACATAGTTTACGCGATCGCGGCTTTTCAAGACATCACGGAACGTCTAGAGGTAGAAACCGAGCGCCGCCAATTCACAGACGAGTTGCAAAAAGCTTTAGCAGCAGAAGAAAATTTAACCGATGCTTACGGGCGGTTTGTGCCGCACCAATTTCTCCACTTTCTGGGATATGAAAGTATTCTAGAAGTCAAATTAGGCGATCAGGTACAGAAAGAAATGTCGGTGCTGTTTTCAGATATCCGCGATTTTACTTCTCTTTCGGAAAAGATGACTCCCGAAGAGAATTTTCAATTTATTAATGGTTATTTGTCGCGGATGGAACCGGCAATTACTGACAACTTTGGTTTTATTGATAAATACATTGGCGATGCGATTATGGCGCTGTTTGATGGCAGTGCGGACGATGCTGTGAAAGCTGGAATTGCTATGCTAGAACAGCTTAACGAGTATAATATCAGTCGCAATCGACCCGATCGCCCGCCGCTGCAAATTGGCATTGGCATCAATACGGGTTCTTTGATGTTAGGCACGGTGGGCGGTCAAAGTCGGATGGACAGCACGGTGATTAGCGATGCGGTAAACTTAGCCTCCCGCGTGGAAACTTTGACGAAAGAGTATGAAGTTTCGATGTTAATTACTCACAATACTTTTATACAGTTAAACGATATTTATGATTTGAGGTTGATCGATCGCGTAACAGTTAAAGGCAAATCGCGAATGGTAACACTTTATGAAGTATTTGCGGCCGATCCGCCAGAGTTACGACAGAAAAAGTTAGAGACAAAGACAATCTTTGAGCAAGCTTTGGTACTCTACAATAGTGACAAGTGTGGCGAAGCTATAAGATTGTTTTCGGCCTGCTTGGAAATCAACCCTAATGATAAGGTAGCTCAAATTTATATGCAGCGGTGTCTGAAAGGAGCGATCGCTCCTGGATAATACCATTTGAGATTTGAGATTTGAGATTTGAGATTTGAGATTAGGGAATGACTGATTCTATAAGAGTTTCGAGTTTGCCTGCAGTTGCATTCTTTTAGAAAACTGGTATAATTATTGTTTAGACAGGCAGGGAAACGCAAACTATGGTTTCTTGCTGCGGCAAACTTTCTATTTTAAATTCTCCTCCGTGCAATTCTACAAGGCGTTGGACGATGGCTAAGCCCAATCCCAAACCTGCTTGTTGGTAAAGTTTGCGATCGAACTGCCTGTAAGCTTCTAGCTGTGCAATCTGATCGGCAGTCATGCCGCGGCCTTTGTCTGTAACAGACAGAATAAAAGTCTGATTTTCGACGAAAGTGCTTAATAAAACAGGCGTTCCTTCTAAAGAAAATTTGAAGGCATTGTCCAATAGTTCTTCAACAATTTTTGCGAGTCTGACAGAATCCATAGCTACCGACGAATCTTGCAAGTTTAATTGTAAATCGTCGGTTCTATTCGCGTGTTTTGCTTGCTGCTGCGCTTTTTGACTCAGCAAAGATTTTACACAGCTAAATTCGCTGTTTCGCATCTCGTTTAGCAGTTCGGGATTTGTGGCTGCTATCTCCAGTTCTGCATACAGCAAAAAGTTCTGAATCAGTCGATACAAGCGATGACCGGAAGTTTGAATTTGACCGATCATCTCTAAGATATCTGATTCCTCTAATACGTTATATTCTGACTGGATTAGCTCAGAAAAACCCAGAATTGCATTCAAAGGAGTCCGCAATTCATGGGGCAGCGACATACTAATATTAGTGCGTAATTCGTCTAGCGTCTTTTGAGATTGTCGGCTAATTGTTTTTTGTTTTTCAAGTCTAATAGCAATGGCTTTGAGCAGTTCTTGCGGCGTACACGGCTTAGTAATGTAATCGTCAGCTCCCAGTTCCATGCCCGTGCGAACGTCAACTTTATCGGCTTTTGCTGTGAGGAAAATAAACGGAATTGTGGCAGTCAAAGGTTCGGAGCGCAAAGCTTTGATAACGCCGTGACCGTCTACTTCCGGCATCATCATGTCGCACAAAATTAAATCCGGGATTTTTTCGATCGCCAATTTGATGCCGACTTGACCGTTAATCGCTCCTATTCCTTCAAAATTCTCGGCTTCCAGCAAATCTAAAATATTCTCTCTAATCGCTTCTTCGTCTTCTATTACCAAAATCTTAGCCACGGTGATAGCTCCTTTTAGTTAGTAGTTTGTTGGAAAAATTATGGGTTCAGATACTTAATAATTTTGTTGTTGAATGGCTTAATTAATTGTAAAATTGGAGAGATATATACTTAATGATTTAGCGTGATTGACGGGGAGTGCAAATTAAAGGCAAGGTAATAGTAAAAGTTGTGCCTTTTCCTTCTTGACTGTCGATCGCGAGTTGACCGCCGTGAAGTTCCACAGCCCTCTTCACAATTGCTAAACCGAGACCTGTTCCCGAAATAGTGCCGACAT
Source organism: Microcoleus sp. F6_B6 (assembly GCA_036702215.1). Classification (GTDB taxonomy): domain Bacteria; phylum Cyanobacteriota; class Cyanobacteriia; order Cyanobacteriales; family Microcoleaceae; genus Microcoleus. Next base: position 117,102 of record JAUBST010000004.1, read on the forward strand.
TTGGAGCTCGGTAAAAAGTTTCTAATATCCGGTCTCGATCGGCTTGGGGAATGCCGATGCCCTGGTCTTGAACTTGGAATACAGCTTCTTTGTTTTGACAGTTGAGGTGCAAGGAAACTGTACTGCCGACGGGGGAATACTTGATGGCATTTGAGAGGACATTTCCCAAGATTTGCTGCAGCAGTTTTTCATCCATTTGAGCCTCGCAGTTGCCGCCTTCATATTGAAAGGCGATCGAGTGTTGGTTGCTGTCGTTGAGCTGCTGCTCTTCTACCAGTATACGGCAAAATTTTTCAAGGTTTAAGGAAACCGGTTGAAACTGCAAGGTATTGGCTTCGATTTTGCCAATTACGAGGATATCTTCTAATAACTCTGTCATGCGTTTAATTGCTAATTGAATCCGCATAAAATGAGTAGATTTTTTATTTGGGGGCCACTGAGAACTGTAATCTTGCAGCAATCCAGCGGAAAATTGGATGGTGGTCAAAGGTGTGCGGAACTCGTGGGAAACCATTGTGACAAATTTAGCTCGCAGTTCTGAAAGTTCTTTTTCTCGTGCGAGGGCTTTGAGAATTTCCGCTTCTGCTCGTTTGCGATCGCTAATATCACGGGCTTCAGCAATCAGCAGCAAAACTTGTCCTGTTTCATTTTTAACAGGTTTCAGTGAGAAATCAACTGTCATAATTTGGCCGCTTTTGCCTAACAAGTCGAGTTCGCTGCGGAAAAACTCGCCCTGACTTGCTTTGCCGATCGCGCACTGCAATTGTTCGGAAACCTGTAGCGATTGGGCCCAAACCGCCATTTCCCAAATCGGGCGGCCCACAATATCCTCCGATCGCAATCCGGCAAAATCGAGGGCTGTCTCGTTCACTTCCAGCACGATTCCTTCGGGAGTCAGCAGTTTTGTTAGCTGAAACGAAGAGTCAAAAATCGCCCGAAAGCGCCGCTCGCTTTCCCTGAGCATTTGAAATGTTTGAGATCGTTCGATCGCGTAGCGGATCGTCCGCACTAATAATTGAGTAGTAATGTGACTTTTAACAATATAGTCTTGAGCTCCCAAGCGCACTGATTCAAGTGCGATCGCCTCATCATCCAAGCCCGTCATTACCACCATTGCCGTATCCGGGGCAACTTCTCGCAGGCGAGTTAGGGTTTCCAAACCGCGGCTGTCCGGCAAAGAAAGGTCGAGCAAAACTACATCAAAGGGTTGTTTGCACAATTGTGCGATCGCTTCATGCAGGAACTCAACAGACACCAGTTCCCACTGGACGCCCACAGATACTTCTAACAGTTCTGCAAGCAAATCTGCATCAGCCGGATTGTCTTCTACTAACAGAATCTTAATCCACATAGCTTAGACGTTTTTGACTGTAAAATTTTTACTCTACCAATCTTAGGTTAAACTTTTTTGCTTTCCATTGCCATTTTAAACTTGAAAATTATCTTTTGGGAAGTGTCACCACCACCAGCCACCAATCCTCAATCCATCTCACCAGCTTAGCGGCTTGACTAAAATCGATAGGCGTAGTGATGTAGCACCCGGCTGACAGGGCATAAAACTCGATCGCCTCTTCATCGGCTGCTGAGGTTGTCATAATTACCGCCGGAATCATTTTTAACTTGAGTGCTGAATTAATTTAGATCGATATTTACCCACCGTTTTTTTATACCAAATCAAGTCAAGCAGAATTAAATCGGGATGGGAACAGGAACAGACCACCCTGGTTTCTTCAATAAATTCATTGCTGATACCCTATCTTCTACTCTCGGACAAATTGTTAAAATTTGGCTTGCCGCCAGCTTTTATAAAGTCCATTCAGCCTCCCCGATCCAATAATCCACCAGCAGAATTTCCATAGGTTAAAAAAATTGAGAGCGCCGATCGGTAAAGCGTCTGTTCGTTTAATTTAGAGGAAGTTTGACGACTGCCAGCCAGAATTCCTCAATTAACCTGACTACTTTAGTAAATTGTACGAAGTCTACTGGTTTGGTTATGTAACAGTTGGCGTGGAGGGAGTATGACTTAAAAATATCTTCGGGAGCTGCTGAAGTGCTGAGAATCACTACAGGAATTAATTTTAAGGTTGGGTCAGTTTTAATTTCTTCTAGAACTTCAATACCGCTTTTTTTCGGCAGATGCAAATCGAGCAAAATCAAATCGGGACGGGGTACGCTGAGATAGGGTTCTTTTCGGCGCAAAAACTTGATTGCTTCGACTCCATCCTCCACAAAATGCAAGTTATTCAATATTTTACCCTGCTCGATCACTTCTATTGCTAAATCGGCATCGCTGGGAGAATCCTCAATTAGCAGAATCTCTATAGGTCTAACAGTGCTTCGAGCGCTCATAATCGGCATATCCTTTTGAGTATAAAAACAAAATTGAATTTTGAGGTTTCAGTTACTAATTATAGGAATAGTGAAGTAAAAAGTCGCTCCTTTTCCCTCTTGAGATTCCACCCAGATGCGACCGCCGTGGCGTTCAACAATGCGTTTGCACATCGCTAAACCTATGCCAGTACCGGAATATTGGCGGCGGGAGTGGAGGCGCGCAAAAATGATAAAAATGCGATCGGCATACTGCGGATCGATGCCAATGCCGTTATCGCGGACGCTGAACAGCCATTCGCTCTCTTGCCTGCAGGCAGCGATATGAATCAACGGGATATCTTGGCGGCAAAATTTGATGCTGTTGGCGATCAAATTTTGGAATAATTGCACCAGTTGAAATTCATCCGCCATCACGGTTGGCATCGCGTCGCAGGTGATTGCAGCTTTTCTTTCGGCGATCGCAATTTGCAAATTGCACATAGTTTGCTTAACCACAGCATTGCAGTCCGCCTCCTCAAACTCCTGACCCCTCGTTCCCAGGCGCGAATACGCCAACAAATCGTTAATTAACTGCTGCATTCTGGTGGCGCCATCGACAATATAATTAATATATTTATCTGCGCGATCGTCCAAATTTCCTTGATAGCGCTGGGCCAGCAATTGAGTGTAACTGGTAACGGCTCGGAGCGGTTCTTGCAAATCGTGGGAAGCCACATAAGCAAATTGTTCTAATTCCTCGTTGGAACGCTTCAAATCTTCTGTAAGTTGCAGCATTTGCTGCTCTGCTTGTTTGCGGTCTGTAATGTTGTAAACCAAGGCGCAACAAGACAGCAGATTCCCCTGGGAGTCCATGACTGGACTGGTAGACATATCAGTCCAAATATCTTTGCCGTCCTTGCTTTTGAATTTAAATTCGTGTTGTTCGTTAATACCTTGCTTGCGCCGCTCGACATTATCAATAGCTTGTTGTTTTTCCTGTTCGTCCATGAAATCAAAAAGCGACCGCCCGAACATTTCTAATTCAGTATAGCCGAGCATCCGCGCCATTGCGTGGTTCACGTAAGTCGTGAGGGAATTGCTGTCAATTACCCAAATACCTTCTTCTGCTAATTCAACTATTTGTCTGTACTTGAATTCGCTTTCCTGCAAAGCTCTTTCCGTTAGTTTGCGCTCGGTGATATCTTTCATAAAACAGTGGTGGCCGTTAAATATTCCTTGTGCGTCCCAAGCTTTTACCATCGTTAATTGCTTGTAAAAAAACGAGCCATTTTTTCGGACGCCTCTAGCTTCAACTTCTACTTTCCCAGAAATTACCATTTCCTGATAAGCTGAGAGCATCATCTCAATATCGCCCGGATGTACGGTGAGCTGCCATTGCAGGCCGAGCATTTCTTCTGGTTCGTAACCGCATCTATGAGCGTAAGCTCGGTTAACATTCACGTAGCGTCCCTCAATATCTACCCGGGAAATGCCTTCCATCGCATTTTGCATGGCTGCGGTGAGGTCGCGCAGCTCTTTTTCAGCTTGTTTGCGATCGCTAATATCCTGACCGATACCCAAAAAACCAGTGATATTTCCTTCTGGATCGAATAAGGCAGTCACCGACAATTGCACCGGAAACCGCGAACCGTCTTTGCGAATGTAAGTCCATTCATTTTCGTCAGCTATTCCCCGGCGTGGCAAAGCAACAAAAACTTCCATTCCCGGCTCTATTTTTACTCCCAATTCTTGAGAAAGAATTTCAGCTCTTTTACCGACCTCCACAGGATCGTGAATTATTGCTAGAGTGACTTTCCCCACAACTTCTTCGGGGGAATAGCCTAAAAGTCGCTGTGCTGCCCGATTAAATATTTTAATTGTACCGTCGGGATCTGTAGAAATAATAGTGTAGTGAGCGCTGTTAAGAATTGCATTTTGCAGTTGCGTCAATTCCAACAAAGTTATCGCAATTCTTTGTCTGTAGGCTATTTCTTGTGGCAATGAGTTGTGAGAAATTTCGATTTGAGCAATGCGCTCAGCAACTCGATGTTCCAGAGTTGCATGGAGCAGTCGATTTTCCTCTTCTACCTGCTTGCGTTCTGTAATATCAGTAATAGTACCAACATAACTTTTAACCTCCCCATTTTCTCCGATTATACCGACAGCTTGACCGAATACCCAACTGATTTTAGGGTGATTAATGCCTAGAAAGCGGTACTCGCATTTAAAAGGCAATTTCTCCTGCGCGGCGCTATACCATTCAGCACAAACCCGCTGGCGGTCCTCTGGATGAATGGCTTCCAACCACCCTTTGCCCAAAGCTTTATCGCAGGATGTTCCCGAAATTTGACACCAGCGATCGTTGACATACAAGCAGTCTCCTAAAGCGTCTGCATAAAATATTCCTACCGGCGAAGCTTCAGTTAAAGTTTGATAGCGAGCTTCTGTTTTTCGGCGTTCAATGATTTCTTTTTGCAGTATTAGAGCGAGCATCCCTAATTGAGTTGGAGTGACGAGAGTTAATGCTTGGGGAACTAAAGGAATTAATGAAAAAGCTGTGTAAGCAGAAATCGCGGCGGTAATAATTTTCAGACTGCCAGAAACCCAATAAACAGGATGCCAAAGCGTCCAAATTTCCATTAGATGAGTAGTGCCGCAGGAGATAATAAAGGCTGCGAACAGCCAAAAGATGTTGCGAAAGGGCAAGTCTTTTCCCTGAGTGATAATATAAATTAGCGATAGCGGTATTGAATAGTAAGCCAGGGCAATTATAGAGTCTGACACTATGTGGATCGCGACTAGCTCTCGCTGCCAAAGGTAACAGTGGCCGTGAGGAATATAATGCCCGGTGAATAACAGCTTATTTAAAAAGTTCCAAATCATAAATATAATTGGGAATGGGGAAGGGGTAATGGGAAATTTAGCCCAATAACTTATAACTTATCTCAAATTTCTGAAATATACAGTGCTGGACGCACGGGGGGCTACAAACCTGGTTTCTTCGTAGATGCCTCGTTGGCAGAACCGGGTTTCCTCAGAAAGCGTGCGTTGATGACTAATAACATTTTAGATTTTAGGTTTTAGATTAAATAATTGGGAATGACTGATTATGTATGGATTTGGAGCTTGTCTACAGTTGCGTTCTTGTTTAAACTTGTTTAATCGTATAAAAAATGGGGCGAGCCAGAAGCCCGCCCCACCAAAAATTATGCTGCTGTTATTAGCCCAACAGCGCCTGAGCCTTAGCTACCACATTATCAACGGTGTAGCCAAACTTTTCTAAAGCAACTGGGCCCGGTGCAGAAGCGCCGAATCTGTCAATACTGAGGCTATCGCCTTCAGCACCCAAATAACGTCCCCAGCCGAAGCTAGAACCTGCTTCAACGGCCAACCGCTTAGTAACAGCTTTCGGCAGTACCGATTCGCGGTAAGCCGCATCTTGTAAGTCGAACAATTCCCAGCAAGGCATCGAAACTACCCGCACTTTATTACCTGCGGCGCGCAATTTTTCAGCGGCATCAACGCAGAGGTAGGTTTCGCCGCCGGTGCCGATTAAAATGATGTCGGGTGTGCCGCCGTCGTCGGACAAAATGTAAGCGCCTTTGGCTGTTCCTTCGATCGAACTTCCAGCCAAGTTGGGCAAGTTTTGGCGCGACAAAGCCATTAAAGTTGGGCGAGTGCGGCTTTCAACTGCCACTTTGTAAGCGCCGGATGTTTCGTTACCATCCGCAGGGCGCATTACCAACAAATCGGGAATTACGCGCAGAGAAGCGAGAGTTTCAACTGGTTGGTGAGTCGGGCCGTCTTCGCCCAAGGCTACGGAGTCGTGAGTCATTACATAAATAACTCCAGCTTCCGAGAGTGCAGAGAGGCGAATTGCGCCCCGCATATAGTCAGCAAATACCAAGAAAGTAGCGCAGTAAGGAATTAAACCGCCGTGGAGGAGCAAGCCGTTGGCGATCGCGCCCATGCCGTGTTCCCGCACGCCAAACCGCAGGTTGCGTCCTTCGTACTGACCTTTTTGGAAGTCTTTTTCACCCTTGAGCAAAGTCATGTTAGAAGATGCCAAGTCAGCGGAACCGCCGATCAATTCAGGTAACACACTTGCCAAAGCATTCAAACATTTTCCAGAATGATTCCGAGTCGAATCTGCCTTATCTTCCGGCTTGTAGGTCGGCAAAACTTTATCCCAACCTTCGGGAAGTTTGCCTGCCACCGTGCGCTCGTATTCTGCTGCTTCTGCAGGATATGCTGCTTTATAAGCCTCAAAAGCTTTGTGCCATTCTTGCTCAGCTTGAGCACCGCGATCGACTGCTTTGCGGAAGTGTGACAAAGCATCATCAGGAATCTCAAACGGTTCGTGTTCCCACTTCAAGAAATCGCGAGTTGCTTTCACTTCATCGGTACCCAAAGCAGCACCGTGAGAACTGTAAGAATTGCGCTTGTTAGGAGAACCGTAACCAATGATGGTGCGGACTTTAATCATGGACGGTTTGTCCGTGACTTTTTTGGCTTCTTCAATAGCTTTGTGAACTGCTTCTAGGTTAGTATCTTCGTCTAGAGCGGTATTGTCTACTGTAATAACGTGCCAATTGTAAGCTTCAAAACGCTTGCCGACATCTTCAGTAAAGGCCAAGCTGGTGTCGCCTTCAATAGAAATGTGATTGTCATCGTACAAGGCAATTAATTTGCCGAGTCCGAGGTGTCCGGCCAAAGAACAAGCTTCGCCAGAAATGCCTTCCATGTGGCAGCCGTCACCCATGATGACATAGGTGTAGTGGTCAACAATTTTGTGGTCGGGCTTGTTAAACTTAGCAGCTAGGTGAGCTTCTGCCATTGCCAAACCGACGGCATTAGCAATTCCTTGTCCGAGGGGGCCGGTGGTAACTTCTACGCCTTCGGTAACGAAATTTTCGGGGTGTCCGGGGGTTTTGGATTCCCACTGACGAAATTGCTTGATGTCGTCGAGGGTGACGCTATCGTAGCCGGTCAAGTACATGAGGGCGTACTGCAGCATACAGCCGTGGCCGGCGGAGAGGACGAAGCGATCGCGGTTAAACCACTTGGGGTTTTTGGGGTTGAACCGCATGAACCGATCCCACAGCACAAAGGCCATAGGGGCAGCGCCCATCGGCAGTCCCGGGTGTCCTGATTTTGCTTTTTCTACCGCATCGATGGCCAAAAAGCGAATAGAGTTGATGCAGAGTTCTTCGAGTGATTGCGTTGCAACAGCCATAATTCTGGTTTTTATATGTAAGAGAGAGAGTGTGTGTGGTCGATTCTGACAACAGAAGTGCGATGAGCCGAGTTCGATCGCTCGCCTTTCTGCTGTTGAGTTTCTGTGGAACTGCCGTGAGGCTGCACTACATATCATCTCACCTGTTGCGATCGACAGACAACTTAATTTTTTAATGTTTCGGTAGCTTTGTGCAGTCGATCGCAAATTGTTATCGGAGATATTTCTGGGGCGAGTGCGGGTCTGTGCGATCGGGCTACGAGAGGGTGTAACTTATTATTTTTTGGGAAATTGGCTCTCAAAACCACCCTGTTATGATAGAGTTTGGTGTTTCTGACATCTTGCAGCTTGGTTGCGAACAGGCAAGATGCCTGTTCCACAAAGAGTGAATTTTCTTGTGGGGTGGGCACGCGAGCCCGCCCGGATCGCCAGCATGAGAATAGTGCAAGATGTCAGATATTTGTAATTTTAATCAGGCAATAACTAATGACTCTCAGTGAAGCCGAAGTCCGCAGTCAAAAAGTAGACGAACTGCGATCGCAAGGCATAGAACCGTATCCCAGTGAATCCTACGCGCGATCGCACACAGCCAAGCAAGTTCGCGAAATATTTAGTCAGCCGGGAAAAGAGCTCGAAAACGGACAAAGTGACCCCGAAGAAATTCCCCTGCGATTAGCAGGCCGCATCACTTCCAAGCGAGACAGCGGCAAAATTGGTTTCATCGATTTAAAAGACGCCACAGACAAAATTCAACTCAAAATCGAGAAAGCAATCGTCACCGGCGAAGTCGGTTTGAGCTTTGAACAAATTAAAAAATTGCTAGATGTCGGCGATTTTGTCGGCGTCGAAGGTATCGGCTGCCGCACCCCCAGGGGAGAACTTTCTATTTTAGTGAGGGAATTAAAGCTTTTATCAAAAGCTACCATTCAATTTCCCGATGCTTATTACGGAATTAACGACCCCGAAGTTTGCCGCCGTCACCGCGAAATGGATTTGGCAAGCAACCAAGATGCGCTCAACCGTTTTATGCTGCGAAGCCGCATCGTTCAAAGCATCCGTTCCTATCTCTGGCAAGCCAATTTTTACGAAATAGAAACGCCAACGCTGCAAGCTATTTACGGCGGTGCTGCTGCTAAGCCATTTATCACTCACCACAATGCTTTAGAGGTAGATTTGTATTTGCGAGTTGCTCCAGAACTGTTCTTGAAAAGGGCAATTTGCGGCGGTTTCGAGCGGGTGTTTGAACTGGGGAAAGCCTTTAGAAATGAGGGAATCGACAGCACCCACAATCCAGAGTTTACCTCTTTAGAAGTTTACCAAGCTTATGCTGATGTTTTCGACATTTTAACAGTTGTCGAAGACGTGATATGTTTCGCAGCGGCTGCTGTATTTGGAGATGTCCTGGAAATAGAAAATCAGGGGGAAACGATTAGTTTAGAACGCAAGTTCGACTACAGCGAAAAGTATCCCGGTTTCAGCGGCAAACACTGGCAAGTAAAAACGATGGTAGAAGCTGTCAGAGACGAGTTTGGGCTGGATTTTGACAGTTTGGACTTGGAAAGTGCGATCGCCTCTGCAACCAAACTAGAAATGCACCTGTCTAAGTTAGAACAACAGAGTTTAGGCTACGTGCTGTATGCGGTTTTTGACAAATTAGTTGTTCCCAAACTAATTCAACCTACATTCATCATCGACTATCCTGTCGAAGTCAGTCCCTTAGCAAAAGGACATCGCAGCAAGCCCGGATTTGTAGAACGTTTCGAGCTGTTTATCAACGGTACAGAATACTCAAACGGATTTTCAGAATTGAACGATCCGAAAGAACAAAGAAAGCGGTTTGAGGAACAGTTAGCGCAGAAAAATGCGGGCGATGACGAAGCGCATCCAATGGATGAAGACTTTATTCAAGCGCTATCTTTAGGAATGCCTAATTGTGCGGGAATGGGGATTGGCGTAGACAGATTGGTGATGCTTTTAACTAATACTCAAAGCATCCGCGATGCGGTGATGTTCCCGACTATGCGGCCGGTCAAAGATTCGTAAAATATTGTAGGGGCGGGTTTTACAAACAATATCTAACTCAAACAAACAGTCTCTATAAACCCGCCCCCACCCCACAAATAACCTACATCAACCTTGATGTTTATTGAATGCGGAAAATGTGCATTTTGATGGCTGGTTGGGTGGGGGCGGGTTTATATAGATTGTCAATTATTGACAGGTCTTTTGGGTGAACCCGCCCCTACAACCATCAATTTCAAGAATTTAAGATCACCGCATAAACGAACCGACAACACCGTTCAAATCTTCAGCCAAAGGATTTCCCAAAGCCTTAAACTTCCAATCGCCGCCTTCTCGATAAACTTCTCCCATCAACATATTTAATTTTCCTTCATAAGATGGGTCATTTGACAAGCGATAGCGAGCTATTTCTTTCCCGGCGGCATCTACAGCCCTCACGAAAGCATTTTCTACCAGGCCAAAATGCTGTTTTCTCTCTTTCCCATTGTAAATATTCACGCCCAAAATTATTTTGTGATATTGTGCTGGCAAAGAACTCAATTTCACCAATATTTGTTCGTCGTCTCCCTCTCCCTCCCCCGTGAGATTGTCGCCTGAGTGAACTACTGTTTTGTCCTTGGATTCCAAATGAGAGTAATAAATTACATCCTCTTTGTAGTTCTTTAATTTGCCATTTTCCCCCAGCAGCAAAGCGTAGGAATCTAAGTCAAAATTTGCACCGCTGCTTCGGCCAAAGATACTTTTTTTAGCTTTCGCTACATCCCAGCCCAAACCCATTGTCAGTCTGGATAAGTCGTATTCGCTTTTGCTGAGAACGATCGATTGTCCTTTTGTCAAGTTGATAGCCATAGTTTTGTGATTTTGTAAGGTGTATTGTGAACGGGACTAAGGCAAAGTGTCACACGCGCGATCGACTTTTAGGGTGCGTCAGGCGAAGTTCTAGACTGATTATCGAGAATTTGGGTGTCTGACGCACCTTACTAATAGTGCCAGTTGCGTAAATCCTAGTGAAGTTGAATGATTGCCCTAAGCTAGCATTTTGTTGGCATGAAAAAGCTGTTTCTAGGGTAAGAGATTTTTGATGCGCGCTGATTTTACCCAATGCGGATATTCTGCTGTCAACAAATCGTATAATTCCTCATCGGCAATATGTTCCGGGTCTTCTAAACTGAAGAAATCTGCGTTGTCTAGGTAGCGATCGCCCATTTCGTCAAGCTGTTCTAAAAAGCTAAAATCGCTCGCTGCGGATCTTGCTAACCACCCGCGAACTCCCTTACTTTTGACATCTTTCTGCGACTTGCCGATCGCCATAAACTGCCAAAATATCGGTTCGTGGGACGACCATTGTAGCTGCTGCTTGCTTTCCGATTCGTCCGCAGTTTCTCCATCCGTGACAAACATCACGTAGACAGGTCGATCGGCTTTAATAGGTGCGTAGCGCCTGCTACCGCGACCGTCAGGAAAATAGAAGTTTCTAATTTCCTTCATGACTTTACCGTAGTAAGTACCTCCTTCTAAAGGATACTGTTGGAGTATATGGTGGATGAAGTTTGAGAAATTGTCGATCGACATTTCACCGGGATTGTGGGGGTTGACTCCAAACAGAAATATGTCGATCGATCCGTTCTCATCAAACCGACATCCCAAAGCCAAAATCTTCTCTGCTAAACGCTGAATTTTTCCTGAACTGTACAGGGAAGACATGGAACCAGAAATATCGAGGCAAAGCGCTACTTGAGCATCGTGATTTGTGAGATTTGCCTTTTTTAGCGAGATATCGGCTTTCTTAGCGAGATTGAAAATGTGCGGCGCCTTCTCCTGAAGCTTTTTGTCTAATTCTATAGCTTTCTGACTTTTGTGGCTATCTTCAATAACTGGTAATTTAGGCAGTTCTACGGTACGTTGTGCTGGTTTTTCTTCCTGCTTAATCTCTGAATGATACTTGTCAACAAAACTCTGCAACCCTGCTTTATATCCTTGCCCTACGGCCTGAAATCTCCAAGCTGCATCTTTTTTATACAACCGTCCAAACTCGACTGCTGTTTCTTCAGAAAAACCTTCTGTTAAATCATAGCGCGCTAGTTCGCTGCCGGTTTCGCGATCGTACAATCGGATAAAAGCATTTCTGATTTGGCTGAAATTTTGATGTTTAGCTTGTGCGTCGTGAATCGTGACCACAAAAACCATTTCCTCAACCGCAGCCGTTACTTTTTCTAAGTCTACATAAATTGTCTCGTCATCTCCTTGAGTTTGACCAGTTTGATTGTCTCCCGAATGGGCGATCGCTCCGTCCGGCGACTGCGAGTTATTGTAAAATACAAAGTATCTTTCATCGGGGATTTTGCCGTCTGAACCTAATGCAAAAACAGAGGCATCGATATCGCAGCTTTGCTGGTTTGAGTTCGACAAATTTAGTTCAGTTGCTACTTCCCACCCCAGGGCGATCGCAACTTTTGTTAAACTTGGAGATGTTTTAGAAAGATTAAATCTTTCGCCCTTCTTTAATTGAATTCCCATCTGGTTTGTCACCTCATGAGTCTAATTGCTTAAAATCGAGGGAAACATTCCTGCTTACGAATTTCCCCTCGATTTATTTAGATAGGAGCGATCGTCTTCGAGGGCTTCGCTAACGACCTTTTATCAGGCATACTTATCTACAAAGCTTTGCAAGCCGGAATTGTAGCCTTGTCCTACAGCTTGGAACCTCCACTCGCCGTCTTTCTTGTAAAGTCTGCCAAACTCTACCGCTGTCTCCCTAGAAAAATCCTCGTCCAAATCGTACTTCGTTACCTCTGTGTTCGTAGTCGTGTCGTAAATCCTGATAAAAGCATTCCGCACTTGACCGAAGTTTTGCCTTCTCGATTCTGCTTCGTGGATAGTTACCACAAACACAATTTCTTGCACCGCCGGATCGACTTTGGTTAAATCGACTGTAACGGTTTCATCATCGCCAAATCCTTCTCCGGTTCTGCTATCTCCCAGATGTATTACAGAACTGTCCGGCGATTGGTTGTTGTTGTAGAAAACAAAGTATTTTTCGCTGGGGATTTTGCCAGTAGCCCCCAACATAAACACGGAAGCATCTAAGTCAAACGCTGCGCCGGTGTCTGTAGCGTTGATATCCCATCCCAAACCAATCCCGGCATTTTTCAGCCCCGGTGCTTCTTTAGAGAGATTGATTCTCCCGCCTTTTTCCAAATTGATAGACATTCGCCCTCCTATTTATTGACAACATTACTCTTAGTTACCTATCGCTATTATACCAACTGTCAGAGGAGCTTGACAAATTGTTGCTGGTACTCGTCCTCTGTCATGAGTTCTTGGGTGCTTTCCACTCTGTCTAAAAACACGATTCCATCTAAATGGTCGTGTTCGTGTTGAAAAATTCGGGCCACAAAGTCTGTCAATTCTTGTCGGTGGAGTTGGCCGTCTCTACTGGTGTATTCTATCTCGATCGCCCTACTTCTCGGTACCAAGCCCCGAATCCCCGGAATACTCAAACAGCCTTCCCAGTCTTTGACTGTCTCTGTTGATGCAGCCACAATCCGGGGATTAATCATCGCTGTGGGTTCCATGTGGGGTGCTTGGGGATACCGCAAATTGGGGCGAGATGCGACGATGAACAGGCGATCGGACTGAGCCGCTTGAGGGGCGGCAATCCCTACTCCGTTTGCCTGCTGTACTGTACATATTAAGCTGTCAATCAACTCTTGAATGCGATCGTCCTTAATATTCTCGACAACTTGCGATCGGCGGCGCAGCACGGGATTTCCTAATTTTGAGATTTGTAAGATTTCTGCCATAGTTATTAGTAATTGGTAATTGCTAATTGGTAATTGGTAACAACTGTCAACTGTCAACTGCCAACTGTCAACTGTCAACTGTCAACTGTCAACTGATTATCCAACTTTTTGAACCGGCAAACTTCCCGTTTTAACAGTCAAATTAACTATTTGCCCGTTGCGGTTAATTTCCATTTGCAACAGCCCGCCAACCTTAGCATTTTGCACGAACTCCTGAACAGCTTCCGACTGAATAATCGGCTGATTGTTAATTTTTTGAATCACATCTCCAGCCCGCAAACCGGCTGCTGCTGCGGGAGAATTAGGAACAACGCTAACAATAGCCACACCCCGATCGACTGCAACTCGCAGGCTGCTGTTAGCGTTGCTGTTAATTTGCTCCTTAACCTCTGGATTCAGCGTCGCCATTTCAATGCCTAAATAAGCGTGTTCGACTTTCCCCGTCGAAACCAGTTCCTTCGCTACCTCTTGGGCCGCCTGAATGGGAATCGCAAACCCCAATCCTTGAGCACCTTGAATAATCGCCGTATTCATGCCAATAACTTGACCCGAAGCATTCAGCAGCGGGCCCCCGGAATTCCCGGGATTAATTGCAGCGTCTGTTTGAATAAAACCGACCCGCTTGTCAGGTACGCCCACATCATAGCTCGATCGCCCCGTAGCGCTAATAATCCCCGCAGTTACGGAATTGTCCAAACCCAAAGGATTGCCGATCGCGATCGCCCATTCCCCAGACAACAGCTTATCCGAATTGCCGATCGCCACCACAGGCAGAGCGTTCGCCTCAATCTTCACCACAGCCACATCCGTCACCTTATCCGCCCCCAACACCCGCCCTTGAAAGCTGCGGCCGTCCTTGAGAGTTACATTTACCGTATCGGCTCCCTCTACAACGTGAGCGTTAGTGAGAATCACGCCGTCAGCCCCGATGACAAAACCCGAACCAGTGCCCCGTTCGATCCCGCCCCGGCCGCCCGAATTCGGTTCTATGCCAAAAAAATCTTCCGGCGACAGCCCTCTATTTCCCGATCTCACCCGGCGCGAAGCATCGATCCGAACCACTGCCGGGCCAACTTTTGCCACCGCAGCCACAATAAAATTCACATTAGTCCCGTCGCCCGACAAGGAAGCAGGCGGCAAGACTTTGCTAGTTTGATCCTTTGTATTAGGAGGCAGTTGCAATTTCGGTTCCAGCGCCCTTTGTCCCGAATCGCCGGAATTTGCACGAAATTGAGAAACCGTCAGACGATCGCCCAACATGGCGGCCCCGGCTCCCGTTACCAGCAGCAATATGTAAATTGCCGGTTGCTTCCAAAATTTGCCAGTAGAACTCTTCATGGCGACGTTTTAAGGCTTTCCTGCCAAATCTAAATATTTGCCGAACAGCTCCCCGATACCTGGTTTGGGCTGCAGAGCCGCAAAAATTTGGGCGATGGCGTCCCGCCCCGCAAGCTACGGCAGACTCCCTTAAACTTTAGCATCTGACGACTAAACTCTCTAGACTGTAGAATTAATATCTTGAATGCCGATCGGCAGAGGTGAGCAGTGGACATTCCCCTCGAAAGTCTGTGGAATCAGATACTTGAACGTCTCCAGGTACAACTGAGCAGACCTAGCTTTGAGACGTGGATCAAAACTGCCCGCGCCGAACAACTCGAAAATAACTGTTTGATCGTCAGCGCCCCCAACCCCTTTGCTCGCAATTGGTTGCAAAAATATTACGTCAAAACCATTGCCGATGCAGTCGAAGAAATTCTCGGCTATCCCGTAGACATTTACTTGACAATTGCCGGGGGAAACGAAACAGCCGGCAGCAGCGACTCCGCCATGATTTGGCCCTCCCCCATCGCCGATATCCCAGAAAGCCACTCGCTTCACCCCCCCAAACCCGCCAATTTAAACCCGAAATACGTATTTTCCCGCTTTGTCGTCGGTTCCAACAACCGCATGGCTCACGCAGCTTCCCTCGCGGTAGCCGAGTCTCCGGGCCGGGAATTCAATCCCCTATTTTTGTGCGGTGGCGTCGGTTTGGGCAAAACTCATTTGATGCAGGCGATCGGTCATTATCGCTTGGAAATTGACCCCAACGCCAAGATTTTTTACGTTTCTACTGAGAAATTTACTAACGATTTAATCGCCGCAATTCGCAAAGACAGTATGCAAACTTTCCGCGATCATTATCGGGATGCCGATGTTTTATTAATAGATGATATCCAATTTATTGAGGGGAAAGAATACACTCAAGAAGAATTTTTTCACACTTTTAATACTTTGCACGAAGCCGGGAATCAAGTAGTTTTAGCTTCCGATCGCCCGCCGCAGCAAATCCCCCGGCTGCAAGAGCGTTTGTGTTCCCGATTTTCGATGGGATTAATTGCCGACATTCAATTGCCAGACTTGGAAACTCGGATGGCAATTTTGCAGAAAAAAGCTGAGTATGAAAAAATGCGGTTGCCGCGAGATGTCATTGAATACATTGCTTCTAGTTACACTTCCAACGTTCGGGAATTAGAAGGAGCTTTGATTCGGGCGGTAGCATATCTTTCAATTACCGGTTTGCCGATGACTGTGGAGAATATCACCCCGGTTTTGAACCCGCAAACGGAAAGCGTAGAGGCGACTCCCGATGCAGTAATTGCAGTTGTGGCCGAGGCGTTTGATGTTTCTGTTGAAGATTTGAAAGGCATTTCTCGCAGGCGAGAAATTAGTCTCGCACGTCAAATAGGGATGTATTTAATTCGCCAGCATACTGGTTTGAGTTTGCCGAAAGTTGGCGAAGTCTTCGGCGGCAAAGATCACACGACTGTGCTTTACAGTTGCGACAAAATTGCTCAGTTGCGGAACACTGACCCGAATTTGGCCCAAACTTTGCGTCAGTTGAGCGATCGAATTAATGTTGTCAGCCGCAAAACTTGAGAAAAAGTCAGTTGTCACTTGTCAGTTGTCAGTTGTCAGTTGTCAGTTGTCAGTTGTCAGTTGTCAGTTGTCGGTTGTCAGTTGTCAGTTGTCAGTTGTCACACCAATGACTCTATGCAGCGATTTCAAGATCCCCATCATCGAAGGGGTAACTCTCCGATAATAGACAATCTTGCCTGTGGAAAAACCTGTGGAAAATGGACTCTCTGTTTGTGGAAAACTTTATTGGATCGCCCGAAACAGTTTTTGCACAAAAATGGGCGATCGACCGCACCAGCTTTTCCACAAGTTTTCCACAGGTATTTATTACCTATAAGTGATTCCCAGCAAGCCGTTAGCTTTTTTTTCCACAGTTTCCACAGGGCGATCGACACAAAAAGAATTCAATAAATTAAAAAAAAACAGGCGATCCCTGCACACCCTACACACATAGTTCGCGACGCGCGCTAACCTCAGAAACCCGGTTTCTACGAAGATTGCTCGTTTGTACAGGCAAAATTTTGCCTAGAAAGCCGGTTCCTAGCCCCATGCTTAAGCCCTACACACAGAAAAACAGACCCGCCGGCTTTCTGTGATACGATTTGTTTCTGTTTCAAATCCGGTTAATTAACCTTCCTACCATGAAATTGGTTTGCACCCAAAGTGACCTCAACGCCAACCTCTCGTTGGTGAGTCGGGCCGTTCCCTCCCGCCCGACACATCCGGTACTCGCCAACGTGCTCTTAGTAGCGGATGAGGAAAATCAGCGGGTTAGCTTGACAGCTTTCGATCTCAGTTTGGGCATTCGTACCAGCTTCGCAGCAGAAGTTACTGGCGGCGGCAGTTTTACCATACCCGCCAAATTGCTTAACGATATTGTTTCGAGACTCCCAGATGGAGAGATTACTTTAGAAGACGAAGCGGGGGACACCGTAGCCTATCTCACTTGCACTTCTGGCAGCTACCAAGTTAGAGGCATGGGCCCGGAAGAATTCCCAGAATTGCCCGCAATCGAAGCCGGAACAATCCTCAAATTGCCGCCGGAAGCCTTGATAGAAGGACTCAAAGGAACTTTATTTGCGACAAGCCCCGACGAGGCAAAACAGGTACTTGCAGGCGTGCATTTAAAGGTATTGCAAGATTGCCTGGAATTTGCAGCTACAGACGGCCACAGATTGGCAGTAGTTCAAACTGCTAATGAAAAAGCTGAAGACGAAGAAACCCAAGAAGAATTTGAGGTGACAGTCCCCGCTAAAGCATTGCGCGAAGTAGAAAGAATGCTGGTGATGCGGCAGTGGACTGAACCTGTCACCCTGCATTTTGAACACGGTCAAGTAGTGTTTGAATGGGCAGACCAGCGGCTGACAACCCGCACCTTGGAAGGGCAATATCCCGCATACCGGCAGTTGATTCCGCCCTCCTTTGAGCGCCAAATTACCTTAGAAAGGCGATCGTTCTTAGCAGCAGTAGAAAGAATAGCCGTTTTTGCAGACCAAAAAAATAATATTCTCAAATGCAGCATCGACGAGGAAAATCAGGAAATCACTTTGTCGGTAGATGCTAAAGATGTCGGCTGCGGCAAAGAGTCAATGCCCGCACAGATTTCGGGAGATAGCATAGATATTGCTTTCAACGTGAAATACTTAATTGACATTTTGAAAACTGCTCAATCCCCCGAAATTCAACTGCAATTAAACGGTGCTTTAGCCCCAGTAATTTTTCAGCCATTGGGTGGAGTCAATGCTACATTCTTGGTGATGCCAGTGCAGCTAAGAGCTTAAAAAGAGTCAGCAGTCATTAGTCAGCAGTCATTAGTCATCAGTCAACAGTCAACAGTCACCGATGCTGTAACCGAAATTGCTCTAATTCATCTGCGTTAATCGGTGTTAATCTGCCCCCATCTGCGGTTAAAAAAAAAGATAATTTATGAACCGCAGATGACAAGGGATTGACGCTGATTCACGCAGATAAAGATCGGAGAAATAGGAATAATTCCAATGCTAATAGATTTGATATGACTGATTGCTTCAAATCAATGGCAACAAAATTTCAAATTCAGTACCTGTACCGGGCGTAGAATGCAAATTCAACTTGCCTTTATGCTTTTCCGTAACAATTTGATGGGTAATTGCCAACCCCAAACCGGTACCTTTCCCGGCGGGTTTAGTGGTGAAAAATGTCTCAAAAATCCGCCGCTGAATTTCTGGAGGAATTCCCGGCCCGTTATCGGCAATTCTGATGGCTATCCAAGCGTTATTTTGATTCTTTTCCGCTGCTTCTGGGCAGAAGTCGCCGTTTTGGCTGGCGGATGATAGCTGTTTTGCATTTTGTCGTAGCTTGCGGGGCGGGACGCCATCGCCCCTAACATAATTTTGAATTAATTCCGAATTCACGCAGTCTCCGTCAGAACTGTCTATTACCTCGGTTTCAATAGTAATCGCAGGCATAAAATCTTTTTCTGCTTTTACCTCTTCCAAAGCGTCGATCGCATTGCTGATGATATTCATAAATACCTGGCTCAACTGACCGGAGTAACACTTGACCAAAGGCAAATCCCCATAGTTTTTAACTACTTTAAACCCGTACTTGAGACGGTTTTTCATAATTAGCAGCGTACTGTCAATACATTCGTGGATGTTAGCTTGTTTCAAGTGGGTTTCGTCCATGTGAGAAAAGGTGTGCAGGCTGGTGACGAGTTCGGTCAGCCTCTGCGATGAAACTTTCATACTTTTGAGAATTTCCACCCAATCTTCTTGCAAAAAATCAAATTCTATGTGTTTTTTGAGTTGCTCAATTTTTTCGCTGTCACTCACAATGTGTTCGTAAGCAGACAGCAACTCCATGAGGTCTTTCGAGTAGTTGGACAAAAAGCCGAGATTTCCGCTGATGCAGGTGACGGGATTTCTAATTTCGTGGGCGACTCCAGCTACCATCTGCCCCAAACTCGCTAGTTTTTCGGTTTGAATTAGTTGAGATTGAGTTTGCTGCCTCAGCAATTTTGTTGCTAGTTCGTGAATGTTGGATTGGGCTACTAACAGTTCGTGCACGTCTAGCAAAGTATAAGTTTGAGGCGACACTTGCACCACAATCGGTTCGTAAAGCAGTTCTTTCGATCGCAACAGCGACTTCCTGGCTGCATCCACGATTAAAGTATTGCTGGGAAAAATTAAACTCTCTGTTTCGGCAAAGCGGTACAAAGCCCTCACAGGTCGCTTTAAAAATAATTCTCGCCCAAAAGGACGGCTGATAAATTCTAAAAATCTCCGGCGGGAAATCATGCCGGCAAATTCACCTTGATGGGTTACAATTACTCCCGGTAACAGCGGATTAGCTTCTAACATCTGAGAAATTCGCATTCCCCAATCCGTAGCTTCTACCTGAAAATCGTAAAGCGACAATTGTTGGAGAGTAGAGTCTAAACAAAGTTCTCCGATGGAAGCCTGGGACATAGCTTGGGCTGGTCTTTCTACGCAGGAGGTATTTAGCATAAATTCATCATCACGCTTTTTTGGGGTTCTATTTGCCAGCAGACATTCAGCTACCAAAGGTCAGCAGGTGAGTTGCGGAGTGCTTTGACCGGCATCCCCCTGGCAAGCTGCATTTTAAATTACAAAAAAAACTGACTGTAGTAAATGAAATTTTACCACTTAAAGTATTAGGCAAGATTGAGTATCACCGAGATAAATGCGCCCTGGTAATTATACCTGACTTTATTTTATACTGACTTGAGCGGTATTAACGCTTGGTTCGACTATTTAACTATTCATTAACCTTAAGTTATCGTCTTAACTTTTTGTTAATAAATTATTGTACTGAGAAATATAATTGATTGACAATAGAGAAAAATCGGAATTGCCCGATCGCCCGCGCGGTGCACCCGTCAGCAGACAAGTTAAAAGCAGAAATTCGGGGGGTCGCGTCCCTGAGTTTTAAGTCGCTAAGGGCGATGGCGTCGGGCCTTCGCCCGTGCTAGGGCATTTGAGGCGATTTCATCCCATCTCCCCGATCCGGTAATAGTAACCCCCCGTAACGGTCAGTCAGTGGCACAGCCGCCAGTGCGTCCCTTATAGGTTTGTAGTGAAGACTTTAGTCCTCGCTACCAACCAATTTTATAGATATCGTTATATAAAACAGTAAACCTCGCCCGCAATCTGCAAAATCTGCCCTGGCAGTTGTTCTACAATCAGCCATTGTTAACCCAAAGATCCATTAAATCGGCAGTGGTTTGCCGATTTAATTATTGATTGGCTGTACGAGGCGGATATGAATAAAAATTCAGTCAAATTCAAACAAGTTTAACCAGTCCAAATCCTTCAAGGCATCAGCCTTGATTAAATTAGAATGTCTACAAATTCCCGCCAAAAAAAGAAAAAAAAATAACTGGATCTTAACTTAGTGCTATGCTTTGGTATGATCTACACGGAATTCTACCAAAGACGTATAACTAAATAGCAATCTACCAGTAGGTGATCGATGCAACCCGGCCTAACGAATCAGTTAAACAATGCTTTTACCCTTTTTCTCAGCTTGTTAGTAGAGGCAATACCTTTTCTGCTGCTCGGAGTTTTATTTTCAGGTTTGCTGCTGGGATTTGTAGACGAACGCAAACTCGTATCGCGCATCCCCCGAAACCCGCTGCTGGGGGCTTTGATGGGCAGTTCGATCGGCTTTTTGTTTCCCGTGTGCGAGTGCGGTAACGTGCCCGTAGCCCGCAGGTTACTGATGCAGGGAGTACCCGCACCAGCCGCGATCGGCTTTTTGCTGGCGGCCCCCACTATCAACCCCGTGGTAATTTGGGCTACTTGGACGGCATTTCGCGATCAGCCAGAAATTGTAGTTTTGCGGGTGGTATTTTCTCTGTCTATAGCGACAATTATCGGCTGGGTGTTCAGCGCCCAAAAAGACTTGCGGCCTCTGCTACAACCCTCTGTAGCCCGCGCGATTCCCCTGCCAAAACCAGACTTTTCCCAAAAAGAACTCGTCCCAGCCAACACTCCGCTGCTGTTGCAGTCGGGAACATTTATGCTCGGTCAGCCGGGGGGGGCGGTGCCGATCGAATCTTTGCTACAAGACGACTGGAAGCCATTACCCACAGGCAAAACAGAAAAAACCTCGAAACGTTCCTCCATGTTCCACCGCGTTTCTAAAGAGCGTCTGCGCCTGCTTTTAGATACTATGGTACAGGAGTTGCGCGAATTGGGAGGAGTGTTGGTAATCGGAAGTGCGATCGCAGCCATCATTCAAGTTGGCGCCCCCCGCGAACTAATTCTCAACCTCGGCCAAGGCCCCGTTTCCTCGATTCTAGCCATGCTGTTATTAGGTGCAGTCGTATCGATTTGTTCTACAGTAGATGCCTTTTTTGCCCTGTCTTTTGCTTCCACATTTACCAGCGGTTCGCTGTTAGCATTTCTCGTTTTCGGCCCGATGATTGACCTCAAAGGCATCGGTTTAATGCTGTCAATTTTTAAAAGTCGAGCCGTAGTTTACTTAATCGTCTTGGCAGCTCAGTTAACCTTTTTAATGACCCTCGCTGTCAACTTGCATTTAGGTTAATAAATTAGCTCAAATAGACAACTAACGATAGATTCCCCATTCCCCATTCCCCATTCCCCATTCCCCATTCCCCATTCCCCATTCCCCATTCTCAATGACTATTGCAAAATGAATCTTAAAAAAATTAGCCCCTGGCTGGACGCCCTAGCTATCTTAGCGTGGGGAATACTGCTCCTCAAATATTGGATCTCGGGCAAATTAAGCATTCTCATTCACCCCAATTACTTTGGCTTGACTCTAGCGGGAGGAATCGGCTTAATGGTTATTGGCGGGTTAAAAACTTGGGAACTCGTAAAACTCGATCGCACCACAAAGCAATCGCGGACATCGGCAGCAAATAACTCTCTCAGAATCACAGAAGTTGAACACGTTACTTTGTTTCCCCCCAGTATCGGCAGCACCTTAATGTTGAGCGTCGCATTAATCGGTTTAGTAACAACGCCACGCACATTTACCAGCCAGACAGCATTAGAACGAGGCCTCACCGAAACCCTGCCAATCACCCGACTGCAACCTCAAGAATTTCGCAACACTACAAAACCCGAACAGCGATCGCTCGTCGAATGGGTGCGGCTGTTAAATTTCAATCCAGAGCCCGATACATACAGAGGTCAAAAAGTCAAAGTTCAAGGATTTGTAATTCACCCCCCCAACATAGCAGAACAATATATGTGGATCGGACGTTTTATCATTACCTGCTGCGCGGCAGACGCCTATCCGATCGGGTTGCCAGTAAAATTACCGATCGGTCAAATCCGCGCCGCCTTTGTCCCAGACAGTTGGCTAGAAATAGAAGGAGAAACGATCGTAGAAGAACTGCAAGGCAAGCGCAAATTAACCATTCAAGCATCCTCCCTCAAACCAATTCCTGAACCAAAAAACCCTTATGATTATTAGATGTGGATTAAGTATCGGATTAAATTTTACCTTTATTGCGATACGGACAGTCTAGGCTCAACATCCGTATACATATGAAGATACGGTAAAGTCAGCAATAAAAGTCGCAGCAGCATCCTGTAGGAGTTGCAAATAACAAATTCAGCAACTACACTCGTAATTAGGAAATAAATTCTGAGTATATGTCATCAGAAAAAAAATTAGCTATCAAAGGTGCTGCCTGGACGATCGCCAGCTATGGAAGCAGTCAAATTATCCGATTTGGCAGTAACTTAATCCTGACGCGTCTGCTTTTGCCCGAACTATTTGGTCTAATGGGTCTAGCCTACGTTTTCATCATAGGCATTAACTTATTCACAGACATAGGTCTGGGCCCAAGTATCATTCAAAACAAGCGCGGGGACGATCCTCAATTTCTCAACACTGCTTGGACAATGCAAGTTATTCGCAGCTTGTTTGTTTGGTTGTGTTTAATTCTAATAACCTGGCCAGTTACTCAATTCTATGAAGAACCCCGTCTGATGTGGTTGATTCCAGCCATAAGTATAAATACCCTAATAGGAGGGTTTAAATCGACTTCCGTATCCACCCTAGAACGCAAAATGAGCGTTAAGGAAGTAGTGCTTTTTGAGTTGGGTACACAGATAATTTCTACTACAGTGATGATTGTGTGGGCTTTCTTCAATCCCAGCATCTGGGCGATCGTTGTAGGTGGCTGGACTGGAGCTGTAGTGGAGTTAGTATGGAGCCATTTTTTGATTCCCGGCAAGTCAAACCGCTTTGCTTGGGATAAAGAAGCAGTAAAAGAAATATTTTCTTATGGCAAATGGATATTTTTGTCTACGATTTTATTTTTTCTGTGTTCTCAAGCCGATCGACTCATTCTCGGGAAAATATTTACTTTAACACTGTTGGGCATTTACGGCATCGCTTTTACCCTGGGGGATATGCCGCGCCAAGTCATCATTGCCATTAGTGGCCGGGTGATTTTTCCCTCGATTTCTATGCTAGCCACGTTGCCGCGGGAGGAGTTGCGCGCCAAGATCCTGAACAACCGCAAGTTAATTCTAATACCATTAGCCGTAGGTTTAGCAATTTTTGTGAGCTTCGGAGATCAGTTAATTTTAATACTCTATCGGAAAGAGTATGCGGCGGCTTCTTGGATGATGCCAATCTTGGCTTTAGGTATCTGGCACACCACCCTCCACAATATGATGGGTTCTTGTCTGTTAGCGGTAGGAAAGTCTCAGTACGCAGCTATGGGCAATCTGCTGACTTTTGTGAATCTGTGTATAAGTATACCGCTGGGATACCACTTAAAAGGTAATTTAGGTGCCGTGATTGCTGTAGCTCTCGGCGACATTCCTACCTATGTAGTAACTAACTACGGTTTGTGGAAAGAAGGACTAACTTGTTTTTGGCAGGATATTCAATTAACAGGGCTGTTTGTAGGGGTGCTGGCAAGTCTGCTTTGGTGTAGAGTTGCTTTTAATTTTGGTCTGCCAATCGATAAAATATCACACATGGATTTAATTCCAATCAATACACTGTTTCAGTAAACAAAAAGGAGATTGTCTGTATGTCAGCCGAACACAATACCAGAAGAAAAGTAATACACTTTATCTTTTTACAAATAGCTATGTTACAAGAAATCTCGCGAGTGACCACGAGGTATACTAAAATGATGCTTTTTCATCAAAGAAATCGGATTATAAATTTATTCAAAGAAAACGAACAGCCCAAAAAAGAACGCCCCAAAGTGTTTGCCGCTGTCGCACACATTACATCAGTTGAAGAATCTAACAATCCAGAAAAAGCCGCAGCAAAAATAGAGAGACTCAGACACACAATAGATGGACTGTTGACGAGTTTTGCTCATTGCGACCTGACAATTACTATCCAAACTCTACCGAACAGACACGTTACAGCCTACTTACCGGAATATCAAATTAAGTGCATTGAGATCCAAGAAGGCCCTGAATGCGACCCCATGTTTGTAGAGTTTAGACTTCAGGAAGAATTTGTCGAAAGAGTAGAAAAATTTGACTGGTTTTTATTCATAGAAGATGACATTGTTTTGTACGATGCTTTCGTTCTAGAAAAATTAGAAAAATTTAACAGACAAAGCGGGTATGAGAATGCTATTCTTTACCCAAACCGTTTTGAAATGTATGAAGGAACCAAGAGATATATTGATTTGACAATAGACGATCAGCTATCGTGGAATCAGCTATCTAGTGTAGAGATAGAAGGTGTAAAATTTGCTGAATTTAGCAACCCTCATTCAGCATTTTACTGCTTGTCACAAAGCCAGATGAAACACTGGATAAAATCAGGTCGCATCTTCAAAAATCAAGTAGTGAATGTCGGGCCTTTAGAAAGTGCAGCCACTTTTTGTCTTTTGGAATGTTTCTCCATATATAAACCTCACCCGTCAAACTTAAACTATTTTGAGGTCAGGCATTACGATAGCAAATATTCTAAGCTATATCCTGAACCGGAATCGCCGTATACACTGTCAGCAGTTAATAATAGTTCCAACACACCAATCGTCAAGGCTTCGTGAAAGGGATATAAGTAGTCGTCATGATTATTAGTAGGATGGGTAGAGTGCCAGAGTTACCCCTCAACCTATTAAATAATTAGCGATTTGAGATTTGAGATTAAATTAAAAATCTCAAATCTCAAACATTTCTGGACGCCACTGGCACAATGATAGGGTGCTATACGGTCGTCAAAATCTCTTGAGAGCGAGGAAATTTTAGCTCTGAGGTCCCCTACAATCTAAAATCTCAAATTTCACGTCTAAAATCGGTTGAGGCGGTTGTAAGTGCCGCAGACTCCAAAAATTTAAGCTCGTGAGTTTAATTCTGTCCTGGAGGCACAAACACTTTCAGAAACCGAGTTTTGTTACAAACATACTTCGTTGCAGCGCTTTCCCCTGGTAAAAAAACCTGTTTCAGAGGATCGGGAGTACGCCCGAGAGTGTAAAATTTAAGAGGGAAAATTTGGCAGTTAATTTTCAGCAGAAATAGAAGAAAAAGATTTGTGAGTATTTTTAATAAAAAAATTAATCCTTCACCCTTCGCTATTGGGCCATTCAAACAGCCGATCGACCGCACGGCGATCGCCCTCATGCTAGTGCTGAGCTTCTTAATAGGGCTGCTGCTGCTTAGCGGCGATCGCACAGCACCCAGAGTGCGAGAATTTACCTGGGAAAACAAACAAATCGGCGCCGAAGATACCGGCTTTATCCTTACCTTCTTTCGGCCGATGAACCACTCCAGCGTCGAGGAAAACTTAAAGCTAGAACCCCCCCTCCCCGGTAAATTTAGTTGGTCTGGAAGACGCATGGCTTATACCCTCAAAGATCCAGCACCCTACGGCGTTACCTACACATTAAAACTCGCCGGAGCAACCGACAAGTATTTCGGAGAAAAAAACCAAAATAAAGGAACGCCAATGCAACCGTTTAGCAGTTCCTTTCGCAGCCGCGATCGAGCTTTTGCTTACATCGGCGTCCAAGGCGAAACAGAAAGCAGATTAATGCTAGTCAATCTTACCAGCAGCGACTCGAAACCGATACCGCTGACTCCCAAAGATTTAGTCGTTACCGATTTTAAACCGTATCCCGACAGCGATCGCATTTTATTCTCCGCCACAGATCGATCGATCGCCCGTACTCGCGGCACTCTAAATCAAGAACTATTCACAGTCACCACCGGCCTCAACCCGCAATCGGGCTCAGGAACTCAACAAAAATACCCAGCCGGTAGAATAGACAAAATCCTAGACTCCAAAGATTACCAAAACCTCAAATTCGACCTCTCAGCCGACGGAAAAATCATAGTTGTCCAGCGCGTCAACCGCCGCAATCCCAGCGATTTCAGTCCTTGGATTGTGGAAGAAAAAGTGCCGCCCCGACGCTTGGAAAACGAACAAGGCGGAGATTTTATGATTCGCCCCGATAGCAAATCGATGGTAATCTCTCAAAAACAAGGATTAGCGATCGTCCCCCTCAAACCCGAAGCAGACCCAGTAGAATTTTTGCCAAAATACGAACAAGTATTGGGCATGGCCCGCGACAACTCCGCCGCCGCCTATGTTAAATACAACAGCGACTTTACTCGATCGCTTTTCATCTTAGATAACCAAGGTGTAGAACAAGAAGTATTGCGTATTCCCGGCAGCATTATGGCCGTTTATTTCGACCCCCGCCAAAACCAAGACAACCAAGTTCAGCGTCTCTACTGTTTGTTAGCCCAACGCCTCAAAACAGAAAGCTACAAAGAACAGCCTTTCATCGCTACTATCGACCTCAAAAAAGAGGGTACTCGTTTGGTAGGAACCATCAAACCGCTGCTGATTTTGCCCAACCAATTAGATACCCAAATCAGTTTATCTCCCGACGGGCTGGCATTAATTTTCGACCAATCAGTCACAGCAGCAACTCCCTCAGCAGCAGACAGTCCCCGCAACGATAGCGGACAGTCGATCGCCACCAGCCGCCTCTGGCTGCTACCCTTAGTAGAAATACCGACAGACGGTTCTCCCGCAAAACTACAGCCAGAAGAAATTCCCTTTGCCGGCTATCACCCCCGCTGGCTACCATAAATCAATTTGAGATTTGATATCAAATCCGTTAGCATCGGAATAGTAAATTCGAGTTCACTGTTGACTGTTCACTGTTGACTGTTTACTGTCAACCGTCAACCGTCAACCGTCAACCGTCAACCGTCAACATCACCTGACGGTGTTACCGGAAAAGATATGAGATCGCACTGCTGACTAATCTAAAATCTAAAATCTAAAATCTAAAATCATCATGACTCCCGAAGAAATTAGCAATAGCCTCAAAGACTTATTTGGTGACAGTGTTGAGAAGCCTGCTGCCACTTCTTGGCAAGTAGAGACCCCCAATTTTCGCCTGTTAGTCCTCCTTTCAGAAGACGGGAGTTGGCTGCGGATTTTGCTGCCGATCGCCGATGCCCAGGAAGCTCAACCATTTCTTGATAAACTCCTAGAAGCTAACTTTGACACCACCCTAGAAACTCGCTACGCCTTACATCAAAACGTTTTGTGGGGAGTATTTCAGCACAGCCCGGCCACACTTGATGCCGCCGATTTCTCAGCCGCCGTCGCCAGACTGCTGGCTTTGCAAGAGCGAGGTTTGTCTGACTTTTTCAGCGGTTTGATAGAAAGCCACATCCGTCAAATCATCAAAGCTGCGAAAATGCAGGGACAGTCTGTCGAAACTACCCTTCAGACTTTAGAACGTTTCTACGCAGAGGGATTGATGGGTGAAATGGAACTAGGGCGAGAGTCTCGCGAAAACTCTCTCGCGGCTTGGCGGTATCAGCTAGAACGCCTGTGGCCGGAGGTAGAACCCTAAGACGATTGCAGACTGCAAAAAACTGATGACTGTCGAGGTTTGGAAGTTGCCTAAAGTTACATTTCTTTTGAGTGGTATAGGAACTGCGGCCGACAGTTAGGATGTTCTTAATTCCACAAACCCTTGCGGAAAATTGCTTCTTCCTTCTATCGCGACGATAACTAAAGCCTTCCATCTGTTACGTTCGGTTACATCCGAAGAAAGCGAATCCGTTGCCGAACTTCCTTCTGCTGTACAATTTGCCGATTTTGGTCTGGGCCCGTGTCTGGACTGTTAGAGCCTCAAGCCCCTTGGACGATGGCTGATCCGGGCCCTCGAACCCTCGAAGGATACCTTTACATTCACTGATAACCCGCCCGCAGTTCTCCAATTCCCTTCTATCACTGGAAGAATGGTATAATTTATCACAATAATTCGTTATAAATATTAAAAATTTTCAGAAAACACCCGATCGCAGGTATATCATGGTAAAAAGTTTAAAGCGCCTACTCCGCAAGTTCCACAAAAGCTTAGATCGTTTAATATTGACTTAGAAACAAAATCTTTAGCAGACAATGCTACTGCGATCGGGTTTTCCCGTCGGGTGCTGTTGTAATTTGACAAATTAGCAAGTACCAGCTACGAATTACCAGTTACGAATTAATAGCAACTTAAGTTGTCTATTAATACAATATTTAACAGGGGTTTCATCTATGTTTGCTGTGCGTGAGACTAGCTCGGAGTTATCAGTGTTGCATATACCTGAATTTTGTACTTGGAACATCTCCTTAGAATCAACTCTCCTAGACCTGCCACTCTTCAACTGCCAAATTGAATTAACTCAACCGGCAAAAGAAGTAGCCAAGGCTTTTGAAGAAAATTCCATGCTTCCCGGCGTCATTTTGACAAATGGGGGTAATTTTGTCGGCATAATATCCAGGCGTCTATTTTTTGAAAAAGTTAACCGACGCTACGGAGTAGAAATGTTTTTCAAGCGGCCAATAGAGGTACTGTACAAGTTTGCCAAGCCAGAAGAACTCGTACTTCCAGCCAGTAAATTAATAGTAGAAGCCGCCCAGGAATGTCTTGACAGATCGGCCGAATTAATTTACGAACCCGTAGTAGTGGAAATAGCCCCCCAGACCTACAAGCTGTTAGACGTGCACCAATTAATGGTCGCTCAATCAAGAATTCACCAATTAACAAATAAGTTACTCCACAAACAAACCCAAGCCAAACTCATCCAAACGGAAAAAATGGCGAGTTTGGGGAGGATTGTAGCAGAAGTAGCCCACGAAATCAGAAATCCGCTGAACTGTATTTGGGGAAATTTAACTTTTCTGCTGTCCTATTTTGAACACTTGCTTCAGCTCATGTCGGTTTATGAAGAAGAATATTCGGCACCCTGTCCCCGAATAGAAGCCCTTAAAAAAGAAATTGAATTTGATTTTTTACAAGAAGATTTGCCGATCACCTTAGAAGGGATGGAGTTGGGAGCCTCGCAATTGCTAAAAATAGTTAACGGGCTGCACCACTTCTCTCACATGGACGAGACCAAACCAGCCGAGACAGACATTCACGAATGCGTGGAGATGACGCTGTTAATTTTGAAAAACCGCTTTAAAAACAGCATAGAAGTGGTGAAAAATTACGGCGAACTGCCGCTAGTTAGTGGCTATTCGGGTCAGTTGAGTCAAGTGTTTTTGAATTTGTTAGTTAATGCTCTAGACGCCCTGACAGAGTACGCAGCCGATCGAGAAATACAGACACAGTGCCAGGACAACTGGCAGCCCCAAATCGAAATTACCACTAAAGTTATAGAAACCGAACACGGCCAGCGAGCATCAATTTGCATTGCCGATAACGGGCCCGGCATTGCCCCAGAAAATCACAAGCAGATATTTGACACCTTTTTTACCACTAAACCAGCGGGCAAAGGCACTGGTATGGGGCTGGCTATCTGCAATCAAATCGTCACAGAAAAGCACGGCGGTCAACTGAGAATGCGATCGCAACCGGGTAAGAACACTGAATTTGAAATTCTCCTGCCTATAGCTGGCACAACATGATTAACTCAAGAATATTCTCGGTTGAACGCTTACGAAAAGTGAAATGATAGGGTAGCTTAGTAGTAGGTTCTCATTTCACTTTCCCAGCGTTTCGGCAACTAAAAGTTCCAGTGGCAAATAAATTCAGTTCCAAACTAATTGGCCCTTCACTCTCCGAAGGCAGCCATCAAGACCTTTCCCTAGAGTCTACCCTCTGGGATTTGCCCCTGTATGACTTTCAGGTTAAATCTAGCTGCTTGGCCGTGGCAGTTGCCGAAATGTTTGAACAGCATCCCCTAGTGCCGGGAGTCGTCTTGATGGAAGCAGGAGAGTTTGCGGGCATGATATCCCGCAGGCAACTGCTGGAATATTTGCTCAAACCACAAGGTCCCGAGCTATTTTTACACCTGCCGCTAAAAGTTTTCTACAGTTACGCTCGCGTCGAAATATTATTAGTTCCAGAGAGTACAACCATTTTGGCAGCAGCCCCACAAGCTCTGCGTCGATCGCCCGAATTGCAGTCAGAACCAATCGTCGTCCAAATAGACTCCCAATCATACCGCCTCTTAGACCCTCACGCGCTAAACATCGCCTACTGGCAAATTCGCGGCATAGAAACTCAAGTCCGCTACGAAAGAGCCCAAACTCAAATGATTCAAAGCGAAAAAATGGCTAGTTTAGGGCGTTTAGTCAACGGAGTAGCCCACGAAATTTTAGATCCGGTAGGCTTTATCTGGGGGAATTTAACCTACGTCAGCGACTACAGCAAAAACTTGATGGAATTGCTTTCAGCTTACGACGCATACTGTACCGAACCCCCGCCGGAAATAGCACGGCTCAAAGAAGAGATCGACTATGACTTCTTGCAAAACGATTTCCTCCGAACTGTTGCCAGCATCAAATCGGGAGCCGAACGTTTGAGCAAGTTGGCAACCAGCTTGCAAAACTTCTGCCACATCGACGATATTTATCCCAAACCCACCGACTTGCACGCCAACATAGACAGCATACTTTTGCTGCTCAAAAGTCGTTTGACTAGGGAAATCCAAGTAGTAAAAAACTACGGCTACCTGCCACCAGTGCCGTGCTATGCAGGACAGTTAAACCAAGTATTTATGAATATCTTGACCAATGCTACTCATACATTAATTAACGAAGCA
This sequence comes from Microcoleus sp. F6_B6, assembly GCA_036702215.1. Taxonomy (GTDB): domain Bacteria; phylum Cyanobacteriota; class Cyanobacteriia; order Cyanobacteriales; family Microcoleaceae; genus Microcoleus. The sequence goes on from JAUBST010000004.1 coordinate 148,397, forward strand.
GTCGGTCAAGAATTGGCGAAAGAGTTTAAAAGTGGAGGACTCAGAGACTTCGATCGCCAGCCTAAAATTGAAATCACAACTCAAGTCTGCTGCCCCGAACCTGCGCCGGATTTAGACAAACTTCATGTTCGCTGGGTTTCGATTTGCATATCAGATAACGGGCCAGGAATGTCACCTGGCAAGTACAAAAAAATCATAGAATCATTCTCTACGGAAAAACGCGCCCTCAAAGAAACCAGTTTAGCAGTTAGCTATCAAATAGTGACGGGCAAACACGGCGGTGCATTCAGAATGCGATCGGAATTAGGCAGAGGCACTGAATTTGAAATTTTGTTACCCTTAGCTTAAAGAAGTCAGTAGTCAGTAGTCATTAGTCAGTAGTCATTAGTCATTAGTCATTAGTCAACTGTCAACTGTCAACTGTCAACTGTCAACTGTCAACTGTCAACCATTCTCTAATTGACTGCCGCACATTTTACAAAATCTAGCATTAGCATCGTGTACAGACCAACCGCAACCTTTACAAACAGCTTCTCCGTGATTAGCACTTTTAACTAATTGTTTAATCAAATCTCCCAATTGCCAAGGAATCAGAGCAATTCCTGTCAAAATCATCAAAATAGTCAGAAAACGACCCGATTCCGAAATCGGAGTAACATCGCCAAATCCCACCGTGGTCATGGTGACAACCGAGAAATAAACAGCATCCAAAAAAGTTCCAAAACTTTCGGGATTGGTCGGATGTTCGACTTGATAAATCAAACCAGAATAAACAAAAATTATTGCCAGCAAAGTAAACAAAATCCGAGCAAAAATCGCCCCATCTTCGCTGGTGATGCGGAAAATAGAAATTTTCAATTCCAGAAAGCGGATGAGTCGGAGAATTCTAAACCAGCGAAAAATTCGGATAAAACTAACGTTGACAAATCCCAGCAAAAATGGTAATATTGCCAGCAAATCAATAATTGAAAAAAAACTAAAAATAAATTTAACTCGATTGTCGGCACACCACAGCCGCAATAAATACTCAACGACAAAAACGATTAAAAGAACAGTATCGAGAGTTTGGAAATTAATTCTAACAGATTGCGAAATCGGGTAAGTTTCGGCGATGAAGCTGGCGGAAGATAAAAGAATGAGTCCGGTAAGAGTTAAATTGACGGTTCTGCCTATAGGAGTTTCGATATCTTCGAGATAAAATCCAATTTGCGATCGGGTTAACATAGATGAGAGAATTAATACAATTAGGACTTATGCGGCTGGCACTATTAGTAAGGTGCCCCGGAACCAAAATCCTCGATCGTCTCTCAAGAACTTTGTCTGACGCACCCTACCAGTCGATCGCACCTGTGACGCTTGGCTGGAATTTTGACTACTTCTAAGGTAAGGGAATTATCGCACATGAGTATCGAGTTAACTAAGGGTGAAAGGTTCAATCTTTCTAAAGAAACTCCTAATTTCAGTAAAATTGCGATCGCCCTGGGTTGGCAAGTCAGCCAAACAGCACAAAACTGCGACATTGACGCATCTGTTTTTATGTTAGCCGCAGACGGTCGGATTCCTGATGAAAAGTATTTTGTATTTTACAACAATCTGACCTCCCCAGACGGTGCGGTGCGGCATTCGGGAGACAGCAGGAATGGACAAATTGATGGAGATGATGAGACGGTTTATGTGGATTTGAGCAAAATCAATTCGGCGATTCAGGAAATTGTGTTTGTGGTGACTATTCACGAGGGACAGGAAAAGAATCAAAGTTTTAGTCAAGTTACAAATGCTTTTATCAGGCTTTACAATTCAGAGACTCTTAGCGAATTGGTTCGGTACAATTTAAATCAGATTTTTTCCCAAGAAACGGCTTTAGAATTTGGACGCTTGTATAAGAAGAATAGCGAATGGAGGTTTCAGCCGGTAGGACAGGGATATAATGCCGGGTTGCAAAGTTTTGTAGATAAGTATTATGTTGAAAATGCAGCCCTGAAAAGCTCGAATACTGGTGAGAAGGTTGATGATGCTGAGGTTGTGAGGCGGTTTAGCGATCGGGTGGATCGGTTATTGCGCGAAGAGGCGATCGGGGAGACACCGATTCCCGTATCTAGCGAAGCGGTAGAACAGTCGGTGCCTACTCCTGCGGCGGATACTGTGCAATCTGAGGAAGAGGAAAAAATAGATGATTCGGCAGGAGAAAATCAGGAACCAGTGATCACTGCTGAGGAAATTTTGCAACGGTATAATAAGAAAGAACGAAATTTTACTGGAGTTAATCTAGCAGGAGTAAATCTGAGCAGAAGAGTCCTGAGTCAGGTCAACTTGAGTAGGGCTAATCTAAGCGGTGCTGAACTTTCTGAAACAAACTTATACTTTTCTAACCTGAGTGAGGCAAATTTATGTTATGCAAACCTTCACCAAGCCAATCTCAGCTCAGCCAACTTAGGTAAAACACAATTACTCAATGCAAATTTAAGTGAAGTAAATCTGTCTAATTCCAACCTAAGTGAAGCTAATCTGAGTGGGGTAAATCTCAGTAAAGTTCATTTGTTATTGGGGACAAACTTCAGCAGGGCAAACCTCAGTAAAGCAAACTTAACAGGGTTGAATTTGAAGCAATCAAAATTGATGAATGCTGATTTGAGTAATGCCAACCTAAATAATACTAACCTATTATTTGCAAACCTTGAAGGGGCAAACCTTGAAGGAGCAAAACTTCAACAAGCACTTTACAACGCACAGACTGTCTTCCCCAGAGGCTTTGACCCTGTTAAAGCAAGTGCTTGCTTAATCGCTCCTAATGTTTCACTGAAAGAAGCAAACCTAGCTCGTCGTAACTTGAGCGGAGTTAACTTGAGTGAAGCTAACTTGAGCGGTGCAAATCTAACTAAGGCAAATTTGCAGGGTGCAAAACTCCTGCAAGCTAATTTGAATAAAACCAACTTAAGCGAAGCAGATATGAGGAGTGCCAACTTAACGGCGGCAAACCTGATAGGAGCAAACCTGATGCAGGCAAATTTAGGATCTGCCAACCTAACTGCAGCAGACTTGAGTGGAGCGAATCTGAAAAATACAGAAACAGGTGGGGCAAATTTTAGTGGTGCTAATCTGACCAAAGTTAATCTGGTTAGTGGAACTCTTCAATGTAATGTCAGCGGAGCAATATTAACTGAAGGAAATCTCTGTGGGGCTAACCTTCGTTATGGTAATTTTACTGGAGCCGACTTAACTTCGGCAGACTTGCGTGGGGCAGATTTGGAGAATACAAACCTAGAAAAAGCCAACCTAAAGGGAGCGAACCTAAGTGGGGTGGTAAATCTGGAAAAGGCAAAACTCGCAGGTGCAATCATGCCAGATGGCACAATTCACGAATAAATTCGATCGCCAATATTAAACAGCAAGGTGGGCAATATATCTGTGTCACTTTAACCGAAAGTCCGCCAGGGAATGAATTCCACGGGGCTTTTAGCAAAAGTCCTCGCTATGAGGACTCATGAGTTCTTCAGTCCTCATAGCGAGGACTTTTGCTATGAGGCAGGGGTTTAAACCCCTGCCGGACTGAGGGAAATAGCGTTAAATTGACACCAATGGTGTGCCTCGCCCTCGAAATAGATTATGATTAGTATTAAAGATCAAATACATAGATTATCGATGAATGAATCTGACACGGAAATTATAGAATCTACCCTCAGATGGATGACCGAGTTTGTCGAGTTACCGCATCCAGTTTTCAGCGATTTACCGATTTGTCCCTTCACCAAAAAAGCACGCTTGACCAATCAAATTTTCTTCAAAATCGAGCGGTTTTCAGCGCTGACTGAGTTCGATCGCGATTCGGCCATCATGAAATCGATTCATGAATTTTACAATTCCGACTTGGAAATAATGTTAGTAATTAATCCAGAAAAAACTGCAATTAGTGCGCCACAAACGAAAGAATTGATAGACAAATTGAACGATCGCATTTCAGAGTTGGGCTTGCTGGCTTTTCACACTCATCCCGAGGAAGATTTTAATATTGACGGGCTTCATACTAGGAGGATGCCCTATCCGGGCTTCACTGTTCAAGCAAATTCTAAGCTGAAGCCAGCTTCCGATGCTTTAGAGAAAACTGAATATTACAAAAATTGGACGGCCGCACAACTAAAATATTTCGGGATTCCGAGAAATTGACGATCGCCCGCCCTCTCCGCGCATCTCTGTGCCATTACAATAAGTTCAGCAAAAAATCTTTACACATAAGAACTCATGCAGCTTAAGTCAACAACCCGCCATATTCGCATATACACCGCCATCCTCGAAGATAACGAACTCGTCCCCAGCAATGACCTTTTGACCCTCGACATTGACCCAGATAACGAACTTAACTGGAACGACGAGTCAGTCAAACAGGTATATGCCAAATTCGACCAACTCGTAGACGCTTACGAGGGCGAAGATTTGACCGAGTACAACCTCCGCCGCATCGGTTCGGAATTGGAACACTTGGTACGATCGCTCCTCCAAAAAGGCCAAATCAGCTACAACCTCAACAGCCGCGCTGTTAACTACAGCATGGGATTGCCTCAAGTTGATTCCAAAGTTCACCTGTAAGGGCGATCGGGCGATCGGCATTTATCTCAACTAAAAATTGAAAGCCATCATAAATGTCGCTTGTAGCTGAGTTTCCATCCCTCCTACTGTTCTCGATCGGGGGAGTACGGGGGGAAAAGAGGGTTCTGTTTCGTCTCCCGCTTTGGGGATTGAGGGGGATTTAGACTTGGATGCAGAGGAAAGGTGGACATGAGGAGAATTGGGAAAATCTGCTTTTATTCTTCTTCCTGCTTGTTTGTGACTCCTGACTCGTGACTCCCGGCTTCTTCCTTCTTCCAACTTCGATCGGACTTCTGGCCGGCCTCCCCAGCATCAACCGGAGAATTTGGAACGCGATCGCGTTCCAAAAACTGTTTAACTGCTAATTGGCGGTTGGTCATAAACTGACCCCAAGCGCCGGGAAACATCCCATCCAAGGTTTCCACCAGCGCCCAAACCTCAAGATTCATCACTTTGTAATAAAAACTGTGAGAATGTTGAATGCTAGTGAGTATTTCGTCTATTTCAACGGCAGGCAGCAGCTTCGGATCGGGCAAATTCTTGGAAAAGGCGCTGGGTTCATGTGGGGGCATGGTTAAATACTCAACAGCTTGCAGAGGCCGGTCAGTCGATTTTAGATTTTAGATTTTAGATTTTAGATTTTAGATTTTAGATTGACTCCACAGATGAATCTGCGGGCTTAAACTAAGTATCTAATGTTTTTGGCTCTCCCCGACTCCTGTCGGGGGCTTGCATCCCTCAGTCGATTTGAGATTTGAGGTTTTAGATTTTAGATGGACTCCACAGATGAATCTGCGGGCTTAAACTAAGTATCTAATGTTTTTGGCTCTCCACGACTCCTGTCGGGGGCTTGCCTTCCTCAGTAGATGTGAGATTGTCTATTTTATACTTTAGATGGACTCCACAGATGAATCTGCGGGCTTTTATCCGTCTTTGGATCGGTCGATTTGAGATTTGAGATTGATGCCACAGATGAATCTGCGGGCTTGAACTAATATCTAATTTTTTTTGCTCTCCCCGACTCCTCTGGGGGCTGGCATCCGTCAGTCGATGTGAGATGTGAGATGGGATATTTTATACTTTAGATGTACTCGACAGATGAATCTGGGGGCTTGTATCCGTCTTTGGGTCAAGTTAAATTTAACTTTACTTGCCAAACTGGGGAACGAGGTAATGAACACCGTTGGCGAGAAAACCCAGAAATGATATTTATTTATACCTGTAGGCTCAGGTGATTTTTACCTAGCAGCATCATACCATTATAGTTAGTCTAAAATTTTAATTCCCTTGAGTGCTGCGATTTCTTCGGAAATAGCCGCTATCAGGAATATGCTGAAAACAGCGTGATTTCAAGCCTAGGACTTGGGCGTCGCGCGATCGTCTAACCGTGAAAGCTCCTAGCAAGATTCCTCGGCGGGTCAACAAAATGGTAGACTATTTGTGTCAGTACAAGACATTAAAACCTACCCCTGGACTGGGGGAAAGTCACGCCTAAAACATTGTCAGGAGATATCGCTACGCACACAACAGTGGAAACGTGGCGAGCCCGGGAACCTGAAAAATCAGGATATTAGGACTGCGAAGTCTTAAGAATCTCCGTCTGTTGAGAAAGCGGGGGTGTCAAATAATCGCCACGTATCAACCCGTCGAGGTTCAATCGCTAAAATAGTTCAGATCAGCACGCTTGCCCCAAGGCGTCAGGAACCCTTATGCAAAACTCTGTGGCAAAACACTACTTATGGGCTTTAGGTGAAGGGATCAAAGGGTGTAAGCCAGGCGATACGATCGCTGGTCGCTACTTGGTCAAGCGCGATCGACTTCTTGTCGATACTCAACCCGAACAGTTGCCGGAACTGCCCGAAGAGATTCCGAGTGTTGTCACTCCTTATCTGAGACTATTTACCTATCAGTTGCACGTACCTCAAGTATACGGTCTGGTATCGCCACAGCGGAGCAAGCTCTCTGGAGATATCTGGCTGCTGGAAAACGGGCCTATTTTGAAGGTGACGGAATCTTTAATGCCGAAATTGGCGGACTCCTGGAAAGGAACCGCAGCGATGCGCCAGCTCAATTGGCTGTGGCAAATGGCCAAGTTGTGGCAGCCGTGTATCGCTCAGGGCGTGGCTTCGACGCTGCTGACTCCGGAACTGCTGCGGGTGGAAGGGCCGTTAGTGCGGTTTCTGGAATTGCAGCCCGATCGCAAACCGCCTAATTTGTCGCAGTTGGGCAAATTGTGGCAACAGTGGCTCGAAGATGCTCACCCGGCTATTACCAATTTTTTGAGGCAACTTTGCCAGCAAATGGTTGCCGGTCAAGTGCGCCACGGCGAACAACTGATGGGTCAGTTGGATAAAGCTTTGGCAAAGTGCGGCAGATATTACGACCGTCACGTGGAGATTGCCACGGGCACCGATGTAGGCAGATCCCGGGCTCACAACGAAGATGCTTGCTATCCGCCCAGCGGTACGGTGTGGGGAGGAAATCCCGGATCGGAAGCTTGCGCGATCGTCTGCGACGGTATCGGCGGACAAGACGGCGGCGAAGTCGCTTCCGAAGAAGCGATTGCCGTGCTGCGCGACAAGTTGCAGCAAATGCCCTTACATCAAGCTAATTGGGACCCGCTGAGCCTGACTTCCAAGCTGGAACGGGCCGCTTGTGCTGCTAACGACAAGATAGCCAGTCGCAACGACAGCGAACACCGCCAAGGCCGGCAGCGGATGGGAACTACGCTAGTTATGGGTTTAGCCCACATTCACGAACTCTACGTCGCCCACGTCGGAGACAGTCGGGCTTACTGGATTACCCGCACCGGCTGCTATCAAGTTACTCTCGATGACAATGTGGCTTGCCGCGAGGTGCGTTTGGGCTACTCTCTCTACCGGGATGCTTTGGAACAAGTGGCCGCCGGAGCTCTGATTCAAGCTTTGGGGATTACTTCGTCCAACACTTTGCACCCGACTGTACAGCGTTTTCCGGTGGATGAAGACTGCGTTTTGCTGCTGTGTTCCGACGGTTTGAGCGATAAAGACCGGGTTGAGGAATGTTGGGAAGCGGAGATTTTGCCAATTCTCGACGGTAGCATTAATTTGGATAAGGCGCGCGATCGACTGATCGAGATTGCTAATACTAGAAACGGTCACGATAACGTCACTGTTGCTTTAATTCACTGTCAAGCACATTTGAGGGAAGACGGCAATACTTTTACAGAACTGTCTGTCGCACCTTTAGATACGCCGATCGAACTAATTTCCGATAGCGAGGATATGCCAACGGATTTGACCGAGAGCACAAGCCTTGGCGAGGGAAATTCTCAAGAAAAAACGACATTGTTACAGCCGGAAAAAACCAAAAGTTTATTTTCGCTGCTGCTGAAAATTTTATGTTTATTAGGCTTGGGGGGTGTATTTGCTTATTTTTTCATCCCTCCGGTGGGTCGCGCGATCGATACTGCCGGGGAGTCGATTTTTGGGAAACGCGGTTTTATTAAAGCTGGAAACACGCCAGAAAAAACAGTTGAATCTGTACCTTCTCCGATCAAATCTTTAGAAACAGGCTCATTTATAGAGATTAAGAGTTCTGGGGCTGGGGAAGTGGAAAAAGAGGGCGATCTCTTGGATTTGCGAGTCGCAATCGGTGAATTGACTGTCAAAGGAACAGTCCCAGCCGGCAGCGTTTTGCAAGTGACCAACAAACAGCTTACGCCTCAAGGCAATTGGCTGGAATTGAAAGTTTGTTCGATTCCTGAAATAGTGCGATCGAAATCTCCCAAACCCGAGTCAAATAAAGATTTTTCTACAGTTTCAAAACCCGCACTAAATCCATCGCCCGCTGCGGCAACTCCGTCGCCTTCCCCGACAGTTAAGCCAACAGTTGAAGTAGAAAGCGCCAAGCTGCAACCGGGGGAAATCGGATGGATTCAAGAACAAACTGCCGTTTCTAAGGCAGTCTCTAACCTAGCCCCAAACCCTAATCAACAGGGAAAATGCGTTGATTCTGACTCAAACCCCAATGCTAATTAAACTGTTAATGCTTGAGTATGTTGAGCAAGTTTGCTCTCATTTAGTAGAAAGAAAAATGCAGATATCTAAACGAAACTAAGATTAATATCATGTCCGGTCTATCAACCGCGATTTTTGTAGGGGTCAGTGAGCCAACAATACCTGCCAATAATTAACAATCTCAAAAACCCGCCCCGACCGGGATATTATGGTTAACCGATCGGACATGATATAACTGATACCATTGGTAGTGAAGTAGCTGGCATAATTTTAGATTTCAGATGGAAAATTATTAAATTCCCAATCTCAAATCTAACAAGGTTTCAAAATTTCTAACCTAATTTGTTAGATACTTCTGCCAGTTTAGTCACCATTTGGGAGACGGCTTTGTCCACTGCCGCGCTCAAAAGTGAGTCTTCATTGCTGCTGCCAGAATTGCTGCTGATACCTCTGACAGAAATATTAGAATCGCTTTGATCGGCTTCTCCTACTGCTTTGGCGGTGGCAAGAATATCTCCGGAAGCTGTACCGATTAACCGCACGTCTATTTGAACGGTAGCTTTGGTTTTTTGCGAACCGCCGCCGATTCCCATGAAACTGCCGCCGCCGGATTGTTTGTCGATATTAAACTTGGTAATGGTGCCGATGAGCACGGCGTCAACCCCTAATTGTTTGCCAATTTCGGCTGCTGTGCCGGCATCCATCGCACCGCTGCGATTTTGCTGTTTGAGCACTTGTTCGAGTTTGCTACGATCGACTACTGTATAAGTGCCGTTGTTGACGAGTTCGTTGATTAGCAGTTCGCTGATGCCTTTGGCTGCGCCGACTCCCCTGTAAGAAGTGTAATAGCTGTTGGTGGGGCCGTACTCGAAGTCCATGACGACGAGGCGCTTTTTGGCAGTCGCTTGGGCGAGTTGGGTTGGGGGTTGGGTGGTGGCCGGTGTGGCGGTCGCATTGACTGAAACGCCCACTAGCATTAGGGTAGCGAGGGAAATGCCGGTTAAGCGAGATCTGGTGGTTGTTTTCATAAAGCTTACCTCACAATTGTTTTGTGCCAACTCTAGGATACTTTACGGAACAGCCCGATTTGACATACCCCTGCCTAAAGGCGAGGGGATTCTTGATTCGCAGGGATTCCAATGAATTTACTTGCAGGCAAGCATCTTGACCGTATGCCCTACGGCTGCAAGTCCTCTAATTAGAACTACTTGAGCGGCTGCAACATCTCTGTCCGTTGTATAGCCACAGTTCGAGCATGAATGAGTACGCTCATCAAGCTGTTTTTTTCCTGTTTCTGCTAGACAATTGGGGCAAACTTGACTCGTTTTATGAGCGCTTACCTTTTGAAAGTACACGCCATATTTCAAACAAGTTTGCTCTAGGATTGTGAAGAACTGACCCCAGCTTGCGTCTAAGCAGTGTTTCCCTAGCATCGCCCTAGACAGCCCAATCAGATTCAGATCCTCAACGAAAATCATGCCCACGTTTTGGCAGATTTGATGAGATAATTTACGATGCCAATCTTTCCGACTGTTAGCAACGTATTCATGCAGTTTGGCGACTTTCTTTTGAGCTTTACGCCAATTGTTAGAACCTAGTTTTTTACGACAGACACGTTGTTGCAGCAATTTAAGCTTGCGTTCTGCGTCTTTAAAAAATCTTTGGCGCTTGACTAAAAGACCGTTAGAAGTTGCTAGAAAATTAGTTAGTCCCACATCAATTCCGATACCTTCACCGTGGGGCATTAGAGTGGGTACTGAAACGTCCCATTGTAGGGTTAACATCACGTACCAACCGCTAACCCTACGGACTATCCTTGCTTGCTTAATCGTTGCACCATCAGGGATAGGACGTGATTGATGAAACTTAACCAAACCAATTTTAGGGAGCTTCACCGCTTGATTTTGGACAGGGTTAACCCCCAATTGCGGGAATACAAACGATCGCATTGTTCCTGCTTTCTTAAAGCGGGGGAAACCGTGTTTTTGTTCCCACATACTCACAAACGCTTTTTCAAGCCTTTTGAGTGTTTGCTGTAGGACGTGTACTTGGACGGCAGCCAAAGTGGGTATGTTTGCCCTAGCCGTAGTTAAACTTTTGCACTGGCTTGCATAAGTTGGTCGTTTTGTTTCGGCCCGAATGATGAACTCAGATCGGATAGAGCAAGCGTTAATTCGACAACTACGAGACTCAAACCAATGTTTACGCTCTGCCAATGCGTAGTTGTATACGCGACGGCATTGTTCTAGCCAATCTTCAAAGATTGCTATTTGTCGTGCCGTTGGTTTGAGTTTGAATTCGTAGACTAAATGAAACATTTGCTCTATCCTCCTACCTGATTATATCACAACCATGAGCGAACGTAGGAACGCTTTTTCAAGAAGTCTAATTAAAGCCGTTCTAAAAGGACTGGGCTTGCACCCAAATTTTCGGTCAGGGTTGGGGGTGAGGAGGTTGGAATTGGCGGGTTTTAGTGTTTTTAGACTTTCAACAGGCTTAATTTTTGTTAATGAACCGCAGAGGAGGCAGAGGACACAGACTAAAGGTGGCAACAACCGCACAGCCATCCAAAATTCCTCTTACGCCCCAGATTCCATAAAACCCATCAACCAATTAGCCATCGTCGCCCTGCGAGTCTGTCTGGGCCCGAATTCCCCAATTTTATAGCCTTTAAAGCCCAATTTTTCCTTCAGCAACTGCTTGTTTTCTGGAGGAGTCGATCGAGTCAATTTCACCGTCGCCGGCCTAGAATCGATAAAATCCGGCGGTTCCGGGTACTCTTGACGCCATTCGGGTGCAACACCTGCACTGTTCCACTTGCCAGTCTCGGCATCGTAGCGGTAGCCCAGATACTGCCAAACTAGCTGATTGACAGCAGCATCGTCGATCTCTTCGTTGAGAATAGCCCAAATAGTTTCGTTATTCAGCGGTGGTAATTCAGACATGAGCGCGATCGAATCGGAAACACAAAAAGTTTAACTCACATTCAATAATATTATCAGAAACGGGCAAGATGCCCGTTCCACAAAAACACATAAATTTCTACCAAATCTGGCTTAAATATCCCCCTGGTTTCTTAGTCTGCGGAGGGGGATTTTTTATGTGTAGTAGCGGTTTCAACCGCCAAGCGATCCAAGGGATAACTGTATTACTTGCCCACAATTCCGTCTTTCTCGGCCATAGACAGCATTAAGTCAATCACGCGGCTAGAATAACCCCATTCGTTGTCGTACCAGGAAACAACTTTGAAAAACTTAGAATTCAGTTCAATTCCCGCACCTGCATCGAAAATGCTCGATCGCGCGTCGCCCTGAAAATCCGTCGAAACCACCGCATCCTCAGTATATCCGAGAATGCCTTTGAGTTCGCCCTCCGAAGCTTTTTTCATTGCCTCGCAAATTTCTTTATAGCTAGTTTCCTTCGCCGTTTTGAAAGTAAGGTCAACTACAGACACGTCGGGAGTTGGCACGCGCAAAGCCATTCCCGTCAATTTTCCTTTCAATTCTGGCAACACCAAAGTAACAGCTTTCGCCGCACCGGTCGAAGATGGAATAATATTTTGAGCCGCACCGCGCCCTCCCCGCCAATCTTTTTGGCTGGGCCCGTCTACAGTTGGTTGAGTAGCTGTCATTGCGTGAACAGTCGTCATTAAACCTTCTTCCAAACCGAAGTTATCGTTGATAACTTTGGCAATTGGTGCTAAGCAATTCGTCGTACAGCTAGCATTAGAAACAACCGTATCTTTTGCCGGGTCAAATTTGTGGTGGTTGACGCCTACTAGAAAAGTTGGAACTTTTTCCGGGTCTTTTGTCGGTGCTGAAAGTATTACTCGTTTTGCTCCTGCCGTCAAGTGTTTTGATGCGCCTTCAAAATCTGTAAACAATCCCGTAGATTCTACAACATAATCTGCGCCGGATTTCCCCCAGGGCAATTCGGCAGGATTTCTAATCGCTGTACAGGGGATAAAATTTCCGTCAACGACAATCCCGTCGGGTTTGCTTTCAACTTCGCCGTCATAAATGCCGTGGGTGGAGTCGTATTTGAAAAGATAAGCCAGATTTTCTGGCGAAACTAAGTCATTAATGCCGACAAATTCGATGTTGGGGTTTTTGAGGCCGGCACGCATCACTAGCCGTCCGATACGACCAAATCCGTTGATGCCAACTTTTAGGGTAGCCATGATTTAAACTCCTCTTGAAAATATCCCTGTTCGATCGGGCGTTAGCGAAGCCCTCGAAGAGGATCGCCTGTTGTGGCTTAGAATTTACCACGTTAACGGATTTTTTTTACTGATTCTTTTCTATCTCTTAAGAATTCTGAATTCGGGGGTGGCGAAGGGTAATTAATCCTGAAATGACCGCTGGCTAATGGTTGATGGCTGATGATTGTAAACTTCTCAAAGTGCTACAAGAGACATAAATTATTTTACAAATAGCCTTTTTTAAATCATGCTAAAGTAATAACAAAAAACTTATACAAAAACCCAAATGGATTGGTATAGCAATCCTCGCATCAGTTGTACAAATATTTAGGGTACTTCTAAGAGTGCCTACCCCCACGGATCGCAGCAACCACGGGGGGGAAGAGCCCCTACAACAATTACACAATTCATGTAGGATCGCTATAGCAATCCTCGCATCATTTGTGAATTTCTTACTCCCGGACCATGAATCACGGGAGGGTTGGGGTGGGGTAAAAATTTTACGACTCCTGCAAGAATTCCTATACATTCTCAACCAGTAGTGGCTGAGGATCGTCTCATATTTGTCAAAATACTTCTTCTGGCTGCTTCCTTCTTGCTATTTCCTTCTGCCTCGCAGCAAGAGATCCTCAAAACTCCAATTTCTAGCTGGGATGCAAAAGTGAAATCCTCCCGGTGGCTGTCGCGGCACAAAGCCTAGGATTAAAGTCGCAGATACACGCAAGGACACGGCATTGCCGTGTCCCTACTTTTGTCCTAGCTGAGAGGACTTAATAACCAAGTCACTCATCACTAATCACTCATCACTAATCACTCATCACTCAGCTTTCTACCCGACGCACCTAGTAATTAGCAATTCCACCGCATCTGAAATAAAACACGACCCACCAAATTTATTGAGCACGGGTCTAATGTTTTCTGCAACTGCTGAAACTTGAGCTGGCGAACAAAAAGCCAGCACGTAAACGTTATCCAGCATCGTCATTGATGAATTGCGGGAAACGTGATCCCTAGTGCTTTTTCCTGCGACATCACGTATCACCGAATAACCGGGGACGCCAGCTTTGTCTAAACCGTCTAAAATCTTGCCCAGTTCCACCGAGTGGGCGATGATTTCTACTCTTTTGACTGACTCCATTATCTCACCTCCAAAACATATTGATTCCGTATAGATACATGGGAATGCCTACAATGATATTAAAGGGAAACGTCACTGCTAAGGCAGTTGAAATGTAAAGACTTGGATTCGCTTCGGGAACAGTTAGGCGCATGGCTGCTGGTACTGCTATATAAGAAGCACTCGCGCACAATACGGCAAACAGCAAAGTGTCTCCCTGCGGCATTCCGATTAATTTGGCTATTAGCAAAGCAATTACGGCGTTGACTATGGGAATTAGGATTGCAAAGCCGATCAGAAAAATTCCTGCTTCTTGCAAATCTTTAATTCTGCTGGCTGCAACCAGCCCCATGTCTAGCAAGAAAAAAGTCAGAACTCCGTAAAACAAGTCTTGAGTAAACGGACTCATAACTTGCCAACCGTGTTCTCCTGTCATGATGCCCATAATTAGGCTGCCAATCAGTAGAAAAACTGAACTGTTTAGGAATGCTTCTTGCAACACTTCTGGCCAAACTATTTCGCGTTTTCCTTCTTCCCCGCCGAATATACTTACGAGGATTAGCCCGACTATAATTGCTGGGGATTCCATTAATGCTAGCGCGGCTACCATGTAACCGTCAAAGTCGATCCCCTGTGCTGTGAGGAAGGAGGTTGCGGTAATAAATGTGACTGCGCTGATGGAACCGTAGGTGGCTGCGATCGCTGCGGCATTGTAAGAGTCGAGTTTGATCCTCAATAGGAAAAAAGTATAAATGGGTACTACCATTGACATCAGCATCGCTGCCACAATTGTCAGGGCAACTTGCTGGTCAATTCCGCTTTTGGACAGTTCGACGCCGCCTTTAAATCCGATCGCAAACAGCAGGTACAGCGAAAACAGTTTCGGGATGGGGGCTGGAATTTCTAAATCAGATTTGAGAAAAATTGCCAGCATTCCCATAAAAAAAGCTAATATGGGTGGATTTAAGATATTTGACGCGACTAAACTCAAATCCACGATCGTTCACTCCCATTTCTTGCGTTTTTAATATGACTTCCCCAGTCATTGTGCCATGAGAATGGATCGATAGACCGATCGATCGAACTTTGGACGCGAAAGCTCGATCGGGCTCAATACCTCCAAATACGGCAAAGGCACACAGCGCACACCTTACTCGTTGTAAGGTGTGCGCGCGACCGCCCAAGCTAAATATTTTGGTTTGACTAAGCCGCTGCCAAATAAGACTCTAGGGCTTCGGAACCACCGATCAACTTGCCGTCGATAAATACTTGCGGCACAGTTGTAGCCCCAGTCATCGCCCGCAGCGATCGGGTTGTGATCTCCCGGCCCAAGACGATTTCTTCATAATCCAAGCCATTTTTACTCAGCAGTGCCTTAGCCTTAGCGCAGAAGGGACAGCCCATTTTTGTAAACAGCGAAACTAGCTTCGGCTTGGCTGCTGCGGAGTTGATGTAGTTGAGCATCGTCTCGGCATCGGACACTTTGAAAGGGTCTCCCGGTTCCTCAGGCTCAATAAACATTTTTTCAACCACGCCATCTTTTACCAGCATCGAATAACGCCAAGACCGCTTGCCAAAGCCTAAATCTGTTTTGTCTACCAGCATTCCCATGCCTTCGGTAAATTCGCCGTTACCGTCGGGAATTAACGTCACATTGTCTGATTCTTGGTCTTTTGCCCACTCGTTCATCACAAAAGTGTCGTTGACGGAAATACAAACAATTTCATCTACGCCGTTTTCTTTGAAAACTTTGGCCAATTCGTTGTAACCGGGGAGGTGCGTTGACGAACAAGTGGGAGTAAAAGCTCCAGGCAGCGAAAACACTACTACGGTTTTGCCTGCAAATATATCATCGGTGGTGACATCGACCCACTCGTTGTCTTTGCGAGTGCGAAAGGTGACTTTTGGTACTCTTTGACCTTCGTGGTTCGTCAGCATGATTTTAAATTTTTGGGTACTTGGGTTAAATTCCTTTACTTTTCTAAGCGTACTCATAACGAGTATGACTTGTCAAGGGTAGGCCGGTTTTTTCTAGTCAGTTGTCAGTTGACGGTTGTCAGTTGACGGTTGTCAGTTGACGGTTGTCAGTTGACGGTTGTCAGTTGACGGTTGACTGTGGTTAGCTTTCCAGCTTTCCAGTTAACAGTCAACAGCTAACAATGCCCGATGCCCGATGCCCTATGCCCGATGCCCGATGCCCGATGCCCGATGCCCGATGCCCGATGCCCGATGCCCGATGCCCAATTACCAATCAAGTTTTCGGCCTAAATACTCCTCTAGCTGCTGATTGTAAGGTCGAAAATAATCCCTCAACCAATCGCGAACCGATCGATCGACCGGCTGGTAAGAACCGGGATTAGCATTTTGGTATTCAGACAATTGATATTCCGGCAAATCTAAGAATTCTAAAACTTGCTTGAGTGTTGTCGCCGCACCTGCATAAAAATCTTCGCTTTTCAAAATTAACAACTGTTCTGGAGGAAAGAAAGCCCGCCATTTTTTGATAAATTCTATGTATCTACCGCGAGCTAAATAATTCCCCGGTTCCTCGCCGATGATGTATTCGGGATTTTGATTCAACCGTTCAATTTCATCGCTAATTACCCGATCGAGCGATCGCGCTTCCCAATTTAAGTCAGTCAAGCGGTAAAATTGAGAAATCGCCCGATCGACCGGATTTCGCAAAAGTACAATCAATTTCGCCTCTGGAAACAGGCTGTAGAGACGTTCCGGTGCTTCCCGACAGTCAAAATAGCTCGGACTTGCTTCGCCAGTTACAAATTGCTCTCCCCCAGGCATGGGCGGAAAATGAGCCAAATACCAATCAATCCCTCTGTCAAAGTGCCACGAGAAAAAATCCATCTCCTTTTTAATCGGAGTCAAAATTTGCGGGTGTTGAGCTAAATAAGTATACAGAGAAGTTGTGCCGCACCGCTGAGAACCAATAATTATAAAGTTAGGAACTTTGACGGGTTTTAAGTTCCAAATTTGTGGAACAGGCATCTTGCCTGTCTCTGCTTGTGGAACAGGCATCTTGCCTGTTCTCTTACTGATAAGAGATGCAAAACTTTGTTTGTAACTGACAGTTCGATAAAAATCAATCGCCTCGGGAATTTTACCTTGCCTCGTCAAAGCTTCCCCCAAATTCAGATAAGGCCAAAAAGCCTCCGGCTTAGCTGCAACAACTTCGCGGCACAAGTTCTCAACTTCATCTAGCTTGTTTTGCCTGACAAAAACTTCCCACAAATTGTAATAAAACCACCAAGGAAGATCGGGATTTATTTCTATTGCTTGGAAAAATGCCGCCGCCGCTTCCTCCCAATATTTTTGGTGGCTCAGAACAGCACCTAAATTGTAATAAGACCAGCAATCATCTGGTTTTTGGGCGACAGTTGCGCGATAGGAGGCTAATGCGCGATCCTCTTCGAGGGCAACGCTTACGCACTTTTCTTGCTGCTGCAACAACTCCTCTAATTTTACTAATGGTTCTGCACAACTTGGCATAGCTGTCAACAGATTTTTGTAAATAATAATTGCGCTTTTTGGGCGATCGTACTTCGCTAAATTCTTTCCTAACTGCAAATAAAACTCCCAATTTTCCCGTGTAATTTGCAATTGAGATTGTTCTAAAACTAAGTTTAAATCCGACTCTGTTTGTCCGAGAGCGTATCCCAACTTCTCGTAAATTCCCGGCAAATCTCCGTCAATTTCAATAGCCTTTAAATACGTAGCGATAGCTTCATCCCACTGTTTTAGTTTAGTTAAAGCGTCGCCTAAATTGCAAAAAGACCAAGCAAAATCCGAGTTAAGTGCAATCTCGCAGCGGTAAGCAGCAGCAGCCTCTTCCCATCGCCGAAGTTTCAGCAAAGCATCGCCCAAATTGTGATATGACCAGGAAAAATCTGGATTTAACTCAACAGCTTTTTTGTAAGCAGCGACAGCTTCCTCCCATTTTTCAATTTTCAGCAAAACATCGCCCAAACTGTGATAAGACCACGAAAAATCTGGATTTAATTCAATAGCTTGTTTGTAAGCAGCAACAGCCTCATCAAACAGACCGCTTTCTTGCAGGGAATTCCCCAAATCGTGGTAGTCATTATCCATGCAAAACTCCTGCAATAGTCAGTAATTTTTCCAGCGCGTTCAAATCCAACCGCATATTTTTATGTAAGGGTTTTGTCGGAGTGGCATCATCCACCAAATCGCCAATTAAATAGTAATGTTCCAAACCGCACAAATTGCTAATCATCCAATAACAATGCGGAACGTAAAGGGGAGAAAAAATCTCAATTACCTTAGTTCCCCGACTGCAAAAAACTAGATTAGTCAATCCCCCTCCGTGAGGTGCGACAACTACTTTAGCTGCTGCCAAACACGCTGCTTGTTCCGCTACCGACATCGTTTCCAATTTGACACTGCGGAACCCAAATTTTTCTAAGTATTTAATTACCTCTTCATCGTTGACGATTCGCCGATAGGATGCTTGTTGCCGGCTGATATAAATTCGCTCTGAATAGTCTGTATTTAGGGGATGTTGTTCATTTAAAAATGTCTGCTTGAGATATTCACACTTCCATTTAGAAACTGCCCCAGCTCCGTCATATGATATTGAAGGAACTATTAATTTATCGGCGGTAATGTGTAAATTGCAGCGACTTTCTAAAATTTTAGCTTGAGGAATTCCTAAAGTATCTAAAGTTTCTGCTTGATAGGAAGAATCCGAGGCATTGACAACAAACTTATCTATAGTTTCTATCAATCCGCTGCGCTGCAAAAGATCAAATCTGGTAATCACATCAAACATCCAATGAAAATAAGCGGCTCCACCCCAGCGAGCAGATAAAAAAGCCACATTTCCATCGACGTGTTCAGCGGGAGGCAATTTGTCGGAAGTGATTACCAATTCAGCACAACCCATTGAAATCTCAGGAACAAGTTTATTGTCTGAAGTAATGACGGCGCTAGTCACAACATCTGCCCAAGCTCGTCCGTTTGGCAATACAGCAACAAAAGCTTTTCTGGAATGACTTTGATGTTCCCAAAATCTGCGGCTGCTGTCGATTGTTTTGGAATCAGATAAATTGATGTGACTCGCAGGATGGATGTCAATGCAGGTGAGGTGCTGATTGGATTCTGCTGGAACGGTCAAATCTTCTGTAAACCAGCAGTATTTTTTGAGAATACTTAAGGGTAAATTTTGATTGCTGCATTTTGCCCGATCGCTCTCATCGACTTCTCCTTGTTGTTCCAGAGCATAACCTATATTATCGTAAGCTTCAAACAAATCCGGTTTAATTTGCAGGGCTTGAACTAAATTAGTGATGGCAGGTTCCCACTGCTGTTGTGCAATTAAACTCAAACCCAATCCTTCGTAACACCAACAGGATTTTGGATCGAGATTGATGCCTTGCTTGTAAATGGCGATCGCCCTTTCCAATTCCTCTTGATTCCGCAGTGCATCGCCCAACTTTTTGTACAGCCAACTATGCTCGGGTTCTAGCTCAATAGCACGACCAAAAGCCGCTGCTGCTTCAGACCAATTTTCTTGTGATTCCAGAACTTCCCCCAAACTATTGTACAGCCAACAATCATCCGGGTTTAATTCAATAGCTTGGCGGTAAGCCGCCGCCGCGTCCTCCCAATTTTCCAGTTCAACCAAAGCCTTACCTAATCTATCGTAAGACCAACAAAAATCGGGATTTAGTTCAACTAACTTGCGGTAAGCAATAGCAGCTTCCTTCCACTCAGAAAGCTCCATCAGCACATCGCCTAAATTGTTGTAAGTCCAACAAAAATCGGGATTTAACTCAATAGCTTTGCGGTAAGCAGCAGCGGCGTCGTCGTGTTCCTCAACCGCCTGCAAAGTTTCCCCCAAAAAGTGGTAAGACCAACTAAAATTAGGGTTTAGTGCGATCGCCCCTTGGTAAGCGGCCCTTGCTTCGTCAAACAGTTCTTTCTCTTGCAGAGTTTTACCCAACTTGTGGTAAGTTAAGTAGTTGCCAGACTTAATTTTAATAGCTGTTTGATAGCGGGCGCTCGCCTCATCCAAATAACCCGCATTTGCCGCAATATCTCCCAACTTTTCCCAGCCCAGAGACAACAGAGTTTGCTCTTCGCCCAAACTTTGATTGCCGATTTTTTTGACAATCAGTTGATAGCCTTTGTGTACTACTTCTAACTGACTTCCAAACATCTCCAAAAAAACATCGATCCCGATTTTAGTATCTTGCTCCGGGCTGTCGGGAAACGTAAACTCGTAATCGTCAAAAATCATCAACCCCCCAACTTTCACCAACCTCCAGGATAAAATCGCATCTTGCAGAGCACTGGTGGGTTTGTGACAGCCGTCAATGTAAGCAACATCGTAATATTCCGAAGCCAGAGTTACTAACAATTCTTGAGAGTAACCTTCTAATTCAATTACTTTATCGGCTGCCCCAGTTTTAACAATATTGCCCTTAAAATGTTGTTGGAAATACAAATCAATACAAGTAATCTTTGCCGTCGGATGAGTTAAAATATTATCCAGCAGCCAGCAAGCAGACATTCCTTGAAAACTGCCGATTTCCACAACTTGAAAATCCGCAATCCCGGTAAATTCCTGCAAATGCCGTTGCCAAATAGGAATATTGTGGGTAAACCAATCTTGGGTAAATTGATAATCTTTCGCCGCACACTCAGGCCAACCCCTCAATTCGCTCGCTTTTTGGTGGCAAATAATTGCTTCTTCTAATTCCCCTAATTGCGGTAAAATATTTCCTAAATCGTTGTAAGGCTTAGAATTAGCCGGATCGATTTCTATTTGGCGACGGTAAGTGGCAATTTGTGCGTATAACTCCTGTTGTTTCGCCCGAACATCATCCAGTTGGGCGACAACTTCCGCAGCATTGGGTTCAATTTGCACTGCCATGCTATAAAATACGATCGCACCTTCCAACTGCTTCTGTTTCGCTAAACTGTTGCCTAAATTTATATAAAACTCCGCTCTATCTAACTCAATTCCCAGCAATTTGTGGTAAATTTTCCCGCTGGCAAGTACCTCGATACCTTGACAATAAGTTTCGATTGTGCTGTCTAAACCTGATTCGCTGCGCTTCCGCAAAACATATCCCAACCGCTGATTGATTCCCGTCAAATTCGGCTCAAGCTGAACCGCGTGCAGGTAAGCGCTAACAGCTTCATCCCAGGATTGTTCGCAGGTGCAGGCAATTCCCAAATTGACATAAAACCAAGGAATATTTGGATTTATTGCAATAGCTTTGCGGTAGCAACTAATAGCTTCGGGCCACAGTTGTTTTTGAGCCAAAGCGTCCCCTAAGCAATTGTATGCCCAGTAGGAATTATCATTAATTTCCAGAGTCTGACGGTAACATTTAATGGCTGCATCAAAGTCGCGTTTTTGAGCGAAAACATTACCTAAACCCACGTAAGCACGAGCGTAGTTGGGATTGAGTTCGAGGCTTTTGTTGTAACAGGCGATCGCCCGATCGAATTCTCCTCGATCCGCCCAAGTTTTACCCAAACTGTGGTAAGATTCAAAGGAATTTGGATTGATGGCAATGGCTTGTCGGTAATTGGCGATCGCCTCATCCCAGCGCTTCTGACCAACCAGCATTTCCCCCAAATTGTGATAAGCTGTGGCCAGTTGTGGGTTTAACCCAATTGCCCGGGAATAACATTCAATAGCGCGATCGAAGTTTCCCAATTCAACTAAACTATTTCCCAGAGTGACGTGCTCGTCAGCAGTTGCCCAATTCGGATCGATATTAAAAGCTTGATACCAACATTCTGCAGCCTCTTCTCGCTTCTCCAACTGCGTCCAAATTCTCGCCAACTGCCGATAAGCAGCAGCAAAATTCGGGGCTAGCGAAATCGCTTTTTGACAATTTGCGATCGCCTTTTCCCACTGTTTCCCCTGAGAATACAAAATGCCGAGATTAGCATAAACTTCCGGCAAATTTGGATTGCGATCGATTGCCGCTTCATACCACTGCTTAGCTTGCTCGATTTCACCTCGAACCTGCATCACCTTTCCCAGCGTCTGGCAAGCAGCCCCCAAATTCGGTTCAATTTTCAACGCTGACTCGCAAGCAGCAACTGCCTCATTCAACTTTCCTTCGGCTAAATAAACTTCTGCTTGCCGACTCAAATCAACCGCTGCCTTTTCCATCTTCTCAATCGAGGGCATAATTAAACTTGCTCCAGACACCAACTAACCCAAACCCACCACTTCAACCATCCTTTTCAGCGAACTCAAGTTCACCAAAATATCCTCAGTCAGCGAATTCTGATACATCAACTGTCTAACAGGATAGCATTCAAAAGCCTCCCCAGCTAAAAAGTAATGTTCCAACTGCAAATATTGACTGATTCCCCAGTAATAATGGCTGATATAGTGAGGCGACACCAACTCAATTACTTTAGTTCCCGCGCGACAAAAAATCGTATTTGTCAAGCCGCTGCCGTGGGCAGCAACTATTACCTCAGCGTGGAAAAAATGAGCAATTTGCTCGGCCAAAGACATCGACTCCGGTAAAATAGAAACAAAGCCAAATTTCTCCAAAACCTCGATCGCATCTTCCTCGTTCAAGACTCTGCGATATCTCGCTTTGCTGCGGCTGATATAAATGCGTTTGGGATAGCTCGAACTAGGTATAATTCCCTTGAGAAACTCGCGCCTCAAAAAATCCATCGCCCACCCAGAAGGCCAGCCCAAATATCCCGCAAAAGACGGTACAATTAACTCTGTTGCTTGAATGTGAGGCAAGCGATCGCTCTCCAAGACTTTCTCTTCGGGAATCCCCAAAATCCTCAGACTTTCCCGCTGAAATTGGTGCTGACAACTATTCACCAAAAACCAATCTATTTCCGCCAAATCCCTACCGCTGTGCCGCAGCAATTCTATCCTCGGCAAAACGTCAACCATCCAGTGAAAATAGACATTTCCCGACAAACCAGAAAGCACCGCCACGCTGCCGTCAATTTGCTTTAACGGCGGAAAGGATTCTAACTGAAAAACGCTGTGTTTTCTCACATCATGTTTTTCGCATCCAGGTAAAAACCCCGGATAATCTCTCGACACATCAGCCAACAAATAATTGTCAGGAGTAATTACAGCGATCGCCTTGCAAATCAGCCAATAATTTTCCTGCGGCACAATCCAAACTCGCCCGTTGGGAATTGCCGCCACAAAAGTCTTGGGCGACTGCACGGGTATCGGTTGCGAGTTGGACAAACGGCAAACTCCCCAGCCCAAATGCACCGGATTGAACCACTTAGAAAGTCGCTGCAAACACAGCCCGCAAGTTAACCCGGCACAATCGGAATTTGCCAATTTGGAATTGGCGATCGAAAATTGGGAATTCGGAATATTTTCTGCACTTGCTTCTGGTGCAGTTTTCCAAAATATTTCAACATAATTGTCACCATCCAACTTAGCATTCACCAGCCAATCCCAACTCGATAAATAAATACCGCGAGGAGGTTTTATAGAAGTGCTATCTGGCCAGAGAAAACTCTGTTTCTTCCACTTTTTCTGCTCTCCATACCCGTGCAATTGCAACTCTAAAACTTTTTGATAATAATCGATCGCCCGTTCCCAGCGCCCCTGTTTTTCCAGCAGTTTAGCCAACTCAAAATAAACCTGGGGTAAAGCAGGTTGAATCGTCAAAGCTATGCGGTAAACTGCAATTGCTGCACCCAAGCGCTGTTGCTGGGCTAAGGAATTTCCCACGCGCCAGTAAAGCTCTGCATTGTTCGGCTGAATTTGCAAAGCTTTTTGATAATAAACGGCGGCAGATTCGTGTCCGCCGTACTCTGTTAAAGCATTTCCCAAATGCAAGTAAATTTCGGCTAAATTATCGCAGATTTCAGCAATTGGTAATTGGGCATTGGGCATTGGGCATTGGGAATTGGGCATTGGAAATTGGGCATTGGGAATAGTTTCTTTTTCTTCCTTCTTTTTTCTATCCTTTACATCCGTTACATCCGCTACAAAATCCGTTGCCGAACTTCCTTCTTCCTTCTTCCTTCCAGTTAGTGCTGTGAGAAATCGATCGCACGCAGCGATCGCCCTTGACAATTCATCATCATCTACAGCAGCAACTCTCCGCCTTTGTGCCAAGCGGCAGTATGCCTCAACAAAATCGGGCTTCAGAGCTATCGCCCGCTCAAAATAAGGCATGGCTTCCGCAATTCTGCCCAAAACCATCAAAGAAAACCCGGCGTCTGTATAGCCCGCAATATAGTCGGAATTAATCTCGATCGCGCGATCGAAACAAGCAACCGCCGCCGAATGTTCCCCCTGTAATTGCCACGCTTTCCCCAGATTGTAGTGAGCCAAAACCATGTCCGGTTCCAACTCAATAGCTGTGAGGTAAGATGCGATCGCCCTTTCCGGACTTTTGTCCAGCAAGGCTTGACCCAAATTATTGTGCAGCGTCGCCCAATCCGGCTTAATCTCGATCGCCCGCTGGTAAACCTCGATCGCCTCAGCAGCCCGATCGTCCTTTAGCAAAATCACACCCAGATTGCTGTAAGCTTCCACGTAATCGGGCTTCAAAGCGATCGCCTGTCGGTAGGTATCCATTGCCGCTTCGAGCTGACTATTTTCATCTAAAACCACAGCCAGATTGTATAAAGCATCGAGATAATCCGGTTTTTGGGCGATCGCCTTTCGGTAACACTCGATCGCCCCCAACAAATTACCCTGCTTGTGAAAAACATTTCCCAAGTTATAATGAAGTTGCGCCCAATCTGGTTTCAAATCCAGAGCTTGTCGGTAGTGAAAAACCGCCTCATCCAGCCAGCAATACTCGCTGTAAAGTTGACCCAAATAAGCGTGAGCCATAAAAAACTGCGGCGAAATCTCCAAAGCTTGCACAAAAGCGTCTCTTGCCGCCGTCGGATCGCCTTGAGCTTCGAGAATTTCGCCTAAAGTGGTGTAAGCCGTGGGCGAAAACGGTTGAAGTTCGATCGCCTTTTTGCAAAACTCGATCGCCTCAGTTAACTTCCCCCGGTTCAAATAAATTTGGGCTTGCCGGATATATTCTTCAGTGCTCATTGCTAGCGGTGCAGTTGCGGTTTCTTGACCGCTTCAGTAAAACCTAGAAATTCTAATTTAAAAACTTTGTATTTATATTTTGCCCGATCGGGCGATCGATTAATTTTATCAATAACTGTCGATCGATTTTTTTTTACTGCCCCTGCTGTAGTTCCTGCATTGAATATTTCAACCTCACCCCGCTTGTGGCAGAGTGAGGTTGAAATCCTTTAAAACTACCGGCTTTGTGAGAACAGCCCCAAATCTTATTCGGTGCCGCCCCACAACAGCCAGTTGTTTTAGAACAACTCGAAGTTGTTCGTGGTAATTGTCAGGCCAGGCTGCAACTGAGCAACCGTTAGCACTCCGCTGCTGCTGTTGAAGTACAACGCACCGTTTGTTGGGTCGTAGACCAACTTGTTCGTCGTGGTCGATCCTGGGGTAGCTGCGTTGAAACCAGAAACGACGACAAAATCGCTGGAGTCCAACGTTCCCAAAGCAGAGAACACACCACCGCCTGTCGTCTGCAAGCGGATCTTATCTTCGCCTGGGTTAAAGTCAGTAATCGTGTCTACGCCATAATCGCCACCGCTGGAGAAGAAGTAGAACGTATCGCTGCCAGCACCGCCCGTCAGGACATCAGCGCCTCTGTCGCCAGAGATAAAGTCATTGCCAGCACCGCCATCGACAGTATCGTTATCTTTACCGCCGTACAGGCTGTCGTTGCCGTCGCCGCCGCTGACCACATCGTTGCCCCGGCCCCCAAAGACTGTATCGCTCCCAGAGCCGCCGAGTACGGTGTCATTGCCGTTGTCGCCCGAAACCAAGTCATTGCCATCGCCGCCATCAACGAGGTCATCCCCTTTACCGGCAAAGATCCGGTCATCGCCAGTCCCGCCAGCGACCACATCAGCGCCGCTGCCTGCAAAGATAGTATCGTTGCCGTCACCGCCGCCGATACTGTCATTGCCGCCTCCGGTAATAATCAGGTCGTTGCCACTGCCACCTGCGACAACATCTGCGGCCCCATAAGTAAGGATGATGTCATCGCCTGCGCTGCCGTTCAATCTGTTGGCGCCGTTGATGCCGATAACGGTTGAGCCACCGCCACCACCACCTGGTAGTGAACTTGCTGGCTGTGTTGGATTAGTTACCTGTGTCATTTACACTCCTCCTAAAAGATCGATCATTTTTCTACAATACACTTTTCCCTCCAAAGGGATTCAATAAATGAAACCGGACATCGGTTGAGACCCTAATTGACCCGGCTGCTATAAGCTGTCATGTAATTTAAATTGTCAGCAGCGAGCCTCGGAGCGCGAGTTGAATCCTGTCTTCGTTGAGCAGCAAATCTCGGTTGTTTCCTGCTTTTGACTCTCGACTCCACTACTGCCTCCTCTAAGACGAAAATATTCCACTTAAACGTTTGCGAGTTTACCATAATGACCGTCGGTGTGGCTAGTCATTATTCAAACAATAGCCGGAAGATACACAGAGACCATTTTTAATGGGAGTATGCTCTCAAGATTGAGAATTTGCACTGGACCCGCGGGCACTGTCGATCGCCGGAGAGTTCGATCGCCCGCAATGGGGCTGGAACTGAGCTGCGATTTTTTTTAAGTACACTGTACTTGACCAGACTTTTGATTTTCGCTAATAGTTCCCCAGAAATCAAAATTTTTTAACTGGCTTTGAAAGCAAGCCCGCGCAAGCTGGAGGCCGGATTCAAGCAAAAGTGCGTCCCAATACAGTCCCGGACGGGCTTTTGAGCCTCACCACCTGGATGTTTTCAGCCAAATCCCTCACGCTCAATCTATGATTTTGGCTAAAAAACCCGGTTTTTCAACCACAATCCGTCATTTCAACCGCGATCCGCATCCATCCGGACAATCTGACAATGCAGCGATCGTCTTTTGGTCAAATTGGGATGAACGGTGGGCCGGTAGATTTGTGACGGTACTGTCACTAGATTTTAGATTTTAGATTTACTCCAGAGATGAATCTGGGAACTGGAACTGGGATATAAAATTTTGGGCTGCTGGCGACTCCTGCAGCAGTTATGGCTTGGCGCAATTGTAGTTATGGATAATTTTCCTGTTCATAATGCTGAAGCCGCCAATTTTTTTATGGCATCTCTCGGCTCCCAAGTAAAATTCTTACCTCGATACTCGCCAGAGTTATCTCCGATCGAGTTGTCTTGGGCTAAAATCCAAGCGATTTTCCGTTCAGAAGCATATCTACCTTCAAATCTTCTTGATGAAGCGATTACTAAAGCTATTAATCCTCTTAATGATGAAAATGCTTTACCATCCTTTCATCACTCTGGCTTATTTTGAGAACAAATTAAATAGTTGATTTTTGTAGTACATTCGATGGCTAATACCTGCAAGTAAAAATATTAATTGTTTAACCAAGACTTTTGTACTAATTGTTGTTAACATCGAGCCGACCGTTAACGATGAGCAAATTTCCCGGAAATTTGGTTCCGCATTCATTCAGATAAAATATCTACTATTTATTCCTAGCGGTGTGCTTCAAGTTGCGCTGGTGAGGCGTTGAAGTTGCTCTGGCTCTCGTACTTGTAAATGTGAGCGTCACTCTCGAAAATATAATTGATGGAAGTAGCTCCATAGTATGCCAGCGCTAGCAGCGACAATAGATTAAGAACTCTATAAATTGGTTTCTCAGATACTTGGTTCATTTTGACTCCTACTTTTTATGCAAATACGAATTTGGATACCGTGACGGTCATCTTTTTTAGAAGTTCCCAAACATCTCGCACCTCTAAAAACTTAGCTGGCTCCCGTTATACAATCCTGATGCCCGATCGCCAAAAATAAGTCGTACTTGAGATTTGAAACAGTTTTTGTTGCCTATTTCATATTGCAGTCTCTCCCTTGAATTGTCTATCTAACTGTGGTAAGAGTTAGGCATTGTGGGCGCAAACGAACTCTACAATTTTTTGTTTGGAGGTGCTGCGATTTGAATAAAGGGAGCTGGAAAAGGTTTCATAGCAAATATCCTAGCTGTTTTTCCGCGCCTCGCCAGAATTTTCCCACCTTCGATTGATGGTACGTAGCGGCCCGAAGCAATAAAAATTCTAAAGTTGGTCAGCGGCAGGCGAAAATATGTCTTAAGTTATATTTTTGCAAGCAACAGGCTATGTTACATTGCGTATTAATTTTGAGTTTGGCTGAGGTGGAAAATAATTTTTGGTTAAAAAATTGCCGTCGCTGTCCGATAACTTGAGTCTGACAATTCGGCCTGAACAATTTTGACTCAGCCGCACCATTAATTCACGGTGTGACAGAAAATTAGGCATCAGTCGATTGCATACTTCGGCGTGAAACCTTCGGCGAGCCCTGAGTCTATCTCGCTCGCTTGAACGATTTGAGATTTGAGATTTATTCCACAGATAAATCTGAGAACTTGAACAAGAGCCTAAAATTTTGGGCTGCTGCCGACTCCTGTAGGAAACTTGTATCCGTTTTTGGGCTGGATCGAAAAGCAGAAGGCAGAATAGGAGATGCGTAAAAAAATACTGTTTTAGGATTCAGAATTTTTATTGGATTCTACCTTCTAGCTGCATTGTTTTTACAATTAAACAAGATAAATTAATCGCTGCCAGGAGCGATGCACGCTGAATAATTTAGGACGAGATAAGCGACTGTGTTGAAGCCAGTTACTTCCACAATTTATTAGAATTCTCGATCGCATTGAGCTGTTTTTACCACAGACTTTTTGCTGGAAATTTGCAAAAGGGAGAGGGGCAGAACAACAGGCCAAAACAGAGGCCCGAGTATTAAGGCTATCCAAGATATCACGTCTTTTTTAGATGTCGCAGTATCATTCAAAAAACTTTTGAACCAAACAAGAAAAACGATTAAGGCGATCGAAAAGTAGCTAATCATTATCATTTTTTTAACTCCCTGTTTATAGATGGGATAAGCTGTGGAGCATTTAACATAGTATTGTATGGTGCCACGGGCCGCAGCGTTTCCCACAGTCGGTGGAAGCTCGATCGACCCGTGGCACCATAATGGCCTCGTTAGTGGTTTAAATGCACAACAGCTTAGAAGTATTTATAATTATTGTATCTCAGGCCGTGGCTCGCCGATCGCAACTTTATGCGCCAAGCTGCAAGCTGCAAGTGTCTAAAACCCAAAGTTTCACAGCTATCCAAGTCCACAGTCTGCGATGTTGAGGGGACTTACTCCCGCTGCCGAGTGGTGCGGGGCGCAAAAAGTCCTGCACTCAGGACTTTTTGAGGTTTCGTCACCGGGGGGGCTACCACCCCAATCATAGCTTATGCGATCGATATCTTGGGTTTTCTGTGATTTGACTCACCTATACTGGCAGACTTCGGTCACAAATCTAGCCAAAAACGATCGCACAGCTTACCCGACTGCAATCACCATACTCTTGTGTCAAATGCTCGATATTATAATCGTCGAGTTCAACGAGATTTCATGCAAGCTCTGACTTGAAAATCCGATCGGGCGATCGCCGAACTGTTCTATCAAGTCACCCATTCAGGCAATCTGACTCGCACTCAAAGCCACGGACTGCGCGCACTCTGCGAAAGTGCTCTGGGCGAAGACGCCCCAGATGCAGTCAACCGCCGCGGATGGGTGAGGATTTCCGATTAGTCCCCTCACACAGGAAGTTGAGATGAGTATTTCCACTTTCTCTCCTGTCAAGCTTTGCCAACAATAAGATTTTCGTGAGTAGGTCGCTCATTAACCCTCTCCCAAAAAAATTGTACTGCGATCGAAAAGCTCGAACCGGTTTCTTGAAGAAGCCGGGATTTTTTGATTTGAAGCAGTCAGGCAATTTTAGATTTTAGATTTTCAGATTTTAGATTTTAGATTGACTTCACAGATGAATCTGAAACCATAAAAAAAAGCTTAAAATGGGGGGGGATGGTCGCTCCTTTCGGAAACTTGTATTGGTTTTTGGGCGCTTATTAAGTATATCCACGGAACAAACACCACACCAAGAAACTAGGTAAATGTAGGTAAAAGCGGGTAGATAAATACCGTAAACGTTTTGCGTTGAATTAAGCCAAGCGATTTAGCTAGCAGTCATTAGTAATCTATTCTATAGAGAAATATTAAGAAAATTGTCACCATCTCTTGATAAAAAGTAGAGATTTCGGAGTTGCCAAAAGCCAGGACTCGGGACAGGGTTGGTGTTTCCAGTGCCAGGGCTATCGAGGAAATATCCGATCCCCAAGTCCGGCTGACACAAATCACTCATCAATAGTCAATCGATCACATTTACTCCCGTAGTTGAATCACATAAATATTGGGAAAATCAGTCAATACTGTCAAGAGTGAGTTCAAAAAAACACAGATGATGAAAACCCAAACGCTTTTACCTCAATTTACTATTGCAGAGCTAGTCTTTCAGGTATATCACTCTGGTCTGCTGACTCCCACTCACCGACAACAGCTCAAGACAGCCCTGTTAAATGACTGCCTTACCGAAGAAGATCAAACAGCCATCAACCGCTTGCTCCATGCCGTTCGCCGGGGCTGGCTGAAAGTAGTAGATTAAACTTGGTTCCAAATTTTTTCCCACTACTCTTTAAATGCACTGTCACTTGAAGGCAGAATTAAATCCCCTTATAAAAATCAGGCATTAGCCTAAATGTAGGGTGCGCCACAAGCACCCTGCGGTTTTAACTTCTATTTTCTCGGCTTATTTAGTCAGAGATGGTGCCGTCAGGCATCATGGCCTCTCTCAGATTCGCTTCATCCAAATTTGTCCCGCGCAAAGAAGCTTGATGCAAGTTTGCTCCCCGGAGATTTGCTCCCTTAAGGGAAACTCCGCTCAAATCTGCTTGATGGAGATTTGCACAGCTCAAGTTAGCACCGCTCAAATCCGCTCCCTTCAAATCCGCTTTTTCCAGATTTGCTTCCGTCAAATTTGCCCAACTCAGATTTGCTTGAGTTAGGTTAGCACGGCTGAGGTCAGCTTGTGTTAAGTTCGCATCGGTTAAATTTGCTTTGCTCAGGTTGATTCCGCAAAGCTTTACTTGTGTCAAGTTTGCACCTTGCAAGTTAGCGTTAACTGCATAAACTTGAATCAAAATTGCCCCCTGAAGGTTTGCATCTTTCATGTCTGCACCCCTGAGACTCGCCCCCGTTAAATCTGCCCCGCTGAAGACGACACTCCGCAAGATGGCTCCGCTCAAGTTCGCTCCCACCGCCTCGCATTCGCCAAAATTAGCGGACATGAGGTTGGCTTGGGAGAGGTTGGCTTGGCTGATATCTGCTTGATACAGATTAGCTCTGTAGAGGGTGAGACCGATCGAATTTGCACCTTTTAAATTAGCGTGACTCAGGTCAATATCGCGCAAATTTGTCCTTGACATATGGGCACCGCTCAGGTCTACTTTGTGAAAAACCCGTTCTCCGGCTGCATACCGTCTGAGAAGTTCTTCTGCATTCATGTCATTTCCCCCAAAATATTTAATAATATCTTTGATATTTCAATAATATTAGGCATGAGCGACCTTTACGTTTCTTGGTCTGAATACCATCGGAAAATTGAGGATTTGGCTGTAAAAATTGAGGAATCTCAGTGGAAATTCGATCGAATTGTCTGTCTGGCGAGGGGAGGGCTGCGGGTTGGGGATACTCTGTCGCGGATTTTCGACAAACCTTTGGCGATTTTAGCTGCCTCGTCCTATGGTGGGGCCGAGGGAAAAGTCCGGGGCGCGATCGAGTTTGCCCGCGATTTGACAATGGTGGGCGATAATTTGGGCAGCCGCATTCTCCTGATTGACGATTTGGTAGATTCGGGAATTAGTTTAGAGCAAGGTATCGCTTGGCTGAAGAGTCGCTACGGCGAGGATATTCAGGAAATTCGGACTGCTGTACTCTGGTACAAGGCTTGTTCTGTGGCAAAGCCGGATTATTATGTAGATTATTTTGCTGACAATCCTTGGATTCACCAACCTTTTGAAAGGTACGAAAAGATGAGTGCGGCTGATTTGGCCGCGCAAGTTGGGAGTTAGTAAAACCTGCCTTCAACGGAGTCTTTGAGTTGCAGTTGTTCTCTAGCCCAAGCTCGAAATGCTCTGATTGTCGGGCTTCTGCCTTGGGTGTTGGCGCGATCGACATATTCGGGAATTACATCAATAATGGGAAAGTCAGGGAAATTTTGGCTAGTATCAGACTCAATATATTTTCCCTCTTGAAGCAGATAGATTTTCAGGATTCGCCCGTCATATCTCCAAAGTTCCGGCACTTTTAAAGCTTGATAGCTATTTAAACTGGTTGGCGATGAGTTGTCAATCTCGATCGCCAAATCGGGAGGCGGATCTACTGTTAAATCTATTCTATCTTTCCCTCTAACAGCAGCTTCATGCTGAATGTAGAAACAATCGTCAGGTTCTACGCCGCTCAGCATTTCTTTACTTTTGAACGTAGTGGAACCTAAAACTTCGCAATCAATATTAAGTTCTTCCAGCATTAACTTAACGAAGTCGCCAATCAATGACTTAGCTTTTTCATGTTTGGGTAGCGGCATCCTGATTTCCAGTGTTTCTTTGTAATAAGTAAGTCGAATTGCGTAACCTTCTCCTAACTCGTCTAGGATAGACGAGTACATTTCCCAGCTAACATTTTGTAACTGCACTTTATTGCCGGGGGGGACAATGAGTTGATTCAGTTCAAATACTGTGGATTTGGTTTCAGTTTGCATCGGTTGCTTCTAGGAATGGGACTCATATCATGTCCGATCGATTAACCATAATATCCCGGTCGGGGCGGGTTTTTGAGGTTGTCAATTATTGGCTGGTGTTGTTGGTGAGGGGAGCCCCTACGAAAATCGCTGTACCTCGACCGGACATGATATCATAGCTCTATTTTATCAAGGGACTGAAGAATGAGATGGCAAAACCTTGATTTGGCTTTAGCTGATATCTTGCACTTTTTGGCATAGTCCGTCAGGGGTTGAAACCCCTGTCTCATAGCTAAAGTCCTCTGAAAGAGGACTGGATATTTATCAAGGTTCGGCAGTCGGTTGAAACCGACTTTAGCTATGAGACGGGGAATAAATTCCCCGGCGGGCTTGTGGGCAAGTGCAAGTCTGCTGATACAATTAGCGAACCGAAAGAATACGATCGCCCAATTCCATGCTATCTGCCAAAACTTCCTGCCGCGCCCACCGATCGGCCGCCAAAATATCGTCTAAAACAGGGCTTTCACAGTTATCGGCTTGATGTTTGTCGCACACCTTCTCAATCAACTTTGGAATATCCAAAAACTGAATCTTCTCCTGCAAAAATAGCGCTACCGCCTGTTCGTTTGCCGCATTCAGCACCGCAGGCATCGAACCGCCCGCACGTCCCGCCGCATAAGCCAACTGCATACAAGGATACTTTTCGTGGTCGGGTTCTCGGAAAGTTAAATCCCCAGCTTTTACCAAATCCAGCCGTTCCCAATCTGTATGAATTCGCTCCGGCCAAGACAAAGCGTAAAGCAGCGGCAATCGCATATCCGGCCAGCCCAATTGCGCCAAAACCGAGGTATCTTGCAGCTCAATTAACGAGTGAATTATGCTCTGAGGATGGATGACAATATCAATGTCATCATAATCCATTCCGAACAAGTAATGAGCCTCGATGACTTCTAATCCTTTATTCATCAAAGTAGCAGAATCGATCGTGATTTTCTGCCCCATCGACCAATTCGGATGTTTCAAAGCATCGGCTACTGTTACTCCTGCTAATTTGTCGATCGGCAAATCTCGAAAAGAACCCCCCGAAGCGGTGAGAATAATTCGCCGCAACCCGCCAACCATAACACCTTGCAGGCACTGAAAAATTGCTGAATGTTCCGAGTCGGCCGGTAATATTTTAACGCCGTATTTTTCGATGAGGGGGTTGACAACGGGGCCGCCTGCGATTAATGTTTCTTTATTGGCTAAGGCGATATCTTTACCTGCTTTGATAGCGGCAATTGTTGGCAGCAAACCGGCACAGCCAACTATGCCGGTGACGACGGCTTGAGCGTCGCCGTATTGGGCAACTTCGACAACGCCTGACTCGCCAGCAAGTAAAATAGGTTGAGGGTCGAGATCTGCGATCGCATCCTTCAATTCCAGTAATTTATCTTCGTCGCAAACCGCGACAATTTCCGGTCTAAACTGGCGAATTTGCTGGGCCAGCAGCGTTACATTTCGTCCGGCGGTTAACCCGACAATCCGAAATTGATCGGGGTATTGAGCTACAATATCCAGAGTTTGAGTGCCGATGGAGCCTGTGGAGCCGAGAAGAGTTATTGCTTTCACAATTTTTTAATGTTTTGTGGATTATTCTAATATTACGATTGCGGGGATAAAAATTAGTGGTTAACTATTGCGTGGAAAGCACATTGGATGGAATCATATTTTGAGTGACCGAAACCATCCAGGATACAAGCCCCCGGATTCATCCGTCCCGAAATAAAAAACCTGTATCCGATGACACTTGCCGAACGTATTTATCCGTGGGGTCAATCTAAAATCTAAAATCTAAAATCTAAAATCTAAAATCGATTGACCACTAGCGTGCCAGATTTCATGCAGAATAGGGAAAATTTTGCTGATGACCGTGAGGACATCAGTGTGTCGATCGCCGAAAATAGAGAGGAAGGTCGATCGCGGCTACCGTCGAGTTTGGTTTGGGCGATCGCTGCTGCTGCTGCTATTTTCTTTTTGTGTAGCAGTTTACGGCACGCTTTATTCCAATCAACTGCTTTCGATTTGGGAATTTTTGACCAAGCAATTTACTTAATCGCCCAAAACCAAACGCCTTTTTCTTCTTTAATGGGGATTCATATTTTAGGGGATCACGCAGCGGTAATCTATTATCCGCTAGCTTTGCTGTACAAAATTTCCCCAAATGTGCATTGGCTGCTGTTGGTACAAGCAGTTGCATTATCCCTGGGGGCTTGGCCTACCTGGAGTTTAGCGCGTTTGGCAGGTTTAAATCAAGAACAATCCCGCGCGATCGCATTGATTTATTTGCTCTATCCGGTGGTATTTAACATCAATTTATTTGATTTTCACCCGGAAGTAATCGCTTTACCCGCAATTTTGGCAGCAATTTTGGCAGCGCGTTTAAATAAAATTGTGTGGTTTTGTACCGCTATTCTGTTAGTTCTCAGTTGCAAGGCGGTTTTGTCCCTAACCGTTGCTGCTACGGGTTTATGGCTGTTTTTTTGCGAAAAAAAGCAACGGTACGGGGCGATCGCACTTTTGCTAGGTGCAGCTTGGTTTTTGATAGCTTCCCAGAAAATCATCCCCTTCTTTAGCGGCAGCGAAGTCGCTGGAGTCGGGCGCTACAGCTATTTAGGCAAATCCGTACTAGAAATCATCATCAATCTCATATTAAAACCACAGTTAGTATTAGGAAAACTCCTTTCCTTCGATACATTAAAATATTTATTCCTCCTCACCTTACCTGTGATTTGGCTGCTATTGCCCTTCTCTGGCAAACTACGGCTGCAATATCTAACAGCGCTAATTCCTGCCATCCCTACCCTGCTCATCAATATCCTCTCTGACTTGCCATTTCAACGCAGCTTAGCCTATCAGTATTCAGTGCCTGTAATTCCCTTTTTATTTTTAGCAGCGATAGCAAAAGAAAAAACAAAGAACGGAGAAGAAATAAAAGGCAACAAGGAAGAGGAAAAAGCAAATAAGCAACATCTTTCAACATGGGTCAATCTGCCACAAATTAAAAACTTCCGAATTTCTCAACTTGGGCGGGGAATTCAATTGCCGAGAATCATGATAATTTGGTCGTTAATAATTTTCCTATTCCTAGGCGAATATAAAGATTTTTATCTGTACCTAAATAGATTAGATACCTGGCAAGCTACACGCGAAGCAGCCGCACAAGTTCAACCGCTAAGCAGTATTTTAACAGATAATAGACTTGCCCCTCACTTTGCCCACCGCCCAATAGTAAAATTGCTGTCACAAATTTCGCCCCAAACAAATTTAGCTGAATTTCAATACATATTATTAAACCTGCGCCATCCCTGGCCCGATACTGAAAAAATTGGTGAAACCTTAGCAACTCAACTTAAAAACTCTCCAGATTTTCAATTAAATTATCAAAAAAACCAAGTTCTGCTATTTAAACGAATCGCTGATTAAGCTAATAAAATGCTAACTTTAAAATCCCTAAAATCTCATCCAGTATTTTTAATGATTGGCGCGACAGCGATAGTCTTATTTACCGCCAGCAGCGCGCGGCACGCTTTGTTTCAGTCAACTGCATTCGACTTAGCAATTTTTGACCAAGCAATTTATTTAATCTCCCAAAATCAAACGCCATTTTCCTCTTTAATGGCAATAAATATTTGGGGAGATCACGCCGCTTTTATTTTCTATCCACTAGCTTTTCTTTACAAAATATATCCAGATGTTCGCTGGCTTTTTTTAGTGCAAGCTGTTTCCCTAGCTTTAGGTGCTTGGCCGAGTTGGAGTTTGGCACGTCAAGCCGGATTAAACGAACGAAA
This sequence comes from Microcoleus sp. F6_B6, assembly GCA_036702215.1. Lineage (GTDB taxonomy): Bacteria > Cyanobacteriota > Cyanobacteriia > Cyanobacteriales > Microcoleaceae > Microcoleus. The sequence goes on from JAUBST010000004.1 coordinate 184,857, forward strand.
AGCAATTGCAATTTCAGCCCTATATCTGCTTTATCCCGCAGTATTTAATGTCAATCTCTTCGACTTCCACCCAGAAGTAATTGCTTTACCAGCCCTGCTAGCAGCAATCTTAGCCGCGAGGCTGAATAAAACCTTGTGGTTTTGTGGTGCTATTGTATTAGTTTTGAGCTGCAAAGCCGTGCTATCTTTAACTGTGGCTGCGATGGGTTTGTGGCTGTTGTGTTTTGACAAAAAACGCAATTGTGGGCTCATAGCTCTATTTCTAGGCGCGGGTTGGTTCCTGGTAGTTACTCAGGCAGTTATACCGTATTTTAATCAGGGAAGAGAGCACGCGGGAATCGGACGATATCAATATTTGGGCAACTCTGTTTTTGAAATTGTTATTAATTTAATAGTCAAGCCCAATCTAGTTTTAGAGCGTTTGTTTTCTGTAGATACTTTTGAATATTTAGCCTTATTGCTATTACCAGTAATTTGGTGGCTGTCCCCGCGTCATCTGTCATCTTTAATTAGTGCTGTGCCGATGTTGGGGATGAATATTCTTTCCGATATCCCCGCTCAGCGGGATTTAATTCATCAATATTCTGTGCCGGTATTGCCGTTTTTGTTGGTAGCCGTAATTTCCAGTTTAGCAGCTAGCAATCAGCACAAGGGAAAGACAATATTTGATAGATTGCCAATTCCTAATTATCCATTGCCTAGAGTCATTGTAATTTGGTCGTTAATTGCTTTCTTAGCTTTAGCGAAATACGGCTATTTTTGGACTATTTATTTAAATGGGATCGACACTTTGCCAGCTACCAAAGAGGCAATTTCTCTTGTTGAAACCAAAGGCAGTGTTTTAACAACTGCTCAGATTGCTCCGCACTTAGCGCATCGCCCTGTAGTAAAATTAACTCAGGCTGACGCCCCACCTGCAAATCTCGCAGAATTTGATTATGTATTGCTGAACCTCAGATATCCTGGCTGGATGAGCGATCGAGCTTTTGTTAATAACTTAGTAACTCAACTAAAAAACACCCCTCAATTTCAACTAAAATATCAGCGAGACGACATATACCTATTTACTAAGAGTCATTAGTCAGCAGCCATCAGTCATCAGTCATTAGTCAACATTCAACAGTCATGCCCCATGCCCCATGCCCCATGCCCCATGCCCCATGCCCCATGCCCCATGCCCCATGCCCCATGCCCCATGCCCTCTAATCCTCCACTTTCAAAGCCCTTCTTGCCAACTTCACGTAAGTTTTCACAGTTGCATAAGGCATTTCCAAATCAGCAGCAATATCCAACAAAGATTCCCCCAATTCCCGGCGCGCCAAAATCGTCGCCCAAGTTTCAGCAATCTCAGCAGCGCGACTTCCACCTGTACGCTTTCTGCGCGCCATAAACTTCTGTGTCAATTCATCTATTCGCGCCGCCAGTACGCTTTGTATCGACACTTCAGGTAGCGGTTCTGTCAACCATTGCGATCGCGTTTGTCCCAATCCAAAAGTTGTTTTGTGGCCAGTGCCGCAGTAAGGCGCTAACCGCCCCAAAGCATAAAATAATTGTACAAAATCAGGGCGATTGTGAGCCGATCGCCCTAGCCCATATTCCACAGCCCCAGTGAATCCCGTTACCATGCCTTTTTTGCCCGCCGCTACCTTTTGCGACTCCAACTTGTGGCGGCTAATAATTGCATTTTCATCAATCCAATTCAAAAATTCTGCTTGGTCAAAATTTACCCCCGAAAAGTTATTCCAGCGGCGCAAATAGCTGTGAAAAACATTTTCTGGAACTGGCAAAGGGAAGTGATGGCCTTTGCTACGAAAGCTTGTAGGAGTCACAAAACTAAGTTTTATGGTTGGCGAAAATGGGGGTTCTGCTGTTAATAATTGCTGGTAAGTTGTGGGAGCAAAAGCAATATCCCAAGAGCGAATTAGCAGCGGAGCATTTCGCAAATCAATCTCTTGGGGCAAATTTTGCAGCCACTGACTCAGCCACTGCACTACTGGCTTTGAAAGTCCTGTTACGTACCAGCGATAAATTCGATCGCCCAAAAGCTGAAATTCTTTGCCACTGGGGAGCAAATCACCTTCCAATCCCGAAATAGTAAAGGCTTTTTCTGACTGTTCATCGTGCAAAAGTTTCGATAAATCCGGGTCAGTTTGCTGTACTTGACCTAAAAACCAAGCGTGCAAGCCTATAGCATACTGCGCGTACAGATAGCTAGCAGCGCGGGGAGTCAATTCAAACACTAATCCGACTAACTCGGTGTCAGCCGGCCAAATCAGCCCAGAAGGAGGAGATTTTTTGCTGTGGGTGCGGTTCGGGGAAGTTGCCATCAGATGCCGTGCCTGTAGCCGTCACAGAAAGAGTGCCGTGCTATCTTATCCGATTTTTATCCCCTTTGGGGGATGATTGTTGAGGGCGATCGATCGCCCAAATCTTTTGGTAGCTCCAAAAACCGGGTCTGCCGCCAGTTTCCCGCACCATCCGGGATAGACAAAAACCACTAAAAAACCAACAACCTAAAACTAAATCTTTGTCAAGGTTTTCTTCCTTGTAACTAAACAGAAATATACCAGCGTTTAAAATCACCTTCTGCGCTACAATTGTCAAAAGCTCGTAGCATCCTCAACTTCGATCCTAAACTATGAACACAACAGAAAAATCTCAACTCTCCAACGAAAAAACTTTGGAGGCGATGAAGAATTTCTCCGAAACCTACGCCAAGCGAACGGGAACATACTTTTGTTCCGAACCTTCCGTCACGGCTGTCGTGATAGAAGGACTAGCAAAACACAAGGATGAACTAGGCGCTCCCTTATGCCCTTGTCGCCATTACGAAGATAAAGAAGCCGAAGTAAAAGCCGCCTACTGGAACTGTCCCTGCATTCCCATGCGCGAGCGCAAAGAGTGTCACTGTATGTTATTTCTGACGCCAGATAACGATTTCGCTGGAACTACTCAGGAAATAGGAATGGATCAGATTAAAGCTGTCAGAGACACTATGTAATCGGTTAAGTAGGCGGTCGTGAAATGGCAGCAGTTTGGAAAACAGGTCGTTATTTTTCCTCTTTTTAAGACTTAGCTATTAAAAAAAACCGATCGCCGCCTACTAAAACAGACATCCGCCATCGAAAATCCCCAATCTCCAATCGAATGACAGAGGAAATCCCGGTCGAGTTTGGCAAAGGTATCGAACAGTTTAACTGCCAAGAATTTTACGCTTGTCACGATACTTTAGAGGCTTTATGGATGGAAGCAGGCGAGCCGGAAAAAACGTTTTATCAGGGAATATTGCAAATTGCGGTCGCGCTTTATCACTTAGGAAATCAAAACTGGCGCGGTGCAGTCATCTTGCTGGGAGAAGGAATAAATCGGCTCCGTTATTATCAGCCCAGTTATGCTGGAATTGCTGTTGAAGACTTGCTCGGACAAAGTGCTAAACTTTTGATCGCTTTGCAACAAGCTGGCCCGGAAGAAGTAGCTAAATTTCAACTGTTATTCGCAGGTACAGAAGTTGCAGGATTGCATTTGCCGCGCATTATCAAAGTACCAAAAAGTTAAATCAATGTTTGTATTAGGGTGCAGTATACTTGGCCTCTACACAGAGGCGGGCTGGCTGCCCGAGCAGATTAATTGACTGTGAAACGAGTATCTTGCCGGTTTCTGGGTAAGACAGTTGCAGCCACTCACCAAAATAGCCAATTAAATTCGCTGTTGTCTTGCTAGGATAATTGGTTGACGCTCTCGGGCCGGTCGATCGACCTCACGGGAATCTTTCTGACCGTCAAGATAAAATATCTAACTGGAGATAATGCCCTTCAGCAATTTCACAAATTTTGAGGCTCCAAGCTTATGATGCCCTCCGCTAAATTACTCAATTCCCGCATATTTAAAGGATTATCGCTGCTGTTGCCCCTCACTCTGGCAGGCGCGATCGCCTCTCCCACGTACCCGCAAGCCGGCCCCCCCCGCACTCTCAGCGTGCGATCGGACATTCAAGAAGCCGACTCCAAAACCGGCATCGTGACAGCGCGCGGCAACGTCCAAATCAACTATCCAGCCCGCCAAATACAAGCAACTGCGGCTCAAGCTCAATATTTCAGCCGCGAGCGGCGGATCATTCTCAGCGGAGATGTTTACGTATTGCAGCAGGGCAACAGCCTGCGCGGCGAAACCATAACATACCTCATCGACGAAGGGCGGTTTATTGCCCTGCCAGACAAGCCAGGGCAGGTAGAATCTGTTTATCTGGTTGCCCCGGAACAAGATGCGGCAGCCCAAAATGCAGTTGGCTCCCCACGTCCAACTACAGCCCCCCGGTAACAGTGGATCGCAGCAACGAAATTTCGCCTCAGCCAAAACATACTACTTGGGATAGATGCGAAATTTCGTCTTTATAAAAGTAACAAACTTGAAAAGGTAAAATTTAAATTAGAGACTCGATCGCACAAAGCCGCAGTCTGAAATTTAGCTTGTAGAGGTTGCCGGGAGCGAAAATGAAAATTGTACTCGAAAATATTCACAAATCCTACGGAAAACGCAATGTAGTCAGTCGCGTCAACCTGTCGGTAGCCCAAGGAGAAATCGTAGGACTGCTAGGCCCCAACGGTGCGGGAAAAACCACCACATTTTACATAGCAACCGGATTAGAAAAACCAAATCAAGGTACCGTTTGGCTCAACGATTTAGACATCACTAAATTGGCGATGCACCAGCGAGCGCATTTGGGAATTGGCTATCTCGCTCAAGAAGCAAGCATTTTCCGAAACATGAGCGTGCGCGACAACATTTTGTTAGTCTTAGAACAAACTCAAGTGCCGCGCTGGGAATGGCGCGATCGAGTCGATTTTCTGTTGCAAGAATTTCGCTTAGAAAAAATAGCATCGAGTTTGGGAATTCAAATATCGGGGGGAGAAAGGCGGCGGACTGAACTGGCCAGAGCATTAGCCGCGGGACGAGACGGGCCGATGTTCCTATTTTTAGACGAACCGTTTGCAGGCGTCGATCCGATCGCAGTAGACGAAATTCAAACCATTATTGCTAAACTGCGCGATCGTAAAATCGGCATCCTCATCACCGATCACAACGTTCGAGAAACCCTCGAAATTACCGATCGAGCCTACATCATGCGAGACGGCCAAATTTTAGCCTCCGGGGCTGAAGAAGAACTCTACAGCAACCCTTTAGTGCGACAGTATTACTTAGGTGACAACTTCGTGCGATAGTCTTTTGAAAGCATTCCGCATGCGCCATAATTTGAGATTTGAGATGTTAGATTTAGGAGCAAACTGCAAAAACCCCCAACTATGAAAATAGCAAGATCCAATTCTTTGAATCCCATCAACTGGCTGCCGAGAATTTCCGTAATGGACTGGTACATTACCAAAGAACTAATCGGCCCGTTTTTATTTGGCGTCGGACTCTTTACATCCGTCGCCGTCACAGTTGGAGCCTTATTTGAATTAGTCCGCAGAGTAGCAGAATCCGGCCTCCCCTACGGCGCAGCCATAGAAATTTTTCTCCTGCAAATTCCCTACTTCGTAGTATTGGCTTTCCCCATGTCAATGCTGCTAGCAACGTTAATGGCTTACAGCCGAATGTCCAGCGACAGCGAACTCATCGCCCTCCGCAGTTGCGGAGTTAGCGTTTACCGATTGATACTGCCCGCAGTGATTATGAGTTTAATTGTTGCCGGCTTCACCTTTGCTTTGCAAGAGTTAGTTGTACCCGCAGCCAGCTACAGAGCAACTCTGACTTTAGACAGAGCCCTGAAGCGAGAAAAACCGACATTTCAAGATAAAAATATTATCTACACAGAATTTCGCAAACCAGAAAAAGGCGGCGACGAAATCCTCGCCCGCTTTTTTTATGCAGAACAATTTGACGGCCAGCAAATGAAAGGTTTAACAATTATCGATCGCTCCACTCCAGACCTCAATCAAATCGTTTCTTCAGAATCCGCTACTTGGAATCCCTCAGAAAATACCTGGGATTTTTTCAACGGAACCGCTTATATAGTAGCTCCTGACGGATCTTACCGCAATATAGTCAGGTTTCAACACCAGCAATTGCAACTCCCCCGCACGCCCTTAGATTTAGCTGCGAGAGCGCGGGATTTTAAGGAAATGAACATTGCCCAAGCTTTAGAGCGTTTAGATATCCTTAAAAACAGCGGCGACGAACCGCAAATTCGCAAATTAAAGGTGCGAATTCAAGAAAAATATGCTTTTCCTTTCGTGTGCATGGTATTTGGTTTAGTGGGAGCAGCTTTGGGAACTCAACCCCGCCGCTCCGGCAGAGGAACGAGTTTTGGTATTAGCGTAGTTGTGATTTTTACTTACTACGTATTTTCTTTCATCACCAGTTCTATGGGCGTGAAAGCTGTTTTGACTCCGATTCTGTCGGCTTGGCTGCCGATCGTGTTTGGCTTGGGAATCGGGGGATTTTTGTTGGTGCGGGCCGCCGCTAGGTAAGTTTTACCGCCAGCATTGGGAATGGCTAATTGGGAACTTGTACTGCAATTCGACTCCCTTCGGCTCCCTTCCCTTCGACTACGCTGATGATAACCGAAGTCGCATGCCAGGAACAGCGCAGCGTAAGTATTGGGAATTGATAATATCGTTTTCGTGGCCGAACTTCCTGCATTTAAGGATTAGAAAAAGTATTGATTTCGCCGCCGCCAATGTAGCGTCCCGGAGCCAGGGAGCGGGGCGTAGCAAAAGTTTGAGGTTGAATGGGCTGCACGCCCTGATTGGTATTTTGGGGAACTACTCCAAAGTTAGGCTGCTCCGGCAAATTAAGCTGACTCGGTGGAGGTGTTTGAAATTGAGAATTAGCCGAATTGGGAGAGAATTGAGGGCTAATTATCTTGCTTCCACCAATCCCACTTGGAAAGGGAGATGCACCGACATTTGGAAGTACAGGTGTTGGCGAAGGTATGGCTGCTGGAAGTGCCACAGGTTGAACTTCAGGTGCGAAGCCTGAGCCAGATAAATTAGTTTGGTAGGGATTTTTCGGCAAAGCCACCGTTGCAGCCCCTGCATTAATTTCGGGGAGGTTCGGTACTCGGGAATTTAACCCCGCCGATGATTCAGGGACTGTAGCTGTCGGTTTTAAGAATTCTTGAGATTCCTTGCTGACAGTATTTGTCGGAGCCACAAGTGGGAGAAGTGCTGGGGGAACATTCACAGGATTTGCTCCTCCTTGAGCTGTAGCGGTCGTTGGGAGCAAATTTGTCGCATTTCCTGCAGCCGGATCGGAAGCGGGTCGATCGAGCAATGTAGCCGAGTCGGCAGTTTTCTCACCCGAAGCCGCCGCTGTCGGAGTGTTAGCAACGACGTATTTTTTCATAGCTGCTTGCAGCGGACTCAAAGGCAGAGAATTTTCGTTTTGTTTACCTGAATTAGTATCACTCGACGCCTGCGATAAACTTGCTGTCGCTGTAGCCCCAGACTCAGGCTCGATCTTTTTTATCCCGGAAGTTAGTCTCTCACTGCCAGATAAACTCAACGCTGATGTTGCGTTTGAACTTGGCAAGCTGGAATTTTGGGGGTTATTGTTTCCGGCCCCGACAGCAGGATTTGCTAAATTTGGCAAGGGCAAAAATCCGCTGCTTCCTACCCGCGTGGGGGCTGAAGATGGCTGAGGAGTTTCTAAGTCCCGATCTCGAAGTTCCTCGAATAAACCTTTGCTTTTTACTGCTGATGAATTTAACACGTTCAGTTCAGAAGCAGTAGAGCCATTAAACTGATTGACTAGCACTGGTAAGCTGTCGATTTCAGCCGCAATGGCGCTATCTTCAGCAGATAGCCCCGATAGCGAAACAGGAGTGTTTGAGGCTGGTTCTTCTTCGCCATCTATGCTCAACCTTTCTGGATTTACAGAGACCTCCCAGATAAATAACCCCCCCGCACACAGCACGGCTAACGGAGCCCAAACCGCAGGTTGCGTCCAGTGGCGCAACCGCGCTATTAGATAGCGGACAGATGTAGGAAATCGCTTAAAAATTGACATAGTTTTGCTTCCTTCCGAGCGTGCGGATTTAAAACTATTTTTCCTAGTCTACCACATCAATGTTGATTATTTTTGCTATGCCGGGGTAAGTGAGATCGGGAGCATCTCGGTTTGGCTTTTACTGTCGGCGTGCGATCGTCCGGCTCGCTATATTAATAAACTTTGCTGCGAGGGACGGGTCGGACTCCCAAAAAACGCTTTTTACTTTCTGCACAGATGCTCCGAGTACGATCGAACTTTTGATTGAAAGTTGCGAAAGTTCAATGCAACTGGTGAAAATCCATAAAGCACTGGTAGAAATATGTCTTGCTTTCCTTAAATCAAGAGGCATAAGATGATAATATGTTATGGGATGTAGTCCCCTGCCTGCCGAGTCTGTCAGCAGATCGACCTCAAACCAAAATGTCAAGGTAAAATTGGCAATTGCTGAGAAGAACACCCAAGGAAAGTAGAGAGGAAATTAATGAAAAAAGTAGTAGAAGTATTAGCAAATCGGGAACAACTGATAGATCGATCGCTGGAGATTGTGCTGTCGAAAATCTCAGAAGCCATAGCAGAACGCGGACTTTGTACGATCGCCGCAGCGGGCGGAAGCACACCGGAACCGCTCTACAAAGCGCTCTGTGTCCAAGACCTGCCCTGGGACAAAATTCACGTGTTCTGGGGCGACGAACGCTACGTTCCCCCAGAACACCCAGACAGCAATCAAAGAATGACGCGCCTCGCGTGGCTCGATCGAGTGAAGATCCCCGCCAGCAACATCCACCCCATGCCCACAGGCGCCGGCGACCCCGCAGCCGACGCTGCGGCGCACCAAACCGAATTACAGCAGTTCTTCAAAGTATCCGACGGCGAGTTTCCTGCCTTCGACATCATTTTATTGGGCATAGGAGACGACGCCCACACAGCCTCTCTATTTCCCGGCACAGCAGCCTTGGAAGTCCGCGACGCCCTAGTAACTGTCGGCAACAAAGACGGTCAACCCCGCATTACCTTTACAGTCCCCTTAATCAACCGGGCCCGGTGCGTCATCTTCATGGTCGCAGGAGCCAGCAAACAACCCGCCCTAACTCAAATTTTTGCCCCCGCAGCCGACGAAATGACCTATCCAGCCAGACTCGTTCAACCAGAAGGCGAACTTTGGTGGCTGCTCGATGCGGCGGCCGGCGAAGCAGTAAAATAATAGGCGACAGAGCCGCCAGCGTGCCAACACAGCCAGCATTATCACTAACTCAATCTTGCCCGTTACAGCTAACGTCACGGCGTCAGCTCAGTTGCTAGTATTAGAAGCAATATAAGAATTGTGGCGGTTAAAGTTAAAATTTGACCGTATACACGAGTATTTTTGTCAGGAACCTCAGCCCTGGCGGCATGACGCTTGAAAGAGAAATCTAACAAGCCATTCTGACGGGCCTAAGTCTTAACTGACTACGTTTTGTGAGTCACGACACCCTGGGATACGAAGCTAGTCCCTTGCTCTGTCGCTAGTGGTTAAACAGTTCTAAGGTCACTGGAACAGTGCTGCTAGCCTAACAAGCTCCCTAAACAAAGGCGCGTGCTAACTTTACCCCAGAAATGGGAGATTGAGGACAACCATATCCTCACGGGGGGGGCAACCATACCCCCCTACCCCGCAAGGGGATTCAATTCAATGTAAAGCCGTCCTGTAAGGACGGGGTTTCAGACCCAAAAACTTTTGATGAGGCTGATTTGAAAATCTGGCCGATAGCAAGGAGAAATCGATGATTGTCTGTCCCAATTGCAATCACCAGAACCCCGACGGGGCCAGCCAGTGCGAGGCTTGCTACACGCCTTTACCTGTTACCGCAAGTTGCTCGAACTGCGGTGCAGCAGTTCAGACAGATGCAGCATTTTGCGGCCAGTGTGGCTTTAACTTGCGTCCGGGTTCCATAGTTCCAGAAGTTGAGGTGACAGTACCGTCCCCCTCGCCTGTAGGTCCGACAGTGGTATCGTCACCGGCGCCCGATTTAGTGCCACCCGATCCCCTGATGGCAATGGAACCTCTAGTTACCCTGAATAAGGGGCTCAACTTGGAAAAAACTCCCGCCAGCATTCCGACGATTCCAGATCCCCCGCCTTCGCCCTCGGTTCCTGTTACAACTGAATCAGTGGCAACACCAGTAAATATCTCTCCTCCGGTGCCGGGCCCACAGCCAGGTGTAGCTAAAACTCAACTGCAACAGCAGTCGGCGCGCCTGCTACACGTTCAGACAAATACGCCGATGGAATTGCCTCACAGTCTGTCTGTGGTTCACATAGGCAAGCCAAATGACTTAGTGCCGCCGGATATTGATGTTTCGGGATTTGCTAATTCTGAGATAGTTTCTCGGGTACACGCAAATCTCCGGGTGGAGGGAGATGCTTGCTACCTAGAAGATGTAGGCAGTTCCAACGGCACTTACGTCAACAATACTCCGCTACCCAAGGGAAACCGCCACCGGTTGCGACCGGGAGACCGCATCTCTCTGGGCAAAGGAGACCTGGTTACGTTTTTATTTCAAATCTCTTAGATCGAGTTTGGATTGGGCGATCGAAAGTCTAAAATCTAAAATCGCATCTTGAGGCGCTCTACCAAAACTCAATGCTGCCAATGTGATTAAGCTGACCTTGCTACATCCACTACAGTCTATACCCGTCCGCAGTTGGATCTTTGAAGACGAGCAGGTCGTCCGGATCGGGCGCTCGACAGAAAACCACGTCGTTCTTTTTAGCGCTGTGGTTTCTCGTCGCCACATCGAATTGCGGCGCAGCGGCATAACTTGGGAACTGATCAATTTGGGTACCAACGGCACTTACCTCGATGGTAAGCCGATCGCTAAGGTTCCCATTGTGGACGGTCTGATCGTTCACTTGGCTCGCTCGGGTCCGAAAATTCAAATCAACGTAGGTCCGAATCAGTCCTCAGTCCAGTTAGGACAAATTAGCGTCAAGCCAAGGGAGGCTAAGGAAATTCACGCTCCCTCGGGCGGCGTTCACATTAGCACGATTCCTGTTCCCGACCAAAAAGAAGTTGGCACTTCCAGGGAAGAGGAGGAGTTAACCGAGGCAGATAACAATCGGCATTATTCGGAAGAAGAATATTAAATCGGCTTCTTTTGACGACCGACATTTTTCAAAGGCGGCACTCAGGAGTTTATTTATGAGTACATCACCACAGATTGTTAGGCGCAGCGAACTGCAGGGCCGCCGCATCATCGACCGCAGAACGGCGGAAGAGGTCGGCAGGGTAGATCGGGTTTGGCTCGACGCTCACTCCCAGCGGGCGATCGGGTTTACTTGCAAGTCGGGACTTTTGGGCAGCAAAAAAACTTGGTTCGCTTGGGCGCAAGTTGATACGGTGGGGGAAAATGTTTTTGTCACCATTAACCCGGAACTGCCGGAATTGCATCAGCCGGAACAAGCTGTTTGTCCGATCGGCCTTGAGGTACTCACGGACGCTGGCAATCAGGCAGGTGCAGTGGTTGACTACCTATTTGATGTCCGCACGGGTTCAGTCACCCACTACCTATTTAAATCGAGCGGCTGGCGCGGTGTTTTAGACGGAATTTACTTGTTACCTGTGGCAGCTATTTCGACCATTGGCAGCAAGCGGGCGATCGTCTCTGAAACTGCTGTATCGGAGCCAGTGCAGTACGCAGAGGGACTGCACAAAAAAGTCGGTCTGGTAGCAGAGTTTTTACACGAAGATTTCGACAGAACTCTCAAAAATGTGGCAGGTGTGAAGCGGGGCGCTCAAAGTCTCGCGGAAAAATTCCAAGATAAAGCTCTCGAAGTCAGGGATGTAGCTCAAGAAAAAGTTGCAGAGTTGAAGCGGCAAAGGCAAGAATCTGTCCCGCCCGATCCGAACCCCGATCCGCCTGAGTCAGATTTGAGTTGAAGTGCGGCCTTCCCGCTCGCCCTGCAACTAATTGCAGATCGCATTTTGGGGCGGCGCGCGCGAGGAAGGTCGATCGGTATTTTGCTATGAGAGATTGATGCGTTGTCGCTCAAACTTCCAGTGCTGCTCAAAGCATTGTATTTTAAAGGTATCGCATCAATAAGGAAAATGTTAGCAACTCAAAATGACCTATGCTGTTTGATACAATCAACAACTATTTTATCTAGAGACCCCAGGATTAATAATTGGTTAACTTGTTTCTTTACAAACAGCGAGTCGTTGAGCAGTGACTGTCGCCCGATCGAGAAGTCGAATCAGCGGTGCAACCCGCGTGGGTCTGAGTTAAATTCTGTGGTTCATCAGCGGCAAAAGGATTATTTCGCCGCTCAAATTGAGCGGCTCACCCATCGGCAGAATCGCTCCCTCACAGACCAAATCAATCAAGCGGTTAAAACCGCTGTCCATCACTGGGAAGTTCACCCGACTAATTACATCGTGTTTGGTTGTTACCGAGTACCGCAAAAATTTGCGCCTGCGCCAAAAACTAACCCTCAAAAGTTGCTTCAAATGCCTCAAGCAACCACAAGTTCGACTTTTACGGCAGATAGAGGAAATCATAGCGCACTGATGACGGCTTTAAAAATCAAAGTTTTTGCAGTTTTATCCCAAAAAATCTCTTTGGGAGTATCCCCGTTTCTGTCTGGCGGTGGAGCGTCAAAACATCAGTGATTACCTTAACTCTTTTACATCCTATCCAGTCTGTCCCGGTTCAAAGTTGGTGTTTTGAATCAGAACCGGTGGTTCGGATCGGTCGATCGAACGACAATGATGTAATTATTTACAGCGCTGTAGTTTCCCGCCACCACGTAGAACTGTGGAATCACGCTCATGGCTGGGAAATTATTAATTTTGGTGCTAACGGCACTTATGTAGATGATAGACCGATCGCTCAGGTGTCAGTTGTGGACGGGATGACTATTCGCTTGGGCAATTCCGGGCCAAAAATCAGGATTGGGGTGGGCGCCACGAATCAACCGGGCCAAACAATCAAGCCACCGCAGCGCGAACTCCGCCAAAAGGACGAATTTTCAAAAGACAGGTCAACAGCTTGGCATGAGGGCGTGGGAATAATCGAAAACGATGAACACGAGGGGCTGACTCAAATCGATCTTGACTGACCGGCAGCTATCTATCTATCTATCCCTGCTGGCTAGTTCCCACAAAGCGAACGATGCCCAATTCGAGCGTCTAAATAATGTTGTGGTAAGTGGCCTGATTTGTGCCTAAATATCCCTATACATTAATTAACAGCTTCTTTAGTAGGATTTCACCCTTCTAAAGATAAGATTGGGGGGAGATTGAGCGATCTTAGCTCACTTTCGCTGGTTGCCCAGCGGCGGTAATCTAAGAGCAACTGATACATCAACCGCTGTTTCACGCTCAGCAGTACACTCTTGAGTAAAGCATTCCCCGTTGCTTCTAAGATGGGTTTGGGCGTCAGCCAAAACGGTGGCGGTAATTCTACTTGGACTTCCAAATCCGCTTTTCCCTTCAAGTATGCTACCGGGCTGCTTTGGTGTACGCAAAGCTTTCCTTTGAGATTGAGAGCAAAGCGATCGTTTATATAATCCACGCCGCGAATTTCGCAGGCGACGGACTCCAAATTGATTGTGCCGTCCGCCTGTGCCCACACCCTCATGTCTACTGTGGGTTGAATGCTCAGCATCATAAATTGTAACGGTCGCATTTTCAGGCGGAAACAATCATCGCTTAGCTGTTGTGTGCGACTTCGATCGACCAGAGCGTTCACCAGTCGCCTCGGCTGGCGCAGATAATGTTGAATGGGTACCCGTTCCTCTGGTACGGCGAGCTCAACGGATTGGGAAGCATTAAAGCGGATATACATGAGAAAATATCAAAATATAGGATTCCTAAGCATATCTTAATAAAGTATCACCTTTTTTAAGGTGACATCAGTCGCGCACGCTTGTCGCGCACCCAGCAATGTCATCCGAGAAATCACGGATATTGCTAATTTTTCATCATACTTCCTAGCTGATGAGAGTAAAGCAAACTTTTGTAACCTAAAATTGCCTCTAAATGAAAATTTCGTTAGCGAAGCCCTCGAAGAGGATCGCACATCTGGGCCCTGTCGGTACAAATGCAGAAACAGCGGCTCTAGCTTATGTCAATTGGTTGAGCCGGGAAACTAACTTGGAATGCACCCTGTGTCCTTATTCCACCATTTCTCAAGCGCTAGAGGCATCTGCCGTAGGGCAGGTTGACTATTCAGTTGTGCCAGTCGAAAATTCGATCGAAGGCAGCGTGACTGTCACCTTAGATACACTGTGGCGGCTCGATCGACTCCGCATTCAACACGCCTTAGTTTTGCCAATTTCCCACGCGCTGGTGTCTCGCGCTAAAAATTTTAACGAGATTAAAAAAGTTTACTCTCACCCGCAAGCCCTAGCTCAGTGTCAATTATGGTTGGGGCAGTTTATTCCCTCAGCTCAATTGATTCCGGCGAATTCTACTGCGGAAGCATTGCAATATCTGGAAGATAGAAATGTAGCGGCGATTTCTTCGCCAAGAGCGGCGGAACTTTACAATTTGCCAGTGTTAGCTCAACCCATTAATGATTATCCCGATAATTACACGCGATTTTGGGTACTCAGCACGAGTGTTGGAGAAATCGCAAACGTAGAACCAGCAGATATCTCATCCATTAAATCCATCGCAAAACCTGGCCCTAAATTGATCCTCGATGCTTCACCGTCTAATTGCACCCATACCTCACTAGCTTTTAGCGTACCTGCCAATATGCCGGGAGCGCTGGTAAAACCTTTGCAAGTATTTGCCAGTCGCGGTATCAATTTAAGTCGGATTGAATCTAGACCGACTAAAAGATCGCTCGGAGAATATATTTTCTTTATCGACGTTGAGGCTAACGCCTGCGAAGCATTTGTTCGCTCGGCACTCGAAGAGTTAAAAAATCACACAGAAACTTTAAAAATCTTTGGCTGCTACAGTGTACTGTCAGTAATATAATTTTATTACTGACAGTAATAAGATTTTCCCTAAAACTTAGGAGGCTGGTGAGATGAATGCTGATGAACTTCTCAAGCGATATGCAGCCGGAGAAAGAAATTTTCATGAAACCAACTTGAAAGAGGCTTCTTTGCGAGAAGCTTTCCTCATTCATATTAATCTAGCCTGCGCGAATCTCAAAGAAATAAATTTTTCTTTGGCAAACTTAAGGGGGGCAACCTTAATAGCTGCCAAGCTCAAGAATGCTTGCCTGGTGATGACAAACCTCAATGGGGCTAACCTGAGCCGAGCAGATCTAACTTTCGCCAGATTAACAGGAGCTGACCTGATTGAAGCCAACTTGGAAACAGCCAACTTGAGCGACACCAAAATGATTGGTGTTAATTTGAGCGGAGCCTGCTTGTACGCCGCCAACTTGATGGAAGCGAACCTCATAGATGCTTGCTTGAACAATACAAACCTCGAAAAAGCCAATCTAAGCGAGGCTAAACTGCGGGGAGCGAGTCTGATCGATGCCAACTTGAGAGGTGCTTTTTTGTGTGAAAGTAACCTTGAGGGCGCAGATTTGAGAGGAGCTGACTTGAGGGGTGCTAATTTGAGCGGGGCATTTTTGTGCGGCGCTAATCTCGAAGGAGCTAAGCGCGATCGGAAAACAATTTTCAGTGGGACAATACATTTTTGCGTCAGACAAGTTTGAGTTCGCGCAATATATAACCGCAGAATCAGACAACTAAGGACTAAAAAATATAGTATTGACTTCGCTGAAAGTGAAGTCAATTTGCTGCTGTACCTTAGCAAAATGAAGCTGCATCATGAGGATCTCTTTCTTGGAATTAGCTTCAACAATCTTACTTTCCAAAGCCAGCAAGTTGCGCTTGAGAGTTTCTACTCGCACAGTTTGCTCGTCTAAGTCAATTTTTAGTTCTGCCGCCCGATCGAATTGAATTTGCTTGCGAACCGCGGCGAGGCGAACTGAATTTTCATCATCTTTCTGAAGAGCTAGCAAAGGTCGCTGCTGCAACTGATTGGCTTGAGATTCAGCTTGATTGTACAGCCAATGAA
The DNA here is from genome assembly GCA_036702215.1 of Microcoleus sp. F6_B6. Taxonomy (GTDB): domain Bacteria; phylum Cyanobacteriota; class Cyanobacteriia; order Cyanobacteriales; family Microcoleaceae; genus Microcoleus. Next base: position 200,872 of record JAUBST010000004.1, read on the forward strand.
TCCGCAGTTGGGCGGAAATCGCGCTGCCAACAGCCTGACGCAGTTCTTTGAGAGGTTCCTGAATTTCTAAGATTAACAGTTCCCAAAGATTCATCAGTTCGTTGGTAAATTCTTCCCGTTCTACAGAGGCTACCAGTGCTTCTAACAGCAACAAATTTGGTTGTATCTGCTGCATAATTGTCTCAAATATTAACTGTGCTTCGGACAACTCCCGATCGTGATTTTTTTCTGAGACTGCACCGGATGAGCGATCTAATATTTTTTGAGTGCTGTCTAACTCAGCTTCTGAATCTGAACTTGAAGCTACAAAGGCCTGTAATTTTTCGCGGGCGATCGCACTTAGCCATTTTCGCAGCAAATCGCCGGCAGCCCGCTGCACAGGCCCTGTTTCGCTTTGACAAATCTTGATGGCTATTTTTAAGCCTGCATCGCCGTAATTCAGTGTCTCTCTCAGGGCGGCGATGCGATGTTCGCTGACTGAACTAGACAGCCGGTGTTTGACTCCTGCTAGTCCGCCGAGCACGACACCACCGACAGGAGGTGGCAGTTGACCGCCTCTAACTGCATCGTATGGTTTCGGTTGGTCGAGATTTTCTAACACAAGCATTTTCTGCTATAAAGAACCTGTCCGAACCTGTTTGAAGTTAAGGATCAAACAGGTAGCAGTTCCAAAAAATCATGGAACTCTCAGCCCGCGATCCGAACCCTTAGTTCATCAATCATTCCCAATCGAAAATCGAAAATCGAAAATCGAAAATAGTGTGATTTGTATTTAATTATTGCTTCAAGGCAGGCAAAACCGATCGTACTTTTTTCCTGCGCCCATTGGCTACTTGAGTGTATCTTTAAGTACAGTCCTGGCTGCCAAGTGATTGCGAGTAGAAGTCAAAATTTCGGTTTCGCGTTCCAATCTCGCAGCAGTATCTTGCAATTCTAAAAGAGTTTGCTGTTCTGTCGCTGCACCGTAAAGGTAGCTGGCTACCCAGTAGGACAATTCGGTGGGCAAACTGGGAATGTCTTCCGGTAGGTCGATCGGCTGATCCATCAATTTGCTGGAGAGACGAACTACATCTCTCAGCAGTTGTTCGACATCTTTTCCCAAAGGTCTGAGATCTTGTTGTGGCGGTTCGTCTTCAATCCATTCTACTAGACCGACTAAATAGGGTTTTTCCCGAACGGCGTCGAGGACTCGGAACCGCTGCTGGCCGAGAGTCATAATTTTCATGCGATCGTCGGGGAGGCGCTGGCAGTGAATCACTTCGGCGCAACAGCCAACAGCAGAGACTTTGTTTTGGTTGGGGTCCCACATGAGTACACCGAAACGCCGATCGCCCTCCAGAATCGTGTTCATCATGATTCGATAGCGAAACTCGAAGATTTGCAGCGGGAGAGGTCTACCTGGAAATAGAACCACTTCCGGCAACGGAAATAAGGGGAGTTCGCGAACTGCTACAGAGGAAGAGGATGCCATTGTCGCTCAAAAGTGACGGTACTTGCGCTTATTTTTCTTACTTTAACTGATTACAGGCAATTCCGGGGCAGGAGCGATCGGGCTTTTTCGCTGGCAACGGGAGCGACGGCTCGTTATCTCCGGTGCTGACAGATTGACAAAGGCGTTATTGCCTCAAAATGTTAAATATACCTTTTTGCTGAACTAAGCGATACTGAAGGCGATGATAGGGAATGCTAAAGGATTGTTTTTGTAGCGATCCCGCCTTAATTAAGAATAATTATTTAAGTTCGTGCCGGAGCAGAAATTATTGCTGATTATTAAGTAATAACTAATATTTAATAACTAATGAGTAGGGAAATTTCAACAAAAAGAAGGAACTATTTATTTAATCTTTGTTCCTTCTTTTCGAGTGTTCGGTAAGTCAATCTACAGCTTGACTTCGATATCTACGCCGGCGGGCAAATCCAGTTTCATCAAAGCGTCAATTGTTTTGGCCGATGGCTGGTGAATGTCGATGATGCGGCGGTGCGTGCGGGTTTCAAAGTGTTCGCGAGAATCTTTGTCTACGTGGGGCGATCGCAGCAAGCAGTAAATTCGCCGTTTGGTGGGCAAAGGAATCGGGCCGATCGCTGTGGCTGCTGTCCGATTTGCTGTATCTACAATTTTTTCGCAGGATGCGTCTAAAATCCGGCGATCGAAAGCTTTGAGGCGAATGCGAATTTTTTGCTGTTGAATTGTTGCCATTTTTGTTTCTTGAATTTTCTAGGTTCAGTTTATTTTTAGTCATTAGTCAGTAGTCATCAGTCATTAGTCATTAGTTCTTAATTGTCAGTTGTTAGTTCTTTTTAGGACTTACGCACGGGTCAGAAATCTGTTTTTTTTACGAAAATCATTAGCACTCACCCACAGATTAAGTAAAAAACCCGGTTTCTTTGTCGGGAGTGCGTCCAGGACTGTTTTTCTGCTAACTACTAACTGCGGACTAATGACTGATGACTCATCACTAAATAGCAGAAAAGCCTGATTGAATTTGGCGGCTTTTCTGCTATTTAAGCTGTTATCAGAGTCCTACTTGAGGATTTTGGAAACAACGCCGGCGCCGACGGTGCGGCCGCCTTCGCGGATAGCGAAGCGCATTCCTTGTTCGATCGCGATCGGGTGAATCAACTCGACAGTCATTTTGATCCGGTCGCCGGGCATCACCATTTCTGCTTCACTACCGTCATCAGCGGTGAATTGTGCGATCGTGCCGGTCACGTCAGTGGTACGGACGTAGAATTGAGGGCGGTAGCCAGAGAAAAAGGGCGTGTGCCGGCCGCCTTCTTCCTTCTTGAGGATGTACACTTCAGATTCAAACTGAGTGTGAGGCATGATGCTTTTCGGCTTGGCAATCACCATTCCGCGTTCAATATCCGCCTTTAAAATCCCCCGCAGCAGTAGACCCACGTTGTCGCCTGCAATGCCTTCTTCCAGAGACTTGGTGAACATTTCCACACCAGTCACCGTAGTGCTGCGAGTGTCCTTAAGACCCACCAATTCGACTGTTTCGCCGACTTTAATTGTGCCGCGCTCAATCCGACCAGTAGCAACAGTACCCCGACCAGTAATCGAGAATACGTCTTCAACTGCCATCAAGAAAGGCTTGTCAACTTCGCGTTCTGGAGTGGGGATGTAAGAATCTACTTCTTCCATCAGCTTGTAAATTTTGTCAACCCAGGGATTTTCGCCCTTCTGGATTTTGGGGTTAGCAATCATAGCTTCGAGAGCTTGCAATCCAGAACCTGTCACAATGGGGATGTCATCGCCTGGAAAATCGTAAGAGCTCAGGAGTTCGCGGACTTCTAGTTCCACCAGTTCCATTAGTTCTGGGTCGTCTACCATGTCTTCTTTGTTCAAGAACACAACCAAGCTGGGAACGCCAACTTGCTTAGCTAGCAGGATGTGTTCGCGAGTTTGAGGCATGGGGCCGTCTGCTGCTGATACCACTAAGATGCCGCCGTCCATTTGAGCTGCACCGGTGATCATGTTTTTCACGTAGTCAGCGTGTCCGGGGCAATCTACGTGGGCATAGTGCCGCTCTTTGGTTTCGTATTCAACGTGAGCAGTATTAATCGTAATACCCCGTGCTTTTTCTTCAGGTGCGGCGTCAATTTCGTCGTATTTCTTAGCCTTTGCCTGACCTAGTGCAGAGAGAGTCATCGTAATCGCGGCGGTCAAAGTTGTTTTGCCGTGGTCAACGTGACCGATCGTGCCGATGTTTACGTGGGGTTTAGTCCGTTCAAATTTTGCGCGTGCCATTCTCGATTTGTTCCTTGTTTCTTTTAGCGATTTTAGATTTTAACATTTTAGATTTTAGACTTTGGATTTCATCCAAAATCCAAAATCTAAAATTCAAAATCGTTAGTTACCTTTGTTCTTAGCGATGATGGCTTCAGCCACATTTCGCGGCACTTCTTCGTAATGGCTGAATTCCATTGTGAAGATGCCTCGACCTTGGGTTTTCGAGCGGATGTCAGTAGCGTAGCCAAACATTTCTGCTAGTGGAACTTTTACAGAAACTTTGGCAAGTCCCTGATCCGTCTCTTGGCCCTCAATCTGACCGCGACGCGAGTTGAGGTCGCCGATGATGTTCCCGATGTAATCTTCGGGAACTTCCACCTCTACTTTCATCATAGGCTCTAGCAGCACAGGCGAAGCCTTCATCACGGCTTCTTTGATCGCCATTGAGCCGGCGATCTTAAATGCCATTTCCGAAGAGTCTACGTCGTGGAAAGACCCGTCTACCATAGTAGCTTTGAGGTCGATCACGGGATATCCTGCTACAATACCCGATTCGCAGGCTTCTTTCATCCCTTGTTCTGCCGGGCCGATGTACTCTTTGGGTACAGTGCCGCCGACAATTTTGGAGACAAATTCAAAGCCGGTTCCCACTTCTGCTGGTTCTAGTTCGATCACGACGTGACCGTACTGACCTTTACCGCCGCTTTGGCGGATAAATTTACCTTCGGCGCGGACGGCTTTGCGAATGGTTTCGCGGTAGGCTACTTGCGGCTGACCCACGTTGGCTTCTACTTTGAATTCCCGCAGCATCCTGTCTACCAGGATTTCCAGGTGCAGTTCGCCCATGCCGGCGATGACTGTCTGGTTGGTTTCTGGGTCAACGTTGACTCGGAAGGTCGGGTCTTCTTCCGAGAGCGACTGGAGGGCTTTGGAGAGCTTCTCCATGTCTTGTTTGGTTTTGGGTTCGACAGCCACGGAGATGACTGGCTCTGGAATAAACAGGGATTCCAGAATCACTGGCGCTCCATCTTCGCAGAGGGTGTCGCCGGTGAAGGTGTCTTTCAAACCCAAGGCTGCTCCCAAGTCTCCGGCGCGCAGTTCCTCAACTTCTATCCGATCGTCCGCTTTGAGTACAATTAGGCGAGAAACCCGCTCTTTTTTGTCTTTGGTTGAGTTCAGGACGTAGGTGCCTTTTTTGAGGATACCCGAGTAGACCCTAACGAAGGTCAGCCGGCCGTAGGGGTCAGCCATGATTTTGAATGCCAGGGCTGACAGGGGCGCGCTGTCGTCTGCAAATCGTTCTGCTGTGTCGCCGTTGGGCAGGAGTCCTTGAATTGGGGGAACTTCCAATGGCGACGGCAGATAGTCGATGACTGCATCCAACAACAACTGAACGCCTTTGTTTTTGAATGCCGAACCGCACAACATGGGGACGATCGTACCTTCTACAGTGCCGTGACGCAGGGCCAAGCGGATTTCGTCTTCCGTTAACTCTTCGCCTTCGAGGTATTTCTCGGTGAGGGCGTCGTTGGTTTCTGCTACGGACTCGATCAGCTTGGTGCGGTATTCTGCTGCTAGCTCTTGTACTTCATCGGGGATTTCTACTTCCTCGATGTCGGTTCCCATATCGTTGTTGTAGATATAGGCTTTCATTTGCACTAAGTCTACAATTCCCCGGAAGTTTTCTTCGCTGCCGATCGGGATTTGGACGGGTACGGCGTTCGCTCTCATGCGATCGCGAATTTGGCCGTAGACTTTGTAGAAGTTTGCGCCCATCCGGTCCATTTTGTTGACGAACACGATCCGCGGCACTTTGTACCTATCTGCTTGTCGCCAAACTGTTTCGGATTGCGGCTGCACTCCCCCTACCGAGCAGAACACTGCGATCACTCCGTCGAGCACTCGCATCGAGCGTTCGACTTCGATGGTGAAGTCTACGTGTCCGGGAGTGTCGATGATGTTGATTTTGTAATCTTTCCAACTGGTGGTGATAGCAGCGGCAGTAATCGTAATTCCCCGCTCCCGCTCTTGCTCCATCCAGTCAGTGACTGCTGTTCCCTCGTGCACTTCACCCATTTTGTGAACCATGCCTGAATAGAACAGAATTCTTTCAGTTGTTGTTGTTTTGCCCGCGTCGATGTGGGCTGCGATGCCGATGTTGCGAGTTTTTTCTAGCGGGACGGTACGTGCCACAGCTACCTCCTTAATCTTGTGTTGCTGTTATAATACTATTATACTACACAGTAACCCTATTTTGGACTCCCCAGCGACTTACAACAGTCCCTGGAGCTTATTGTTACATTTTAATATTTTTTGCAAGATTTGTTTACAAAAATATTAAGGATGCGACATGGAGGATTCAGAGAGTCCGTGAATTTTGATTTTGAGAGTTTTGAGTTTGCTTCACGAATCGCAACTGCGCCAAGAGAAGCAATCTCAACACTCAAAACTTACACTTTCCAATTTCTCACCCGATGCTTTTATACCGCACGATCGCGCTCTTCTCCATGCCCGATTTGGCTGTTAGTACCGGTAGTGAGCAAAAGCCTTGTTAGCTTCGGCCATGCGGTGAGTTTCTTCGCGCTTGCGAATAGCACTGCCTGTTTCGTTAGCTGCATCCATCAGTTCGTTGGCTAGCTTGGCGGCCATCGAGCGGCCTGTGCGGGCGCGGGCAAATCTGATCAGCCAGCGGAGGGCGAGGGTGGTACCGCGATCGGAACGCACTTCCATCGGCACTTGGTAGGTGGCGCCACCTACCCGGCGGGCTTTGACTTCGACCAGGGGTGTAGCGTTTTTGACTGCTTTTTCAAACAAGTCTAACGGTTCAGCCCCTGTGCGTTCTTGGATGGTTTTGAGGGCGTCGTAGACGATGCTGGAGGCAACGGATTTTTTGCCGTGCTGCATGATCCGTCTCACCATCATGCTTACCAACCGGCTGTTGTAGGTTGGATCTGGCGGAACTGGACGTTTTTGAATAACTGTGCGGCGAGACATAGTTCTATTTGGGATTTTTGATTTTGAATGATTGAGTTTGGGGTTTTGGGATCAAATCTCGATCTGTGACGATCGAGCTTGCAATTGAGCGGCGCGATCGAGTTTATTTTTGCTTCCCAACCCCGACGATCGGGCGAGTTCCGTGTTATTTTTTCTCTTTAGGACGCTTGGCCCCGTATTTGGAACGACCCTGCTTGCGGTCTTTCACCCCAGCGGTGTCTAATGTACCGCGAATGATGTGGTATCTAACTCCGGGCAAATCTTTTACCCGACCGCCCCGGATCATTACTACCGAGTGTTCTTGCAAGTTGTGACCGATCCCTGGGATGTAGGCGGTGACTTCAAAACCAGAGGTCAGCCGTACCCGAGCCACCTTCCGCAGCGCCGAGTTGGGTTTTTTCGGGGTGGTCGTGTACACTCTGGTGCAAACTCCCCGGCGCTGGGGGCAACTCTTGAGAGCTGGCGATTTGGTTTTTTTCTGCGTTTGTTCCCGTGCTGAACGGATGAGTTGCTGAATAGTGGGCATGAGTTACGGCATTTCTAGCTTTTTGCTGAATATAAAGTGATTTGGCTGCATCCGCACTGAAAGTCCCTTCCCCTCTGGGGGGACGGGATGAATGAAAATAATTATGGGTAAGTGAGGATACCAGACTCTATATTGTACACGACGCGAGTTTCTTTGGCAAGAAATTTGCGCCACCCGCACTCAAACTTCCTTCCTTGCTGCAAGTTGGGAGGGGGCCAGCGCAAAGGGCGAATGGTATGTGACATCCTATAATTTAGGCGCAACTATGATGATTTTCACAGCCGCCAGCAAAATTTATGACGCTCGAAAAAGCGCGATATTGCGATCGAATTACCATTGTTAGGAGAGGCGCATTAACTCCAGCCTGCGATCGCATCACAGTCTATAGCCGATCGACATCACATAAAGTTATCTAAAATTGCCCGATAATAAGAAATCTACATTAAGTTGACGGCAGATGACAACCAAAGCTTATATTTCTGAATATGGAATTTCCGAACTTTACTTGAACATTTGGAAATCCGGTAAGATCGATCGAACTGTATTCCACCAAATTCAATACGCAATTAATTCTCAGAGTTTAAAAAGTTTAGAGGAGCGAAAAATAGTCAGCAGGCTGCTGTATGCAGTACGGCGGGGATGGGTGTCTGTGATGGACTGAATTGGTTGCGAGTTTTGAGTGCGGGCGGTAGTAGATTGCTTCGTGGCTTCCCAGGCGTAGCGTCAATCAGTTTTGAGATTGCCGCGCACATCTCACCACCCACAGGGAGTGTATGAGTTGTCAGCTAAAATCTCATCCATAAAATTAGAGAACTCCAGAATAGATTCACCGTTCTTGAAAAGCAATATTAAGGTAAAAGGACTGGGTATGTTTAATTCTACAGAACTGCTGATCGAGGCTTTCATCGCACAACTTCAGAACGGGTACAGCCGCACTTACGGAGGATACAAATCAGACTACGCTGACATTATTGCCTGGGTAGGCGCAATGGCATTAGAAAACATTGCCAACAGCGACGCTCTTTATCACAATGTAGAACACGCCATTTGCATTACCTTAGTCGGTCAAGAAATCTTGCGGGGAAAACACATTCGCAAGGGCGGAGTCTCCTGCGAAGATTGGCTGCACTACATCATTTCTATGCTGTGCCAAGACATCGGATATGTCAAAGGAGTTTGCCGGCAAGACCAAGAATCAGAAGGGTTGTATGCTACAGGAAAAGATGGCATGAGAATTGCACTTGCTCCCGGTGCAACAGCGGCCAGCCTAGCTCCTTATCGAGTTGACAGAGCTAAATTGTTCATTGACGAGCGCTTCGGCAACCACAAGCTAATTAATGCTGAGATAATTAAGCAGAACATAGAACAGACTCGTTTCTCGGTATTTGACAGCAACACTGACGAGGAAGCAGTTAATTATTCTAGTTTAGTGCGCGGTGCTGACTTGATAGGTCAGCTCAGCAACCCGCAATATTTGCAGAAAATTGGCGCGCTGTTTTACGAGTTAGAAGAAAGCGGTGCTACTAAAGTTTTGGGCTATCGACATCCGGGCGACTTGCTGCAAAGCTACTCTAAGTTTTACTGGAGCGGCATTTATCCTCACATCAGCGAATCTCTAGATTACTTGCAGTTGACGCAGGAAGGCAAACAGATTATTGCTAGTTTGTACGCTAACATATTTAGGATGGAACACCAACGTTGCGATTCTGAGGTTGCTTGACGGAAGGGAAAGGGAAAGACGAAAATTTTTGAAGGCGTGACATTGCTTTTCTAATAATTGCTTAGCTAACATTCCTTAAAGTTCATTCCAATGCTATCAAGCAGGAGGGGTTTTGAATGCGTTAGATTGCTTTCCTAAGAATCACTTCGCTAGCATTCCTTGTAACGCTATTGCCGTACCTGAGTTCAAGAGTTACCAATTACCAATTACCAATTCCCCATTACACCCGAAAGAATTGGTTTAAACCCTCTACCTTTTAAGGAGAAATTAAAAGAAGGCTATTCATACTCCAATCCTCTTCCTTCCAGGTAGAAGTCGCTGTCAACTGTCAACTGTCAACTGTCAACTGTCAACTGAACGAAGTGTATTTCATCCAAATCAACTAATTTTCTCATCAATTTCGGAATGATATCTGGGACACAACCAATTGCTGGGTACCAAAGAAGGCCATCCCTCCCGCAGCGCTTCCAAACAAACAGCTCGCACAGTTAATTGACAGTCAAGCAGTTCTACTCCAGCTTTTTCAACTTGCTTTTTGCCAATTTTTAAAATAGATTCATCGCTAAATTCAAAGGTTTTGTGACACTGAATGCAAACCAGATGGTGGTGGTGGTGCAATTCGGGAAAGTTCAGTTCGTAATGTTTGTGTCCTTCTGCTAATTCTAGTTCACGCAAAATTCCTATCCTTGCTAATAAATGCAGCGTTCGGTAGACAGTAGACAAGCCAATTCGTTCTCCTTGATTCTGCAAAGTCCTGTATAATTCTTCCGCACTTAAATGATTGCCTTGCGGTAGATTTTGAAAGACACTCAAAATAGTTTCTCGCTGGGGAGTCAGGCGGCAGCCTCTTTGGTTGAGTTCGACTTTGAGTGAGTTTGCGCTGTATAAATTCATATTCGTGAAGAAAGAACAAAGAAGTAAAAAAGATTTCGTGAAGAAAGAAGAATTTCGTGATTCATCATCAATGGTTCTAGCTACTTAATCCCTGTTGGTAAACGTGTAACTGGAGGATTAGCTGTCGGTATTTCTATGAAAGCTTTGTGAAGCTTTGAGCAATGTTGCTGACAAGAATTGGCCAAACAAGTTTTCGGTTCAAAGTCTGTACAGCCGATCGCCTCCTCAGTGCAAGCAACGCACGGCCGCACAGTACACTTGAGGCGGTAGTCATTAGTAAAAAACTCGCAATCCGAACACGGAATTTGATGCAGTCGCCGAATTTGATAGACTCCTTCTCGCAGCGCTACTGCAACACTCCACAAAAACAGAACGATCGCAGTCACGATACAGAAACAGCAAATAAAAACACTCATAGACTAATTTTCTCTCTTGGTAGTTGAAAATCTAAAACAGATGTAATTTAAGCAAGAAACTTTAACTTTAATAGTAGTTGCTCCCGCCCAAAACATAATCAAACCCGCGCGAGCGACACGAGCACCCAACAACCTACCCGACAAATCAGTTAAGCGGGCGTTACCCACCCACCACTTAAAATTCGTTCCATCCTTTCCCAAGTCGCTAATGCTAGCAATTGTCACAGTTCTTTTCCTCGTAAAAACCTACAGATAACCAACCCTCGATCGAACACAAACCTTTGACTGTCTCTCTAATTTCTTTCCCCTATGTGCCCTCTGCGCTCTCTGCGGTTAAAATAAAAACCTGACTTGTACGCGGGGGAGGACGGGCACGGGGGCACCGCCCCTACGGAAACCGGATTTCTTGTGAAAGTAAAAAACCCGGTTTCTTTATATCAGTCTTACGACTCAGTTCCTACCGCATTCAAGGAAGTTTCAACTTGCTTGAAATTAAAGCCCATCGCCCGCAGAGCGTGCCACAAATGACCTTGCAAGAAGAAGAAAGCCAAGTAGAAATGAGAATTTGCCAGCCAGCAGCGGGGAGTGTGAGCGCCCATCGGCAGTTCGATCGTATCTGCAAAATAAGGGCTAATACCCAGCTTGGTTTCCAGCACAGGCCCGTAGAATTCAACCGGATAAGCTAAAGTATTAACCGCACAGAAATAAGCCGCTGTAAACCCTGCTAAAGCAATACCGCCGAGAGAGTAGGACAGAATAGCTTCCCCAGAGAAGATTAGAACCCGCTTAACCCAAGGAAAAGGCTCTTTGACAATGTGCCAAATGCCGCCATGAATCAGCATAACGCCGACATAAATGTGACCGCCAACTAAATCTTCCAAATTGTCAACACTGGCAAAATGAGTTTGATAGCCGTAGATAACTAACGGATCGAGAGTTGGACTCACAACAGTGCGGACTTCGTGAATTGTCGAGTCGTACAAACCGCCCCAAAACATCGCTTTTGCTACCAGCAGCAGCGCCCCCGCGCCGAGGAAAATCAGGTGGTGTCCTAAGATGAAACCCAGCTTTTTCGAGTCGTCCCATTCAAAGTGAAATTTGGCGGCCCGACCTTTGGCATCTTTCAAATTTTTAGGCGCTTTAAAGGTGTGAAATAAAGCACCAGCACCCAAAACAGCAGATGAAATGAGGTGTACCATTCCGACCGCAAAATACGGATAGGTATCCACAATGTTGCCGCCAGATCCTACACCTAAACCGAGAGTAGCCAAGTGCGGGAGCAAAATTAAACCCTGTTCGCCCATAGGGATGGCTGGGTTGTAGCGAGACAGTTCAAACAGAGTAAATGCTCCGGCCCAGAAAGTAATTAAAGCGGCTTGAGCGACGTGAGCGGAAATGAAATATCCCGAAAGATTGGCGAACCTGGCATTGCCGGCCCACCAGTCATATTTAACCTTGGGATTGTCGTAAGTTTGCATCGTTTGTTGTTTCCTTTTTGTACTTGTCTGGTTTGAGAGAAATTGAGCTGTGACTTGAGGATAAACCGGATTTCTTGAAGGTATTAGTGCCGCCAGTAGCGGGCAGAAACCCGGTTATTTAGCATTGCCGATCGAACTCAGTTCACAACACCTCGGAAAATTGCATCAATGCCAGCAAAATTGTCTAGCAGCAAATAGGCGAGGAAGGCTCCGCTGGTACCGCCCATCACCAAACCGCCCCGGAATAAACTCCAATCTTCCGACGTTTTGTGCCAGTAAAAAACTTTACCTGCTTCGACGTTCCGATTCTCGTAAATCGAGAGGCCCATTGCCAAAATCAAGACTAATGCCAGAGTTATCAGCAATGCTGCCAGCGGTGCTAAACCTTTTTCTTGCAAAGGCAGCAATACTGCAAAAGCTCCTACCAGGAAATAGCCGTGAGCCAAACTAACTTCTAATCCCCTGACTATGGGAGACAATCCTTTGCGGTAAATCGGCAAATTCCGCAAAAAAGTTACAGTCACATCTGAAAAACTCACTGCTGCTGCTGGTTGAGCTTGAACCCGATCGGACTTTTGAACATTGCGGGCAGTTGCCGTTACAAATTCGCCCGATCGAAAATCAAACCCCGCTGCTTTTGTCCGAACGCGCAGCGCGTGCCAGATATGACCCGAAAGCGCCAAAATCGCTAAAACAAAGTGAGTTGTTGCCAGCCAAGTCCGCGAAGAAACAACCGCTGCATCTGGGCCGGTCAAACCCACAGGACCGTAGAAAACCTCTGGATAAACCGTGTCATTTACAGTCACGAAGTAGGCAGCCAAAAAGCCCATATAAGCCAGAGCGCCCAAACTGTAAGAAAGGTAAGCTTCCCCAGACCAAAACAGCACTCGCTGCGCCCAAGCAAAAGGCTTGGTGAAAATATGCCAGAAACCGCCAAGGATGCAGAGCAAGCCAACATAAATGTGACCGCCGACAACATCTTCTAAGTTGTCAACTGCTGCCATTCCTTCCGGGCCGTGTACGGGCAAGAGATAGCTAAAAATGCGGGCGGGATTGAGCGTCGGCTCGCTAATTATCCGCACGTCAGCAACGTGGGGATCGTAAAGACCGCCCCAAAATAAGGCTTTAGCTACTAACAACCAAGCACCAGCACCTAACAGCAATAGGTGAATGCCGATGATGGTTGTCATCTTGTCTTTGTCTTCCCAGTCGTAGCCGAAAGAACCGAAGAAAGTTTTGTTTTGCGGCAATACTTTCGGGCCGAGCAAGGAATGGTAAAGTCCGCCTGCACCGAGAACGGTAGAGCTAATTAGATGCAAAACTCCGATCGCGTAGTAGGGATAGGTATCAATAATTTGACCTGCTTTTCCTACTCCAAAACCCAAACTTGCCAAGTGCGGCAGCAGGATTAAACCTTGGTCGTACATCGGCAACTCTGGCTTGAAATTCGAGAGTTCAAACAAAGTCATTGCCCCGGCCCAGAGTACGATTAAACCTGCGTGAGCTACGTGAGCTCCCAAAATTCGCCCTGAAAGGTCAATGAAGCGGGCGTTGCCGGCCCACCAGCCGTACTCGCTTTGTGGGTTGTCCGGTTCTGGAATTAAATTCGGATCTGCTATTCCTTGCATTTTTGCTTTCCTCCTGATGCGGTTAACTGGCTGGACTGGCTGCAATTCCTTCGCCCCCTGGCTGGATGTCTTCGCGCATTGGCTGCACGACTTTGCCTTTGCGGAAGTCAAATCCTGCGGCTCGCAGGGCGTGCCAGAAATGTCCTTGCAGGACGAAGAAGGCGAGCCAGAAGTGGGTGTTAGCCAACCAGACGCGGGAGGTCAGCATTCCTTGGTTGTGGAAGTAGGGAAATTGCTCGAAGCCAATTTTTAGGGCCGGCCCGTAGAATTCCTCTGGGTAAACTAGGGTGTTGACCGACACAAAGTAGGTGGCGATGAAGCCCATTAAGGCTAGGGCGCCGAGACTGTAGGAGAGGTAAGCTTCTCCTGACCAGATGAAAAGGCGCTCCGTCCAAGCAAAAGGCTGGGTGCGGATGTGCCACAGCCCGCCGATTGTGCAGAGGATTCCTACCCAAATATGGCCGCCGACAACATCTTCGAGGTTGTCAACTGCGGCGAGCCAGTGTTTGCCACCTGCACCGAACAGGTAGCCGAAAATGACAGCGGGGTTGAGTGTGGGTTCCGAAATTATCCGCACTTGCCCGACTGTGGTATCATATAAACCACCGAAATACATAGCTTTGGCCACCAACAAGAAGGCACCGATACCCAGCAAAACTAGGTGGATGCCCAATATGGTGGTCATTTTGTCTTTGTCTTCCCATCTGTAGCCGAAGAAAGGAGTTCTTTCTTCGAGGGTTTCTGGCCCTTTGAGGGAGTGGAAGATGCCGCCGAAACCGAGAAAGGCTGAGCTGATTAGGTGAATCGCGCCAACGGCGAAGTACGGATAGGTATCGACAATTTTGCCTCCGGCACCGACGCCCAAGCCGAGTCTGGCTAGGTTGGGCAGCAGAATTAAGCCTTGTTCGTACATGGGAAATTCTGGGTGGAAGCGGGAAAGTTCAAACAGAGTGTAGGCTCCCGCCCAGAGGACGATGAGGCCGGAGTGGGCGACGTGAGCGCCCAGCAAACGACCGGAAAGGTTAATTAAGCGGGCGTTCCCGGCCCACCAGGGAAAGGTTTCTCCTTCGGCTGGGAAGGATTTTTCGGCCATGCTTGTCACGGCGAGTTACCTCTTGAGAAAGATGTCAATTGAGTCTTAAGCTCGTGCGGCTTATTGATATAGATAATCAACAATTTTGAAAGTTTAGTCAAGTCTTTTTGATAAAATTTTTCATTAATTTTGGTTTAGATATGTAACAATGCTGCCGGAAAGAGCGTAAAAACAAGCTTTTAGTGGGTTTACTCGATCGGCTCCCACAAGCTTTATTACTCGTATAGGTTGACAGTCAGTAAATATTTATAGATTTATTGATAAAAGATTTTATTAAGGTGTGGAGATTGAGCGGCCTGGACATTTCAAATCAAAAGCCTGAGAGCAAATGCTCTCAGGCTTTTCCGGGGGGATTTGTAACTGCTTGTTGCATTTGGCGCGCTAGCTCAAGCAGAAGATTTGGTTTCTTCAGCTACTTGCTCGTTGTTGGGCAACTCCAGGCAATAACCGGCCCCGTATACGGTTTTAATGTACCGAGGATGGCGGGGATCGGGTTCCATCTTGGTTCTCAGGTGTCTGATGTGTACGCGAATAGTTTCGATGTCGTCGTCGGGGTCGTAACCCCACACTTCTTTGAGAATTTCGCTGGGAGAGACTGTTTGACCGTGGCGCTGAAGCAAGCAGTGCAGCAACTCAAACTCTAGGTGGGTAAGTTTGACTGTCTGAGCGTACCAAACAGCTTCAAACCTTTCGGGGACAAGGGTCAGCGGGCCGTAATTCAGAATTTCGGAGTGTTTGGCAGCTTGGGGGATGCGGTCTGTTCGCCTTAGTAGAGCTCGCACTCGGGCTAGCATCTCTTCTAGTTCAAAGGGTTTGGTCAGGTAGTCGTCGGCGCCGGAGTTGAAGCCTTCTACTTTGTCTTGAGTTTGATTTAAGGCTGTCAACATCAAGACGGGAATGTCGGCTGTGCGCTCGTCGCGCCGCAACCGCTGACACACTGTAAATCCGTCTACTCTAGGCAGCATCAGGTCTAGCACGATCAGGTCGGGCAGCAGTTGTATGGCTAGTGCCTGACCTTTGATGCCGTCTTCTGCCTGGGTGACTTCATAGCCAGCCATTTCTAGGTTGACGGCTACGAGTTCGGCGATCGCCGCGTCATCATCAATAACAAGTATCCGGGGCATCATTATTTATCTCACCGCTAACCGAATGGCAGATCCTACAGCCTTCTGGGGGTTCCAGGTAACTTTAACGAACAATTTTTTAATTTTAAGCTTCATTAAGGATGATAAGGTTGATTAAGAACTTTCGGGACTCTGTAAATATTCTTGTACTAATTATAAGCCATAAGAGCGCATATCAGAAAACTGTTTGCCCCCAATCTGGCTGAGGACAGATTCTTGGTCGGCAAGAACAGCCTTAACTTTTGCAGGGTGCGGCCGGGACTTCACAGATTCCTAACGTTAGTCCGCGTCTTGGATAACCCTGTTAACCGTTAACTGTAAATTTTTTAATTTAGTTAGTTTTGCTTATCAAATAAAATTTTTGTGTTTTTTTAGCGGGTAGGGCTTGCTTTTTTGGGGGATTGACGGTATTATTAAATAATATAAATATAAAAATTTATAAAAAAATAAATAATTAAAAAAATAAATAATATTAACATTATTAAATATTATCATATAAAAGTCAAATAATCAATCCCCCAACCTAAAAAATTTGGGTCGGTTTTTTTCCCAGTGACCCTAATTTTTGGCTGGCACGGGAATCAGCGAAACAACCGATAAAAACAGCTTGTATACCTACTGAGGGCGAGTTTCCGATCGAGGTGGCTGAGTATTTTGGTTGGGAACACTGGCCTTAGAGCCTAGTTTTTGAAAATAAAGACTGCCGATGGTGGTTAAGAATATTGTGTAAGCGGCTGCTTGGACGAGATAAAGTCGATCTCTATATCCAAACAGTGCTTTGAGAAGCACTCCAGGAAATTGCCGATCGGGCAAAATCTCCGCTGCATTCCACACCATAGGCCCTAAAATACAAGAGTGGAGTGGTGCGAGGCGATCGTAATAAAAACAAATCGCTGCATATTTGCTATTCATCTGCGACAAAATCCCAGCGGCTTGGTCAAAATGCTTGAGTGCAGAGATTGCCAAACCTGCCACGATTAACAGCAACAAAATCCCCATAAACTTGAAAAACAGGCGGATATCAATTTTGACACCCCACTTGAACAGTAGCGCGCCAATGATTGCCGCCCCAGTCAAACCACCCACAGCACCCAAAGCGGGACTCAAACCTTGTTGAAATTGAGCGCTGACAAATATAACTGTTTCAAAACCTTCGCGCAGTACCGCAATAAAAATTAAGCCAAATACGCCCCAGCCGGCATTGCTATTTTCTGTCAAAGCTGCTGTAACTGCTCCTTCAACTTCTGCTTTGAGAAAGCGAGCTTGCTGAGTCATCCAAATTAGCATCCAGCTTAGCATTGCGATCGCCCCAAGGCCCAACACGCCCTCTAATAGCTGTTTAATTACTGGTGCGTAAGGCTGCTCTGATGTTGATAGTGCTGCCAGCAATCCATTGAAGAGAACACCCACAAAACCGCTAGCAGCAATGCCGACGGCTACACCTGTATAAACCCAATAATTGAGGTGAGTTTGCTCGGCTTTTTTGAGGCAAGCTAGTACAATTCCGACGACTAAGGCGGCTTCTACGCCTTCCCGCAGGGTAATTACAAAAGTTGGTATGGCTTGACTAAAATTCATTTTTTATAATCATGGCGTAGGGGCATCGGGCATTGGTCATTGGTGATTGAAAATAACCAATAACCAATAACTATAGCCTTTCTCAAGCGTGGTGAGGTATGATTGACAGATTATATAACCACTTAAACTAGGAGGGCCGGGGCCCAACTACGTCCGCGAATCTTTCTGAGAACGGCTATAATCACAATTAACTAATGATTAAATCAACTATAATCCCGCAGCATTTTTTTCAATTCTACTTGGTGCAATTCTTCTTGTCCAATTAGATTGCGGGCATATTCTTCCAAATAAACGCTGGAGTTTGTCACGACTTCAAGTAAAGATTTATACTTTTTGAGGGCTTTTTTCTCGTGATTTAAACTTTCTTCTAACAAGTCTTTCACCGAGTGTTTGTAGGTTTCTTCGATGGGAGCAATTTTCTGACTGGGATGCCCCTCTAAACCGGTGAGAATTTCTCCTGCTTGTTGGGCGTGGAGTAGAGATTCCGTTGCTTGTGCTTTAAAAAACTGCACGATGGGAATCCGGTTTGGCCCTGTGACCATTAGTGAATAGTGGGTATAGCGCACGACACCTGCAAGTTCCCATTCCATGATGGTGCATAGCAGTTCCTGGGTTTTTTTCTCGTCAAGTTCTTTCATTTGTGGTTTTAGAGGTAAAATGCCTGAGAGGGCGGTGTTTATAATATCATATTTAAGTTAAAAATGAAAATTAAGGTGCTGATGGCGCGCCTTACCGGAGAGATGTTGTATGTGAGCTAGGGGTTAACTTCTAAGGTTCCTGTAGGAGCAAACACTACAGTAAACTTAGCGACTGGTGCTGCACTGTTACTGCTGCTAGTTTCGGAAGATTTCAGCAGATTTGGCAAAGGAGTTTCTGGGGTGTAATTCTTGGCTGGTTGATTGAGTGGCTCGAAATTGCCGTAGCTTGCGGGGCGGAACGCCATCGCCCCATCTTGACTTGTACTGACTCGATAGACTAGATTTTGATTCAACGTAGGGCTAGTTGGCCAACTTCGATCGATGCGATCGTAGACTTTCAGAGCTAACTCATCTAGTTTGCGCGATGGCGTTCCGCCCCGCAAGCTACGGTAATTTCTGCTGTCTGATTTGTTCGATAGATTGCCTGAACTTCTTGCAGGCCCGCTGATACAGGTGCAACTTGCACAGTCTTGTCTGTACCGCTACTGGCAATAGCTGTTTCAGAAGACTTATTCGTAAAAGGTGCAACATCAGGAGACTTTTCAGGCAGTTGTTTTTGACTCTCAGTAAACATAGCCGGAAGCGCACTGCTACTCGCAATAGCTGATTGGGCCTGCCCATTACCAACAGTATTAGCATCTGCTACCTTAGCGGGATTTTGCCCCTCAATTGTCAAATACTTGACGTGAAAACCGCGAATTACAGTTGAATCTGTAAACAAATATTGATAATTCCGATCGAAAAGCTTCTATGTGGGGGTGGTCGGTAAAATATCCGAATACTTCTTCAGGATTATTTAATGTAAAATTTCTCATCCTCGAAATTCTGCCCGCGAGGCGCTAATCTATATCGAATAAGCGATCGCCCGCCACCAATCCCCCGATCGCTCGCCGACACCAATACCCCCAGAGGGGATGGTAAATTTTTGTAAAAAATAGTTGACTAAAAGGTTGGAAGTTCTCTCGTTTGGGATAGATCGATGCACATACCTGATGGTTTTCTTTCACCGCCAGTAGCCATTGCCACCGGCATAGCAAGTGCAGCAGCAATCGCAGTTGCCCTAAATCGAACCCGCGCCAGTCTTGGACTGCGGCAAGCCCCAATCATGGGCTTAACCACAGCTTTCGTGTTTGCAGCCCAGATGATCAACTTTCCGGTAGCCGGCGGTACCAGCGGCCACTTGTTGGGAGGGGCGCTGGCATCTGTAGTTTTGGGGAGCCCTTGGGCGGCAACTCTGGCGATGAGCACAGTTTTTATAATTCAAAGCGTCTTGTTTGCCGACGGGGGCATCACCGCCCTGGGAGCCAATATTTTTAACATGGGGCTAGTTGGCATTTGGGTGGGCTGGTGGCTGTTGCAGCCGTTGCAGCGACTGTTGGGAGGTTCCAGAAACCGTTTGCCGCTAGCTGCGGGGATTGCCGCAGCCCTTAGCGTCGTGGCTGCTTCGATTTGTGTGGCGATCCAATTGGCAATTTCTGGAACAGTAGGGCTCAATATCGCATTGCCAGCAATGGTAGGCGTACATATTTTAATTGGGATTGGCGAAGGGGTAATTACAGGTGGGGTTTTAACTTATCTTGTCAAAGTGCGGCCGGATTTACTGCCGGGAGAACAGCCGCAATTGCAGAAATGGGTAGTGCCAGTAATCGGAGTTTTATTAATTTCCGGGGTGCTTTCGCTGTTTGCTTCAAGTTGGCCTGACGGGTTAGAAGCGGTAGCCGAAAAATACGGCTTTAAAGATAAAGAAGCTGTGGCGATCGAAAATCCCACTCCTTTAGCAGATTACACAGTTAAAGGATTAGAAGAACAGCCTATTGGTACTAGCATTGCTGGACTTTTAGGGTCTGCCTTCAGTTTCGGCGCGGCTTTTGGAATTGCTCAGTTGGTGGTAAAACCTAAAGATGTCTAAACTGTCCATACCTTTTCGATTGCGAGTGTCTCTCACAATTGTGATTGGCATGGGTTTTCTGAAGACAGGCGCTTGGCTGTGGCTGGGAATTTATGGGGCGATCGCACTTTTTTGGTCGTTTTGGCTCAGGGCTCCGGCGCGAACCCTAGCGCAACTGTTGGGAGGAGAATTGCTTTTTCTCTCCTTATTAGTGCTGCCCCAAGGTTGGGAACGCGCCAGTTTTCTGTTGCTGCGTTCCCTAATTTGCCTGCTAATGATGAACAGTTTTCTGCTAACTTTGCCGCCCCACAGTTTCGGAATCGCCCTCAAAGGATTACCCCTACCAGCAGGATTGCAAGAGATTGTACTTTTAGCGGGACAATACTTAGAAATTCTGCTGACGGAAGTCAACCGCATGAAAATATCCGCCCAACTCCGAGGCTTGTCCGGCGCCGGAGGATGGCTGCGCTACGCCAGTGCTTCCATGATCGGAGCCCTTTATTTGCGAAGTCTCGATCGGGCAGAAAGAGTACACGCAGCCATGCTAATTCGGGGATATCAAGGAAGTTTGCCCGCCGACTCAAAATCCACACCAAAAGAGCAACTCTGGCTGACATTAGCAATTTTAATAGCAGCCGGATTAACAACAGCTTCTTACGGTAATTGGGAATGGGTAATTGGGAATGGGTAATTAACTGGTTCCCAAGCTCTGCCTGGGAACCGATGTCCAGAGGCTCTGCCTCGCTTCTTGCGGAGGAAAACAGGAGGCAGAGCCGACCGATCTACGTTACCAGGAAGAGCCTGGTAACGACGAGTAGAAATTATTCAATCTAAAATCTAAAATCTAAAATCTAAAATCGGATGACTGATCTCAAATTCGCGCCAACAATCGAAGTGCAAGACTTAGTATTTGGCTATCCCGAACAAAGGCCAATATTGGGGGGAATTTCTTTTAGTTTGCAACCCGGAGAAAGAGTTGCTCTACTCGGCATGACAGGTGCTGGTAAAAGCACTTTGCTCGAACACTTGATCGGCTTAAAAATGCCTCAATCGGGCGAGATTAGAGTGCAGGGAAAGAAGCTGGAAGAGGCGACATTATCGCAAGCGCGCAGGCAGATTGGATTTTGCTTTCAAGACGCTAACGACCAGCTATTTATGCCGACTATTTTAGAGGATGTAATGTTCGGGCCGCGGAATTACGGAGTGCCGCCGGGAGTTGCGCGCGATCGAGCTTTAGCCCTATTAGACGAATTCGGTTTAGTAGAATTTGCCAACCGTTCGGCCCACGAACTTTCGGGAGGTCAAAGAAGGTTAGCAGCCTTGGCCGCAATTTTAGCATTACAGCCGGCAATTTTAATCTTAGATGAGCCGACTAACGGACTCGATCCGTCGTGGCGGCGTCACTTGGCTGAGGTTTTGTCCCAATTGCCGATCGAGGTAATTTTGATCGCGTCCCACAATTTGAATTGGATCGGGAAAACGACTCAAAGGGCGTTAGTTTTGGCTGACGGTCAGATTCAGGTCGATCGAGAAACGCAAGAATTGCTAAAAGATCGATCGACTCTTGAATATTACAATTTGCCGCCAGACTGGTAATTAGCCATTAGTCATTAGTGCTGTACGTAAAGCGGTCAATCGATTTTAGATTTTAGATTTTAGATTTTAGATTTTAGAAGTGAAGCATTCACTTGCGCGAGATAAATTTTGGAGCTCCTTTATCGGATACAAGTTTTTTATTTCGGGACGGATGAATCCGGGGCTTGTATCCTGGATGCTTTCTGTCCTAACTGCAAGTGATTGCTTTCCTTCGGCTCGATCTGCTAACACTTCGGTCGCAATGACAGGCGATATATATCTGTAATTAAAGCTCGAATTTGCGAACGGCTTCATTATAAAAATGAATAGCTAAATCGCGAATAATTTCTTCATTTTGAAAATCATTTCCTAACTTCTCTTTCGCCGTTAAAACACAGATTTTCATCAACTCGGATGAACTTTCGATGTGCAGCGCGATCGCACTTTGGTTTTGTTGAAAACCGACCTCGATTTCCGCCAGCATTTTGACCGATTGATAATTAGCAGATTGCTGTAAATTTGCCGCCGCTTTTTCCTGCTTTCTCCTTTGGACTTCCTCGGAAAAACCCGCAGCAATGAGCCCCGCAGGTAACGCAAAAATTCCGATTCCCAAAAATGCTAATATTGCTCCTAAAAACTTCCCTAAAGGAGTGATTGGATAAATATCACCGTAACCGACAGTAGTTAATGTCACAACTCCCCACCACATTGCATCGGGGATGCTCGCAAAAGTTTCTGGATGCGCCTCGTTTTCAACAAAATACATGACGCTCGATGCAAATATTAACAGAATAAAAACTGCAAACGCAGTGGCAATTAACTCCTCTTTCTTAGCGTACAATACTGTTCCCAGAGTTCTGAGCGACTCTGAATAACGGCTCATTTTTAGCAACCGCAACAAGCGCAATAGGCGAATTAAATTAACGAAGCTTAAATTAGGAAATAACAGCAATGAGTAAAAGGGTAGGATTGAAATTAAATCGATCAGACTTAGCGGTGTAAGACCGTATTTCAATCTTCCCCAAAACGGGTGGCTGTATCTGCTATCGACTGTACACACCCACAACCTCAAAAGATATTCTATGGTAAATACTAAGGATGAAACAATTTCGATATTTTCCAAAATTAACTTTTGTTCTTGGGACAATGTGGGTGAAGTAGAAGCAATAAAAGCTGCGACGTTAATCACAATCAAACAAGTTATAACAATATCGTCTGCTAAACTGTAGAAATTGCCGAGTTCGGATTTTTCTAAAATTTCATATATTTGAGTTTTAATTTGTTTAGGCATCTGACTTTCTCCTAATTAATGAACAATTAACGCTCGCACTTTACTACAGTATAAGCAATTAGATTCAAAAAATTAAGCAGGAGTTGGCCTCAAGTTAAAAATTGGTTTCTTCTGAGAGGCTATTGTTACGAAATTCAATATTTCTCAGGGAAAGTTGGTTGTTTGGGGCAACGGCGTTCTAGTAAAATTTATAGTTGCTCTGAAAAGAATTTCCAACTATTACTGGGTTTGCAGGCAAAAATCATGAAGGTAGCCGTATTCAGCACCAAATCCTACGATCGCACATTTCTGGAAGCAGCGAATGTCGGCGGCAAACACGATTTAGTTTTTTTTGAACCGCGTCTGAATTTGGAAACCAGCGTTTTGGCTGCTGGATTTCCGGCTGTTTGCGCGTTCGTGAACGACTCCTTGGACGCGAAAACGCTGCTGGGCATTGCCCAAAATGGCGTCCGCTTGCTGGCCCTGAGATCCGCCGGATTCAATCACGTCGATTTAGCAGCAGCGAAGGATTTAGATCTAACTCTGCTGCGAGTTCCGGCTTATTCTCCCTACGCAGTGGCAGAACACGCAGTCGCTTTGATTTTGTCCCTCAACCGCAGAATCCATCGGGCCTACAACCGCGTCCGGGAAGGCAATTTCGCCTTAGACGGCCTGTTGGGTTTTGACCTCCACGGCAAAACGGTGGGAATCGTCGGGACTGGCAAAATTGGCGCACTTACTGCCAAAATTTTGCACGGATTCGGGTGCAGCCTGCTGGGATACGATGTTTTCCAAAACCTAGATTGCCTCGCCCTAGGCATGGAATACGTCCCACTCCCGGAACTGTTCGCCACCTCTGATATTGTTAGCCTTCACTGTCCGCTGATACCGGAAACTTACCATTTAATCGGTGCAGAGGCGATCGGGCAAATGAAACCGGGAATGATGCTGATCAATACCAGCCGCGGTCAGTTGATTGACACTAAAGCTGTTACCAAAGGACTGAAATCTGGTATAATTGGCTACCTAGGTTTAGATGTTTACGAACAAGAGACGGATCTGTTTTTTGAGGATTTGTCAAATCACGTCATCCAAGACGATGTTTTTCAACGTTTGCTGACTTTTCCCAACGTCCTGATTACCGGACACCAAGCTTTTTTCACCGAGGAAGCTTTGAAAAATATCGCCGAAACTACGATCGCCAATATCACCGACTTTGAACAAGGACGCCCATGCCCGAATCAAATCGACCTCGATCGAGTGAAAAAATGAGTCAAAAGACCGATTTGGCAGCGGAGGCAATTGTTTACAATCAAGTCATATCGTTATTTTTGCTTGCAATTTGTGAAACTCTGCCTTAGTCTCATCAATTAGTCCCTGCAGCGCGGATGCTGTGCTAATTGCCGGAGAATTATACTGGCAGCAAATCACAGCCTGCAATTTTACCTGACAACAGAGGAAGTATCAAATGACACAAGCTAACTTTTCGGACGAGACACAAACAGTTACTGAAGTCGTGACAGTAGATCTGGTGGAGGACAAACCGGGGGTCATGACTACAGTGACAACCACAGAAACACCGGCCAGCCAGTTCCAAGATATTAAAGACCAAGTTATTACAATTTTGTCGGAACTTCCAGCCTATCTCTCTAATTTTTTTGCTGACTACCAAAAGCCCCTCATAACTGTTGGTTTAATCCTGGCAGGCGGTATTAGTATTAAGGTAATGCTGGGAGTTTTAGATGCTCTTAATGATGTCCCTTTGGTGGCTCCAATTTTTGAGTTGATTGGCATGGGATATACGGGTTGGTTTGTTTACCGCTATCTGCTCAAGGCTTCCGATCGCCAAGAGTTGTTAACGGAAATTGATTCTTTAAAAGAACAAGTTGTAGGTAGAGATTCTTAGAGGAAGTCATTAGTCATTAGTCATTAGTCATTGGGCATTAGTCATTAGTCATTAGTCATTAGTCCTTGGTCATTAGTTAGTAGTTATTTGTTATTTGTAAGGCTATAGCCATAACCGATAACAAGTAACCAGCAACCAATGCCCAATGCCCCATGCCCAATGCCCCATGCCCAATGCCCAATGCCCAATGCCCAATGCCCAATGCCCAATGCCCAATGCCCAATGCCCGATGCCCAATCTCAATTTGGATGGCAAACTTGTTGCAAAGTGGCGGTAAAGTCGGGGTAGGAAATGGCAGCAGCTTCTGCCCGGTGAATGTTAGTAATACCTGTGGCGTTGAGGGCTGCGATCGCCAAACTCATCGCTATTCTGTGGTCGGTGTAGCTGTCAACATCCGCGCCGGTTAAAGGAGTTCCCCCGGTAATTTCTAAACCGTCGGGTAACTCGGAAATTTGAGCTCCCATGCGGTTGAGTTCTGCAGCAGTCACGGCCAGCCGATCGCTCTCTTTGACGCGCAACTCGGCCGCATCTCGAATTATTGTAGTACCCGATGCAAAGATTGCCGCTACGGCCAAAATCGGGATTTCGTCAATCAGCCGGGGAATTAAGTCGCCCGCAATGGTGCATCCCCGCAATTTGCCGGAACTGCGAACCAAAATATCCGCTACAGGTTCTCCGGCGGCTTCTCGCTGATTTTGCAGTTCAATATCGGCGCCCATCATTTCCAAAGCTTCCAAAATCCCTGTGCGAGTTGGGTTGACGCCGACATTTTCGACTACGAGTTCCGAACCCGGGACGATCGCCCCAGCAACTAGCCAAAATGCCGCCGAACTAATATCCCCCGGTACAATCACATTCTGCCCTTGCAGTTGTGTCGGCCCAGTGACTGTCACGCTACAAGTTTCTGGATCGACGCTCAATTGGGCTCCAAACGCCCGCAGCATCCGCTCGCTGTGATCCCGCGACAGAGCGGGTTCTGTGACTGTAGTTTCTCCGCTTGCCATCAAACCGGCGAGCAAAATGCAAGATTTAACTTGAGCCGAGGCGATCGGAGAATGGTAGTGAATCGGTTTTAACTCCTGTCCCAGTATCCCTAAAGGAGCTAAAGAATTGCTCTTTCTACCCCAAATTTGCGCTCCCATTTGTTGCAGCGGTTTAATGACGCGCGACATGGGGCGCGATCGCAGAGAACTGTCACCCGTTACCGCATAAAAACGCCCCGGATGAGACGCTAAAATTCCCAACATCAGCCGCATCGTCGTGCCGGAATTACCCGCATCCAAGACTTCCACAGGCTCCTCTAACTCGCCAATTCCGACACCCGTGACTGTCACCCGTTCCGCGTTGAGTTCAGAAACTTTGGCTCCCAAGAGCGAGAAACATTTAGCCGTGCTGCGGGGGTCTTCTCCTAGCAGCAGTCCTTCAATTGTAGTTTCACCTCGGGCGATCGCACCCAACATCAAAGCTCGGTGAGAAATCGACTTATCGCCCGGAACTCGAATCCTCCCCACCAGCGACAAGCCAGAGGCAGGTTTTTGAATGCTTAAAGTTTGGCTTTTGTCAAGAAGCGTAGTAGTTATAATGTCAGCTTGCATTGAGATAAACTAGGATTGGATGGCGTTAGCTATCCTACCTTTTTCCCAGTCCTAAGTCAGTCGTCTTTTGTACGGGCTGCGGGTTTTTTCCCAATGTGTCCGGTTAACTTAAAGGCTGATTAAACTCGCCCGGAGACTCCGCTGTCACTTGTCGGCGACACGGGAGTGCGGACACAAACGCACGGATTTCACTTTAATTTCACATTAATTTTACAAATATTATCCGTGTATCTGCTTAGATTTCATCTCCCGCTCTCAGTTATCCACCAGATGATTGAATTGTGACTAAACAAGTTTCGATTTTCGATTGCCAGTTGTAGATTTTTCATTTTTTTAAGCAAAAGCTCCGGAATTTGGAACCCAGCTAATCTAAAATCTAAAATCTAAAGCTTAAAATCTCAAACCGCCCGATCCACAACAACTCCTACACTTTTGTTTATGCTGACGCATCACCGCAAGCCTGTAAGTTTATCGCTGGTATCCACAGATTTACCGTTGTGGTCAGTTGTTGAAACCGCTGGTACGCTTTATCAAAAAGACCGCGATCGCTTTCACTTGTTGTTGCACGAACCAGCAATAATCGATCGCCAATTTTCCGACGACTCCGACGAATCTGCCGAGCAAGTTACAATCTTGCCCCCAACTACAAAACCCCGGTTGCTATGGCTAGAAGTTTCGCCCTATCGAGTCATTATGACCATGCAAGGCAACGGCAAATACAGTTACCGCCACTGCTGGGAACGAGGAATGTACGGCCTGAGCCGTTATTGGCTTCAGGGCGAATCGCTGGCAACTCCCGAACAGTTGCGGCTCCGCAACTTCACCCGCAACTTGACGCTGACAGGAAAGCCGGAACCGGAACACTTGCGGTTAGAATACGAGTTGTGGTCGGAGAAAGTGCAACTCGGTCGCTATATTTTGAATCTAGAAATTCATCACTAAACTGGGTAATTGGTAATGGGTAATGGGGAATTAGTAGATGCTATAGCCTTTCTCAGGTAAATTAGGTGTGCCCGGGCATCGGCCAAATAGGGCATCGGCCAAATAGGGCATCGGGGCTTCCTTTTCTTTCTCCGAATTCTCTAGCGCTTACCTCACTTCCTTGAATACCGCTATAGATGAAAGCGATGCCTTCCTCAAACTCAAAACTCACGCATTCAAAACTCAAAACTCTTAGCCTTTAGCGATCGCTCTTACAATAATTAATCAGTTTGCCAGTCAAAGCGTCTTGATTTGCGGCTGCTTGATTCGCCTGCTGTCCGGCTCTAATAATATCTGCTTGAGCTGTTTTGATTTGCTCTCGACCTTCTATACTTGTAGAAGCGAGATTTCCAGCCTGAAGACTTTTGCTTATGTCGCCGAGTGCTTGACTAATTTCCTGGAAGGATTTAACCGATGGCTTCTGAATTTCTTTGAGGGTTGGATCGGTTATTCGCAGATGTTCAAGTTCATTCGCTATCAGGTTCAAATTTTTAGCTAAGTGGTCGGTCGTCGCAGCATCGTTGCTGTCTTTATCAACATCCATGAGAGCGTGGCCTTTGTTGACAATTTTAGTAAACTTAGTACACTGGACAGCTCGGCTATCGCTGCAACTAACCGTCAGCGTACAGCAAGCAACAACTATCAGCAGGATGGCAATCTGTTTGCGAAAAAAGTACATGAACCCTCGGTTGCAAAAAAAAGTATATTCTGGGATTTTGTCGTAGAGTGCGTCACTCGATTTGCGATTTGCGATTTGCGATTTTCGATTTACTTGCGACATAGAATCAAAGGAGCTGGAACTTTGGTCTAAAATTAGGGATTGTCGGCAAGGCGAGTGTACGCGGCACAGTATCCGTTTTTGGGTGTGTCAGCGGGCCGATCGATATATCGACTGTCGAAAAACTTTACTCGATTTTCGATTTACTTGCGACATAGAATCAAAGGAGCTGGAACTTTGGTCTAAAATTAGGGATTGTCCACAAGGCGAGTGTACGCGGCACAGTATCCGTTTTTGGGTGTGTCAGCAGACCGATCGATATATCGACTGTCGAAAAACTTTCGCGGCATTCAGACACGCTCTACTAAGCTAAACTACGTACCTGTTTAGGAACTATGGTCAAAAACAGCAATAACCTAAAGAAGGGAAGCATTTGGGGATATCTTACCCTGCTTTTGCCTATTTCCTTGACGGCGGTTGCCAGTTTCGAGTCGGGAAGGATGTTTTGGGCGATCGCCACCACAGCGGGCATTGCTTGGGCTTGCAGGCTATACCAGCAGCAGCAAAAACATAAACTCGCTCATTTAGACTCGGTTTTCTACAAGTTGATCAAGGAAAATCAAGGGCGAGTTACGGCTTTGGATTTGGCGATGAATGCGAAACTCCCCGGAGAAAAGGTTCAAGAGTATCTCGACGAACGGGCCTTTGAATTTGCAGCAGATTTTGAAGTGACGGAACAAGGCGGAATTTTGTATTATTTTCAAATAGCTCCACCTGTCAATCAAAGCGAAACACCTAATGCGACAATAGCTGTTCAAGAGCCTCCCACAAAGGGGGAAAAAGCACAAGATAAAAAACCAAATTTATTCCCCATTGCTCAAACCAAGATTCCTGAAAAGCCCAAAATATCTTTTACCCAGACGGAACTCTCCCGCAGGTTCAAAGTTCACGCAACTACGATCGGCAAGTGGAAACTTAAGCCAGAGTTTGCTCAGTGGAGCCGCGAAAAAGATCCGGAGGATCTCGCCTGGGAATATTCTGCAGAAAACAAGAGATTTTATCCCAAAGATTGAGGTATTGACTAATTGACAGGTTTGGTTTATCTTCGGTTAAAGTAGAAGTTTTTTGGAAATAAAAGGCAAAGCAAATGCAGCAGCACCAGAACCGAGAACAGCTCCCGCTCGATCGGATATTTCTGGGAAATTGTCTGGAAATTCTGAGCAGCTTGCCAGATGAATGTGTTGATTTAGTAGTATCCTCTCCTCCCTACAATTTGGGAAAGGAATACGAGACCAAGCAAGCTCTCAATATTTATTTAGAAGAACAAAGAATTGTGCTGCAAGAGTGCAGCCGAATTCTCAAAAAATCAGGTTCGCTGTTCTGGCAAGTCGGTGCTTTCTCCGATCGGAGTATGCTAATTCCGCTCGATATTCGCTTCTTTCCAATTCTAGAATCCTGCGGGTTAATTCCTCGGAATCGCATTATCTGGGGGAGACAGCACGGTTTGCACGGCAGAAAGAAATTCTCGTGCCGCCACGAGACAATTCTTTGGTTTACTAAATCCGATGAATATATATTTAACTTAGACGAGATTAGAGTACCGCAAAAGTATCAAAATAAAAAACATTACCGGGGATCTCGCAAAGGCGAACTTTCATGCAATCCTGATGGGAAAAACCCAGGCGACATTTGGATGTTCCGCAACGTCAAACACAACCACGAAGAACAAACTATACATCCCTGTCAATTTCCCGAAGACTTAATAGCTAGAATTGTCTTGACTACAACCGTGAAAGGTAATGTTGTTCTCGATCCTTATATGGGTTCGGGTACGGCTGCCGTTGTAGCTAAAAACTGCGATCGGCATTTTATCGGTGCAGAATTGGATCTAAAATATTATGAAGTTGCGCTGCGTCGTTTAAGCGGGGAACCGGACGAGCGCGGCTATTTCCCCAACTTAAAAACTCTGCGGGACTATGTAGAAAAAACCGGACAGCCAATTGAAGCATTTCGGTTTGACGTACAAGTAGGTAAAAAACCAACACAACGCAGCAAAGCAAAAATATATCCCGAAGAGTATCACTTAGAAGAAATGGAGCAACGCTTGCTCTATGAGGAAGCTGCTTTTGCTGCGGATATTCGGGGAAAAGCTCCACCAGTAGACCTCAAGCTAAATGGCAACGGTAAGAAAACGGTGAATTCTAATAAAATTGGAGAGCAATTAGAACTTGAGCTGTGGAGCTAGTATATCATTTTTCAAATAATCCGAATTGAACTGCGACTGCGGGGCGAAGACCCGGAAATTATTTGACATTCACACTCTTGCTGAGTTACTATTGTCCTTGATGTTCGATCGCTGTAAACAGTCAATTTTGCAGGTACTGTTGTATTCCTTTGCTTGAATAAACCAACTATTCTGATCGGTACATTAAATAGATCGGCGGATAATACTGTTAACTGGTTCACAGCTTGCTCGCAGTAAAGGCTGCTATTAGCAGCGGGAAACATTTGTGATTTTGTAACTATAATAACAACCCTAACGCGCTGTCCTGTGAGAGGCGTGTTAGTGTTGAAAAACAATTGCGATCGCACCGTATTGTTTAATAGAAATGAATAGTGAGAAAACTGAACTTATACAATCGCACCAGCAGAACCAAAGTCAACATCTGTTCCCAAAAATCGATACATCGGCGGAATCTGGATTTTCGCTAGCCATCCAAGTTTGAGCAACTCAGTTTTGATGTATTCATTGGTTCCTACAGGATCGAAAACTGCATTGCCCAGACATCCAGCTTGACGAGAAGCTTTTATGTGCAGTGGCATAGCAGCAAGTACGCTGCTGATTTGGTTCCATTCCGCGCTACAGTAGTTACTGATGACAGTGCTTGCCTCATTGAAATCCGTAAATTCAATTAAAATAGCAGAGCCTCCTTTTTCCTATGTCCAAAACAACCTTGCGAGTAGTCGCCCGCCTCGTCGCGTTTCCCGACAAAGTAGCAGAACTCAAATCCCTTCTGCTGAGCATTATAGAACCAACTCGTAAAGAAAAAGGCTGCATCAAATACGAACTCCTGCAAAATCAAGCCGAGCCCACAGATTTTACCTATGTTGAAGAGTGGGAAAGTGCAGATTTGCTCGAACTACATCTCGGTTCAACTCACATTCAAGACGCCGTGCAGAAATTAGACGGTTTGGCCGTTGGGCCTCCAGATATCCGTCGCTATGATTTGCTAGCTTAATCGGGTTTCTATAGCAATTTGATTAAGGTTTGTGAAATATCTTCGATTCCCCCAAAGTTTGCGGGGCAACCACGGGGGGATTGCCCCTACAAGGTGGGCTCGGCGGTAAGGTGCTCGTTGCGACCCTAAATATATAGGTTGTGCGTAAGTCCGATTCATTCTACTAACTTCGGAAAATTTTATGACCTTAGCAACAATAAAACAGTTATTTATTTATCCAATTAAAGGGCTGACGCCGCAAGAAATGTCGGAGTTTGCTTTAACAGCAGGACACGGAATTAAGGGCGATCGAGCTTTTGCCTTAATGTTTGCAGATAATCTGGAAGCTGCAAAGATGCCCGCCCAAAATATGCCTTGGATGAGCAAAAAAAATTTTGCCGTCCAAAACGATTGGCCGATGTTAGCAGCTTTGGAATGTGATTATCAACCGGAAACGGCCGTTTTAACGGTCAAGCGTGAAGGAGTAGCAGTGTTATCCGCAGAAACGAACACAGCAGCGGGGCGCGATCGCATCGGCAGTTTTTTCACAGAATATTTGGCTGCCATCGAACCCACAAAAGAAGCGAGACACCCGCAGTTTGCACCTTTGCAATTAGTCGGCGACAGCAGCGGCGAAACTCGTTATCCCGATCGAGAACCCGTACACATTTCTTTACTCAGTCAAGCCACATTAGACCAATTAACAGAAATCGCTGTTCAAAACATTGACGTGGGCCGATTTCGCCCGAACATTGTGCTAGACGGTATGGCAGCTTGGTCAGAATTTGAGTTGATCGGAAAACAGTTTCAATTAGGCACGGCGCGCATAGAAGTTACAGCACGAATCGGTCGCTGTGTCAATATAGAAGTGAATCCAGAAACGGGCGATCGGGATATTCCCCTACTCAGTTTACTGCAACAGGAATTCCGTCACGCACAAACTGGAGTTTTAGCCAAAATTATCAACAGCGGCACAGTTAAAATCGGCGATGTTTTGACTTCTGATTAATAAAAAGCGACATCAAGATTGTGAATGCTGCCTAACTTCTTCTACTGATAAACCCAGTGCTTCTGCCACTTGCTGTGTATTCAATCCCATTGCCAACAACCGAGGGATGGCATCCCGCCGTGCTTGGGCTTCTGCACTCAAAGCCTGCTCTGCTAAAGAAGCTCGTTCTGTACCTGTCAGCAGCAAATTGCCCTCGCTGTCCCACCACCGCAGCCACAGCATTGTCTGGTTTTGATAGCTGCCTTGCCACAGTCCTAATTCTACGCCCATTGGCGCGATCGGATAATGACCGCGATCGTTCGGAAGCAACTGCTGGTAAAACCCGTTGTTCAGGCTGTAAACCTCCAGCCTGCCACTATTGATTTCATAAATGCCATAATACGGAATCCGCATGATCCGCTCATATACCCAAAACTTACCAGGCCTTTGCGCCGCTCCAACTTCCGAGTACGATAGCGGGGTTGTGTCCCGCTCTTCTGAACCGTCTCCCGATGCGAACTCCAAAGCAATCATCGGAGCCATGAATTCCCGCCACAGCACGTAAGAGCGACGAATTTGATTTCCTAGTGTTGGTGGCACGTTCGGCACGTAGAACCAATCAGGAGCTTCTGCTCCCTTTTCAAGCGGGTCTGTTTCTCGCCAGTAGATGCCGCAGTCTTGCCCTATAGCATATTGCCCATCGGGATGAAGCTCTTGCAACACCGACCCGATAGAATCAGTCAAAATAATGCTCTGGGGATGCTCCTGAAAATTCTTCACAAAAGTGCCGTCTTCCTCTGGCAGTTGAGTGTGGTCGGGGAAGGGAGAGGGAAGGACAATCTTTTCGGTTGCCGGGGTCATGGTACCTCTCAAGTATTGCAGCTTACCTGGATATCTTAACTCATCCTGCTTCCGGCACCCTCACCTTATTACCAATCAAATTCAGAAAACTCGTGCCAAAATGTTGAATCTCCAAAAAATTAGCATAAGCAGGAGTTGACTTGTAAACTCTAAAAGTCCGCATAATTCCTAAAGTCGCGGCACTTTCCAGCGGGCCGATAAAGCTAGTATCCCTGTCCAAAAAATGAGACTGCTTAGCCCAATGTGCCATCTGTTCCGCATTCAAAAAATAGCAGCCGGAATGAGGATTTAACGCCCGCTCAAAAGCGACTGTTTGTTCCATTATTTTTCCCATTAACTGCCGCTGCTCCTCTACATTTTGAAACGGAGAAGTCGCTGAGTCTGCTAAATCACCATCAACATATGCTTTAAAAACCGCGCCTTTAGGCGCTATTTCATAGCGATTAGGTTGCAGCAAATTTCCATTTCCCCCGTGATGCGTAAACCACTTTAATTTACTAAAAAACCACGGGTCGTGCAGAACTAAATCATCTTCCAAATAACAGAAATAATCGTATTTGTTAAGACACGCTCGCAAAACTGCTTGACACTCAAACCCCAACAGCAGCGGTTCGCATTTTGTAGCGTGGTGCATAAAACATCTGGGCTGCACTGGCAGTTGAGGCAACAGATGATAGCCTTGAGTAGTGCAAACAACAATGTCAATTTCGTGCTGTTGAGATTGATTTGCTGGGATAGTTGCACATTCGCTAATATCAATCATGGACTGAGATTTGCCGTACAAAGCTTGCAGCGCTGTCACGCAAGCGGTTAAAGCATTTAGTCGCGGTTGCGGGTCGTTTCGCTGGGAAGCGTGTTTCCCGTCGCCGCTGGGATTGTAAAAGTGAGCAATAGTGAAGAGAATTCGCATTGGTGTGGATTCAGTTGACAGTTGACAGTTGACAGTTGACAGCGACCTCTACCTGGAAGGAAGAGGATGGGAGTAATGAATAGTCTTCTTTTAATTTCTCCCTACAAGGGAGAGGCTTTAAACCAATTCTTTCTGGTAACAATTAAAATTTAAACAATAAAACCATAAAACAGAACGATCGCACAATAGCCCTATAAATCTTACCGCACTTAGTCACCAAATAACTCCGGCAGGCGATCGCGCAGCTCAGCATTTAAACGCGGCAACTCGTCCCGCATCTGCAAGTACCAATCTCGGCGCTGCCGGTAGTGCCCGCACAGCAAGCGGTTGTCCCGCACCCATTCGTAAGCATTCGCGGCTATTTCCCGGCGCCGAGAAGTGTCTGAAATCAGCGAATTTAGTTTGG
Organism: Microcoleus sp. F6_B6; assembly: GCA_036702215.1. Classification (GTDB taxonomy): domain Bacteria; phylum Cyanobacteriota; class Cyanobacteriia; order Cyanobacteriales; family Microcoleaceae; genus Microcoleus. Next base: position 235,070 of record JAUBST010000004.1, read on the forward strand.
TTTCAAACTCTTTTTCATATCTATAAATCAATCCGGTTTCACCTTCGACAATCGAATGTTCGTACACGGTGGGACTTGCCAAAACCGCTACTCCCCGCGCTGCACATTCAATAAATTTTAAGTCGGATTTCGTTTCGTTAACCGGGTTGGAAACAAGCGGCAGCAAAGCTATATCGCAACTGTACATAATTTCTTGATACCGTTCGTAACTGCAAAATGGTTCAAATTCTTTTTGCTGTATTTTCAAGGATTCAAAAAATCGGCGGTCGTGGATTACTTTAACTCTAATCCGGTGCTTGTGTGCGATTAAAACTCGATTTAGCGCTGCCATAATCGGCTGCCAATCTTTTTCGCGGTTTAGCGCGCCAAAAAAGATGGTGACGGTATCTTCTGCCGGATAGATTCGGGGCGGAGGTAGATAGGCTAATTGATTGGGAAAGACGGCAACATTGGGATTGTATTGTCGCAAAATTTTTGCTAGCGGTTCTGTCGAAGTTTGCACGCAGTGACAGCCCCGATAGCTGAGGTAATTATTGTCTGCATATTCGCGGCGGCGGACGGGATTGTCGTCAATTTCAGCTACTATTAAATAGCCTTGTTGCAGCAGTTCCTTGATTTGGGGAATGTAGGCGGGATATTGCATGATTGTCCGCTGCCAGATGAAGACTTTTTCTTCTCCAGACAGCGGCGGAACTAATTCTGTTGTTTTCACGGCTGATACGGTGCGGACACCGGGAATTGTAGCGCTAAATTTGTCCGGTTCTAAAACTCGCACGCGATCGCACCCTGTAGGAGCCATAATGATAGTCTGAATCAGCAGTCTGCGCGGAGGTAAGGTCGATTTGGTCGATCGAACGATATAATGTTCAGCACCTGTTTCCGTAGCAAAACTGCTCGATGTGAGCTCTAAAGCCTTTACCATTGGATTGAGCAATTCCTGAAAGCGGACAAAATTTTCGGTTTTGTGTCCCTTTCCTTGAAATTCATAAACCTGCAATCCGGCTCGAGCAAATAGTGATTTAATACTTTCTAGGGTAAACCAGTGCTGCATCTTGCTGTCGGCATTTTCCCAATGTCCCCGCAGCAGATTGACAATTCGCCGCCAGTATTGAACGTTGGGGATTCTGGCGATAATTTGCCCCTCTGGATTCAGCAAACCACTGTACTGCTCGAGCACTTCCCAAGGGTTTTTGAGATAGGGTAGCAAGTCGCCAAAAATTAAGCAATCGACGGTTCCTGGAGCGATGTCGAGACTTTCGAGAGCAATTTCTTCAATATCGGCTACCGTCACCCAGTTTAGCCGATCGACTGCGATTTTAGCTTTTTCTCGATCGCATTCAATGCCGATATACTGACAGTGAGGATTTATCTGCTTGTACTCTTGGCCCGTCGCACCCGTACCGCAGCCAATTTCAACAATGACTTTAGCATCCGGCGGGAGCAACTTCAACAGGTCGTGGTTGACGCGATCGATCACTTTGTCTAAAATTCCTGATTAGTTGATCGTAAAATAAAACAGAGCAACCCATGCCGACAGACAACCAGCCGAAGGTTAGCATTGCGATGCCAGTATACAATGGCGATCGGCACATTTGTCAAGCACCAAATTTTCTGTTGCCAACTCTTTCTCTTCCCTCTTTTCTCTTCCTCTGCGTTCTCTGCGCCCTCTGCGGTTCATTTAATCTTATTCACCCATCCTACAATGATTGCTATATCTTAGCAAATAGTGAGCCAAATTATAATTTATTCTCAACCACCCACCCTCATTTAGCGCGATTTAGAAACTCCCTTAATTCTGATTTTTTCAAAAAAAACACCACAATTTACTGAATAAATTATAAACTATGAACCCCAATCTACGAATGAACATCGCCGGCTACATTAACGGCGAATTTGGCATAGGAGAAGGTGTTCGATCCAACATCAGAGCCGCAGAAGCCGCAAACATTCCCTTCGTCATCAACAATTTTACCCGCAGTCCCCACCGCAAACAAGACACCACCTATCAAAATTTTAGCCAAGACAATCCCCATCCCGTAAACTTAATTCAAGTCAACGCCGATGAAGTGGCAACCTTTATCAAACATACAGGTTCCAGCTATTTTGAAAATAAATACAATATCGGCTTTTGGGCTTGGGAACTGCCCGCATTTCCCCCAGAATTCCAGCCAGCATTTAATCACTTTCAGGAAATATGGACTTACAGCAACTATTGCGCCGAGGCAATTTCCGCAGTCTCGCCAATTCCCGTCATCAAAATCATGCCCAGTATTGCTCTCCCCGCACCTTCCCTGAACAGAGAAGCACTGAATTTACCTAAAGATAAATTTATTTTTCTGTTTGTATTCGACTTTTCCAGCCGCATCGAACGCAAAAATCCTTTAGCGGTAATTCAAGCATTTAAACAAGCTTTCGGCGAAGATGACAGCGTATTGTTAATTGTCAAATCTTCTAATGCAAACAAATTACCAGAGGCTCAAGCATCCTTAAACTCAGCGATAGCACATAATTCAAACATCAAACATCTAGACGGGTATTTGTCCAAAGATGAAATTAACGGTTTGCTCTACAATTGCGACTGTTATGTATCCCTGCACCGCTGCGAAGGATTTGGCTTAACAATGGCTGAAGCCATGTTTTACGGCAAACCCGTAATTGCCACAGGCTATTCATCAAATACAGAATTTATGAATGTCGGCAACAGCTATTTAGTCAAGTATAAGTTAATCCCAATTGAGAAAGATTGCGGGCCTTACAAAAAAGGTAATATGTGGGCAGAACCCGATCGAGAACACGCTGCTGATTTAATGCGTCATGTCTTCAATAATTACCGGGAAGCTCAGCAAGTTGGAAGAATAGCTGCTGAGGAAATTAAGACTTTACTGACTCCGCAAGTTGTCGGGAGCAAAATTAAAAACCGTCTCGAATATATTGCCGAAATTACAGATAATTTCAAAAGCTTGGAGCGCGGAATACGAAAAAAGTCATCTCAGGTAGCGACAGTAAAAAATGCACCGCCTTTAGTTAGTATTTGCATTCCGACATACAACGGAGAAGCATTTATTGCGGAAACAATTCAAAGTGCTTTGGCCCAAACTTACCCTAACATAGAACTGATTGTATCCGATGACGGTTCCACAGACCGCACAATTGCGATCGCCCAATCATTCCAATCAGAAACCTCAGTCGATTTCCGCATCGTACTGCACCGCAACTACGGTTTATCGCAAAACTGGAACTTCTGCATATCCCAAGCAAAAGGTCAATACATTAAATTTCTGTTTCAAGACGACTTGCTCGCACCAGAATGTATTGAGAAAATGGTCGCACTCGCCCAAAAACACCCAGAAATAGGTATGGTTTTCTCCCCGCGCGGCATCACCATAGCTGAAGATGAATCTAACCCGATTTTGCGGATAGCTTCCCAATCAATTAAAGATTTGCATAAAAGTTGGTCGAATTTAAAATCTATTCAGCCTGGAAAAGAATTACTGGCAGATACTAAATGCTTGAGCAACCCCATCAACAAAATTGGCGAACCGAGTACCGTCTTAATTGCCGCCCGAGTCTTTACCGAAATAGGATTATTTGATTCTGGATTATCTCAGTATGTAGACTTAGAGATGTGGTGGCGAATCATGGGCAATTATCACATTGGATTTATAGACGAAAAACTCTCGTCGCTCAGGATTCATCCCGAACAACAAACTTGGAAAAACTTCGCTGCTGGGGAAAATCATAAGGATGTAGTTAGATTTTACAAAAAACTACTAAATAGTCCTGATTACAGTTTCCTGGATCGACAAATCAAACAGACAATCCGCCAAAAGTTGGCATTGAGAACCCAGCCGAGTTTATCGGAATTGTCACCGCTGCTCGAACAATACCATAAATTCCCCTCAAAACAGCCTCTTCTCGCGCTGCGCCCCTACCGCCAACAGCTAGCTGAATACTGGCTGAATTTGCCAGCGAAAAAATTAGAAAGTGCTTACGCGAAAGACATGGGGAAAGCTCATAAATTGCTAATAGATAGCGGTCTAAAAAATGAAACTTTAACTGAGGAAGAACAACGTTTTGTCCAGCAGTTATCATCGAGACTTGCTGAAGGAGGGGAAATTGCCGAGAAGATAGAATATCTCCTTGCAGCGATGCTGTACCGCCACGCTTATCAGTTGCCACTTGAGTATAACAATGCAGCGATTCCCCAGTGGTTTTTTGACGACTTTTTGAAATTTATATTTCAGTCTCCAGGTTATTTTAAACAAAACTGGGAAGTAGAAAGGTACTTTGAATATTTCCAGCAGCTAATCAAGTACGTTGCTGCTAATATCGCTAGTTTTCCCGAATCTGAAGTTTGGCGTTATTTGGCGGCTTTTATTGCGAAAAATGTTAGCTTTCAAGCTTTGTATTTGACCGATGTCAATCTGCTCGATATATTGACTCAGCGAGCTGATATTCTGGAATTTTATTTAAAAAATATCGGCTGTCAAACAGAATGGAATTTTCCTCAGAGAGAACCTGAAAGAACTAAAATCCGAGTTGGCTTTTTGCTGGATAAAATTAGTGATGAATCCGAGACTCGTGCAGCAATTCCGAGTTTTGAATATTTAGACAGAAGCAAATTTGAAATTATCGTGTACTATTTCCAGGTACAAGACGAGCGACTGGGGAAATATTGCGAAAATTGCGCCGACAAACTGGTGCAACTGTCAGAAGATTTGTCAAATCAAGTCCGAGAAATTCGATCGCGCGATTTAGATATTCTGCTAATCTGCACCAATACTACCGACACTTCCCAACCAAGCGCGCTGCTGTGCCTGCACCGACTGGCGCGGGTGCAAATAGCTACCGGTGCATCAACCCCCGCCACCACCGGAATCCGAAATATCGATTATTTCATTGCTGGAGATTTGACATTGCCTGCAGGTGCAGCAGCAGAGTATCGCGAAAAATTAATTAGTTTAGAAGGGTCGGGAGTCTGTTTAAGCTATACTGTAGGATTGGCACCTGCCAGAGTTGAACCGACTCGCAGCAGTTGGGGAGCTACAGACGAATCTGTAGTTTTCATGTCCGGCGCTCAAGCTTTGACAATTATCCCAGAATTGAGAGAAACTTGGGCAAAAATTATTGTCGCCGTACCGAATTCTATTTTAGTTTTGTATCCCTTTCGTTCCGGCAATAAAAACTATCCGACAGTGCCTTTTTACAAACAAATGCGATCGCTCTTTGCCGAATTTGGGATTGACAAAAAGCGCTTAGTTGTGATTAAAGCGCTGCCATCTCGCGCAGATTGCATAAAATGTCTGGAATTAGCTGATATATATTTAGACTCCTATCCATACAGCAGTGCCTGCTCCTTAGCAGAACCGCTGTTGGCCCGATTGCCTGTAGTGGTAAGAAAAGGGCAAACAACTCGATCGCGACAATCAGCCGCCGCGATCGAAGAACTGCTACTTCCGGAACTGGTAGCAGACAGCGAGAATGCTTATTTAGAGCTGGGTAAAGCACTGGGAACCAACCCAGAACTGCGCCGGCACTACCGCGAGCGAATCCAGCAACAAATGGCGGCAAACCCCAAATATCTCGACAGTCGCGCTGGCTCGACCCAACTCGGAACACTCTTTGAAAGACTATTCCGAGAGTGAAGGAAGAAGGCAGTCAAGCAACTAAGGAGTTTACGGGATTTAACGGATGGATGTTGAGGGAACAAGGAAGATGGCAGAAGTAAAGATTTGCCCGCTCTCCCACTCTCGCATCTCGCTACCATTCTGAGCCCCGCGGGGAACCCCTCGCTAGGCAGATCGTCAAGAAATAGACGGCAATAGCGCTAGCCCGCTGACGGTCTGCTATCATCGGGAAATTGAGGGGTTAGTGGTTGTCGCTCTTTTCCTGCCACAGCTAAATTAAAAGGGGAAGCGCAAGTCAGTTGGAGAAAAAAAAATGACAGGACTTTTTCAAATAGGCGATAAATTACTGCAAGCTCAGGATATGCCATCGCTCCTGAAGCGGTATCAGTTGATGCCGCAATTCTTGCGGGGTGTAATAGTAGACCAAGCGATCGCATCCTTTAGTTGCAGCGACGAAGAACGCCAATCCGCCGTGGAGAACTTTCTGGCACAACACCAACTGACAGCCCCGGAAGCCAAAGAAGCTTGGCTGCGCGGTCAAAACATGACGGAAGCAGAACTTCAAGAGATGGCAGTGAGGCCCTTGCTGATCGAAAAATTTAAGCAAGCCACTTGGAGACCTAAAGTAGATAATTATTTTTTAACCCGTAAAGCCAGCCTAGACCACGTAGTCTATTCCCTGATACGCACCAAAAATCCAGCACTGGCAAACGAACTTTACTTTCGCATCGTAGAAGGGGAACAAACCTTTGCCGAAGTGGCTCGCGACTTTTCCGAAGGGCCAGAGTCCAAGTCCGGCGGCTTGTTGGGCCCAGTACCCCTCTCGCAGCCCCACCCGGCAATCAGCAAACTTTTGTCCGTCAGCCAGCCAAATCAACTCTGGACGCCGCGTCCTCTGGCAGAATGGATGGTGATTATTCGACTAGAAAAGTTCATGCCGGCCCAGCTCGATGAATCGATGCGGCTGCACTTGATTAACGAACTCTTTGAAAGCTGGCTCGCCGAACAGATATCGAAAATAGGCCCGCTACAGCCCCTCTCCTCCGTGTCTTCAATATCATGACCGAAAGCAATTGCGTCTGGGGCCCCGGATTTATCCGTGGAGACTTGAAAAAGCGTAGCATCCTGACAAAAAGCCTCCGGATTCATCTGTGGATTCAATCTTCTAAAATCAAAAATCAAAAATCAAAAATCGGATGACTTCTTCCGCTGTTTCCCTCTCCCAGATTCAGGATTTCCTAGCTCAAACACCTCCCTTTGACCGGCTCTCAGAGACTGCTATGTCAGCCTTGGTGGCTAAATGCCAGCTCCTAGGCTACCGGACGGGGCAACCCCTGTTTGAACGGGAAAAAATGCCGACTCAGGTGGCAATTATCTATCAAGGCCAGGCCCGGCTGCTGGGCTTTGACCAGCGCTCGCAGCGCCACGTAAGTTTGCGCTTGGTGCAGTCGAAGGAAATCCTGGGCTGGGCTGGCTTGGTCAGGGGAGTTCCCTGCGAAACGGCGATCGCTTCTACAGATGTGATCGCGATCGTCCTACCTGCCGAAGATTTCCTGAGTGTACTGGAAAAACAGCCGACCTTTGGAGAAGCCTTTCGCGAACACTGTTCCTTGAGCGAAGTATTTGAACTGTTGAGCCTGGAGTTGCAGCGCCAAGCCGACGGCACTTCCAATCTCAAGGAACTCACCCTGCAAGCTTGGCAAGATGCGACAGTTGTCAACGTGCCAAACGGCAACAAAAAAACTCAAGACATCGCCAAAGAGCTAGATGCCGATCGAGTTTGGCTCGTCAGCAGCGGCGTCTTGGGCGACTTTCCCACCGGCAGCCGCTTCTCTGTGGAAAACGCAGCCAAATCCTTAAAAGTAGAAGGCCGCCTCGGCGCCCGATTGGTCGGCTTCCGGGAACCCCCCGAACCTCAACCCGAAACAGACCCATTAAATCCCACGCCAGATATAGTAGACCCTGGGCCGAATCCGCCCGGAAAATTGATCGAGATTCTACCGGGTCCAGACCGCCCCCCAGAACCCGCAACTGGTCAACCAAAGGATTCGGCGAGATACCCAGTTTTCCGGGCCAAAGGGCAGATTGAGGGCCCGCTAGCTTGCTTCCAAATGTTGAGCAAGTATTTCGGCCTCAAATTTCGTCGAGATATCATCCGCAAAGTTTTAGAAAATCAGTTAAAAACCGCTGGTTCTATCAGTATGCAAGCTTGCGGGGCGATCGCCCAAAGCATCGGCCTGACGCCTCAATTGGCGCAAGTGCCAGCAGAAGCCATCAACCGCATCAAAGCTCCCGTAATGATTAAATGGCAAGATAGCTTTGCCATTATTTACAGCATCACCGAGCAAGAATTGGTGATGGCCACGCCCGAACAGGGGTTGATGCGGAAGCGGATACCTCAGTTTAAAGAAATCTGGGGAGAATCAGGAGAAGTCCTGCTGCTGCAAGCTCCGCAAGTCGAACAAAAAGAGCAGTTCAGCTTCTGGTGGTTTGTGCCGGCGCTGATGGAACACAAGACAGTGTTTTTTGAGGTGTTGCTGGCCTCGTTTTTTGTACAGTTATTTGGTCTTGCCAACCCATTAATCAGCCAAATAATTATTGATAAAGTTTTAGGTCAGCGCAGCATTGACACCTTGGATATTTTGGGAGCATTTCTGTTAGGTGTTGCCCTGTTTGAAGGACTGCTAAACGGTTTGCGTACCTTTTTGTTTATAGATACCTCAAACCGCATCGATGTCAAATTGAGTGCAGAAGTCATCGACCACTTGCTCCGGCTGCCCCAAAATTACTTTGACAATCGGCGCGTAGGAGATTTGGTCTACAAATTCAGCATGATGGGCCAGATTCGGGAATTCATGACGAGTACAGCTCTGACAGTGGTTCTCGATGCAGTATTTTCGGTGGTTTACGTCGCCGTGATGCTCTCCTACAGCGTGCAGCTAACCTTTGTATCTTTGGCAGTGGTACCGATACTGGGGCTGATGATTGTTCTAATCAATCCGCTGGTGCTGCGCCTGATCAAACAAAGAAACAACCGTTTTGCTGACTCTCAATCTTATCTAGTGGAAGTAGTCAGCGGGATTCAAACTGTTAAGGCTCAAAATATTGAATTGAAATCCCGCTGGGAGTGGTCGAGCCGCTACGCAAAATACATTACAGCCAGTTTTAAAACAATTATCACGGGGACTACGGCCGGTACGGTTAGCAGCTTTTTAAACCAGGTGGGTAACTTAGCTCAGTTGTGGGTGGGAGCTTATTTGGTACTGGGAAATGAGATTACTTTGGGTCAGTTGATTGCTTTCCGAATCATTTCCGGGAACGTGACTGGTTCGCTGCTGCGTTTTGTGAGCGTGTGGCAGAGTTTCCAAGAAGTCTCGATGTCGATCGACATGCTTAAGGATGTGGTCGATACGCCGACGGAAACCAGCGATGAAGACCGCAGCAATATCCCGCTGCCGGCAATTCAAGGGCACGTTACCTATGAGGAGGTTTCCTTCCGATTTCTAGAAAGCGGCCCACTGCAATTGGCTAATGTGAATTTGGAATTTCCCGCTGGCAGTTTTGTGGGAATTGTGGGGGGAAGCGGTTCCGGTAAAAGTACGGCGATGAAGCTGTTGCAGCGTCTTTATCCGCCGCTGTCGGGCCGGATTTTTGTTGACGGCTATGACATTTCTAAGGTGGAACTGTACTCGCTTCGCAGCCAACTTGGGGTGGTGCTGCAAGATACTTTGCTGTTTAACTGTACTGTGCAGGAAAATATTGCTCTGAGCAATCCTGATGCGAGTACGGATGAGATTGTGCGAGCTGCAAAATTAGCGGTAGCTCACGATTTTATTATGGGCTTGCCTGCTGGATACAATACGGTGGTGGGAGAGCGGGGTGCGTCGCTTTCAGGGGGTCAAAGACAGCGTTTGGCGATCGCCCGGACGATTTTGCAAAACCCGAAACTGCTGATTTTGGACGAAGCTACAAGCGCCCTCGACTACCATTCCGAACGCCAAGTTTGCAATAACTTAGCAGAAGCTTTCGCCGGCCGCACGGTGTTTTTCATTACTCACCGCCTGACTACCATCCAAAACGCTGATGTAATTATTATGATGGATCAAGGTTCTGTAGTCGAGCGGGGAACTCATAAAGAATTAATGGCTCTTAAAGGGCGTTACTACTGCCTCTTCCAACAACAAGAGTCATCGAATACCTGATATCTACTAACAACTCACAACAGATAGCTAACGCTTAACAACTGAGAACTAACAAATGGCTATGAAATCGTTAATACTTTCTGAGCAACCAGTCATTCTCGAAAAACCAGCGATTTGGTCGCACTTGTTTTTGTGGATGATCATGCTGATGACCACTTCTGCTGTAGTTTGGGCTTATTTTGCTAGCGTGGAGCAAGCTGTCCCCGCTGTCGGCCAATTGGAGCTCAAAGATGGTGCTAGAGACATCCAAGCACCTGCTACGGGCGCTGTGGTGAGACTTCACGTTGAAAATGGCGATCGTGTGGAAAAAAACCAGCCTCTGCTCACTTTCAACCCCCTTGCACCCAGTGCCGATTTAACATCGATACAGAAAACTAAAGAAGCTCTGGAAAAGGAAAATAAATTTTACGAAGATGTTGTCAACGGCAAAATTCAAGGCCCTGTTCCTTCTAGCCTAGAATCAACAATCAAGGACAGACAGAGCCTTACGGCACAAAATCAAGTGCTGCAAGCTTTGATTGACGAACTGTACCTCAATCGGGGAGCCAGCGGAAATTTTGACGCAGCCCAGCAAGGACTTTATGTTAATTATCGATCGGAATTTCTGTCTCGCGTCGCTGCCGCTCAAGGCCAAGTTCAGGAGTTGGAAAAACAACTGAAGCAAGCTCAGGATGCTGAGAAAGCTGCCGGCGATCAAATGATAGTCGCACAGCAACAATTGGGTTTTGCCCAGAACCAATTAAATTATGCCCAGCAGCAGTTAGCTTCTTCGCAAGAGCAAGTAAAATCCGCCCTGGCTCAGAGAGATTTGGCCCAAGAACAGTTAGCGAAATCGCAACAAGTATTGAAGTCGAATCAAAACATTCTAGGCCGACTCGCCCCCCTGGTGGAGGAAGGAGCCATCGCTGAACTGCAAAAAGAACGTCAAGAACAAGATGTTTTCAGAGGCCAAAGCGACGTTCTCAAACAGCAAGATCAAATCAAGCAGCGCGAAGGTGAAATCAACTCTCGCAGGGGCGAAATTAACACGCGCCTCGGTGAAATCAATACGCGCCGAGGCGAAATTAACGCGCGTCAAGGCGACATCCAAAAAATTAGTGCTGACATACAGCGCCAGCAAGGAGAGCAAGCGCGCATTCAGGAGTCCATCAGCCGCGCCGAAGAACAGTTAAAAAATACCAAGGATGCCTGGGCGAGAGAACTTTATACCAAAATTGCTGAAAACGAGAAACAAATTGCCAGCAGCGATTCTCAGCTAAGCCGCTTCAAAGTGGAAAACCTGAAAAAGTTGTCCGAGGTGAACGCTCAGCTAGAAAAGGCTCAACAAAACCGCGACACTCAAGTTATGAAAGCTCCTGTATCGGGGGTAATCTTCGATTTGAAGCCTTCTACGAAGGAGAAAGCTAAGTTGGATATGGCGAAAGATCCGATATGCCAATCCATTATTAATTCGGTGATCAAACCGGGCGAACCGCGCCCACTACGCTGCGAAGAAGCTTATTACGAAGCACAGCAAACTGAAAAGCTGCTTAAAGTTTTGGATGACGACAACGGTTTGGAAGCAGTTGTTTACCTGGAAAACAGCAATGTGGCTCTGGTATTGGATGCTTTGAGACAGAAGCGGGCAAAATTGGAGCCGTATCACGGCAAACAATTAGACGGAGAAAAGATTGACTGCGAAAAAGGTAAAAGCTGTGTGTGTCCCGAGAAAGAAGTTAACAGAGAGAAACTGGGTTTGACGAAATACCAATGCGTTCCTGTGGAAGTGAATGTTGAAGCTTTCCCGGCGCTGGAGTTTGGTACTGCCGAGGGTGAAGTAAAAGAGATTAGCAGCGATGCTGAGCCTCCTACTGAACTGCGGAAATACTACGCTTTCAAAACCAAAATTAAGCTCAAAAATCAGAAGTTTGTTTTGAACAAGGACAAGCCCAATCAAGTCGAGGTGAATTTGCAGTCGGGAATGGCCGTGAGTTCTAATATCAATATCGGCAAGCGGACTGTTTTGCAGATGTTTATCAACCGATTTACTGGGAAAATGGATACGTTCAAGACTATTAAGTAGCGAACAGTTGACGGTTGACGGTTGACCCTTGACCCTTGACCGTTGACTGTTGAGAGTTGACTGTCAGTCGAAAAGCTGATGATATCATGTTCGTTCTAGCGATCGCGATTTTTGTAGGGGCTCCCCTCAGCAACAATACCTGCGAATAATTGACAATATCAAAAACCGTTCGGCTGACCGAAACCATCGAGGATACAAGCCCCCGGATTCATCCGTGGAGACATAAAAAACCTGTATCCGATGACACTTGCCGAACGTATTTATCCGTGGGGTCAATCTAAAATCTAAAATCTAAAATCTAAAATCGATTGACGCTCACGGCGAAGCCCGCCCCTACCGGGATATTACGGTTAATCGATCGGACATGATATGACTAGATTTTACAATTCCGACGCTACCGGATTTGATATTAATGAAAAAAATCCTATTATTTAGTTTATATCTAATTCCTGTCCTCTTATTAATCGGATTTGTAGCCAATTTTAGCGTTAACGTTCCCGTTGATGACGAGTGGAGGTTAGCTAGCCTTTTTGAAAAAATAGCTGCGGGAAATGTAACTTTTAACGATTTTTGGGCTTTGCACAGCAACCACCGCATAGTTTTCCCGAAAATAATTATTGCAGTGCTGGCTTTTGCTTCCAGATGGAATATTAATTATCAGTTGTGTCTCAGCATAGGTTTGGCTGCGATAACTTTTATGGCTGCGTACAAGTTATCCTCAATGCAAGAAGTTAAGAATGTTGGGGATGATTTGTGGCATTTAGCTAATATTTTAACTTGTATTTTGCTTTTCTCTCTAGTTCAGCACGAAAACTGGCTTTGGGGATTTCAATTAGCGTGGTTTTTCGTAAATTTGTGTTTTGTAGCTGCGGTTTATGCGTTGGTTTCAAATCACAAATTATTGCCTAATATTAGAATCTCTATTGCTGGTGTATTCTGCTGTGTTGCGAGTTTTTCGCTCGCTCAAGGCTTGCTGTCTTGGTTGGCTGCGATTCCGGCTGTGGTGGCCTTGGAGGGAAATGCAGCGCAGAAACGAAAAAGAGCGATCGCATGGATGCTGCTGTTTGCGACAACTTGTGCTGTTTACTCAATTGATTATCATCCCAGTCGGAAAGCAAGTATTATTTCATTGTTGAATAAGCCGTTGGTGGTGATTGATTACTTTTTAAGTTTGCTGGGTTCGCCAATTGTGCGATCGCCTGGAATTTCAGCATTTGTTGGATTGCTAATATTTGCAACTTTCTTATTTTGGAAATTCCACTTTTGGAGAAAGATTACCGAGCATCGTGAGGCTTTACCTTGGCTGTCAATAGGTTATTTTTCGGTTTTATCTTCTTTGTTTATTACGGCTGGTAGGGCAGAATTTGGGGGAATTCACGCGATCGAATCGTCGAGATATACGACGAATTCGATTTTGCTGTTAATTGCTGTGGTTCAGCTAGGGCAATTGTTTGCCAGAGGCAAGAGTGCGGCGCTAAAGCGCAACTACAAACTTGTTTATCGGGTGTTAGCAGGGCTGTTAATTGGGATAATTATTGTTAACTCCCAGCAGGCGATCGCCCAAATTAGATTAGCACTTCCTTACAAACAAGGCGCTCAAGATTGTTTGCAGTTAATCAACTATCTGGAACCGTCTGATTTTTTTGATAATTCGCCGGAAAGCTGTTTGAGGGTGCTGAGCAAAAAAACTTGGCTGGTGAGAGAAGGCGCGGCAATTATCGGCAAAATAGGTTGGAGAAAGTTCGCTAAAAATGTAGAGTTTATTTCTAAAAGCGAGAAAGTTTACGGCTATTTAGACCAACCTCAAACTAGCGAGAAATCGGTGACTGTCAAGAAAAATGCGGCTGTCAAGGTTGCCGGTTGGGCGGTTTTGCCAGGAAATTTGAAACAACCAAATATTGTACTGCTATCTGCCGGCGATAAACAATCTTTTTTTGCTAACGCTTATGTAAATTTGAACAGTCCCGACATTGCTAAGAGTTTAAAATCTCAGTTGTACAACAATGCAAGGTGGGCTGTTGATTTGTCGGATAATAATTTGCCGATCGCCCAAACCGAAATTAAGGCTTGGGTGTATAATCCTGTTGACAACCAGTTTGTCCAGTTGCGCGGAGGATGAGGAGTGAAAATTTCTGTGATTATACCAGCTCACAATGAGGAGGGCTGTTTGTACGGTACTGTGCGGGCGATCGCCCAGAAGCTCGATTTAGAAGGCATTCCGCACGAAATTTTGATTGTCAATGACAACAGTGTCGATCGAACTATTGATATTTGCCAGGAGTTGTCAGAGACTTTTGGCACAGTTAGATACATCAACAATCAACCTCCCAACGGTTTCGGATTTGCCGTGCGCCGGGGATTGGCGGAATTTGACGGAGATGCTGCCGCAATTGTGATGGCGGATGCTTCCGACGATCCGATAGATTTGGTAGCAGGATACCGCAAGTTGCAAGAAGGATATGATTGCGTTTTCGGTTCCCGCTTTATCAAAGGCGGCTTTGTGGTTGATTATCCAATTCACAAGTTAGCAATTAACCGCTTAGCAAACTGGTTTGTCAAAAGTATTTTCGGCTTGCGGTACAGCGATGTCACCAATGCTTTTAAAATTTACCGCAGAGAAGTGATTGAAGGCGTGCAACCGATTTTGAGCCATCATTTTAATTTGACAGTGGAACTGCCTTTAAAAGCAATTGTTCGGGGTTTTTCCTATACGGTGATTCCTCTGAGGTGGTACAATCGGACTGCTGGTATTTCTAAGCTGAAAATCAAAGAGATGGGCAGCCGGTATTTGTTTATTGTCTTGTATGTCTGGCTCGAAAAACATCTCTCACGCGGCGATTATCACCGCAGCAGAAAGAGACCAGATTTGCAATTAGATTTTTTGCCAAATTCCAGGAGTGAAGTCCTGACTGCAAAGGAATGATGGCTAATGATTTTGGCATCCCAGCCGTTGATATTTAGGTGCCGATCGGGGATAATGAGCGAGATCGGTTAACAATCGTCCTAGCTGGCATATTCCCGCGAGATGAAACAATTCCATAGATGTCAGCTCCGGAATAGCCTCGCAGATTTCTGGCAAAATCGAGTTTCCCGATTATAATGGTGAACAATTACACCACATTTTTTGCAAATTGAGAAAAATTATAGATATGTAGTCAGAGAAAAGCTACAAATTGCGAGGATTAACTCATGGTTTTTACAGCCCGAGAACTGGCAAAATTGATGCCAGATACCAGTAAACTGGAAAGTGACGAACCGGAAATGGAAAGTTCCCTCCATTATCTTCAATTAGCATTATTAGTTGCCTGTTTGGAATGGCACTGGCGCGGGCGGAACGATTTTTTTATCGGGGCAAACCTGACAGTTTACTACAGCCAGCAACAATTGCGGAATCGGGATTTTCGCGGTCCCGATCTTTTTCTAATTACCAACACTGAAAAACGCCCGCGCCGTTCCTGGGTAGTTTGGGAAGAAGACGGTAAATACCCCGATTTAATTATAGAACTGCTTTCTACTTCTACCGCCAGAGTCGATCGCAGTGAAAAAAAGATTTTATATCAAAATCGGTTTAGAACGCCCGAATACTTTTGGTTCGACCCTGAAGATTTAGAATTTAGCGGTTTTCGGTTAATCGGTCAAGAATACCAAGCAATTGTTGCCAATGAATTTGGCAGATTGTGGAGTGAGGTGCTGGAATTATATCTAGGAATTCATGATGGGAAATTGCGCTATTTTACCCCAGGCGGACAGTTAGTTCCTACCCCAGAGGAAGCTGCACTGCAAGCCCAAGCACAAGCTGCACAAGCCCAAGCACAAGCTGCACAAGCCCAAGCACAAGCTGAAAGTTTAGCAAATCAGTTGCGGGCTTTGGGAATTGAACCAGAATAGCTTTCAACAGTTGACAGTTGACAGTTGACAGTTGACAGTTTGAGAGCGACCTCTACCTAGAAGGAAGAGGATTGGAGTAATGAATAGTCTGATTTTAATTTCTCCCTCAAAGGGAGAGGCTTTCAACCAATTCTTTCTGGTCAAAATTAACCTGCAGGATGATGCGGTAATCCGCGAATAAAGTTGAGTCAATGCCTGAGAGAATTTTAATTGTTGGCGGGGCGGGTTTCATCGGCAGTTGTTTGGCAATTGGCCTGAAGAAACTGCACCCGGAATGGCAAATAATTTGTTTAGATAACCTGCGCCGCCGGGGTTCAGAATTGAATCTGCCTCGGCTTAAAAGTTGCGGGATTCAGTTTGTTTACGGGGATATTCGCACAGCGGCAGATTTAGATCCTGTTGCACTGAATGCCGACTGCATTATAGATTGTGCTGCGGAGCCTTCTGTGCTGGCTGGTTTTAGTTCGCCACAGTATGTTTTGCAGACGAATTTACTGGGTACTGTAAATGTTTTGGAGTTGGCGAGACAAACGGGTGCTAGTTTGTTGTTTTTGTCTACGAGTCGGGTTTATCCGATCGCCAGTGTCAAATCTGTTAAGCTGTTAGAGTTGCCCAATAGATTTGCGATCGCCCCCGAGCAAACTTTACCCGGTATATCACAGTTGGGCATATCAGAAGACTTCCCATTAAAAGGACACCGTTCGCTTTACGGAGCAACTAAATTAGCTTCGGAATTGCTGATTGAGGAATACAGGGAAGCATACAATGTGCCCGCAATTATTAACCGCTGCGGGTTGATTACCGGGGCTTGGCAAATGGGTAAAGTCGATCAGGGAGTTTGCGGTTTGTGGGTGGCGGCTCACTATTTTCAAAAGTCGCTGAGTTATATCGGTTTTGGCGGCAGCGGGAAGCAGGTTAGGGATTTGCTGCACGTTGAAGATTTGTTGAGGTTAGTTAATTATCAATTAGAACATTTTGCTGAATTTGACGGTGAAGTTTTTAATGTTGGCGGCGGTTTGAGCAACAGTCTTTCTTTGGTTGAGACAACTGATTTGTGCCAAAAGATTACCGGTAAATCGATTTCAATTAATCCTGTTTTGGAGGAACGCGCGGGGGATATTCCGATTTTTATTACTGATTCTTCTAGGGTGATGGAGAAAACAGGATGGCGGCCTGTTATGGGGCCGGAAGCGGCTTTGCAGGATATTTATGATTGGATTGCTGCTAATGAGGTTGTTTTGAGTTCGATTTTGTAGGGATTTTTTTAATGGCAGATTGCAAATAGTAAGGTGCGTCGCTATGGGAAATTTCGTCACTATTTGAGTGACTAGAAGCGACGCACCCTACGGCGAAATTTCATCCCCGTCTAAAATTCCCACCATTATTTTCATTAAATCCTCTAAATCGTCAGGCACTTTAAACAAATTGATATCTTGAAAAATAGTGTGCTGATTTCGGTCTAACTTGCCAAATCGCCAGACATCTCCCATTGTCACCGCACCGTAAAAGATATTTTGCTCTTCAACGTGAGACATCGCGATCAATTCTACAGCTAGTTGGGTAAATCCTCTAGTCATATCGTCGTTCTTTGCTTCAATGACTAGCAATTCTCGCTCGGATTTTACGAAATAATCTAAATTCCCCTTTAACCAGCTATTAACGTTGAGAGTATACTCAAATCGCAGTTGACATTTGCAGTACCGGATGATGTCTAGCAAAACTGGCGATACTAATGATTCTCTTCTAGCTGTTTCGCTGCTGAGACTGACAAAAAATAAAGTTTCTTTAATTCTTTGTTTGAGAAAAGCTATTTCTGCCAGTTCTCTAGAGGTATGCGGCAAAGACAGCTCAGTTTTGATCAGCGAGTAATCAAATTCTGCTAAAATTTGATCCGTTTCGTAAGGTAACTCAAAGTATGAACGAAATGTATATTCTCGACCTTCCTGTAAGATTTTTTGCTTGGTCATACTGTTTGAAATCGCAATGTGTTTATTTGTAAATAATAGCAAATCTCAATCATTCATACAGATTTGTAGGGGTAGTGCTCCGGTGCCTACCCTCTATCGCTTATCCCCAAACTTCTGTCAAATCTAAGACAAACCCAGGCAACACATCTTCACCGGACTGAGTTGCAGGATTTTCCAGCACTTCTACATCTTGACTTTGCCTGTAAATCTCCACTTTTCTGTTTTTTCTATCTATCAACCAACATAAACGAGCACCATTGTTCATATACTCTTTCATCTTGGCTCGCAGCGGTTCCATGTTGTCAGTTTTAGAACGAAGTTCTACCACAAAATCAGGACACAAGGGAATAAAGCCTTCTTTTTGTTTTGGGGTGAGTCCATCCCACCTTTCTTGACGCACCCAAGACGCATCAGGAGAGCGATCTGCTCCATTGGGCAGGTGAAAACCAGTAGAAGAGTTAAACGCTTTACCTAGTTTAGTTTGACGGTTCCACAACCAAAGTTGTCCTTCTATATCGAGATTTCTCTTTCCTGTTTCGCCTCCGGTTGGTGGGTTCACGATTAATTCTCCTGTTGCTGTGCGTTCTAATTGTAATTCTCGGTTGGCGATCGCCAATTCAATGAACTGTTCGCGGGTAACGGTGAGTGTTAGTGTTAGTGGAATATTGAGTGCAAGGGCGGCGGATGATTGAGTTTGTGTCATCATGTTTGTCCTAAAATTGATGCTTTTTTAGCAAATTCATCCTCATCTCCCAAAGCCCAAAATACTGGACGATTTGCAATCTTTAATTATAACAATTCAAAGTGCGTAGGCGACAGCTATCGCTCCAATCGGCGACAGCCATCGCCATCAATTTCTACTCGGCAAAATAGCGGGTCAAAATCCGCATAATTTCACCGCTAATGGGTGATGGTAAAGGCGGACTCCATTCCACAATTTTCGCGAAACCCAAGACGTGCAGGATGTCGATGATGCGGTTGACGCCTTTGGGCGTGCCGCACAGCAGCAAGCGGACGGGTTTTCTGTCGCTGGGTGCATCGGGAATTTTTGCCCGCAGCAGTTCGGGAACAGACTTTGGTGTTGGTATCATAGAGATATCTCCTGATTGTGGGAGTCCAAACCCCTGCCGCCTCTCGATTGCAGTCTGAAACGGTAGGGGTTTGGTTTTGGTATTTTTTAGTAACACCTTTTGTTACTATGTAAAAATATAACACTTAGTGTGATACTCTGTCAATAGGTAACGTCAAAAAGTAGAATGTTATGTAAAGTAGTTATGGAAAAAACACAAGCGTGGCAGCAAAAAACCTCAAACGAGTAACAACTTACGTCAATCCTGAAATAGCCAAAGCATTAGAAGAATGGGCCGAGAAAGACGAACGGTCTGTGTCTTGGTTGGCTGGGAAGCTGATTGAAAAAGGTGTTCAAGATTATCAAAAACAACAACCTAAGCAAGAACCTGCACCGGAGTCGTAAGAGTGAATCCAACAGCCATTAACCCGCTTACTTTGCCTTCAGTACCGCTAGCCAACCGTTCTGAACTGCCCAAATGTCCGGCTATTTACTTTGTACTGGAAGCTCAGAAAGTTCTGTATATCGGCATGACAGGGAACTTGCAACAGCGATGGTGTGCTCACCATCGGTGGCATCAGTTAAATGCAATGGACTCAGATATTTGTATTGCTTGGCTCCACTGCACGGATATCAGCTTGCTTCCAGAGCTTGAGATAGCACTTATTCAACACTTTCAGCCCTCTCTCAATGTGGTTGCTACGGGCACGGTTGAAGAAACTACTATGCACGTTGTCATCCCTCTCGATTTAAAAAGAGAGTTTAAGTCTGCTTGTGTACTCGAAGGCGTGAACATGAGCCAGATTGTTTGTGAATTAGTTCAAGATTGGCTGGAAAAACGCAAAACCTCGCCGATAGTTGAAAATCAACCAAGTAAGGATTAGCTTCACCCACTTATCAAAAAAAGTACGTGAAGCGCAGCTAGGCCACTCCAAAACTAAAATGTTATGTGAGGCAAAACCGGATATTTGAATGACACGGATGAGAGATTTTACAGACCGCAGATGAACAAAAATACTAATTAGGAGTTGACCTATGATAGTTGCCGCCGAATCGAAAATCTACTCTCTAGAAGCATGGATGGAAAGTCCACCGGATATGCAAGAGTGGGTTGATGGTGAATTATTGGAGAAAAATGGCATGACTCTCAAGCATAGCGAAGTACAGGGAAATCTTTACTTTTGTTGGAGAAACTACAAAGACTCCAGCGGACAGGGAGGAAAAGTTTATACCGATGTTCCCTGCCGCACAAACAAGCAGGGGCGCTATCCTGATGTTGCCTACCTTCCCCCGGAATTAGCAGCACAATTTGGCAATCTCAAAGTGCTGCCGCAAAGTTTTCCTTTATGTGCTGAAATTGTTTCGCCAACAGATTTGGCGGAAGATGTAATTGCTAAAGCTACAGAATATTTAGAATCGGGAAGTGAGGAAGTTTGGCTGGTATATCCTGAAAACCAATGGATTATTGTAGTAACAAAACAAACCAGAAGCATCTTTATTGCTGGCGAAGCTGTTAGCACTCAAATTGTTTTACCCGGTTTTAGCATTCCCGTAGATGAATTATTAAAATGAGCAATTTCCCTACATTTTCATTTTCCGCCTCTGACGGGAAGTATCGATATTGAGGAAGATGCTCAATTGTTGGGTTTCGATGCTTTAACAAACATTTGCCCTCCCAAAAATCGCCACAAAAAAGGCAATTTTAAGTAAACTTTTAACAGCAAGGGCGAGGCAGGTCTGCCTTTCGTCGAAAACGGTAAAAATCTCGGTAGAATCAGGTCAATTTCAAACCCGACAGTTTGTAAAAGCTCTTGCAGCGATAAATGCGTTATCGGTAATTGATGGTCGATAAAATCGTAGTATTCCTTGTATGAATATTTAAAATTAGGCTGAATTACCAACAGAGAACCGCTAGGCTTGAGGGCCTCTAAGCAAAAGGAGATAATTTCTACAAGTTCCTCTTTGTTGCGGAGGTGTTCAAAAAAATTTGAGATGAAAATACGATCGAACTGTTCGGTAAAAGATGTGTAAGCGTCCAAATTCAACACATCAATATTAAGCACATTCACATCAGGATTAGCCAATAACTTTGAATCTGGATTGAGGTCGATCAAATATTTTTTTGCAGCCACAACTTGATTTATAAACTCGCAGTAACCGCCGCCTATATCTAAAAGTGCTGAGTCTGGAGGAACATAATTTTGTAAAAAATCGTCAATTAAAACTTTCCAGAGTGCCACCTTCGCTTGCATTTGTCGGGAATCAAATCGATTGGCGTACAATTTTTTGAGATATGCGTCGGCTTTCATAGTAAAATAGCAGAGACTGAGTATGAGTTTATCACTTTCACAGCTAACTATGAATGTTATATCTACCGAAATACCGGAAGTTCTGATAATTGAGCCGAAAATTTTCGGAGACGAGCGCGGTTTCTTTTTTGAGAGTTTCAATCACAAAGCTTTTGTCGAAAAAACAGGCGTGACGGCAGAATTTGTACAAGACAATCATTCCAAATCATCTAAAAATGTGCTGCGCGGTTTGCACTACCAAATGCAGCAGCCTCAAGGCAAATTGCTGCGGGTAGTTGCTGGCGAAATATTTGACGTAGCGGTGGATATTAGAAAAAATTCTCCGACTTTTGGGCAGTGGGTGGGCTGTTTGCTGAGTTCAGAAAATAAACGGCAACTTTGGGTTCCAGCGGGATTTGCACACGGTTTTTTAGTAGTATCAGAAATTGCTGAAGTTTTGTACAAAACTACAGACTACTATGCACCGGGACACGAGCGGTGTATCCTGTGGAATGACCCCGATTTGGCGATCGACTGGCCGCTAGATGGTTCCCAACCAATCTTATCAGGTAAAGACAAAGCTGGACAAACGTTGAAAAGAGCTCAAGTGTTTTGATCATGAAAATTTTACTCGCAGGTGGCAGCGGACAGCTAGCTCAAGAATTGCAGCCGATTTTATTATCTTCGGGAGAGGTAATTGCGGTCGATCGCACTGGCCTCGATTTATCACAACCCGAAACCATCCGTCAGGCAATGGCTGAAATTCAACCTGATTTAGTCGTCAATTCGGGTGCTTACACTGCGGTAGACAAAGCGGAAAGTGAACCAGAATTAGCACGCGCAGTCAACGGTATTGCCCCGGGAATTTTTGCAGAAGAATGCGAAAAACTGGGAGCAAGTTTGATTCACTTTTCTACTGATTATGTATTTGACGGCAGTCACGGTTCTGCTTATCTGGAAACAGATTCTACTAACCCGCTGGGAAGTTACGGCCATTCTAAATTAGCAGGCGAGGAAGCAATTCGGAAAGCGGGAAATCGGCACATTATTATTAGAACATCGTGGGTTTACGGCAACGGAGGCAAAGGCAACTTTGTCAAAACCATGCTGAGGTTGGGGAAGGAAAGAGAAGAAATTAGGGTAGTAGCAGATCAGATCGGAAGTCCTACTTGGACTGGGGATTTAAGTGCGACGACTTCGCAAATTATTCCTCTCCTCGGGCAAGAAACTTTTGGGACTTACCACTACACTAACAGCGGTGTTTGTAGTTGGTACGATTTTGCGATCGCCATTTTTGAAGAAGCAAAAACACTCGGATTTCCCCTAAAAATTCAGCGCGTAATTCCTATCACCACCGCCGAATATCCGACACCCGCAAAACGCCCCGCTTTTTCGGTTCTCTCTACGGTAAAAATATCAGCACTTCTGGGTACGCATCCTCCCCACTGGCGGCAAGGACTCAGAAAAATGCTGGCAAGAGAAGTGAAATGAAAAATTGAGTAAAGTTCAAAACATGAGGGCGGGTTTTGTACAGATTTATTTGCGATATGCCAATTATTAATGCTAATCCCGCCCCTTGTATCTTGAAAGAGCTACATTTGAATTTACTGTTGGGTGGGGGCGGGTTTACTAGATTATTGGTCTTAGGCCGAAATTATTGGTAAAACCCGCCCCTACTAATCCAAATATTTGTGTTTACGAATCCCATGAAAGTCAAGTCAGAATATGTTTTAATCGTTGCATCAGTTCTGGGCATTCTAATACCAGCGTCATATATTTTGTACTTGATAGCGCAAGCGGGAGACTTGTCTAATTTTGATTATTGGTGGATGACGTGGAATTTTTATTCAGTAGACGGTTTCTCTACCAATCCTTTGAATTGGATATTTCGGGCAAACGAGCATTTTGTCTTGATTCCGGCAATTATTTACGGCTTGAATATAGCTGTCACCCAAGGTTCAAATATTGGTTTGTGTTTAGTGGCATGGTTCTTGGCTTGGATTCAGTGTCACGTATTAATTGCTCTGCTGCCGTTAAATTTGAGGCGTCTTCCCCTGCAATTTATCTCGCTACTCCTTTGCATTTCTATTTTTAATTTTACTCCGGCGGCGGCTCACAATTGGATGCGGGGATTCAGCGGGGTTCACTGGATAATTGCTAATTTATTTGTGATTTGTTCGATATTTTGTTTGCAATCCTATGTGAAACTTTTGTTAAATAAAAGGGAGGCGGAACCTCTGGATATTCATTCCCAGGCTTTGCCTGGGAACACGGAATGGAAACAAAATCAGTGGGTAATTGGTAGCATTGTTTTTGGCGTTTTAGGCTGTATTAGTTACAGCACTCCTTTAGCTGTGTGGCCGATATTGTGTGCTGCTGCTGTTGTGCTGCGGTTTCCTCGGCGAATAACTTATTTGTATTTCATTGCTTCGATTGCAGTGATTGGCATTTATTTTTTAACTTATAAAACTCCATCTCATCACCCTTCTTTAACTAAAATCAACCCCCTCAAAACTCTCGAATATATTCCCACTTATCTCGGCGGAATATTTAGCGAAAATATTATTGTTGCTTCAATTATTGGTATAATTGGTTTGATTGCAGCGACGGGTTTTGTGGGTTATTGGCTATTTGTAAAAAAGGTCGTGAAGCGTAGCTATCCCGTAGGGAATCGCCTGGATTGGCTGCCTTGGCTATCAATCCAACTTTATACGCTGCAAACGGCGTTAATGGCCGCTGTCAGTCGATCGGGATTTGGCGTCGAACAAGCCACAGTTTCCCGCTACGCCACACTCCCAGCTTTGTTTTGGATGAGCACAATTGTGCTGACAGTATTGTGGGTGCGCGAGTTGCAGCCAACACCAAGAATTCAAGGGCGTTGGCTGACACCGCTGTTTGCAGTCGCGACAGTTGCGATTATTTTAATGTACGGGGTGGGAGGCGAAACTGCAATGGCGATCGCCCGCAGAGCAACCTATCAACCGTTAGTAGCATTATCACTGCAATTAGGCATCACCGACGTAACGCTAATTAAAGACCGTGTAGGCAATAGACCTGCGGCTTTTATCGGGTTAATCGATGCCTTAAAAACTAACAACTTAGTGCCATTTAACCGAGACATCAAAAAACACAATTTCTGTGCAGCATTAGACACAAAAATCGACCCAAATTTACTGTCAGCGCCCAAAGACGGAGTACCCGGATATTTTGATACAGTAACTAAACTCGCACCCGCCGCCTCCAGAGTAATTGGCTGGGTAGGAGACCCCGAAAACAATGTAAAATGTATTGCCATTCTCAACCAAGAAAATGTCGTTCGAGGTTTCGCCATGTCAGGATTTCCCCGCCCAGATTTAGTTAAATTGTTTGGCCATTCCTACGAATTCGCAGCTTGGAGAGGATACATTCAAACATCACCAACAGATAAATTATTGACAGCCTATGCCTCATTTAAAAACCGCGAAGGTTGGGTAGCCTTGCGAAACTCCCAAGCGATCGATAAAAACTAAAAAACCTCTCTTTCTCCTCCTCTGCGCCCTCTGCGCTCTCTGCGGTTAATAAAAAAAATCTCATTGACAACACAAATGAAATAGAATATCCCTATGCCAAAACACCTCAGCTTCGTAATCCCAGTTCACAACGAAGAAGCCACTCTAAAATTACTGTTTGAAAAAATCAAACTTGTCATGTTCCAAACAGGAATTGACAATTACGAAGTCATTTTCATAGATGACGGTAGCCGCGATTATTCGTGGCAAGAAATTGCTGATTTAGCCAGCCAACATCCCAAACTAATTAAAGCGATTAAACTGCGCCGCAACTTTGGCAAATCCGCCGCACTTTCAGCAGGATTTCGCAATGCTGCAGGGACAATTATTTTTACTCTCGATGCCGATTTGCAGGACGACCCCGCTGAGATTCCCAAATTTTTACATCATTTAGAATCGGGATTTGATTTAGTTTCCGGTTGGCGAAAACAGCGAAACGACCCGCTTTCTAAAACTTTACCTTCCAAGCTGTTTAATGCCGTTGCGTGTTTGCTGACTGGGGTAAAAATGCACGATATGAATTGCGGTTTTAAAGCTTATCGCAGGGAAGTTTTGCAGTCGATTAAATTGTACGGGGAATTGCACCGCTACATTCCGGCTTTAGCCAACAATTTAGGGTTTAGAATTGGCGAAGTAGTTGTCGAACACCATCCGCGCAAGCACGGAAAATCGAATTACGGCTGGGAACGTTATGCGCGGGGTTTTATTGATTTGTTGACGGTGTTAGCCACGACGCAGTATTTGCACAAACCGGGTCATTTGTTTGGGGGTTTGGGATTGTGTTTTGGCTTGGTGGGAACTGTTTCGCTGAGTTATTTGATAGTTATTTGGTTTCTGAATTTGGCGGGGATGAATTTTGGGCCGATCGGCAATCGACCTTTGTTATTTTTTGGGATTTTGTGTACAATTCTGTCGGTGCAGTTGATTTCTTTGGGAATTTTGGCTGAGTTGATGGCGCGGAATGTGGATGCTGATTATGTGGACAAGCAAATTAGCGAAATTATTGATGATTCTGGTTTTGATATTTAACCGCAGATTAAGGCGGATTAACGCTGATTAACGCAGATAAATCGGCGATTGAAATAGTTTGTAGACAAGCAAAGTCTACCTCAGCAGACTAATACTAATTCTCAAAACTCATGCAACAGTATCGCTCCGGGTGCGTCGCCACCCTTAAATCTTAAATAATATCCACAATCTTTTAGCGACGCACCCTACACAATATAGCCTTTCTCAAAAAGATGAGGTATGAATGACAGCTTATATAACCAATGAAACTAAGAGGGCCCAAGCCCAACTACGTACCTCATCTTTCTGAGAACCGCTATATTTCAGCAAACAAACCCACACTCATCATTGTTGCTTTCTGGAGGCTAGAATTGGTATAAGATAAAAGTCATAATTTGGATTTAACAAGTTTTACCAATTACTTATTACTTAATTTTAAACAGTATCCATTTGCCTTGTTTGTCGGCGATTTCCCCTTGAATATTTGGGTGCCAGTCAGTGCGAGTCAGGATATAATCGGCATGATAGTTTTTGGCTACTTTGACTAAATCCGCACTGCTGCGACGGATGAAAAAGTCATTTCCTCCCCAAATCATTTGCGGGTTTAAGGGAACTCCTAAAACAGTTTCCATGCGATTTTGCCACTCTTTGATGCCTTTTTCGGTAAAGGGGAAATTTTTGAAGTTGACGACAATCGCTCTTTCGGAGAAAAACTGGAAGCTGGTAACTGAGGGGGGGATTAATACGAGTGAATCGCGGCTGCTACTTTGCGAAAATCGCACAGCTAATTTGCTTAAGTCGTCCCTGGGAACGGCATTAATATTAACTCTTGTTTGAAATACATTTAATATAGGTTTTGGCAGAATTCCTGCTAATCCAAAAACTAAGGTGGCGGTAGTTATTAAGGCTAATGTGTGAATTATAGTCTGTTTGATAGATGTAGCTAAGGATGTTTTTTCTAAAATAAATGGGAAGGCGAGGATTGAGAAAAAAACTGGGATGCTAATTATTCGATCGCCAATTATTTCCCATGAATCAGTCAGCGGATATATCAAGCTGAAAATTACCGTTCCTGCTGCTAAAATCCACAACAATATATTATATCGTTTAGGCAATACATAATTTTTTGTTTGCCAAAGTGATAATCCTAGGAAAATGATGCCCCTAAAAGGCAAAGTTAGTACAGCTAACAGCAACAAGCTAACAGCTATTTGTTTTTTTCTGTACAGTTTATCTACCGTCAATGCAACAGCAATAAATATAATTAATTGAGCAAAAGGTACGGTTCTAGCTAACTGTAGTTTGGCGATAAAAGCCAAAGGGTAAATTTCTACAAATATGTAATTTAGAAACAGTGCAAAAATTGATGTGCCAACAATTACATAAAAATTAACTTTGTCTTCTTTTGGCAATAAATCGGAGTTTTTGATGCACAGCAAGCCACCCATTATGAAACATATAAAGTTGAACCAATTCCCGATATCCCAATTTGACGGGAGGATGTGGTGGGGGTTGCGGACTTTCGCGTGAATGTAGACAAAATCAGCGTTGTCGATAGTGTGAGTGCTGGTAGTACCTGTTAATAACATCGGTACGTAAACGATACTTGCCATTGCTGCTAAAAGTGCGATAGCCAAAATTAATGTTTTGAACTTCCGCTGTTTTACAGATTGAATTACCAAAACGGGAACCATCATCAATCCCGGCAACAAACCAACTAAAAATTGCAGCAGACAAGCCAGTCCAAAAAATAAATATCCCGTCAGCCATTTCTGGCGCAAACTAAAGTAAATTCCCCAGATAGCGAAGGCCATAGCGAAGGTACTGGGTAAGGATTTGGTGGAAAATATCAGCGTGTTACCAACGTCTGTAAATGAAGCAGCTATACATAAAAAACTCATCGCTGCTGCGGGCAGTTTTGACTTAGTATAAATATTGATAATGGCGTAGCAAGCGAGGATAAATGAAGCTAAGGCTAAGAATTGATAGATAAAGTGCGCTAGGGGAATGCTTGTTCCTAAGTTTGCGAGCAAATAGATAATATAATAATAGTAATATCTCGGATTAAACTTAACCATTTCCTGAACGTAATAGTCATTTTTATAGAGTTCAGGATTTAACATAAATTGAATGGGTGGCACTTCTGGAAAATTGCCTCCAATGGGGAAAATATAGCCAGTGGCCATCAGGGAACCGATGATGACAAAAGTATAGAGAGATAGATTTAAATACCAGTGAGATTTTGGATGTTTTTGCATTGACGGTTGCACTTACCTACTGACAGCTAAATTGTTAATCTCCAGTTGGCATTGGTTTGATAAATCCTGTTTGCTGCTACTCAATACCTCAAGCAGCAGATAAATCGGATTTTTGCCTTCAACTAATAGATTTAAGCCGATCGCACTTTTTTGACTATACGCCATCTCTGCTGAGTCTATTAATTTACCTTGCTTGCCCCACAAAGTCAAGCGCAGGACAACTCCCGGACATTGCTTGTTAGGTAAATTGAGTTTGCCGGTAAATTTTACTTTATCTGAAATGGAACCTAAATACAGAAAAGATGTATCGAGTTTATTGCTGTTTTTAATTGGATGAGTTACAATATTATATAGGTTATCCGATTCTTGACTTACTGAATAATTGGCACTTGTGTAGATTGATTGATGCAAACTAATCCAATCTAACTGCGTGCCCGGTCGATCGACTATTTGTCGCTGCATCGCCTCCAGAGTCCTAACTGCCGTTTCTGTATCAGTCGGCCGCCTCCTCCGGTAAACGCTGACATTCACGCCGTTTTCTAGCTTAAACTGTTCCGGTAGCAATTGGAAATCGCGGGCAATTTCCCAATTTTCTGTAAAGGCATCGTACACAACTTTAACAACATCTTGTTCGCGCGATCGCAAAACTTGTTCGTCAGTCGGTAACACCTGCTGAAAAGGTACAGCAACCACCGCATATTGTGACTGCAACAACTCCGGTAGCGGGTAAGTATCGCGCGAGTCTATTTGCGGCCTCCCGATGGTATTTAATTTCCACCAACCCTCCGGCGGGTTTAATTTTCGGTTGGCTTGTCTGAGGATGTTAGCATTAAAACTGTTAGAAGCACCGGCAATATAAATTGGTTCTTCATTCGGTGCTAATTTTCGCAGAAACTCTACTAATTTTACAACTTCGTCGTAGTCCGATCGCACTAACGGCGGAAAATTACCCACAAACAGTCTTGGCAAATCAATTTTGAGAGGAATTAACCCGACTGCGGCATTTACAACCAGGTACAAACCCGCGAAACCCACCATCAAATACCGAACTTTTCCCTTGAGTGTCAGCCAAGTTGTCCAGAAAAATGTTGACAATCCTAAAAGTGCGATCGGTGTAAGATGAATTGTATAGTGCAAGTAGCCGTAACGCAAAACTAACAGCCATTCAATCAGCGACAAAACCCCAAACAACGAAACAAAAATAGCCGCTGCGGGCACCAGCATTCGGGCGAGAATTCCCGCCGAAAAACCAATCAGTACCAGCAGCCAAGTTCCCAAACCGTAAAAATCCGCATAACGAGTTAAAATATCATTTACAGGCAAACTCCAAGCGACATACAAATTGCGGTAGTCAACCGTCAGAGCACTGCGAGTAAAATCTCCCGCTACCAACATTAAAATAGTCAAGCTAGTTGCAGCTATCAAACTCAATTTGATGCCGGAGTCAAACAAATTTTTCCAACCTTTGTTTTGAATACTTTGAAATAGCAATCCTAAATGAGTTGTGGGATGGGCTTCTAGCCCGTCCCGGCTAAAAGCCTGAACCATGTTGATAACTGATTTGGGATTGCTATACTGTACAATAAACTCGATAAAAACCTGTAAAGTCGCTGCACCAAAAAATGCGATCGCACTATAAGCAAAATGACGCCGCAACAGAATCGCCGCCGCCAGCAAAAACCCAATTAACGGGATTTTCCACCAAGATTTCAGCTTAACATCCTGCAAATAAACCAAAATTGCCCAGGCTACAAACACACAGCCGCCAGTATCCAGATATCCCCGCAGAGTCGGTATCCAACTCATCGGAATTAATAAACTCAGCAGCACCGTTGACCAAAACACCCGGCGGGGATAAACTGGAATTAGCTTTGCAGAAATTGCCCCCAGCAACAGGCGAAACGGCAGCACATAAATCAGGGATACGCTGAGAATGTAACTCAGCCGAGACTCGCCAAATAAGAGAATAAACGGCACTAACGGCAGAGAAATTAACAGGTTTTTTTCCTTAGATAGCGATTCTATAACTCCGCGCCATGCTTTATCTGGCGAGTCTCGAAATAAATTTGCCGTGTTGACTGTAGCGGTATTGTAGCCCGCGTAATCCCACCAATAAAAAGTATGTTCGCTGGATACATAGATTGATGTTACTGTAACTGTTACGAGAATAAGTAAAAACAGGAAAAACCCATCAATTAGAAACTGGCGAGGCGATTTAAAAGAAACAACATCAAATAATCCCATCAGTCTAGCAACCCTAAATAACTTCTAAACTTCCTCTTTCTCTCTTCCTTCGCGCCCTTTGCGCCTTCGCGGTTTATTAACTTACCTTAAAACAGTACGTTGCAAAAAACCTTCCAGCTTTTCTGCATATTGCCGATTGGCGATCGCACTTGGATGAAGGTCATGAGGTAAATTATTATTGGCAGGTATTTTCAAATCAACAGAAATATCCGCCGTAGCAATTCCCTCCTGACTTAACTCCTCCAACATCTTAGCAGAACCTGTATTAATTCCCGCCACAACTAACTTAACACCGTTAGCCTCAGCCACACGGTTAAACTCTTCAATAATTGCCTTAGAAACATCGTGACTTTTGTACAAGCCCTCTTCAAATTGATTGTAATTAACCTCCAAAAAATGGCTTAATGCAGAAACCCGCATCAGCGGGAATTCGTGATATTCTAGTTTGGCCATTTTGTAGGTAAAATTATGTTCTCCATTCAGCCTAGCATCGGGCTGGAATAAAATACCCAGTTTATTCCAAGCAGCCATCTGCTTTCTTATCGCCCTTAACAAAGTATTGCGGCGGTCGTGAAAACCCGCATAAGCAATCACCGCAATTTTTGGTTTATTTCCTTGTTTGAGTGCTTCTTTGAATTGAATAAACGAGTGCAGCGTGCCGTAGCCGTTAACGCCAAAATTAACTATTTCATATTTGGGTAATTTTTCTTGCAGCAACCAAGGATAAGTTTCGCTGTCATTCAACGACCAACCGTAGGTAAAAGAACAGCCAAATATCCAAATTTCATGCTTTTTTGACGATAAATTGTAAGTATTCAGGGGATGTGTTATTCTTAAACTATTATTGAGATGAGTTGCATTAAATGAGTAATTGCCGTTAAGTATCACCTTGAATTTTCCCGGCAAATGCTTGTAGCCTAGTTCCGAGTCTTTGGTAAAAAAGTTACCTTTTGGTTCTACCGCAACATCAACATTTTCTATTTGCCAGGGTTTGTATCCCGCAACTCGCAAGACAATTTCAGCGGTGGTGGTGGATAAAAAAATTGGAAAAATTAGATATGTTATTAATCTGAAAATAGAGGTTTTAATAAATTTTTTTTTCATAATTTATCGTAGGGCGGGTTTCACCAACCATATCGGCGTCAGACCAACAATATAATAAATCCGCCCCCGCCCAAGGAATAATCGGAATCTACATTTTTTTCCACGAGCTCGAACATCAGGTTAATCTAGATTATCGGCTGTGTGGGGGCGGGTTTATCTAAATTGTTTGTCAACCTCAAATATTGTTTGTAAAACCCGCCCCTACAGGCAACCGATGGATTAATTCCTAATAATTCGCTTCCTCCTCGTACTCAGGAGTCTTAGTTTTCTCAGGGATATTCACCCGAGGAGGCTGGTAAGGCTTCGGCGCCTCATCGTCAGCCCAAGCATCAGCCTCTACATCATCCTCGTACTCGTACTCCACCACCGGCTGCTTCGGGCGAGAAATCTCGGCGCGAGTGTATTGCGGCTTCTCCTCGTACTCTTCCTCCTCGTAATCGTCTTCCTCGCCGCCCCAATTATCCTCTTCGTAATCCTCGTAATCCTCGATTTGCTGCTGCTGTGCTTGCACCGCGCGCATCGGCGGCTGGCGAACCGCAGGCCGATTCCACTCTAAATCCTCATCCCAAGGAACTTCCTCCACCGCAGGCTGCGCTACCCGGCTCCGCATTTCCGGTGCAGGTATCCGCACGCCCGGGCCCAATTGATTTCCCGTAGCCACGGGTTTCGGATAATAACCTGCCTCGTCCTCTTCCCGTTCCCAAGGTGCTTGGCCCAAACCGACGCGCTCCAGCAAACCCACACTAAGCTGTCTGAGCCTTTCCTCGGAACCTTCAAACACAATTAAGCGATTCGGGCCGCTGCTGACAATTTCTTCAATCCCCAACTCGTAAGTGCTGAGAACTTGGTCGGGGATTTGGGGGATGCCCAGGGAAGCGATAATTATAGAAACTAACTTACCGTCTTCGGGGTCGAACCTAAAGCCCCGCACCCTACCTAAAAGTTCGCCGGTTTCGGTAATAACTTCGCTGTTAATCAAAATGCTGTAGACTTCAACATCAACATCATCTTCGATCGCGCTCTCATCTTCCACCAACAGCACGTCGCCGATTTCGCTGACATTGCTGAGGAACATAAACCTCGGCATTCCAGCGACCGCAAATATATTATCTCGCAGACCGATCGCCACAACTTCCCGCCGATCGATGTCCACCCACAATTGACTGACCACCCCCAAGCGTTTACCTCTGTCGCGGGTGATGACCTGAGTGCCGAGAAGGTCGGAGCGTTGGCAGATTTGTTCGGATGTCATTCTAACTTTAATCCTGATTTATTAAGTACATATATCACTCAACACGAGCGTTAACATAAACTCCGGGACTACAACTTCAGCCCTATGACTTGAGTATAAGCTCCCCGCGCTTGAGTAACGCCAATTGTACGCTCAGCCGATTGAATCATAGGTCGCCGCAAACTCACAACAATAAACTGGGCTTGTTCAGACTGTCGTTTTATCATTCTAGCTAATCGCTCCACATTTGCCCCATCCAGAAACATATCCACTTCATCAAAAGCGTAAAACGTAGACGGGCGGTAGCGTTGCAGAGCAAAAATAAAACTCAGCGCCGTCAGCGACTTTTCGCCTCCAGACATGGAAGCCAGCCGCTGTACGGGTTTGCCCTTCGGGTGAGCGACCAAATTCAAGCCGCTGCTGAAGGGGTCTTCTTGGTCATCTAGCTGAAGATAGCCGTCGCCTTCGGAAAGTTCCGCAAAGATAGTCTGAAAGTTCTCGTTAACCGCGTCGAAAGCTTCCTTAAAAGCGCGCCGCCTGAGTGTGGTAAAATTTTCGATTCTCAACAGCAGTTCAGTGCGTTCTCCTTCCAATGTCGTCAATTTTTGACTCAATTCTTGAAGGCGTTCTTGAGTGCGGTTGTACTCTTCCAAGGCTAGCATATTGACTGGTTCTAAAGCTTGAATGCGCTTGGCGATCGCCTTTACTTCCTGCTGCAATTCCGTTAAATTGGCTTTCTCGACATTTTCAGGAATCGACGGCACGGGGTCGGGCATTTCCGCCCGCTGCGCTTCCAATAGAGTGCGGACTGCTGCTAATTGTTCCCGGCGTTCTTGCTGGGTTTCGTTAAGTTTTTGCAACTGCCACTGTAACTGCTGTTTGGCTAAATGCTGTTCTCGCAGTTGAGATTCCGCCCGATCGCGCTCTCCCTTCTGCACGCCCAATTTTTCCTCAATTTCCCCCAAAGCCGCCCTAGCTGCGGCAATTTGTCCGTCGAGTTCTAACTGCTGCGAAACAATGCGATCGATCGCATCCGCCCCGGCGTTTTGCTGCACTTGCCATTCCTGCAATTTCTCGCTGCCTTCCTTAATTTTGTCTTCCAAACGCCCGAATTGATTTTCCAAGTCTACAAGGCGCTGCTGGACGTTTCTCAGAGCCAATTCTCGCTCTTGCAGTTGCCCTTCTTGTGCGCGCAAACCCGATTGCATTTGCTGCCATTCGCTGTGACTGTTCGACTCTTCCAACTGCGCCAAAGTTTGGCGGTATTGCTGCAATTGAGTTTCCTGTGCAGGCAATTCTCGTTCCAGCAACTGCAATCTCGATCGCGAATTAGTTAATTCCTGCGTGTTTTTCGCAATTTGCGATCGCACTTGTTCCTGTTGCGCTTGCAAATTCTTAATTTCTGAATCCAACTGTTCCCAGCGCAACTGATGTTCGCGCAAATTTTGTTTCGCTTCCATCAATTCTTGGCTGCGAGTTTTGACTGCAACAGACGCGCGGTCGATCGCAATTTTGCACCGTTCCAAAATCCGCTCAATTTCCTCCAACCTTTCTTGCAAAGATGCGATCGTCCGCGCTTCACTAGCAGCCTCGCTAGCCTCAACCGTGCCAAAATGCAAGGTAGATCTGTTAGTAGAACTTCCCCCAGTCATCGCCCCGCTAGTTTCCAAAATTTCCCCGTCCAAAGTGACAATCCGGTACTGTCCCAAATAGCGGCGGGCGTCGCTGAGGTTGCTAAACACAACCGTACTGCCAAAAACGTAAGCAAAAATTTCCTGATACCGCGAATCGCAATCAATCAAATTAACAGCCGCATCCACAAAACCCGCCGCGCGCCGCAAATTTTCATTCACCGAATACCTGCCGCCCCTAATCTTATTCAAAGGCAAAAACGTCATCCTTCCCGCCCGTTTTTGTTTCAGCAATTCGATCGCAGCAGCAGCCACGCTGTCATCTTCCACCACCATATTTCCCATGCGCCCGCCCGCCGCAATTTCCAGCGCCAACTGATAGCGCGGTTCTACCCTGCCGAGTTGAGCCACCAAGCCGCAAACTCCGCCAATTCCGCTTTGCGCGACAATTTTTGCAGTAAACGTTCCCGTCGCTTCTTGCAGTGCTTGAAACTGCACTTCTAGTTTGTCTAATTTGCGCTGTCTTTCCCGCTGTTCTTCCAACAAACGAGTTTGAGTTTCCTGTTGCAGTTGCAATTCTTGTTCTGCTTCGACTAAAATCTGATTCAGCGATTCTACTTGCAAAGATGCAACGCCTTTGGTTTCCACCAGGCGAGATTGCTGCTCTTTTTTTGCTTCAATTTCCTGTTCCAATACTTGCAGCGATTGGTTTTGTTCTTGAATTTGACTTTGCAGGCGATCGGCTCTTTCTCCGATAGTAGCTTGTTCTGTACGCTGCGGTTCCAAAGTTTGTTGAATTGTTTCGATTTGGCGGTGCAGTTCCGTTTGCTGCTGTACCCAAGCTTCGGCCGTCGAGGCGATCGCATTTGCAACTTCCCGACTTTCATCTAAACTTTGCTGGGCTGCGTCCCGCTGTTCCTGCAAACTTCCTGTTTGAGACTTAACATAAGATATTTCAATCTCAATTTGCTCCAAACTTTGCTTAAATTGCCGAACTTCTGACTCGGTTTGTGCTATGTTAGCCGCGATTTGCCCAGCAGTTTTTTCCAAATCCTGTTTGCGGTTTTGCAGTTGCCGCCGTTCCGCTTCCTGAGTGGCAATCTTCGCTTGCAAAGCCAACAGTTCCGACTCTCCCAAAGCTTTAACGCGGGCATTCAGCGCGTCAAGTTCGGCGGTTGCTTCTTGAATTTGGGTGCTAATTGCTTGCAGTTGTTCGGTGAGAGATGCCGAAGTGCGATCGCCCGTTTCGATTTGTTCTCGCAGTTTCCATTCTTGCTTTTGCAACTGGCGGAATTTTAGGACAATTTCCCACTGCGACTTTTCTTGAAATTCCGCCCGCAATTTTTGATATTTTTCCGCTTTTGTGCGATCGGAAGCCAGTCTATCGCGCTGAGAAATCAGCTCTTTTTCCACAATCCGGCTGCGTTCTTCCACCTCCTTAACTTCATCCAACTTCTGCCTAGCTAAAGAGATTTTGCGATCGAACTGAGCGACCCCAGCCAATTCGTCAATGATTTCTCTGCGTTCCTTAGAATTCATCGAAATAATGCTGGTAACGTCTCCTTGCAGGACGACGTTATAGCCTTCGGGATAAATTCGCAAGCGGTTTAGTTGTTCGTGAAGTTGAGTCAGGGTGCAAGGTTGGCCGTTAATGTAATAAGTTGAAGTGTAAGTACCTTGGCGAGTTACCCGAAGTTTGCGCGTCACACTCCACTCATCCGATTTTCGATTTTCGATTTTCGATTTTCGATTGGTAGCGAGTAGTTGTCCGTTGTTGTCTTGAGTTGCTGCGATTTCTATCTCTTCGACTTCTTCAACAGATAAGTCTTCCGATTTTGGATTTTGGATTTTAGATTTTAGATTGGATGATTTTCCGTTGTTGTCTTCAGTTTCGGTAATTTCGATTGCTTCTACGTCTTCTGCTTCAACAGATAACTCAGCCGATTGTGGATTAGCAGCAGATAGTTGTTCGTTACTCTGTTGAGTTTCTGAGATTTCCTCCTCATCTTCATCCTGGGCGAACCATTCCTCTCCCACATCTTCCAGCGCAAAAGTAGCAGTCACGCTAGCTTCGATCGTACCGCGTTTGTTTTGGGCGCTGTTCACCAAATCCGGCAAACGTTCGGCCCGCATTCCCTTAGAACTCGAAAGTCCGAGACAAAACAGCAAAGCGTCGAGGATGTTGGACTTTCCAGAACCGTTGGGCCCGGAAACCACAGTAAAACCGGGCAGCACGGGAATGGCCGTCGTGCCGCCAAAAGATTTAAAGTTAGTCAGTTCGATCCGTTTAATGTGAACCATATGCTAGGAGTAGCTTTGGCTCTAGGTTGTTGTCACAAAAAATACTCGGTAAGTGGGAAGATCCGAGACTTTAGTCCTGAGAGGAAAACGACCCGGCGATTTCAATCGCCTTGAATCCCCTCGCGGGGCAGAGGGGTATGGTTGCCCCTCCGGTGAGGATATGGTTGTCCTCAATCTCCCATTTCTGGGGTAAAGTTAGCTTCGCCAATGTTATAGAGGCTTGTTAGGCTGGCAGCACTGTCTCAGTGACTTTAAGACTGTTTAACTACTAGCGACAGGGCAGGGGACTAGCTTCGCATCCCAGGGTGTCATGACCTAAATAACGTAGCCTGTTAAGGCTTAGGCCCGTCAGTACAGCTTGTTTGATTTCTCTTACAAGCTCAATGGCTTTAGCCCTGAGTTACTGACAGGGTAGCACAGGCAATGGTTCGATCGACAATGCCAGAAAGTTCACACATTGTCGATCGAACCGATATCTTACACCTTTGTCAACAACCCAGCCGGCTTTTACTTAAAAAGTTAGTTGACAAAGGTACAATACCTGCAATCCGAGCGACCGCTACTAATGAACGTAAATTTTGATACAGATAACTCCATGAGACTCGATCGGGATTATTTGTGCCAGTAAACCTAAAAGCCTTGTCCAGATTGAATTTCAGTAAATACAAGGCCGAAAATTCTTCATGTTACCCCTAGACATATAAAAACTTTCCGGTAAAATCGAACCAAAATTAATAATGTATAAAGTAACGAAGCGAATTATGGAGGGCAAACCCATTACACCAGCTCAGAACTCATCTAACCTGCCAGCTTCACCTGAAAGCGACCAACAAGTATTGCAAATTTGGGGTCGCCAGCCCCTTAAAGGACACGTCAAAATCAGCGGCGCCAAAAACTCGGCCTTAGTCGTCATGGCAGGAGCCCTGCTATGCCCAGAGGATTGCCGTCTCCGCAACGTTCCCGGTCTAGTCGATGTCGCCCGCATGGGGCAAATTCTCTCGGCTGTAGGAGTCAAATTACAGCAGAACGGGGACGTTTTAGACATCAACGCCAGCAACCTCATAGACGCTCAAGCCCCCTACGAATTAGTCAGCCAACTGCGGGCGAGCTTCTTCATCATCGGCCCGCTGCTAGCGCGTTTGGGATTTGCCAAAGTACCCTTGCCCGGTGGGTGCGCCATCGGTGCCCGACCCGTGGAACTCCACGTTCGCGGTCTGCAAGCCCTCGGCGCCGAAGTCCACATCGACCACGGCACGGTTCACGCTTACGTCAAAGGGCCGAACCGCCGCCTGAAAGGAGCCAAAATTTATTTGGACTACCCCAGCGTCGGCGCAACTGAAACTTTGATGATGGCGGCGACTCTGGCTGAAGGAGAAACCGTGATTGAAAATGCGGCTCAAGAACCGGAAGTCGCAGATTTGGCGAATTTCTGCCGCGCAATGGGAGCAAAAATTCAAGGCGCCGGCACTAATACGATCGTCATTTCGGGAGTTCCCAAGCTGCACGCGGTAGACTATTCAATTATTCCCGATCGCATTGAAGCCGGAACATTTTTAGTAGCAGGAGCCATCACTCACTCCGAAATCAGTTTGTCGCCGATAATTCCCGACCACCTGACCGCAGTCATTGCCAAATTGAAGACAATTGGGGCGAAAATTATTGCAGAATCCCCCGACATTTTGCGGATAGTTCCCGGCAAAACTCACTCGGCTACCGACATCGAAACTCTGCCTTATCCCGGTTTCCCCACAGATATGCAAGCTCAGTTTATGGCTTTGCTGACGCTGAGCGAAGGCGACAGCTTGATCAAAGAAACCGTGTTTGAGAATCGCTTGCGCCACGTAGCAGAGCTCAACCGCATGGGCGCGGACATTCGCCTTAAAGGCAATGTAGCGATTGTGCGCGGAGTGTCTCAACTGTCGGGTGCGCCGGTAGTGGCCACAGATTTGCGGGCTTCGGCGGCGTTAGTGCTAGCGGGACTGGCAGCCGATGGTGTCACCACCATCAGCAGCTTGCAGCACTTAGACCGCGGCTACGAGCAGTTAGAGATGAAGCTGCAAAAATTGGGAGCTAAGTTGCGGCGCGTCAAAGAGGGTACAGACCCGGCGACTGCTGAGGCTCCTGTCAATCCCGTGCGATCGGGTTTAAAGTAGTCAGAAGGAAGAAGGAAGAAGGAAGAGGAAAAAAGGAAGAAGCAAAAGAATTCCCCATGCCCCATGCCCAATTCCCCATTCCCCATTCCCCATTCCCAACTGACTACAATGTCGAACATACCGCTCATCGGTTTGAAAGCAGACCAGTTTCGCCACCCGCTAGACTTGGAAGCCACCAACACTCTCAAACAACTGCCCGGCCTGGATTTGATGGTGCGGCAGTTGCTGGGACAACTGGGCGAACAGTTTTTCATGCTGGAAAATCTGGCTTCCAGCGTCCAAGTCGGCGAAAATCAATTGCCCCACCTGCATCAATTGCTGTTGGATGCCTGCAAAACTCTTGATTTGGAACCGCCGCAGCTTTATGTCCGCCAGCATCCGATGCCGAATGCTTACACCTTTGCGATGCGGGGAAAACAGCCTTTTGTGGTGATGCACACTTCTCTGATTGATTTGCTCACAGATGAGGAAGTTAAGGCAGTAATTGCTCACGAGTTGGGGCATTTGAAGTGCGAGCACGGAGTTTACCTGACTCTGGCTAATTTAATTGTGTTGGCCGCCGGTCAATTTTCGCCTGTGGGAACCGTGCTGGCGCAGGGTTTGCAGGCGCAAATGTTGGAATGGTTGCGGTGTGCGGAATTTACGTGCGATCGCGCCGCCTTGCTCGCCACCCAAGACCCAAAAGTGGTAGCATCGCTGTTGATGAAACTGGCCGGAGGTTCGCCGAATTTAGCTCCCAAACTGAATGTCGATGCGTTTTTGGCGCAGGCCCGGGCCTACGACGACCTCAGCAGCACTCAATTGGGAGAAATGCTCAAACAAGCTCAGACGGCTCAGTTGTCCCATCCTGTACCAGTATTGCGCGCCAGAGAGATCGATCGCTGGGCAAGTTCAAAAGATTATGAATCTTTGCTTGCAAGAAATCGATCGGTGTGTTATGATGGTGAAACGAAAAAGGGCGGGTGGCGAAATTGGTAGACGCATCAGACTCAAAATCTGACACCGAAAGGTATGAGAGTTCGATTCTCTCCCCGCCCACTGCTAAAAAAGCTTAATAAATCTAGGGTTCCAGATGATAAGTCTGGAACCCTAATTTATGTGGCATGGGGAATTGGGAATTGGGAATCGGGAATCGGGCATCGGGAATTGGGCATCGGGCATCGGGCATCGGGCATCGGGCATCGCGCATCGCGCATCGCGCATCGGGAATCGCGCATCGGGCATCGGGCATCGCGCATCGGGCATCGGGCATCGCGCATCGGGCATCGCGCATCGGGCATCGCGCATCGGGCATTGCGAATTGGTAACTAATGACAACAGTCAACAGTCAACAGTCAACAGTCAACAGTCAACAGTCAACAGATTTTATGGGTGAAATCGCCGCTTTAGGCGCTGCATTTGTCTGGGCTCTATCTTCCACCATCTGGCAGCGAGTGGGACAGCAACTCCCCGCAGTGGTGCTAAACTTGCTCAAAGGCGCGATCGCCCTTTTCATGCTCCTTGCCACTGTACTAATTTTAGGTAAACCCTTACCCGCAATCAACCCTAGTATTTTAGCAATGCTGCTCATCAGCGGCAGCCTGGGAATTGGCATCGGAGACACCGCTTTCTTTATCGTATTAAAATATTTAGGCGCGAGGCGAACGCTGCTTTTAGAAACCCTATCTCCGCCTTTAACAGCTTTATTGGGCTTAATATTTTTGCAAGAAAAGTTATCGCCCATTGCTTGTACTGGCATTCTTTTAACAATCTGCGGCGTAGCGTGGGTAATTGCAGAACGAACAGCCGAAACAACCTTACCATCAAAACATCTTTGGCAGGGATTAGCCATTAGTTTATTAGGACAAACATCCCACGCCGCTGGAGCAGTTTTATCCCGCGCCGCCTTCACTCAAATAGATATCGATCCCCTGTGGACAGCCGCCTTGCGTTTGAGCGGCGGCCTAGCAGTCATGCTGTGCTTTTTGAACCCAAAAAAACTTGACACTTTCAAACAATTAAAAGCGCCAAAACTATTAGGTGCAATAATTATAGCAGCTTTTTTAGGAACCTATCTCGGAATTTTTCTGCAACAGATTTCGCTGAAATATGCACCCGCAGGAATAGCTCAAGCACTCAGTTCTACCAGTCCCCTATTTATACTGCCTTTAGCCGTGCTGGCGGGCGAAAAAGTGAGCATTCGGGCTGTTTTGGGGGTAGTTGGTGCGATCGGCGGAATCGCCTTATTATTGGGTTTGAAGTGATGAGATGTGAGACAAAAGTATTGGGGCTTGCTAAAAAATCAAAAAATAGGCTGTTTCGTACTCAGTGTGTTTAAATATTAGTTTAAGTAGCCAAAAACTGGTCTTCCATACTTAGTATGCTCAAGTATTAGTTTAAGCACGCAAAACCTAAACTAAGTCTGAATTGACTGAAAAACAGCCTCAATTTAAGTGAAATATTGCTGCTAAAAAATATTGCCCCAAGGATTTGGGGCATTTTTTGATAAAAATTAGCGCAGTAAGTACGGCATACCCACCCTGGGAACTGATTTATGCTTCTCATACTTGGGTAAAACAATTGGCAGAAATCCGTAAGGATTTTGACCTGATTATTCGCTACATCACGCAGGCAACAGCTAATCTCAATACTCAAAGCTGAAAAAGCCCGATCGCCCTTACATCCCAACTTGTCAAAAAGCGCGATCGTGCGATCTGATATAACCACCAACAACACCGCGATGGAGGAAACGGCAGTGCCGTTTCCTAATTGCGGGCTACTCTTATAAATTGCAACTCATATCCCCAGATAATTGACTGAAACGCGCATTTTCCCGATAGTCTACCGGACAATCAATCACGCAAGGGACATCTTGAGCCAGGGCTTCTTTCAGAATCGGAATGAAATCCGTTGCAGATTCCACTCGATAGCCTTTTAAACCCATACTTTCCGCAAATTTCACAAAGTCGGGATTGCCAAATTTGATGAAATCGGAATGACCAAAATAATCTTGCTGCTTCCATTCAATTAACCCGTAACCGCCGTCATTAAAAATCAGCGTCACAAAATTAGTACCCACTCGCAAAGCAGTTTCTAACTCTTGGCAATTCATCATAAAACCGCCGTCACCGGTGGCTGCTACTACTTTGCGATCGGGATAAACGAGTTTTGCAGCTACCGCACCCGGAATCGCAATTCCCATCGCCGCAAATCCGTTGGAAA
The DNA here is from genome assembly GCA_036702215.1 of Microcoleus sp. F6_B6. Classification (GTDB taxonomy): domain Bacteria; phylum Cyanobacteriota; class Cyanobacteriia; order Cyanobacteriales; family Microcoleaceae; genus Microcoleus. Next base: position 276,852 of record JAUBST010000004.1, read on the forward strand.
TCAAACAGGTATTCGGGCGATCGCAATGATAGTGCCGCGCGATCCACATTTTGTGAGCTCCCACATCAGATATAAGAATATCTTCCGGGCCCAGAACTTGCCGCAAATCGTAAATGAGTTTTTGTGGCTTGATCGGGAAACCGTCGTCGGCTGCATATTGTTCGTACCCAGCGCGAATATCCGCCCGCAATTGCTTAGCAAAAGGGTCTACTTTCTCCATGCGATCGGCACGCTGCAAAATTTCATTGAGGGAATCAGAAATATCCCCCACAACTTCTATAAGAGGAATATAGCTGCTGTCAATTTCTGCTGGCAAAGATCCAATGTGAATAATCGGAATTTTTCCTTCTGGATTCCACTTCTTGGGGGAATATTCTATCAAATCGTAGCCAACAGCAATCACTAAATCCGTTTCTTCAAAAGCACAGCTAATGTAATCCCGTTTTTGCAATCCCGTCGTCCAAAGCGCCAAAGGATGAGTGTAAGGAATTACGCCTTTGCCCATGAAAGTATTAGCTACAGGAATATTCAATCGAGTAGCAAATTGTGTCAAAGCATCGCTGGCGTTAGCGCGGATCGCGCCGTTTCCTACTAAAAGCAGAGGACTTTTTGCCTTGGAAATTGCCACAGCGGCTTTGTTCAAGCTTTGGTAAGCGCCAAAAGTTTTTTCGCGGTTGTCTTTCGCGAGCGGCTGTCCTTCAGCAGGCATTGCTGCAATGTTTTCAGGTAAGTCAATGTGAACTGATCCCGGCTTTTCAGTTTGAGCTACTTTAAAGGCTTTGCGGACAATTTCTGCCGTCGTGCTGGGACGAACAATTTGAGCATTCCACTTAGTAACTGGCGCAAACATGGCAACCAAATCTAAATATTGGTGCGATTCTATGTGCATTCTGTCTGTGCCGACTTGCCCGGTAATTGCTATTAAAGGAGCGCCGTCTAAGTTGGCGTCAGCAACTCCTGTCATTAAGTTAGTTGCGCCGGGGCCCAAGGTGGACAAGCAAACGCCGGCTTTGCCGGTGAGACGGCCGTAAACGTCGGCCATGAAAGCGGCACCTTGTTCGTGGCGAGTAGTAATAAATTTAATTGAAGAGTTTCTCAGGGCTTCTAGAACTTCTAAATTTTCTTCTCCGGGAAGTCCGAAGACGTATTCGACGCCTTCATTTTCTAAACATTTGACCAAAAGTTGAGCTGTGTTCATTTCCGTTTTTATCCTCGGTTAATGGGGGTTGTGGGTCTTTCTTTTTCAACCGATCGCAAATATACTAAATGAATGGGATTTTTAAACCACATATAAACACAGATTTATGTTGTAGATTTGTGCGATCGGTTGATAGAGTGGGAGCTTATTTCACCCACACTGTTTTTATGTTAACAAATTCGTGAATTCCTTGGATGCTCAATTCGCGTCCGTAACCGGAGCGTTTGATGCCGCCGAAGGGCAATCTCGGATCGGATTTTACTAAACCGTTGATGAATACCGCGCCGGCCTCTAGTTCGGAAATAAAGCGATCGCTCTCTGAGTTTACTGTAGTCCAAGCTGACGCACCCAAGCCAAAAGATGTGCTGTTTGCCAGGGCGATCGCCTCATCGATGTCTGCAACTCGGAATACTAAAGCTACCGGGCCGAAAAACTCTTCTTGACGGGCAGAGGCATTCGGCGGAATATCTGCCAGAATAGTTGGCAAGTAGAAATTGCCTGCCTTCTCTGATAATGGGCGGCCGCCTGTCAGAAGTTTTGCTCCCGATTGGATGCAAGTTTGCACTTGATTGTCCAACTCTTTGAGGATGGCTGGAGTAGCTAAAGGGCCGATATCGGTTTCGGGCAACATCGGATCGCCTACTTTTAATTGCTCGAATTTTTCGACAAATCCTGTGATGAATTCGTCGGCGATATCTTCTGCTAAAATAAAGCGTTTGGCGGCGATGCAAGATTGACCGTTATTCAGCATCCGCGCTGTTACAGCAGTTGATAAAGCTGCTGCTAAGTCGGCGCTGGACATCACAATAAATGGGTCGCTTCCTCCCAATTCCAGCACTACTTTTTTCAAATTTTTTCCCGCATTTGCTGCCAAACTTTCACCCGCTGGTTCGCTACCGGTGAGAGTTGCTGCTTTTATGCGATCGTCCGCAACGATATCGGCTACTTTTTCGGCCCCGACTAACAAAGTTTGAAAAACTCCTTCGGGAAAGCCAGCAAGCGTAAAAATTTCTTCGATTTTCAAAGCGCACTGAGGCACGTTGGAAGCGTGTTTGAGCAAGCCGACATTGCCCGCCATCAGCGCCGGCGCCGCAAACCGAAAAACTTGCCAAAATGGGAAATTCCACGGCATGACGGCTAAAATAGCCCCTAGTGGTTGGTAGCGGACAAAGCTGCTGCTAGCGTCAGTGGTTGCCGGTACGTCTGCCATAAATTGAGCGGCATTTTTGGCGTAATAGCGGCAAACTAAGGCGCATTTTTCCACTTCGCCGATCGCAGATTTGAGCGTTTTGCCCATTTCCAGGGTCATCATTTCAGCGTAAATTTCGCGATCGCGTTCCAAGATGTCTGCTGCTTTCTGCATCCACAGAGCTCTCTGTTCAAACGGCAGTTGGCGGTATTTATTAAAAGCTTGCTGTGCTAATTCCAGCTTAGCTTCTATTACCTCATCCGCGAGTGGCTCGAAAGTTTTCAGCGTTTCTCCCGTTGCTGGGTTGATAGTAGCAATAGCCATTGTTTCATCTCCTGTGTGAAAAACACAAAACTCCCTGCTAGTTTTCAGCTTAGGCAGGGAGTTGTATCAAGGTATTACAAAATAGGAATTTACCCGCCACGTTTTCTTTCAGGTCTTGCCAATTTGCAAGTGCCGCGATTTGTTTAAATTTCTCTACTTTTAATTATAGTTCAGAGTCTCGATCGCAAATCTTAAGAAAATTTGTCTTTCTGAAATTACGCACAAATTTCAAGAACCGGCCCGACGGCCTGTTCCATAAAAGTTAAATGTTTTTGTGGGGCGTCCCGCCCGCCCTGACAGCTTTATTCACAATTAATGGTGCAAGGTGGAGGAAATATCTTGTTAGGTGTCCCGCCCACCTTGCATTCTCAAGAACAGACTCGACGGCCTGTTCCACTACACATTTGTCAATTCCTCTGGCTCAAACAGACTGTTCCTGGACGTAATCCTGCACGTAAGACTGATAGTAATACCTGCTGCCTTTATCGTTATTCGCCACCATTCCCAACAGCGGAATTCCCGCCATTTTTAAATCTTCAAAAGCCAACACCAGCGCCTCCCGCTCAGTTTGATGCAGCCCTACTACCAGCATCAATCCGTTAGTGTGAGCCGCCAACAAATTCGCATCCGCCAAACCTAAAAGCGGCGCAGTATCGTAAATAACTAAGTCAAAATGACTTGACAAAGCTGCCATTAAATGCTGCATTTTTTTGGAAGAAAGCACCTTTGTGGGATCGAGAGGAACCGGGCCGGAAGTTAACACAAACAAATTTTCATCGCGGGGCGATCGCAAAATCAACTGTTCCACATCTACATCATCCGCGATCGCATTGTGCAAGCCTTGCCAATTCGGTAAACCCAGCATTTCGTGCACCTGCGGGCGCCGCAAATCCGCATCCACCAACAGCACTTGCTGGCCCATTGCAGCCGCCGCCCGTGCCAGATTTACCGCTACAGTAGACTTGCCGTCAGCTACTTGACAAGAAGTAATTACACAAGAATTGATCGGAGTATCGACGTTTAGCAACCGAATATTCGCATTGAGCGATCGAAAAGCTTCTTGAAAAGCATCAGTCGGCATCGGCGAAATTGCCACATCCACCGGGCTTGTCTCAGCAGGAGGAAGTCTCAAAATTTTATCGCTAGCAGGAATTACCCCCAACAAAGGCAGGCGAATCGACTGTTTGACATCCTCCGGAGTTTGGAACACCGTTTTATTGTTGAACCGTTCCGCCAACTGCGCCGCCAGCATACCGAACAGCAAACCAGCCAATCCCCCCAAAGCCAAATTCAAAGGCATAATCGGAGCAACAGCCATCAACTCGCCATTTTTGTAACGCGGAATTTCCGGCTTAGCAATAACTTCCCAAGCCACCTCTTTTTTGCCCACAGCTTCAAGCTGCAAAGCTTGCTGTTTTGCCAGCAAACTATTCAGCGTATTGTTAGTCACATCCAACTCGCGCTGCAAATCGGAATAGCGCCGCACGATCACCGGGAATTTTTGAGAGTATTGATTCAACTGCTTAGCAGCTTGTTCCAAAACTTGATTCCGCACGCCCAGCACCTGAATTAAATTAGCAGTACCGATCAACTGCTCGATTAACTTAATCCGCACCGGATCTTGAAAAGCCAGCACTTGTGAATTTACCTTAGCCAAATCAGTTCCCAGAACCTGTCGGGCTTCTTTCTTCAACAAAGGAATCAGGTTCTTGCGCTGTTCTCGCAACAATTGCATTTGCGGAGTTTCGTCGGTAAACGTAGCCGAGTTAATCGCAATTTGCCCTTCTAATTGCTGCAATTGAGTCAGCATCGCTTGATAGCGGGGAGCTTGACTCAGAGCCGATGCCATCAGCGCTTGCTTTTGGTTCAGTCCGAGCTGATTTTGCAGATTGGAATAGAGAAATCTTTGCTGATTGAGCTGCGTTTGCGCTTCCAATCTTTGCGTTTGAAGTTCACTGATTTGCTGCGCGAGTTGTTGCGTTTGAATTTGCGGGTCGATGAAATTGTACTGCTGCCGCAATTTTTGAATTTCTGTTTGCAGAGCTTGTTGGCGCTTTCGCTGGTTGGGAATTTGCGATTTCACAAAATCCAGAGTCTGACTAATTTGAGTTGTAGTATCTTGCACGCTGTAGTTGCGGTAGCCGAGCGCAACTTTTTCCAAAACAAACTGAATTTTTTTCGGATCGTAATCGCGATATTTAACTTCGATAATCTTGGTATTTTTGAATCGATTAATTGACAGCCTAGTTTCCCGAGAAAACGGCAAATTATCTGCTTTTTGGTTCAAGAGGTAGTTGTAATTTATTTCGGGATACTTAGCCTGCAACTGTTTAATAATCGGCGCCATTACTTGCGGGCTTTGCAAAACTTGAATTTGGGATTCGTAGTCAAAACCGGCATTTTCTTTTGTCGCGGGACTCCCTGGTTGCAGTTTCAGCTCACCGGAGTAGATTTTGGCTAAAGTATTTTGCGTAACTGCTGGTTCTACTAATAATTGAAAGCGCCCTTCGTACTCGCTTTTTTGATTCAGCGTCCAGGCGAAAACTCCCGTAGTCACTGCCGCTGCTACGCCGATGACTAAGATGGAGCGACTGCGGCAAACTTCCCAAAAACTTAATTCTTCTGGATCGGTTTTGTTTCTGGCTAAAAATCGATCGTCTTCATAAAGCCCAGAAGACATTTTTTCCAGATTAGCGGCTTTTTTATGATTAAACAGTGCTACTTGAGATTGTTTCCCTGGTTTCATTGGATTTCTACAACTTATTAGTTTAAACGTTTGTCTTGGTGGCGGAGTTCCAGGAAATCGGTTGATTCCTAGATATTTCATTACCAAACCGCAATTTTTTCTAGAAAGCGGGTTTCTGAGATATTAATGCCAGTCTATTCAAATCACCGAAAAATATCGAACAACCGAAATATTCCTAACAGCGGACTCAGAGGAGCGAGAGTCCCACCTACATTGTCCGAGAACGTGGCGCGACCCGATCGCCTTACCATAATTACATCATTGTTTTTTAGTTTGGGATTAGTTTCTTCATTGGCAGTTGCAGAAAAATTAACCTTAACAGTTAGCTGGGAAACTGTGCCGTTAGGATTGAGGCGAATTAAATCCACCGAATCCATTTGAGCCCGCGCTTTATTAAAACCTCCCGCTGCTACCAGCGCTTGATTTAAAGTAGTGTTGGGCACCACCGCAATCGCTCCCGGTTTCACGACTTCTCCCACAATGTTGACCTTAATCGTATCCGGTGAAAAATTAGAATTAGCAACTTCTTCGTCTTGGGTTGCATCGAGATTCTCGGCTTTGGGAACGATTACCGTATCTCCCTGTTGCAGCGCTAAATCTTGAGATACATCTCCCCCTTCCAAAAGTTGCCACAAATTCACATTAATAATTTGTTCTGTACCCGCCCGCGTCAGGCGGCGAACTTGTATTTGTCTGATATCAGCTACCGGCGTAATGCCGCCCGCCATTTTAATTGCCCTCGTGACAGTTTGCTGCAAAACTGTTTCCCCGCCGTTGGTTTCGCTGGCAGCAAACAAACCAGAATTTTCACCCATTTCATTCTCTTGTACCCTACTTTGAGCCTCTTTTGCCAAAGTATAAGTACCGGGGCGAGTTACTTCGCCCACCACAGCAATATTAATTGGTTGAGTGCTTTGTCCGGTAATGTTAGCTACGGCTAAAGTCGGTGCTTCTTGGCGGTTGAGGCTAGTTACAGTGGGAATAAATATAGTATCGCCGTCGCGCAACGTCATATCGGCCCGCAAATCGCCGTTTTGCAATAATTCCCACAAATCCACACTAATAATTTGTTCCGGTGCGTTGCGCTGGGGGCGGCGAATTTTGATTTGCCGCACGTCTGCTGACTGGGTAATTCCGCCGGCCATTCGCAGAGCCCGCGATATCGTTGGCATTTGAGTTCCCATTTGCTCTGCTGTGCCTCCGGGGCCTGCTGCTGAGGATATTGTATAGGCTCCGGGGCGGTTGATTTCGCCCGCGATCGCAATTTGCAAAGGACGCGCCGCCAGCAGTTTCAGGGTAATCCAAGGACGTTTGAGGTATTTGCCGTATTTGTCTTTAACCGCATTAGAAGCTTGTTCTAGGGTCATCCCGTACACCGAAATGCTGCCAATTAACGGCAAATTCAGGGAACCGTCTGCCTGTACTTGGTGTTGACCGTTGGGGCCGCTGTATTCCGGGACGTTGAAGATGTCCATTTGAATGCGATCGCCCGCGCCTAAAGTGTAAACTTCCGATCGGACACTTGAAGGTTCACTTGCCGGAACCGCCGGAAAGCCCGGAACTGCGGGCACGGGTACGGGAACAGAAGAGTCAGGAGGAGGAGGAGGAGGAGAGAAAGCAGGAGGAGGAGGCAAAAATTGGGCGATCGCCGGAGATGAACTCGCAGCCAACGCTGACACTGTTAAAAATTTGACCGTTAAACCTTTGACAGTATTGAATTTTGAATAGTTTTTGCTCGCCATCGCCTTTTGCCCCTATCCGCTTCCTACCCCGCCACCATCAAATGTAACCCAACTCTTCTAACTTGCTCAGAACTTTTTTAACACTCTCTTCCACATTTTCTCGCTCTGTGTCACAAATAATCTCAGGATCGATCGGTTCTTCATAAGGATCGTCAATTCCCGTAAAACCCTTAATTTCTCCGGCTCTGGCCTTAGCGTACAGCCCCTTGACATCGCGATCTTCGCACACTTCTAACGGCGCTCTGACATATACTTCCACAAAATTTGGCTCGATTGCTCTAATTTCGTCGCGAATTGCTCTGTAGGGGCTAATAGCTGCCGTAATTGCCACAATTCCATTGCGGCTCAGTAAGTTGGCGACAAATCCAATCCGCCGAATATTAGTATCTCGGTCTTCTCGGCTAAATCCCAAACCTTTTGACAAGTTGGTGCGAACGACATCTCCATCCAATATTTCCACTTTGCAACCTCTTGCCTTCAATTCGGGTTCGAGAGCTTTGGTGATAGTTGTCTTGCCGGAACCGCTCAGCCCGGTGAACCACAAAATAAAACCTTTTTCCATTTTCAGCCGTTAATTAGTTACTCGTAAATTATTAAGACGTAAAACTTTATAGATGCTGTTCCCTTTCTTCTATTATCGTTATTCGCGGTGTCATATTGCCAATATTGGCGCGCCCAAAATGAGAAATCAAAATTTGCGATCGCTCTTGGGGTCATTTAGTCAGAAAATTGTGCGATCGCTGCATAATTAACTCCCGATTTATTATTTGTCAAGTCTTTACACAGTAAAATTTAATTCGCGATCGCCAACACCCAAAATCTATCCGCAGCGCACCCATCGCCTGACTGAGCCTTTCGCAATCTAAAATCTAAAATCTAAAATCTAAAATCTAAAATGGTATTGCCTGTGTCTTCCGTTTTGAAAGCAGATGTTTTGGTAGTCGGTGGCGGCACCGGCGGCACTGCAGCAGCCGTGCAAGCAGCCCGCCGAGGTGCGAAAACTATTTTAGTAAGCGAATTCCCCTGGCTGGGAGGAATGCTGACTTCGGCTGGGGTTTCTGCCCCCGATGGCAATGAATTAGCAGCTTTTCAAACCGGTTTGTGGGGCGCATTTCTCCGGGAACTCCAGCAGCGACAGCCGGGAGGTTTGGATTGGGGCTGGGTCAGTTTTTTTACTTACGATCCCCGCACCGGTGCTGAAATTTTTGCTGATTGGGTTAAATGTTTGCCGAACTTACAGTGGATTTCTGGACAAAAAGCTCAGGATGTGCTTTATGAAGGATCTCGGATTTCTGGCGTTCAGTTTGCAGATTTTACGGTTTCTGCCAAAATCACTTTGGATGCCACGGAATTGGCAGATTTGCTGGCTTTAGCGGAAGTTGGGCACCGCTGGGGTTGGGAATTCCAAGCCGAGTGGGGAGAACCCAGCGCGCCGGCTGCCTCTAATGCTCTCACAGAGCGCTATTCGGTGCAAGCTCCGACTTGGGTGGCAATTATGCAGGATTTTGGTAAAGCTGGAGTTGCGCCAGAAATTCCCGCGCCGCCTGTTGACAATCCCGATCGATTTACTGGTGCTTGGGACGGTTACACTCCCGAACAATTTCTCAATTACGGCCGGCTTCCGGGCGGATTGCTAATGATTAATTGGCCGATTCGAGGTAATGATTATGGTGAAGGGGTCGATCGACTAATTGCATCTGAAGCATCTCGACAAGAATTCCTGCAAGAAAGTCTGTGGCACACTCAAAGTTTCGCCCGTTTCATTCAAACGCAACTCGGCCGCCGCTACGGCTTAGCACAGAATATTTTCCCGATTTCAACGATCGAAAATCAACAAAGTTCTTCCATTCTTCCTTCCTTTGCCTTACATCCTTACTACCGAGAAAGCCGCCGTTTGCGAGGGATAAGTACAGTCACAGAACAAGATATTTTGCCTGTTGTCGGTGGCAGAGTCGCGAAGTTGCCGATAAATTCTGAGGGCATTTGTGAAACAATTGCGATCGGCAACTATGCCAACGACCACCACTACACCAGTGGCGACATTCCCTTGCAGCCCAAATCCATCCGCTGGGGCGGCCGCTGGACGGGAACTCCGTTTACCATTCCTTACAGCGCGCTAGTTCCTGCGAGTACAGACGGTTTGCTAGTCTGCGAAAAAAATATTTCCGTCTCTCACATCGCCAACGGTGCAACTCGCTTGCAGCCAGTTGTCATGAATATCGGACAGGCTGCGGGGATGGCGGCGGCTTTGTGCGCGGAATCTGGATGTCAGCCGCGGGATTTGCCGGTGAGAGTTTTGCAAGAAGCTTTGCTGCAAGATTCCGAGGCGAGTGCGGCGGTTATTCCTTTATTTAATTTGACACCGGATCGATCGGACTGGCTCGATTGGCAGCGCTATTATCTCGATCGGCCCCAAGCATATCCCGCCAGCGGCGAATGTCAGGAGTCAGTAGAGAAACCAAGCAGTCAAACAGCAAATAGCCACAGCGAGTTTTCGGGCATTTTCCGCCGCCTCGGCGAACAAGACTGGACACTAACGCTGACAAGCCCCGCATCTGTAGCCGGTCAAACTTGGCAACTCGTGACTTTGGACTCGGAAACCGACAGATTTTTACAGAATTGCGAAACCGAAAAGCCTCTGACAGTATGGGGCCGGCTGAATTCGGCAGGTGCTTGGCTGCTGGCGGGCTCAGTAGAATTGAAAAGGTAAGGTTTTTTGCACAGATCCGAAAATTGCACAGATATCTATCCTGATAGACCGGGGCAAGTCCGTATCACGTAATAGACACTGACACGGATACTACCCATGCAAACCTACACTGCAATTGCTTTACTGAGCCTGTTGGGCATTACCTTGAGTGCCAGCGCCGCTCGAGCTTTTGAATTTCCAGTCCCAATGCTCGAAACTGCTACCGCCCAATATATGTTGTCAGCCCAAACTCAACAAAAGGGCGAGCGCGGTCCTGAGAGGGGCAGCGGACGCAGAAATTTTACTGAGCCTAATGTTTACACTCATGCGCTACAAGATTTCTAATAACACTGGACGCAAGCGATTACCATAACTGAGTTGGTTCTGGCCGTTCATTCGAGCGCGCGATCGGATTTTCTGGGATTCTAGTTTTTCAGGTTAAGCGACCACTGGACTTTTTGTGGAAAGTTATTAGGAGATTCTTTTTTGTGTGATAAATGTTAGCATATAAACCTGGAACCGCCATCTACCTAGAGATAGATTCTAGTAGGTGGCGGTTTTGTATTGACAACCCTTCAATAAAACAGGAATTAGCCAAAAGCCTCCGATCGTCTGGGTTGTTTAACCGATATCCCTCGCCCTACCCGCCATATTTTAGTTTGTCAAACCGAGTTTCGGCATCCATGACTATTCAATAATTATCACCTCGGACTCGCCTCAAAGTCCTCGGATCGCAAAAGTTATTTACCTTCTCCCCCCCACAGGTAGGGTTTAATTTTCAACCCCTGCACTATAATTAATTTGCGATAACTAACTTATATATAGGTAAACTGTCAGCGCAGAGGGTGCAGCAATCTACTTAAATTGGCCACCAATAAGAACCACTTATGCGGTGTGGATAGCCTTTAAGCCCATGCCCCTGTTACCTCAGGGAAATTAACTAACCTGAATATTAGGGTAGCTGGCAAGCTTTCCGGCGACAGTCGGCTATGCTTGATTCGGCGCTCTCGCAATAATTTAATGGAGGACGATAAAATGCCTCCTAATTTGGCTATTTCGGGGATAGTGATGAAAAATGATTCTTTGGATCTGGTCAAAAGCCTCAGCCCTAGTGCAATGGATCAGATCATGCTATATCTGGCGTTTAGCGCCATGAGAACCAGTGGGCACAGGCACGGGGCGTTTCTAGACGCGGCCGCAACGGCGGCTAAGTGTGCTATTTACATGACCTATATTGAGGAAAAAAACAACCTGCGGATGACTGGACACTTGCATCACATTGAGCCTAAACGGGTGAAGGTGATTGTTGAGGAAGTCCAAGAAGCTCTGACTCAGGGAAAATTGCTGAAAATGCTGGGTTCCCAGGAACCGAGATATTTGATTCAGTTTCCTTATGTCTGGCTGGAACAGTATGGTTGGATGCCGGGACGCCCTCGCATTCCGGGAAACAATTTGACTGTAGATGAAAAAAAATATCTCGAAAGCAAGATTCCTCCTAATCCGCCAGACGCTCAACTGATCAATTCTTTTCAGTTTATGGAGTTGATCGAGTTTCTGCACAGGCGATCGCAAGAAGATATGTCTCCAGAAAGGCGAATGCCTTTGAGCGAAGCTCTGGCAGAACACATCAAGCGGCGCTTGATCTATTCGGGAACAGTGACTCGCATTGATTCTCCCTGGGGAATGCCGTTTTATGCCCTCACTCGCGCTACTTACTCTCCCGCAGAGCAGGAAGAGCGGACATTTACTATGGTTGAGGATACGGCTAGATATTTCCGGCTGATGAAGGATTGGGCGGAAAAACAACCGAAGGTGATGCGAATTATGGAGACTTTGGATATTCCGCCGGAACGGCTCGACCAAGCTCTTGAGGAATTAGATGAGATTATTCGCAATTGGGCCGATCGCTATCACAAGCGGGGCGAACCGACGATGATTTTACAAATGGTTTTTGGGCCGCAAGACGACGCTTAGTTTGATTAACTATTAATCATTAGTCACGAGTTGATTGATTGAGACTCATGACTAATGATTAATAGCTAATAGCCCTGGACTGCACCACCGACTTTTTTTCCAAAAATACTGCGTTATATCGTGTCCGATCGAGTGACCGCGATTAACAGGGCGGGTTTTTGAGATGGTCAATTATTGGCAGATATTTTTTGTGAAGCTGCCCCTACCGTATTAGGGGTAATCGACCGGACATAATATTAATCGTTTGAATTATCGTAAAAAACCAGGTTGATTGGGTCGCGAATGCGTCCGGGATTAACTAAGCTAAAAAAGCTCTCCAGGTCGCCGCTAAAATAATCGCTGCGATCGCTCCTATGAGTGTATTGAAAAAATTTACCACCTCGTTCGTCAGCCACTCAAACTTTGATTGCACCGTCGCCCCAATCACGCTCTCGATGTTCGTGGCAATAAAAGCTGCAATAACACAAAAAACAATTCCTGTCAAGTCAATTAAACCGACGGCCCAACTCAACAGCGCAATCAAAATTGAGCCGACAATACCCGCGATCGTTCCTTCCAAACTTACGGCCCCTTCGGTACCCCTAGGTACAGGCTGCAAGCTGGTAATCAAAAAAGTCCGCTTCCCGTAAGCTTTGCCGATTTCGCTAGCGCAGGTATCAGAAAGTTTGGTGCAAAAACTCGCCGCGTAACCCAGCAATAACAGGGAAATAGCATCTTGCGGCACAGCCATCTCTCCTGTATCTCCTAAAATAGATAATGCCAAAACTCCCACAGCGCTCATAGTAGCAGTTAAAGCCGAACCCCAGACATTTTCTGGGCCTCTGGCGCCCGATCGCTTTTCAGCTATGCCTTCTGCTTCTTTTTGGGCTTTGCCGATGCTGGTAACTCCCGATCCGACAAGAAAGTAAAACATCACCACAGCATAGCCTTGCCATCCCAAACAGCCCCAGATGAGGACGCCCAATACCCAGCCGTGAAATTGGCCGGCGGGAGTGAGCAATTTTTTAGGAGCAATGGTGCCGATCGCGAGTAAAACTGTATTTAGGGCGATCGCCACCAACCAAGGATTAGACCAAGATAAATAATTAAAGAACAATTCTGAATTCTGCATTTAGTACCTCAATGAGCCAAGTCTTATTTCATCTTGCCTTCCCCGTGACCGATATTGCCCAAACCAAAGCGTTCTATGTAGACGGGCTGGGCTGCCAACTAGGTCGCGAATCGCCTAATTCTGCGATTATGGGTCTGTGCGGCCATCAAATTGTCGCCCACGTCAGCCGCGAACCTTTGACGCCTCAGCGAGGCATCTATCCCCGGCATTTTGGGTTAATTTTTACTTCCGAAGCTGACTGGGAAGGGTTGCTAGAAAAAGCCCAGCAAAATAACTTAAATTTCTATCAAGAACCGAGACGGCGATTTGTCGGTTTGCCTACAGAACACCGCACTTTCTTCTTAGAAGACCCTTTCCACAATATACTGGAGTTCAAGTATTACTGTGAAGCTGAAGCAATTTTTGGTCGCAGCGAATACGCTGAAGTTGGGGATGCTGTTTGATATCTAGTCCGGTAGCGATTTGCCGTGTTCGTGGGGGCGGGTTTACGAGATTGTTGGTTTTAGGCAATTATTGTAGGTGAAACCCGCCCCTACAAAATTTGACGACATTATACAAGAATGAATCATATCAAATCCGTTAGCATCGGAATAGTAAATTCGAGTAGACTGTTCACTGTTCACTGTCAACCGTCAACAGTTAACATCATTTCGGTGTAACAGGAAATGATATCAAACGGTTAATCGTGATTTTTCAATGGTTCTGAAAGTGCTTCAGCGACAGCTTTTAAACTGCTGGAATGCCTCGCCATCATGGCATGGGCGAATACGGACAATTTTACTTCTTTGGCAGCAGATATTTGGGAACTAGAAGCGGGTACGATGATGAAATCCCAATCAGTCCAAATCGAAGTAAAATTGAGCTTTTCCAACAAGGCAGCATCTCGATTTAAATCTTCCAGAAAAGCACTGCCAGGACGCATTTGGATACAGCCTTTTCCCCAGAGAGTGTAAGCCGTCCAAGTACCGCTGTGAGGAGAAGATATCGCAATAAAGCGCTGCACTCGGTTAATGCCGCCTAACCTTTGCAGGTAGTAGCGAGTTACTAAACCGCCCATGCTCAATCCTACTATATCTAGATGCTGTTCTGGCGCAAAGGTTTTGTCTATATAATCAGCTATTTGTTGGGCTAATTCGTCTATGCTGGCATTGCCCCAATGGGGCGAGAGATTGATGGTGTAGACTGACCACCCCAGTTGGGTGAGATAGGCAGACATTTTGTGAAAAATTCCCGATTTTATGAAGATACCGTGAATTAGCAAGACGGGATTCCGGCTGAAATTGCCATTCATTGTTAAGTTGGAATTTTATTTTCTATAGGTGCTTTTAGTTCTTCAACTACTGCGTTAATACTTTGGGGTTCTGTCACCATTTGGCGGTGCAGCAAAACGTTGACTTTAACTTCTTTACCTACTGGCATTTGGGAGCTGTTCGCGGGTACAATCATTATGTCAAATGGCGTCCACATTGATGTAAAGTTTATGCGCTTGAGCATTGTCACATCTTGATTCAAATCGCGCAGCAAGCCACTGTCGGGGCGCATATCCAGGTATCCTGGTAGGCGTAGGGAATAGGCGGTGAAGGTGCCGCGGTGAGGGGAAGATAGGGTGATGAAACGCTGTACGCGGTTGATTCCTCCGAGTCGCTGGACGTAGTAGCGGCTGACGATGCCGCCCATGCTGTAGCCTACTATGTCTAAAGATTGTTCTGGATCGAAGGTTTCAGAGATGTAGTCTGCCAGTTGCTGGGCCAGTAAGTCGAGGCCGAGGCTGCCGTCGTTGGGGGTGAGGTTGAGGCTGTGGACTGACCATCCGAGTTGGGTGAGGCGGGCGGACATTTTGCTGAAAATCTTCTTTGTGTCCCAGATGCCGTGTATGAGGATGACGGGATTGCGATCGAGCGAACTGTTCATTTGAAAAGAAAATTGCTTGCTGATTACAGCATAGATTACTCCCCTAGGGAGTTTGACCCCTACTAGGACAGCTAGCGAATCGGATCGAGGTACGATCGGCAATTAGTGGGAATCGTTAACAATTATGAGATACTTGTAAATAAGTGCAAAGGCGTGGTGGTATTTATACCTAGAATTTGCTTGGATGAGGTAGCTTAAATACAGCAAAATGTAAATTTTGATTAAGAAATGTAGACAAAAGTTGCCTAACCTCGTAGTCTAATTTTGTTGACAAGCTTGTACAAATTTCTCTAAAAAAACAAAAGGAGTTAGTCTAATGTTTGGTTTTATCAAAAATTTCTTGGGCGGTATTTTCGGCTTTTTCGGCAGACTGTTGGGCTTGAAAAAGTCTGAATATTTCCTAGATTTGGGCGAATCGGGAGCAAAGGAACCGGCAAAAGTTGCGCCGGCGAAGGCTGAGCCTGTTGCGATCGCACCGGCAAAAGTTGAGCCTGCTAAGTCTGAGAAGTCTGAGAAGTCTGAACCGACTAAGAAGTCTGAGAAGTCTGAGAAGTCTGAGAAGTCTGAGAAGTCTGAACCGACTAAGAAGGCTAAGGTAGAGAAAAAGTCTAAGAAAGACAAAGAAAAGGAACCAGCCGCTAGCGTTCCTGCTAAGACTCCAGAACCAGCTAAGATACCTGCTGCTGCTGCAACTAACGGGAAAGTGCCGAGTCAACCAGAACCGATTCGGACTTTTGCTCCTAATAATTTAATGCCGACATCAACATCAACTCGTCGCGGCCCGGGCCCCAGCATGAACAATTTCCGGGAAATGGCCCGTCAGGTGAAAACAAAGTAGGAAATTAGGAATTGATAATAGGGAATTGGGCATTGGATAATTCGCAATGCTGGCGTTAAAAAATTAAAAATGAGATTACTCATTTTTAATTTTAACTCTTTGTTCTATTCCCTATTTTTTTCATTTCGGAGGAAGGCTAATCCGCTGTATAGCTGAAAAGCTGAGTCCCAAGGAGTTTCGGATTTGCGATCGACTTCTATATGAGATTCGATCTTGCTCAACATATTAGTGTAATCGAGCACTGTCTCGGCAAAGGGCGTAAATTCTGACCAAACTGTAACGTCAAGCTGGCGATCGAATATTTCCAGTAAATGATTCCAGTTAATTCTGGTGGTACTTTGAGGAATTTGTTGAGAGTTTTTGACTCTGGATGTTTTGTTTTTGGGGTTCGGTGAAGTGGGGAGCTCGGCAGAAGCTTTGGTGAACTCAACTCCTTGTTGAAATTCGTAACTTTGGTCGCAAATTCGCAGAATGCAGTTTCTGCTGGGAATGTGCAAGTCACAGATTTGAGCGTAATCTTGCCTGATCTCTCTGTGGCGAAATTGCTCCTTTCTTCGGTTGGGGGAGTAGTCCATGACTTCGATGAACATTGGCAATAAGCCTTCTACTCTTTGGGTAACTTCTGACCAGCTAAATTCGATCGCACCGAGTCGATCGAGTCGATCTTTGCAAACAACGGCTGGGGAAGAGAGAGACTGGAAGTGTTGCACTCGGAATATTTGGATTTTTTGAATATCGCTTAGGGTGGCCCAAAATACGGGAATCCCGGCGTTGAGGAGTTCTTGACCGTAAATTCGGAGTTCGGCAATGGGGCCTGTTTTGTAAAGTCTCCAGCCGCGGCTTTGGATTTGCATCCGGGTTGTGTATGCGTCGATTTTGAAGATTCTGCTGATATTTTGAATTGCTGCGGCTTTGTTTTCGGGGCTAACTGGTTCGAGGATGAGGAGTCCCGCTTCGAGGTTGGTGGGGTCGTTTTTGGCGGTTTCTATGGCTTGTTGGCGGAGGTTTTGTCGGGCAATTTCAATCCTTTGAATGCCTTGGCGGGTCTGGGAGACGATTTTGGGGTTGGTGATGTCGCGGAGTATTTGTTTGTAGGTTGTTTGGGCTTTTTGGAGGTTATTGGTGAGTTCGTAGTAGCGGCCGATATAGTATTGTACCCACGGATTTTCGGGGGATTCTTTTTGCAGTTGTTTGATGAGTTGGGCTGCTTGTTTGTATTCTTTGCCATCTAGGGCGGCGGCTATTTGGTTGATGTCTGTCATGGCGGTTGCGGGAATGGCGTTGTTTCTATCTTGGCTGATGTTTGGTTGGTTCCGCCACTGGTTAACAACTTTCGCTGTTGTGTTAACTTATAGATATGATATGAAACTATGACAATCATTGAAAAAATACGTGTCAAAATTGTCAAAAATGATTTTGAGCTTTCACAACACGCAGTAAACCAAAGCATAGTTCGCCGTATCACGGTAGAAGAACTCCGGGAAGCAATAATGGCCGGTGAAGTTATCGAAGAGTATCCGAATGACAAATATGGTCCAAGCTGTTTGATTTTCGGCTTCACTATTGCCAATAGACCTTTGCACGTTCAGTGCAGTTATCCATCTCGTCCTTTGGTAAAAATCATTACTTTATACGAACCAGATCCGCAAATTTGGATTGATTTTAAGTTAAGGATAAATCAAAATGAACAATGATATTTGGCAAGAAACAATGGTGGAACAAAAAGTAAGTTATACCCTGGAAATCAAGGGTAAGTTTATTATTATTGAAAATGTTCCGGCTAGAGTGTGTTTGGAAACGGGAGAGCGATTTTTTTCGCCTGAAACTGTGGAACAGTTGCAAAAGATGATTTGGGAAGATAGAAAGCCGACTAGGGTGATTGAAACACCTGTTTTTGAATTTGCTTAGGGGTTGGTTAAATTTCAGTTAAAGTTGATTGGAATTAATGCTTAAGCTGTAGGAACCTTTGCTTGTAAGATCGCCTCCTTTAACAACTATTTTATAAGTGCCGTTATTGGGCAATTTTACGGTGAGTTGAGACTCTCGGCGATTCTGGGAGTTGCCTGTTTTTTGGGCAATATTTTTGCCGCTGGTGTCGAACAGTGTTATGTTGTGGTCGAATGCTCTGCTTTTGAGGTCGATCGTAATTGATTGACCTGCCCGCCCTTGAAACGTGTGTTCGCTGGGGTCTCCGTCTTTGAGGGTTCCCCGCTGCTGTAGGATGGAAAGGGAGGTCAGTTTTGGGCGATCGACATTGCTCAAATCTAAGGCATAATTTGTCACTGGCGTCTCAAAACCATTTCCTTCTCTGACTGCGATGATAAAGGCAGTTTTGTTGTTGGGATCGCGCACTATTTTATCAATAAAGTGGGCTGCGATTTTTTGTTCATTTAAAGGTTTGGGTTGGTTAAAATTTGGTTTTGATATGCACAGAAGCACTCCTCCGTCTTGATAGCGGGCGGTGTAAAACCAGTAGTTTTGACCGTTCGCTGTAAAATCCGATCTGTGAAACAGAGTAAATCTTTCTATTTGTGGTAGTTCCTGATTGAGGTGGCAGTTTTTGTCTATGTATCTTGGGCTGGGCTGAGCGAAAACTTCTGGGATGCTGGTGGCTAGGATTGCTATGATGTTGATTGTCAAGCTAAAAAGCGATCGCCCTTTCATAATTTCTCCTCTCTCTTGTAACTACAATCTCCAACAAAAAATTACTCGCCGTATTAAGAACAGCCTTCTATATACTCAACTTCAGGAAGTTTCCCCGATCTAAATCTTGTTACCCGATTACTGCTTGTCTCAAAAACGATACGGTAGTTTTTGTCAGTCGCGTCTTTAGGCACAAAAGTTAAATATTTACCATTTTGAGGTGGGGCGCCAACATAATGATGTGGAGTTATTTTAATTTGCCCTGGATACAGCTTAATAATTTGCTCTTGAGTATTCCCAATTTTAGCTCCTTTGAGGGTAGTGATACGCTCGTTGTCAATATCTACTCTGGCAATACGACCCTTTGCTACCATAAAGGAAATTCCTTTTGGTACTCCTTGTGGATGAACGTAGGAACACAGATCATCGTCAAAACTACCACTGCGACTTGGTATAATTAATTTAATTCGAGCAGAGCGTGAGGCTTCATCAACGGTCATTCCAACTCGGATCGGTCCTATGCCATTTATTGCTAGTTTCGATCGCTCTGTGAGTTGCGCTTGAGCGTTGACTGATGTTGCCCACATAGAAACAATGACTATTGTGCTGATGAACAACGTAAAAAATATCGATCGCCCTTTCATGAATTTTCCTCTCTGTTTCCAAAAACGTCTTCTTATTGCAAAGCCTCAGCCTTGCTCAACAGCAACTGTAGCGATACCCAAAAGCCTATATCTATATATCTATCTCTCTCCGCCTCATTCCGCTATTTCTATGCGAAACAGCGATTTTTGTAACAAAATTTTACATAAAACCGCTCAAAATCGGCGATTGAAACCGATCCTATACAAACTTTCGTCTCTCTCGCTTGAGACTAAAGAATAAACAGAATATTAAAGCCGGATTTGCTACGATCCAATCGATCGAAACAGGTCGCTCTCGATCGATGCTAAAGGGAATTAAACCCGTTTAAATACTTTTCTAGTTCCCCAGTGCGCTGTTTAGTCATCCGATCCAAACATTCATTGAGGAAACCTCCATAACCCGTACCGCCACGACTTTTATAAACTTCAAATTCACAAGTTTTATCTCTTAACTGAATCCACCCTAATTGTGCTTCAGAAAGTAGCGCCCGCTCTTCGCCGCTCAATTGGGACATCAGTTGTTTGTAAACCTCGTTAAGTTGTCGATCCGAAGCCTCGTACCTCAATCGAATACAAGTTCTGACTTGCACATCTCCTTGCGGGCGATCGCAATTAATCTGTTGAGCAATGGGAAAGCTCGGAGATTGTGCAGAGACTGATGTTGTACCGAAAATTGCCAAAAGCGCGTGAAGCGAAGCTATCCCGCAGGGAATCGCCCAAAAGAGCGATCGACCTTTTCTCAACTCTATTTTCATGACTCGTCAACCCACTTATCTGATAATTCCTCTTAACACGAGACAGAGTTGATTTAATTAATTTAAGTATTTTTTTATATTTACTGAATTAAAACGCCTGTTTTTATCAGATTCCCAAAGTGTGCTTGAGTGCTGCATCTACTGCCACCATATTTGACCAAGTACCAATTTTGCGATCGATTTCAACTTCTAGAAGCGTCACAAGATTGTCTGTCATAATTACCGAGTCAGCTAGCAATCCCGTTTGCTGCCCCGACGGTGTTGCTAGAGAAACAAAAACCCGGCTTGGGTGTCCTGAACTGGGTAAATTGCTAGTAATCATTGCCGTAATTGTTTGCCCTAAACCAGTCCCCAGATTATTAGCTTGAACTATCAAAGCTGGACGGCGTTTCGCAGTACGCAAATCCGAGCTGGGGAACAAAACCAAAACCACATCACCGCGACTATAAGGCATCGTAAGCATCCATCTCCGGTAGTTCCCAATCAGGAGCAAATCTACTCAACCGAACCCGTAAATCTGCAGCTTGTTCCTGGTTGATACCGCGAGATTGCAAGTTTACTAACCCAACTTTTGGCATAAAAGTAACAATAACTTGCGCTTCTTCTATGTCTGCGGGCATTTCCAATAACTCAATTTTGCCATTTCGGTATATCCCTTCTACTGACTGTAACATATTACTTCTCTGATAATTATGTATTTACATTTTAGCGGCGATCGCCAAACCCATCAAGTCTCCGATCGGCTTGGTGGAGATTAGCACTTCTCAAATGCCGCTCCAACTAAAGATAAAGCCACAATCGGTGCTGTCACCGCTCTCAGAATTCTACTCCCCAAAGAAACAGCTTCAAAACCAAATTCGATCGCCCTTTTCACCTCACCATCCGTCCACCCACCCTCGGGCCCAATAGCTATGACGATCGCTAATTCCTCCCGTTCTTGCTCCCCCCTGATTAAGGGGGGTTGGGGGGGATCGAAACCAGTCGCTCCATCTTGCTCCCCCCTTAACAAGGGGGGCTGGGGGGGTTCTAAATTACCCAGCAAACAATCCCACAAATGCCGATTGTCCCCGCGAGCAACACAAATAAATCGATATTTTTGACCGCAATCTTTGACACCAATATCAAAGGAAACAGGCTCTAAAATCGTCGGTACAAATTGACGTTCCGACTGTTCCGCCGCCTCCGCAGCAATCCTTCTCCACCGATCGACCTTCTGAGAACTAGGTTTCAGCAAAGTTCGATCGCTCGTCACCGGCACAATACTTGCCACACCCAACTCCGCCGCCTGTCTCACAACCTCGTCAAAGCCGTTTCCTTTGGGCAAGGCTGCCATCAAAGTTACTTCCACGGGTAGCTCCCTGTTCGCAGCAATCTCCTCTGCTATCGAGGCAAATAACCCGGTTTCCCGCAATTCTAGGACTGCTAACCACCAATGTCCCCGTCCGTCCATCGCAATAAATCGATCGCCCGCTTGCAAACGCAGCACTCGGTTTAAATAATGCTGCTGTTCTCTAGTTAAGTCGATTTTGCGATCGTAAATTTGAGCGGGACTAACTGCTAATCTTTGTAATTGAGCCATTTTATTTTGGATTGCTCTTTCCTTAATATATTTTTTTATTTAACCGCAGAGAACGCAGAGAACGCAGAGGAAGAGAAAAAGAGAAGATATAGGCAAGCGGGGTTTCAAGCTCAAAAATAATAAAGGCAGAGCATCTACAACCGGAATTATCTTACAAATTCAAGTTTTTTTCTGCAAATGATCTGCCTTTATATTACTTTTGCCAGAAGTCTATTGAATACAATCGAAAATCACAAATTGAAAATCGAAAATCAGCTTATGCTTCCTCCTTGATCTTTTTTAAATAAGTAGAAATCGCTTCTGTAGCTAGCTGTGTAATCGGCTTGCCCTGACGGGCTGCTTCTTCCTTGAGCTCGTTGTAGATTTCATCGCGGACGCTAATTCGACGGCGGACTTTGCCACCGCTAGCAGCGGCAGTCTCTTTCCCGTTATCGTTACTAGACGTAACATCTAATTCATTAATCTCAGTTGTCATCGAGTCAGCAGATTGGTAGTTGGTTACAAATTGACGGATAGATTCTAACCCGACGCGATCGCAAAAATTGCCAAAACTCTCGCTCAGTTGCCGTTTTTGCTTGAAATAAACAAAAATCGGCTCCAGAAAAGCTTCAAAATTCTTGACGTGCAGCTTTTCCTCAATTGGTTTTGCCAGCCGCGTTTGATCGGGAGAACCGCCCAGCCAAATCTGGTAGGATTCCGGCGAACTCCCGACAAACCCCAATTCTGCCATATAAGGACGGGCGCATCCATTTGGGCAACCAGTCATCCGCACCACCAAATGCTCGTCTTCCAAGCCAACTTTGGTCAAAAGCGCCCGAATCCGCTCTAAAATGCTGGGAATCACGCGCTCAGACTCGGTAATCGCCAGCCCGCAAGTCGGCATTGCCGGACAGGCCATTGCATAGCGCACTAAGGGGTCGATCGCTGTTTCCCGCTGAATGCCGCATCGATCGAGTATTCCCTGAATCTCCTGTTTGAGATCCGGCGAAATATCGTAAATCAGCACGTTTTGGTGCGGCGTCGCCAGTATCGGCAAGTTGTACTTCTGCACAATTTCCCGCAAAGCCGTTTTTAGCTGAAATGAGCCTTCATCCTTGATCCGGCCATTATCCACAGAAATGCCGACAAACAGTTTACCGTCTCCCTGGTCGTGCCAGCCCAAGAAATCAATATACTTCCACTCAGGCAGCGGTTTAAACGCTTCTAGCGGCTTGCCAAAATATTCGGCTACTTTTTCGCGGAACCACTGTACGCCTTTGTCGTTAATCAGGTACTTCAGCCGCGCGTGCCGTCTGTCTGTGCGATCGCCGTAATCTCTTTGCGTTGCTACAATTGCCTTGACCAAATCGTAAACATCATCCTTGGCAACATAGCAAATCTCATCCGCAACCCGCGCAAAAGTCTCTTCTTTGTTGTGAGTGCGGCCCAAACCGCCGCCAGCAAACACGTCAAAACCTTGCAACTCGCCAGCTTTATTGGTAATTACCACCAAGCTCAAATCCTGAGAGTACAAGTCAATTGAATTGTCTCCCGGCACGGTAACGGAACACTTAAACTTGCGCGGCATATAATGGCTGCCGTAAATCGGTTCTTCTTTGTCGCTAAAGATTGTGCCGTTGCCGTTTTTCTGTCTCGCTGCCTTCACTGCGGGGTCTTCCTCGGCCGAAATAGCTTTTTCGCCGTCCAGCCAAATTTCGTAATAAGCACCGGTTTGTGGCGTCAGCAAATCGGCGACATTGTTGGCGTATTGCAGCGCATACTTGTATTCTGGGCGATTTTTGTACGGTGCTGGCGGTGCCATGACGTTGCGGTTCAAGTCGCCGCAAGCTCCCAAGGTTGACCCCATATTTTTAATAATTGAGGAAAACACTGCTTTAAGATTTTTTTTCAAAACCCCGTGAAGTTGGAAACCTTGGCGCGTTGTAACGCGGATCGTGTGGTTGCCGTATTCTTCAGATAGCTTGTCTAAGGCTAGATATAATTGCGGCGGAGTGAACCCGCCGGGATTGCGGGTGCGGAGCATGAACTGATAGTCTTTTTCTTGTCCTTTAACTCGATTGTCGCGGTTGTCTTGCTGGTACGAGCCGTGAAATTTGAGAATCTGAATCCCGTCTTCGGTGAAGTGGGTAGTTTCTTGTAACAGTTCAGTCGCAACGGGTTCTCGCAAATAGTTGCTGCGTTCTTTGAGACCTTCTGATTTAGAGGGCTTGCGCGCAACAGGAGTTGCAGTGGAAGATGTGATCATGGGAATGTATAGTGCCAGTTATAATTAGATACAGCCGATCGAATATTTCTTGACAATTTGACATTTGACAAATTTGCACTTGACAAATTTCTTCAGAAATGCTTTGTCGGATATGTTGACAACTCGGTTAACAAGTCAGTTAACAAGTAAGTTAATAACGGTAATCCGGTAGGAATTCTGATGTTCTTCAATTGTAACACGATCTAGCCGGGGCTGAAAAATTGTAATTAAGAGTTTATACTTTCGATCGCTTAAGTGTACGAAACTTTAGAAATAATTAACCTAAACCTTTGAAACTATGTCACTGTATGACGAAGACACATTTGTGGTTTTAGAAACAAACCAGCCAGAGCAGTTTTTGAATGCGGCGGAACTCTTAGAAAAGCTGAAAGCTGTCTTAGCTGAGGAACACGAAGATTTGCCGCAGGACGTGAATAAAATATCTGGTTTGGAAGCTCAAGCTAAGTATTTAATTAATACTTATTGTGAATTAGATGTCGGGCCGGGAAAATTTTTGCAGTGGTACGCAGTGCGTCTAGAAAAGTAATTTTGGGCATCGGGCATGGGGCATCGGGCATCGGGCATCGGGCATGGAGAATTGGTTATTAGAACCAACAAGTAACAAATAACAAATAATAACAACAAACAAATAATAACCAACAACTAACTCATGCCCTATGCCCCATGCCCCATGCCCAATTCCCAATTCCCAATTCCCAATTCCCAAGGGTTAATCTTCTAACTGTTGAACCGATGATACTTCAACTGCGGTAACATCGATCGTACCGGGCGGAGTCAAACGGCTAAAATGACCTGCCTCTATTTTCAGAGGTTCGCCGCAGTTGGCACACTGAAACTGAGTTTGATTTAAAGCTGTAAATTCGTATTGACAAACTGGACACTTGTCCTCAATTAAATTGCGTTTCAGCCACCACTGAAGCGCGAAAAATGCGACCACAGGCGTCAGCAACAAAAAAGCTACTAAAATCAACACTGATTTAACTATCCAACCCAAACCAACAGACACCAACAAATACGCGATGCCCAGCAATATCAACCAATTGCTAATACGGGGTAGCTTTAAAGAAATTTTGGGGGTGCCTTGGTTCACGGTGGTCTCCTTGGGTGTCTTTGCAGGTAGGCATAACTCTATCCTACTCAGAAATTCAGGCGGTCGATCGAGTTAATATTCCCATTGTACACGGAGAGACCGCTCTCTACTGCATAAGTTAATCAGAGTCAGAGGGTTAAAAACTTCCTTGTAAGGATTGACAAAGGGATTCAAAACTAAATCTTGCCAGGGTTTGTTCCCTCAACCAGCGGCGATCGCACCTTTTATCCTCTCCTCGCAGCATTTCCACACAAGCAACCGCCACTGCTGCTGAATCTCGATGGGGAACTCGCCATCCCAGTTTACCATCTTGCAGCGGATCGGCTGACCCGTCCGCGTCCCCCGCCAGCACGGGTACTCCGCAAGCCAGCGCTTCCAAATAAACTATGCCGAAGCCTTCCTGGGAGGGCATTACATAAGCATCGGCCAACTGGTAATGTGCTGCTAAATTTTCTGTCGGTACAAAACCCGCAAATACTACTCTTTCGGCAACTCCCAAATCATCAGCGAGTTTGGCTAATCTAGGTCGATCGTCTCCTCTGCCAATAACTAAGTATTTCACATTGGGAAACGTTTTTGCGATTAGCGGCAAAGCTTGAATTGTGACATCGACGCCTTTGTAAATATCCGTCGATCGCAATCTGGCTACAGTCATCAATATTTTAGCACCAACCAAATTGTACTGCTTTAATAAATGCAGGGGTTTAGGGCCAGTAGCAAATATATTTTCATCTACAGTACAAGGCACTATTTGGAATTTTTCGGGATTTAAATTGTTAATTTCGCAAGTACGCGCGGCGAAGCTATCCCGTAGGGAATCGCGCGTGTACCTGCTAATAGTCCAAATACTCTCAGCTTGTCTCATTGCTGTTTGATATTTGGGCCCAAGCGGTTCCCACACTTCCTTGCCGTAAGTTAAAATAGTGTAGGGAATTCCCAAGGGTTGGCACACAATTTGAATTAGCGGTGCGAGTTTGATGTGACCGCAAAAAACCCGCTGCGGTCGTTTTTGCAGCAAGCGAGTTAGTAATACTGTACCAAACTTAAGACGGCCCAACCCGGCATTCTCGGTTTTGAGGTAATAAAATTTTAGATTTTTTGACTCGTAAGGATTGTTGCAGTCTGGGGAATCTCGCAACAGCAAAACTTCAGCTTGCGGCGGCGAGTTTGTCTTTGCGGTTATTGACGCATAAGCTTTCAGAATGTCTTGAACGTAGGATTGAATGCCGCCTTCGCTGGCAAATATTTCTAGGAAACAGAATAGGTGATTTGTCGATCGCATCTCAGATTTAGGCATTAACAGCCCAGACAATTATTGCTGTAGAGTAACTTTGCAAAAAAGGGCGATCGCCATTATCCAGAGCTTTTAAACCATGTCAAGATGACTGTAGTGGCAGGTTTTACAGCCAAATATTGGACTTATCTATTCTCACCGTTGGCTTTAAGGGACGATCAACTTTTTAACTAGGGCTTTTTAACTAGCTGCATGGGTGAGTGCGAGGCTTTGCTTGAACTTTACTATAATCCACCGTAATTTACTGTAAACTTAATGATTTTTTACAAAATTATGAACTAAACAAAAATTAAGATTTATTGAGTTGGTGCGGCGCGTGCGACCAGACAGATGATTAGCAGACAGATGCCGATCGAGGATCTCGCATTTTTTGTTTTTGGTGAAAGTATGGTCTATCCAAAGATAGATATAGAGCCAGTATGTAACTGTTATCATCAGCAACATAGAGAGTTAAATTAAATATGACTCTGCCAGGTTTAAAAAACAATTTCTGAAAGATTTTGTCTAAAGTATTCTCCTAAAATTTTTTCACGCTTTGCTCAAAAAATAATGCTTGTAAAGCATTAAAAAAATTAAGAGAGTTGATTATTTTTGAATCGAGGAGATTGAATATTCATATCTTTTCCGTTTCCCAAAGTAATCTAACAAGCCGAGCGATCAAGTTTTACGAGCAGAAAATAAACAAGATCTCGTACAATCATGTACAAAGAAAAGCCGCTTACCTAAAACATTAGGTATGCGAGCTTAAACCTAACAAAGCTAATGTTAGGTTGGCAACGTCATATTTACGAGCGACTCTCTTCAAACGAGCATTCATTGGAGTTTGAGGTGAAACGAGTAACGATCGCACTCAGTCTTTTTAGTCTACTCAGCAGCACCCTGGCAAGTTGCACCGCCACTTCCCAGAACGCTCAAAACAGCACACAACCAAGCAACTCCGAACTTTCATCAGTCGCTGTTGCAGTCCGCGACCTCGGCAATCCATTCTTCGTACAAGTTGGCAAGGGCGCTGAGGCCGAAGCCAAGAAAATCGGCGGTGCAAACGTGAGGACAACTCTCGTTTCCAGCGGCGACGATTTAAATCAGCAATTTAATCAAATCGAAAACTTTATTGCCTCTAAGGTCAGCATGATTGTACTCAATGCTGCCGACACCAAAGGCATTGCCCCCGCTGTCGAAAAAGCCAAGCAAGCCGGAATTCCGATAATTGCAGTTGATACCGCCGCCGAGGGAGGCGTTGATGCCACAGTTACTTCAAATAACGTGCAAGCTGGCGAAGTAAGCTGTCAATATATAGCCGATCGCTTGAAAGGAAAAGGTAGCGTTGTGATTATCAACGGGCCTCCCGTCGCTTCAGTAGTCGAGCGAGTTCAGGGTTGCCAGAGAGTCTTCTCCAAATATCCCGATCTCAAAGTTCTTTCTAAAGATCAGAACGCAGAAGGCAGTCGCGATGGTGGGTTGAGAGTTATGAGCGATTTGCTGACTTCCTTCCCAAAAATTGATGCTGTTTTTGCAATTAATGACCCCTGTGCCATCGGTGCAGAATTAGCAGCCAAACAGGCACAAAGGAGCGAGTTCTTTATTGTTGGAGTCGATGGTGCACCTGAAGCCTTAGATGCCCTAAAGCAGAACAACAGTTTGTTTGTGGCTACAGCAGCTCAAGATCCATTTCGCATGGCAGCCAAGGCAGTTGAAGTCGGTAACAACATTATCAAAGGAAACAAGCCAGCCAATCCAAACATTCTGATTCCAGTCGCGCTGATTACTCGCGAAAACGTCAATCAACATAAAGGCTGGACAAGTGAATAAACCAGGAATCGCTGGCAACCGAGTTGTTTGGAAAATTACTTATTTTTAGCAGTCATTAGGCGATTGCTAGGGCTAAAGTACCCAATGAGTACCTACAGATATATCTGCCATTAATTTCACAAATTGCTGGAACCCACCTCGAATTGTACTTCGCATAAAATTACGGTATTTGCGATGGTAAATAGCACTCAAGATTCAATTAAAACTAAGCCCGTCCTAGAAATGCAAGGTATTAAAAAAACCTTTCACGGTTTTACAGCCTTGCACGATGTAAATATCACCGTTTACCCAGGGGAAGTCCACGCCCTCATGGGGGAAAACGGTGCGGGCAAAAGTACGCTGATGAAAATTCTGGCGGGAGCCTACATAGCCGATGCAGGCGAAATCAAAATTGACGGTCAAGCTGTTCAGATGACAGACCCCGCTCAAGCCAGAGATTTAGGGATAGCCATTATTTATCAAGAACTCAATCTCGCACCCAATCTGACAGTTGCTGAAAACATTTTTATGGGCAGCGAGCTGAAGAAAGGAGGTACATTTCTAGACCAAGATGAAATGCGGCGTAGGGCCGCTGAGGTATTACAAAACCTCGATGCAAATTTTGATGCTGGAGACCTGGTTTCCACACTTTCAATTGCCGAACAGCAGCAAGTGGAAATAGCTAGGGCGCTCAAAGATAAAAGCCGAATTTTAGTGATGGACGAGCCGACGGCAGCGCTTTCAGACCGCGAAACAGATAAGCTTTTTGAAGTGGTTCGCCGCTTGCGGAATGAGGGCATTGCAATTATTTATATCAGCCACAGAATGGCCGAAATTTATGCTCTTGCCGATCGCGTGAGCGTCATCCGAGATGGCGGGTATATTGGCTCTCTTGAAAAGCACGAAATTTCTGCCGAACGCCTGGTGGAAATGATGGTGGGCCGTTCTTTACAGGATTTGTACGAAAACAAGCATGAAATAACACCGGGTGCAGTAGTTCTTGAGGTAACAAATTTAAGCGACGGCAACAAAGTAAAGCCTGCCAGTTTTCAACTTCATGCGGGCGAAATTTTGGGTTTAGCGGGTTTAGTTGGCGCCGGCAGAACAGAACTTGCCCGCCTAATTTTTGGTGCAGATCGGAAGGTAAGCGGTGAAATAAAACTCGAAGGTCGTCATCTCAATGTCTCGACACCCGATGAAGGAATGGCCGCCGGAATTGCTTACGTGCCAGAAGATCGCAAGGCTCTTGGACTATTTTTAGAAGCTAGTTCTGGTGAGAATATCACCATGAATGTCCTCGATCGAGAAGCAAAAGCTGGCATTATTAACTCAAATTTTCTCTTGAGAATTGTCAATGATGCTATTAATAATTTGCAGATTCGCCTTGCAAGTCCGAGCATCAGGGCAATGGATCTTTCTGGGGGAAATCAGCAGAAGTTGCTGCTAGCGCGTTGGTTGGCTATCAACCCAAAGGTACTTTTGCTAGATGAACCGACGCGGGGGGTGGACATTGGTGCCAAAAGCGAAATTTATCGAATTATTAGCGATTTGGCAGCCAAAGGTGTAGGTATTTTAATGATTTCCAGCGAACTGCCGGAAATTGTGGGAATGAGCGATCGGGTCTTAGTGATGCGCGCAGGAAGCCTCGTCGGTGAAGTCGGCGGATCGACTGGGGAAGCAATTACGCAAGAGAACATTATGGCTTATGCCACCGGGGCAACAGAGGTAACAAAATCATGAGTCAAACAGAAGTAAAAAACACCAGAAATCAATCAAGCGATCGCCAAAAAGCCAGTAAAGCTGAAGCTTGGAGAAAATTTATCCAAGTTGCCGGCATCCTGCCGATTTTGATTGCCATCTGTATAATTTTTTCCCTGGTAACGCCCAACTTTCTTTCAGTAGGAAATTTGATCAATGTCATTCGGCAAGCATCGATCAATATTGTCCTAGCTACTGGCATGACTTTTGTGATTTTGACTGGCGGAATTGACCTTTCAGTCGGGTCAATTTTGGGCGTGACGGCAGTTGTCGGGGTGCTGGTTTCCTTAGTTCCAGGTCTGGGTTGGTTTGCCGTACCGGCTGCGTTAATAGCCGGAGTCTTTTTGGGATTGCTTAACGGCTCGCTAGTTGCCTATTTAGGTTTGCCTCCGTTCATCGTCACCCTCGGTTCTTACACAGCTTTGCGGGGAGTTGCTTATTTAGTCGCTAACGGCACTACCGTTATCAATAGAAACCTGAATTTTGCTTGGATAGGTAACAATTATGTCGGCCCTATTCCCTGGTTGGTTATTATCGCTTTTCTCGCAGTTTTAGTGAGTTGGTTTGTTTTGCGGCGGACTGTTCTCGGAAGGCATATTTATGCCGTGGGAGGCAACATTCGGGCAGCACGATTGACAGGTATTAAGGTGAGTCGCGTGCTGTTATTTGTCTATGGCGTGAGTGGGTTGCTTTCTGGTTTAGGTGGAATTATGAGCGCGTCGCGCCTCTACAGTGCGACGGGGATGTTGGGGCAAGGCTACGAATTAGATGCGATCGCTGCTGTAATTTTGGGAGGAACCAGTTTTACAGGTGGAATTGGCACTATTTGGGGTACTTTGCTGGGGGCTTTAATTATTGCCCTGCTCAATAATGGACTAACTCTCATGAACGTGTCTTTCTTCTGGCAGTTAGTTGTCAAAGGTCTGGTGATAATTATCGCAGTGACGATTGACAAAGTTCGCACCGGTTCAAGCGCAGCGTAATATTGCTAATTCGGTCGATCGGTTCCTTATACGGAGCTTTGTCCTATGCACATCCAGCATTTTCCTCACCTGATTACTGCTTTTATCCTGGGAACACCAGGTGTATTTCTGCTAACATCATCCCCAAGTTTTGCTGCACCAATTGATAGATTAGTTGCTCCTGAACCGTTAAATACTTTGACAGAAGACCCCTTCGCGCAGGTGAATTCTGTCTCTCAACTCTCGGATGTAATACCGACTGACTGGGCGTTTCAGGCGCTGCAATCTCTAGTAGAACGCTACGGCTGCATTGTCGGTTATCCCGACGGAACTTACAGAGGAAACCGGGCGCTGACGCGGTACGAATTTGCAGCAGGATTGAATAGCTGTCTCGATCGAGTCAGCGAACTAATTGCCGCAGGAACAACCAACCAAATTACTGGGGAAGATTTAGCGATCGTCCAAAAGCTGCAAGCAGAATTTGCAACTGAATTATCGGTGTTGCGGGGTCGAGTCGATACTCTCGATGCACGCACAGCAGAACTCGAAGCGAATCAGTTCTCCACCACAACTAAGCTGAATGCGGAAATTATCGTGGTGGTAACAGATACCTCCGGTAACAGTGTTGGGGATTCGCGCGATCGCACCAACACTATTGTTGCCAACCGGGGGCGATTAAATTTTGAAACCAGCTTCACCGGTCGCGATATGCTGAGAACCCGTTTGGAATTCGGCAACTTGGGCAGGAGGATTGCCGATGAGACGGGTACAAATATGACGGCATTCAACTTTGATGGCAATGTCGATAACACAATCACCGTCCCTCACGTATTGTATGTCACCCCGCTGACCTCTAATCTGGCGCTGACCGTCGGCCCCACAGGTGTCGGGTATCCCGATATTACGGATTTGCTGACTCCTCCAACCATCGCCAGCGATAGCGAGGGAATTCCCTCGAAGTTCGGACAATACAATCCCCTCTACCGCCGGGGAGGTGGCGGTGCTGCTGTCAACTGGACGATCGTCAAAAACCTCACCCTGACTGTGGGCTATGTCGCCGGCAATCCCAATCTCTCGCAGCAAAGTAACGGTTTATTCAACGGTTCCTACAACGCTCTGGTTCAGCTTGCCTACCGGGGCGATCGCGGAGCAATTGGTGTAGCCTATTCTCGTACCTTTGCACCCAGCGGTAAAGCCGATATCACAGGCGGTACGGGCAGTTTTCTGGCGGCGCGACCGTTTGGGGACAATATTGCTACATCCAGCGATTCTGTTGGCGTACAAGGATTCTACCGCCTTGCTCCCCGCTTGCAAGTTCACGGCTGGGGCGTTTATACTCGCGCCAATGCCGAAAATTCCGGTGTTAGCAGCGTTTCTGATGGTAGAGGTGGCGTGGTTTTGCTAAATGTTGACGGGGACGATCGCGCTGATATTGTGTATGCAGCGATCGGGATAAGTTTCCCAGATGTCGGAGGTGAAGGCAACCTACCCGGAATTTTGGTGGGTTTGCCAGGTCGCGTGACGAGCAGTAATGTCCGCCGCGAACGAGATACTTCCTATCACATTGAAGCTTTCTATCGCTTTCAGGTCAACGACAACATTTCCATCACCCCTGGTGTTTGGGCCGTTGTTAATCCTGAGAATGACAGCCGCAACGACACTCAATGGGTTTGGTTGCTCCGCACTGGCTTTAACTTTTAACCGCAAAGATATTTTACTAACCTAGTCCTGGACACAAAAACCCAGTTTCTTAGCGTAATTGCCTCATTTGAGACGATAATCGCGAGAAACCGGGTTTTTTAGACCGATCGTGCATCCAGGGCTTCAATTTCATGCCACACAACAAAAAACCCCTACCATCGCTGGCTGGGGTAGAAAATTATCAGGGTGCATCTACTAATATTTGCAAGTATAGCAGACATTTGTGGGGTGTCACCCTTCATGGGTGACACCCAACGAATTTTTGGATCGAAATAACTTATCATTGAATACGCAAATGATTGGCAAAGCTTCTATATCATCTCGTTCTGTCCCAGCCGATCTAAAATTTAAGATTTAGAATAAATCTGTGCTAGACCTCAAATTAATCCGAGAAAACCCGCAAGCCGTGCAAGAAAGCCTCAACCTGCGCGGAGGTAACTATGAAATCGAGCCGATCGTGCAATTAGACAAGCAGCAGCGGGAGTTGGAAGGCAAGCGATCGCAACTGCAAGCCCGCAGCAACGAAATTGCCAAACTCATCGGTCAAAAAAGAAAATCGGGTTTACCCCTCGAATCTCCCGAAATTCAGGAACTGCAGGCAGAAGGCAACGCAGTCGGCACGCAGTCGAACGAATTACAAGCAGAAGAAAAAGACCTAAAAGCTCAAATAGAAGCCTTATTATTGCCGCTGCCGAACTTGCCCGACAAGTCAACGCCGATCGGCAAAAATGAAGAGGAAAACATCGAAATCCGGCGCTGGGGAGACGAATACATACCCCAAAATTCAGGTATTTTACCCCACTGGGAAATCGGCGAAAAATTAGGAATTATCAACTTTGAACGGGCAGTAAAAATCGCTCAGCCCCGCTTTGTGAGCTTAATGGGAGCCGGGGCAGCCCTGGAAAGAGCGATTATTCAATTTATGCTCGACCGCCACACAAAAGTCGGTTATGTAGAAGTTATTCCCCCATTTTTAGTTAACACTGAATCCCTCACTGCTACTGGTCAATTACCCAAATTTGCTGAAGAAAGTTTCAAGTGCGACCAAGATGATTTGTGGCTGATTCCTACTTCCGAAGTTCCGGTTGTCAATTTGTACAGAGGTGAAATTTTGACAGCAGAACAGTTGCCAATTTATCACTGTTCTTATACTCCTTGTTTTCGCCGCGAAGCTGGCAGTTACGGCAAAGATACGCGGGGATTAATTCGATTGCACCAATTTAATAAAGTTGAATTGGTAAAACTCGTGCATCCGAGTACCTCCGAGGCAGAGCACGAAAAGTTAGTGCAGGATGCTGAGGGAGTTTTGCAAGCGCTGAAATTGCCTTATCGGGCGATCGCGCTGTGTACCGGCGACTTAGGTTTCGCGGCCGCCAAAACCTACGATTTAGAGGTGTGGCTGCCATCTGCGGGCAAATACCGCGAGATTTCCAGTTGTTCCAACGTCGCAGATTTTCAGGCGCGGCGGGCAAATATTCGCTTTAAAGAAGCGGGGAAAAAAGGCACTCAATTCGTTCACGCCCTAAACGGTTCCGGTTTAGCTGTGGGCCGCACAATGGCGGCTATTTTGGAGAATTACCAGCAGCCAGACGGAACTGTAAAAGTGCCGGAAGCTTTACAACCCTATTTGGGGCGGGAAGTTTTATAGACAAGTTTGTAGTTATATCAAATCTGTTAGCATCGGAATTCTTCCTATCTCTCTTGTCTTTATCTGCGTGAATCTGCGTGAATCCCTTGTCATCTGCGCTTGCTGAAATTCTCTTTTTTTAACCGCAGATGAGGGCAGATCGACGCAGATTCACGCAGATGAATTAGATTGATTCCGGTTGCACCGTTCGTGTTTGACTGTTGACTGGATTTGACGCCCGACGATGCTACCGGATTTGATATTACTGGGCGATTGAAATCGATCCTACACAAACTTTCGTCCCAGCAGAAGGAAACTAAAAAATAACGTAAAACGCGAATCCTGTTAGATCCCCGACAACTTCGGCGAAGTCGGGGTTCTGGGTGTTGTATGTTTTATCGACTTCTTCCTTCTTCCGACGGACATCGGACTGACATCCGTTACATCCGTTACATCCGTGGAGCGAATCCGTTGCCGAACTTCCTTCTTCCTTCTACTTACAGTTTGAGCAATGCTTCTTTGATATTTAATGCTAAAAATCTATCCAATGCTAGATACATCCAATAAACAGATAACTGACTATCGCTGCTAGTCTTCTGAAATCCCAAAGCTAGGGACTGTTTTTCGTACATGGGGTGAATCATCAGCGTGTACAAGTCGCAAAGATTGGGAAAATCTGTTTGCATTTCGCCTAAAACTTTCTGTGAGTCTTCGAGAAAAGCAATGCGGTATTCTGACAAATACTGCGGATCGATTATCCAACTGCGGACAAATACTGACTGGCAATTTATATCTCCTGGTAGCGCCATCTTGAAAGGATCGATATCGGAAATAGAACTTAAATGAAGGCTTTTGCTAGGAGCGTTAAAAAAATTGACTTCTGATTCGCTAGCTGTTGGATAAAGTAAGTAAAATCCGACTGGATTGAGATTATCTGAGCGGCGCAAAACTCGCATTCCCTTTGAGTATCGATCGGCCAAAAACCGGAGGATTTTAGCAATTTTGTGGGGAACGGCGTTAGTGTTGCGGTTCATCCAGTTGTAATTGGTGGCTAATAAATTGGCAACGATAATCGCGTCGCACCGAGGGTTGAAATTATCTAATTGGAGTTGTACAGGCTTTTGAGGTTCGGCGGCATCTAAAATTTCTGAAACTGGTTGAATTTGAATTGCCGTAGCGTTACCATCAAAGTGTTTTGCGATTAATCCGAGGGCTGCTAATTTATCTAACATCATGCCGGCGGCGCGATCGCTCCCGCGATCGGAATCGCAGTAGAATAGTTCTGCGGCTTCCCGGTGAGTGCACTGCACTTCTGTTGCGGGCAATTCCAGTTTCGCCAGCGGCGGTTTGAGGCGCGGCTGATTTTCCTGAAGCTGTTTCACCAATAAGTAAATCCACAGCCTGATAAAGCATTCAGCCCTAGTGCGAGTTACGCCGACTCGTTTCATCAACAGCGAGACTGCCGTGCGTCGTTGAGATTGAGAATACCAAAAATTTATTTCTTCAAAATCCATTGTAGTTGCCAAGCAGTGAAGGAACTCTACTTACATATTGGCTCACTTTCCCAAAAAACTTCACCATGCTGCAGGTGACTTGTGTTCGCTGTTGCTCGATTTCTGTGATTTCGAGAAGCTTGACAAGATAGCTAGTTTCTCATTGCAACTTCACTGCTTCCCCAGCCACAATCAATTTTAGATATTTCTGGCTTGATTTAACAAAAAAACGAACGCGAGTAAATTAGCAACTTTAGAGGTTTACGCCATGTACAGTGCTTATATCAATCGGATGGGAAAATTTTTGCCGGGAGAACCAATTAATAATGATGAGATGGAAGAATATCTCGGCAAAATTGGCTCGCGCCCTTCGAGAGTCAGGCAGCGGATTCTCAACAGCAACGGCATTCAACAGCGCTACTACGCGATCGACAAACAGCAGCAAACACTATATTCTAACAGCAAAATGGCAGCGTTTGCCGTCCGCGACGCGATCGCCCGGGGAAATTTGGAACCAGGGGCGATCGACTTATTGGCCTGCGCTACCACTTTACCAGATTTATTAGTACCGGGATTTGCCAGCACAGTACACGGGGAACTTTCCGAATTATCTCCCCTAGAAATAGTGTCAACTCAAGGAGTTTGCTGTGCCGGAGTTAGTGCTTTAAATTACGCCGCATCCCAAATCGAACTCGGCAAAAAACAAACAGCAATTGCCGTCGCTTCCGAATTTCCCTCGCGGCTGTTCAAAAACACCAAATTTGAAGCTGAAACTTCCGTGCAAGCGGGAAAACCCCTGCCTTTCGATACAGAATTTTTGCGCTGGATGCTATCAGACGGTGCCGGAGCCTTTTTGCTGCAAAACCATCCCAACTCTACGGGCATTAGTTTAAAAATAGAATGGATTGAACTCGTTTCCCACGCCAATGCTTATCCTGTTTGTATGTATTCAGGATTAGCCAACGAAACATCCACTAAAAGCTGGTTGGATTATTCCTCCTACCTTGATGCAGCCGCAGCGGGAGCTTTTGACTTGCGGCAAAATATTCGCTTGCTGGACAATGTAATAAAATTAGGCGTTGAAGGTTGGCTGCGGTTGATTAAAGCCGGGAGAGTTTGTCCGCAGGAAATCGACTGGCTGCTGTGCCACTATTCGTCTCACTTTTTCCGGGGGCAAATTGTAGAACTTCTGGAACAAGCAGGCTGCATGATTCCCGAAGAAAAATGGTTTACTAACTTGTATACGCGGGGAAATACAGGCTGCGCCTCGATTTATTTAATGTTAGAGGAATTGTTCAATTCTAACCAATTGCAGCCGGGACAGAAAATCTTTTGCTTTGTGCCGGAAAGCGGGCGATTTACAACCGCTTACATGATGTTAACTGCTGTCGAAAATACCAATAAATCAATGATTTCTCCAATTTATAACTTTCATGAGGTTCCCGAAGCTTCGCCTCTCGAAAGCGTTAAACCCGAACAGCCCAACTCTCCGCAAGCTTATTTGTTGCGGGAGTTAGCAGGGGTTTGGCTGAAGTTCGATCGCGAAATTCGTTCTGTTCCAATTGTCCGCAAATTGTACCGAGGAGAGTTTACAATAGAAGATTATCAAGCTTTGCTGTGCAATCTCCGGCCGCAAGTTGTAGAGGGAGCTCGCTGGATTGCTCGCGCTGCTTCTAACATGAGTGACTTTCGCCTGCGATCGACTTTTATCGGCCACGCTCAAGACGAACACCGCGACTATCAAATGCTGGAACAAAATTATATTTCTGTGGGCGGTGAATTGGCAAAAATTGTGGAATATGATAAGAATATTGGCAGTGAAGCACTGTCAGCTTTTATCTTCCACCAAGCATCGCGGGAAAATCCGGTCGATTTAATTGGCAGTATGTTTATTATCGAAGGATTGGGCAATCGGTTGGCGGGAAAGTGGGCCAAACAAATTCAAGAAACTCTCGGTTTGCAATCCGAACAAGTATCGTTTTTAGCTTATCACGGAGCAAATGACGAGTCGCATTTAGCCAAATTAGAAAATTTGATTAATGCAGAATGGATGACAGATGATATTGCCCGTCGCATTGTCAAAACCGCTCGCGTCACTGCTCGTTTATATTTGCTGCAATTGGAGGAAATAAGCTAATGCAAAAGCTGCAAAAACAAGATACTGAAAATCTCCCAGATGAGCGAAAAATCCCTTACGCTACCAAACCCTACAACCGCCGAGATCCGAATGTTTGGGACGTGCTGTTTTGCGATCGGGCTATTCCCGTAGATTTAGTGGCAAAAGCCTACATGATGCGGGATTTGCAAAACTGGACTCGCAGTTATTTGCTGATTCCGATCAAAGTAATTGCTAACGTATTGCTGGCAGTAATTATGACAACAAAGCGCTTGTTGCCCTTTCAATTTCGCGCTTACACTTTAATGCACAAATCTGCTGCATTTTTCCTAAATAACTTTGTCTCGCCAGAAGCTTGTTATTTAATTGTGCGGCATCTCGGCATCGGCTCCAACATTATCAACTTCTTGATTGACAACGGCCCCGACACCCGGATAGAAAAGTCAAAGCTTTATCCGCGCACTGTTAGCGATTTAGCTGACAATGCGTTTCTCGAACACGACTTAATTCTCTATAATTTTGTCTGGGATTACAACCAGGCAATGCTGAAAAATCCTAACTGGTTGCAGGAAGTAAAAAGACGGGGAATTAATTATGATAGCATTCAACCAGTAGAAGTTGCAATAAATTTTGAAAAACGCAGATGGCTAACAATTCTGGATTTAGAATCGGCGATCGAATTGTTTAAAGTCTTTTATTCTCTGTGTTTGACTAGCGACGAATTTGCGCGAGCAGTGATGTCGCTTCAATTAGATGAAAACTTCGGACTGTATGTCAGCGAGATTACGGGAAATTGCGACTGGAATCATGTAATTGTTAACCGCCATCCGCTAGCGCCCAACAGTCCGTTTAATGCGGCACGCGACTTGTTTTTGCACGGGATAATTTCGGAATATCTCTATCGGTATTTGGAACTGCAAAAAGAGATGAACTCAACTCCGATTAAATAACCACAAATACCGTAGGGGCGGGTTTTACCAATAATAGTTAATAACAGCAAAAAATCTACCTAAACCCCAGGGTAAACGCATCTAAATTAAGTTGACATAAAATCATATTTGTGCATGAGTTATTTTCTGACAAAACCATTCTTAAAACTCTTAAATCTGATGCAATTAACCCAGTTAAAATCGAGCTTTAAGAACTTCTGAATTCTCAAAGCTGAATCAATTTAGATCGGGAATCCGTTTGAGTTTTCGAGCGTTAGCTGGCAGAGTCTAAAATTTGAACTAAATAATTATTATCCATTCCCGCCAGATACCGCTTCATTTTTAAACTTCCTTTAAATCCTTTTTCCTGTTTCAGTAAATTGACTGCTAAACGACGTAGAAGAGCAAAATTTTCCGGAGAATTATCTTTACGAATACGACTTTTGTCTTCAGAAAAAGTAACATCCAATGTCCAATGTAAGCTATTTTCAATACCCCAATGACTGCGAATTGCTTGAGAAATCTTCTCGGCATTACTGGCTAAACTACTTAAATAAAACCGAACTTCTGTGGTAGTTTTATTCCACAAACGTCTTTCACTTACGACCATTACAACCGTTTTTAATCCAGTCCATAATGATTGATTATGAAGAGGTGGCAACTCCGAGACTGCCACAG
>JAUBST010000005.1:0-4417 GCA_036702215.1 Microcoleus sp. F6_B6
TAAAATCTAAAATCTAAAATCTAAAATCTAAAATCTAAAATCTAAAATCTAAAATCTAAAATCTAAAATCTAAAATCGATTGACTCCCACTGCTTCGGAGGCTTTGTTAAGCAGCTTTAATTTTATGGTTCCAGAAGAGTCAGAAGGTTGGGGGAGGGGGGTTTATTTTCTATCGGAAGTTTGGCGAGTAGGATTGATAGCTATTCACCAGCTACCGAATGTTCCAGAAACGATGTGGTTGCGGATTTTAGGTAAGGGTAAAGTACAGCAAGGGGCGATCGCGGAATTAACAAGATTGCCTGTTGATAGTCCCTTACGAGCTAGTACGCTAGAATTATTGTACAACCTGCAAGCGAATCTGCAAGTAAATTTAGCAGCTAGTGTCCCAGGAAATCAGGAAGATAAGGAGTTAGTTATGGCGCTCGTACCTCTCTTACAACAAAAAATAGATGAGGCCACACAACAAGGAAGAGAAGAAGGAAGAGAAGAAGGAAGAGAAGAAGGAAGAGAAGAAGCACAGCGGTTGATTTTGCAGAACTTTCTGCAAGTCAGATTTGGGGAGTTAGACGCTCAGACAATTGCCTTTTTTTCCTCTGTCTCGGCTTTACCTGTTGGTGAATTCACTATGTTGTTAGTGCAATTATCCACATTGCCAATCGCCCAAGCAGATAGACAACAAGTACAAACTTTAATCGCCGAAAATGTCTTGAGAAAGCGCTTTGGTCAATTAGAAGTAAACACCGTCAATCTCATTCCAAATTTGCTCGCATTGCCTGCAGAAAATTTATCGCTATTGCTGTCACAACTGCCGGATTTGTCAATAGAAGAACTAATTGCTAGATTAGAAAACTCTTCCCTTTGATTAAAAAAAGAGCGGTTAAGCTTAATCGAGTTCTTGTGGAAAGTAGGGGTTGGGCCTCCCGCCCGCCAGAAAGCACAATTTAGATGCGGGACAACTTATAACTAATCCAACTCCCTCCTTCCTTCCAAAGCGCGAGCCAATGTAACTTCATCGGCATATTCCAAATCTCCCCCCATCGGCAAACCAAAAGCTATGCGCGTTACTAGGGTAAAAGGTTTTAATAAGTGACCGATATAAAGAGTAGTAGTTTCGCCTTCCACGCTGGGACTAATAGCAATAATTACTTCCTTAACCCTTTGCTGGGTGACGCGCCGGACTAACGGTTGAATGTTCAATTGTTCCGGGCCAATTCCATCCATCGGCGAGATAACGCCGCCAACAACGTGATATTTACCCATATATTCCCGCGTTTTTTCTAAAGCGATTACGTCGCGGGATTCTGACACTACACAAAGGGTATGGCTGTCGCGGTTTGTATTGCGGCAAATTTCGCAAACAGGGTCAGCAGATAAGTGAAAGCATACTTGACAGAAACCTACTTGCTGTTTGGCATCAATCAAAGATTTAGCTAGGGCTTGCACTTCTTCTTCCGGTCGCTTCAAAATATGTAAAGCTAAACGCTGGGCTGTTTTTGGGCCGACTCCGGGCAAGCGCTGCAATTGTTCGATTAAACGAGCTAAAGGTCGAGTGTACATTAAAAATTGGCGGTAATTGGTAATATCATTTCAGGTTGATTCGCGACAAGATAATTTGTGCGGTGTAGGGGCGGGTTTTACCAACCATCTATGTTTAAAACTAAGTATATCATAAACCAGTCCCGCCCCTACACAGAGGAATATTGACTAATTTACCCTCCACTAATTTTAGCTTTGTAGCCTAACTTTGTGATAATTTCTAGCAGTTTTTGCTTGTGATCGCCTTGAATTTCGATTTCATTATCTTTAACTGTGCCACCAGTACCGCATTGGGCTTTTAGCTGCTTGGCTAAAGTTGCTAATGTTTCGGGTTTTTCCTGAAAGCCGCTGATGACTGTAACTGTTTTGCCGCCGCGTCCTTTTCGGGATGCTTCGATTTTGAGATTTTGTTGATTGGGGGGAACTTCGGCAACTCCCCGTTGGAGGGCGGCCGAGTTGTCAACGCTGCCAAATTCGGAGTAAACTATTCGTTTGCCCTGGGTTGTTTGGCTGTCAGAATCTTTGCGTTTGGATGCTGCCATAAGTTAAGATGCTTGAACTTTTTTACTGGTATTTCTAGTTTTAGCGGATTGGGTATGGTTGCGATCGCTCGGAAGGCGCTCTATCTTCTACTTATTGTATTAGCCCGTCAATCGATTTTAGATTTTAGATTTTAGATTTTAGATTTTAGATTTTAGAATTGACCCCACGGATAGATTCGGGGGGCAAGTTTCTCGGATACAGGTTTTTTATTTCTGGACGGATGAATCTGGGGGCTTGTATCCTGGATGCTTTCGGTCAAGCGTTCAAGGAATTATAATGAAATTTGTTCGATCGCCTCAAGTCCACAACCGATTTGGTACGATCGACAACAAGCCTCTAGCTTACCCGCCAATCTAAAAAATCTAAAATCTAAAATCTAAAATCAAATGACTGTCACCCCCCTGCATC
The DNA here is from genome assembly GCA_036702215.1 of Microcoleus sp. F6_B6. Lineage (GTDB taxonomy): Bacteria > Cyanobacteriota > Cyanobacteriia > Cyanobacteriales > Microcoleaceae > Microcoleus. Next base: position 2,488 of record JAUBST010000005.1, read on the forward strand.
TCACCACCGAAACCAGCGCCCAACGCCCCGACTCCCTCGGCAGATTCGGCAAATTCGGCGGCAAATACGTCCCCGAAACCTTGATGCCGGCTTTATTTGAACTAGAAGCCGCTTTCCACAAATACCGCAGCGAACCGGAATTTCAACAGCAACTCCAACAATTGCTCAAAGATTATGTCGGCCGCCCCAGCCCTTTGTATTTTGCCGAACGCCTCACCGAGCACTACGCTAAAGCAGACGGAACTGGCCCGCAAATTTACCTCAAACGCGAAGATTTAAACCACACCGGAGCTCACAAAATTAACAACGCTTTAGCTCAAGCATTGTTAGCAAAACGCATGGGCAAAAAGCGGGTAATTGCTGAAACTGGTGCCGGTCAACACGGCGTTGCTACTGCCACAGTTTGCGCTCGTTTCGGTATAGAATGCGTTGTCTACATGGGCGTTCACGACATGGAAAGACAGGCTTTAAATGTGTTTAGAATGCGGCTGATGGGTGCCGAAGTGCGGCCGGTGGCGGCGGGTACGGGAACGCTGAAAGATGCGACTTCGGAAGCGATTCGCGACTGGGTGACAAATGTCGAAACAACTCATTACATTCTCGGTTCCGTGGCTGGCCCGCATCCTTACCCGATGATGGTGCGCGATTTCCATGCGGTAATCGGTGAAGAAACGCGGGCTCAGTGTCAGGAAAAGTGGGGTGGTTTGCCGGATATTTTATTAGCTTGCGTCGGCGGCGGTTCTAATGCAATGGGTCTTTTTCACGAGTTTGTCGGGGAAGAAACTGTCAGATTGATCGGTATTGAAGCGGCGGGCGAAGGTGTTGATACGGATAAGCACGCTGCTACTTTGACTAAAGGAAGTGTGGGAGTTCTGCACGGGGCAATGAGTTATTTGCTGCAAGATAATGAAGGTCAAGTGATTGAGCCGCATTCGATTAGTGCGGGTTTGGATTATCCGGGCGTGGGGCCGGAACACAGTTATTTGAAGGATGCGGGCCGGGCTGAATATTATAGCGTAACGGATGCAGAAGCGCTGGGAGCATTTCAGCGGCTTTCGCAGTTGGAGGGGATTATTCCGGCTTTGGAAACTGCTCACGCGATCGCCTATTTAGAGACTCTGTGCCCGCAGCTAACAGGCAATCCGCGCATTGTGCTTAACTGTTCGGGACGCGGCGACAAAGACGTGAACACTGTGGCGAAGGTTCTGAATATCTAGTTTGGCGGAATGTGGGGCGATCGCTCTGTAGGAATTGGTAACAATGAACTTTATTTTTCGTTTGATTTCATGTCCAAAGGTTTGATTTTGACGTGCTTGGGATTGTTGACAATCCTGCCAAAGTGTGACACCTCTATTCCTACGCGATCGCTGCCACAAACTCCCATGAATACTAAGGTTGCTTCGAGTGCTATTACTGACTTAGAAAAAGCGGTTAACCAACAGATCAATCAATACCGAGCATCTAAAAAGTTGCCGCCGCTGAGTATCGATCCGCAAATTAGTCAGGTAGCAAGAATTCACAGCGAAAATATGGCTAACGGTAAAGTAAGTTTCAGCCACGATGGATTTGAAGGGCGGGCGAAAGCAGTTACTATTCCTTATAAAAGTGTAGCTGAAAATCTTGCTTACAATTTCGGCTACAGCGACCCGGTACGCAATGCTGTTGAAGGTTGGATTAAAAGTGACGGCCACCGCAAAAATATGGAAGGTCAGTTTAATGTGACTGGTATTGGGATTGCCAAAAATGCCAAAGGCGAGTATTATTTTACTCAGCTTTTTGTTCGCAGTCGGTAAGCGGAAGGAAGTTCGGCAACGGATTATGTAACGGATGTAACGGATGTAACGGATGTCAGCCCGATGTCCGTCGGAAGAAGGAAGAAGGAAGTTCGGCAACGGATTCGCTCCACGGATGTAACGGATGTAACGGATGT
>JAUBST010000005.1:4427-180733 GCA_036702215.1 Microcoleus sp. F6_B6
CCGATGTCCGTCGGAAGAAGGAAGAAGGAAGTTCGGCAACGGATTCGCTCCACGGATGTAACGGATGTAACGGATGTCAGCCCGATGTCCGTCGGAAGAAGGAAGAAGGAAGTTCGGCAACGGATTCGCTCCACGGATGTAACGGATGTAACGGATGTAACGGATGTCCGTCGGAAGAAGGAATAAGGAAGAAGGAAGAAGGAAGAGAGAAGAGGGCAGTCAACAGTCAACAGTCAACAGTCAACAGTCAACAGTCAAAAATTACTAATAATGGAATTTGCAGATTTTCAAGTGTGCGATGGTGATATTCCCGATTCTCTCTTATCTTATTATTTGACAGCAGAGGCGATCGCCGTTGATACGGAAACAATGGGTTTGATGCCGTGGCGCGATCGCTTGTGTTTGGTTCAATTGTGCAATTCCGAAGGTAAAGTTGCAGTGGTGCGGATTGCCAAAAACCAGACAGCAGCACCGAATTTAAAGAAATTAATGGAAGCCGAAAATATTGAGAAAGTATTTCACTTTGCGCGCTTCGATCTGGCAACAATGCGTTACAATTTAAGTATTGACATTGCACCTGTTTTCTGCACAAAAATAGCGAGCAAACTTGCGAGAACTTACACCAACAAACACGGACTTAAAGATTTAATCCAAGAATTAGAAAAAGTAGAACTCAACAAAACTTCTCAAAGTTCTGACTGGGGAAATTCTGAGCATCTTTCAGACGAGCAACTCAGCTACGCTGCTAACGATGTCCGCTATTTGCTGAGCGCTAAACAAAAGTTGACTGCTATGTTGCAGCGAGAAGAACGCTGGGAAATTGCCCAGCAATGTTTTCAGTGTTTGCCAGTTTTTGTGAGTTTGGATTTATTGCAGTACAACAATGTTTTCGATCACGGATGATATGGTGTCCGGTTGATTCATTCTTGTATATGTCTGTAGGGGCGGGTTTGACAGATAATAACTGCCTAAAACCCAAAATCTCCTAAACCAGCCCCCAGGCAGGGCAGCAAATCGCAATCTACCTCTTTCAATATACAAGTGGCAGGTTTGATGGAAGCTCGGTTTCGCAGAGCAAGAGTGACATCGGTTCCCCGGCTCTTCCCGGGAACCAGTTAATCTAGAATCTAAAATCTCAAATCTCAAATCGATCGGCTATTACTGCTCGGGATTGTGTTCGTGCAGCAAAGCTTCAATTTGGTCGTCAACATTTCTAATCACCTGTTCCAAAGCGGGCAACCCCTCTAAAGGCACAGGAGAAAGCCGAGTTCGATCGCGAATTTGATTCACTTTCCGCTGCAATTCTTCGGCCAGCCGCAGCGCGTCCCGACTCAAATTAGACAACTGCTGCTGCTGGTAAAACCTCAAAGCTGCCCCCCGCAAAACTTGCAGGGTGGCTTCTTCCTTGCCGCCCACCGTCATTACCCGCAAGCGCAACAGCAAATGAGTGTTTTGATATATGCGCTCCACTTCGACTTGTTTGGCCTGTTCCACCGGGGAAACAGGCATATCTGTCAGCCGCTTCAACTCGTCGATGACCTCTTGGAAAAGGACGATATCGATACCTTCTAGCATCGATTTCAAAACGCCATCTTGACTCCAAAGAATGCGACCTTGGGACTGGTGCCGCTCAAAAAACAGGCGGCCGATACCCTCTCGCAGCACTCTAGCGAGCAATTCTTGCAGCAGTTGGGGCGCCGGCAAAGTTGCCAAAACTTCGACAGGGCTTGACAAGTGCAAAGCCTTGACATTCAAAACCGAGCGATCTGCAGGCGTCAGCAAAACATCAGGGCCTGCAGGTTTAAACCGCTCGCGAGGGGGCATCGAGGGTTGTGGCACAGACAGCAGCGTTTCTGCATTGGGGCCTGAAGTTGCTGGTGCGGGATTTTTGGGTGTTGGGGCTGCGGCGGTTGCTGTCTGGTTCGGTTCTCGGAGCTGGTTCCCGTGCAGCAAGTAAGCTGAGAGCATCGAGCGCTGAGTTTCCGAGGCAATTGGCTCTGTTGTGACTGAGCAATTCATGTAAGCTAAAATCCGCTGCACGTAGTCTAAGGCGGAGTCATCTTGGGCATCGACTACGCCCAACTTAAACAGATTACCTTCTAGAGATAAAGGCAAAACTTGATAGTAAAGGCAAGCTTCAAAGGGGACAACTGTGTCGATTAGGTGAAATATTCGATCGGAGTCCATTGTAGCTGCGGAGTCTGTTGAAGATGTATGTACCATTAGCTGCTTTGTAGTTGGAAGCGCGATCGAGCGCGACGCACCAACCTGATGCGATAAAATTAAACGCTGCAACTTCCCTGACGGAGGAATTGGTCTCGCAACCGGAAGCTTTTATTAAATAAAAATTCTTAGTCCCAGAATTTTCTCCCTTCTGTATTGCAGCCTCCAGTTCTACCAAAATACGGACAATTAGATGATGACTGGCGCACTCTAGACCCACTATCACCGATCGCCCGAGATTGATGCCCGTGGCTGGCAACAATAGAATTATGTCTTTAATGCACAAGTATTAGAGATACACCACAACCGATGATTTACGGGCAATCGCTGAATTTAGGATTGGCTAAAAAATCCTCAAAAGTCGATCGTGCTGTTAGTATCTTAGCCCAGAGAGTTGACTGCGATCGTCTTCGATCGCCATCATCTTCGATCGCGCTACCATATCCCCACCGATCTAACCTGATTTGATACAAGGGGCATCGCGCGGTTTTCCACGGGGAAACTCGCAGAACTCTGTGGCTGTTCGGGAATTGATTTGTAGCGGAGGTTCTGAAAAATGCTACCGCCAATTAACAATTAGCAATTGCCCGCGACCCATTACCAATCTACTCGTTGCGGAGCGATTGAGCTGCTAAATAGAGTTTGCTCCACTCGCCGATGACTTGATTGGTTTTCAGCTTTAATTCAGATGCGATCGTCTCTACACTTTTCCCTGCTTTCAGCGATTCTACCAACTGTCGCTGAACCGGCGTCAGGTTTTGTAAATATTGCTGCCACTGAACCGGAGTCAAGCCCAAACTGTGTTCTTGGAGCGAAGTTTCCAGCCAATTGGCGACTAATTCCGGTGCTTGTTTGACCGCAAAAACCCGAATCGCGTGGTAACTGACTTTTTCTCGCAAGCGGTAAATTTGCTTGATCGGAACCTTCAACTCCTCGGCAATTGCCTCTTGGGAACGACCTTGCAGGTAAAGCTGCAGCCACCGGGAAGCCAGCGGATCGACTTGAGAGGCCAAGTAATTCTCAAATTCTTGTTGGACAATCTGCCGCTGAGTTTGCTGCTCTTCCCAAGCTTGGTTTTCTCGGTACTCGGACATTGCCTGTTCGTCTAACAGGCTGAGCGGTTCGTCGGTATCGTCGGGTAGAACCTGTTCCGACACCAGCCGCACCCAGTCTCCAGCAGGCACTTGCGTCAACCCGCCCCGCTGGGCGCGCCGCAGGTAGTTGACAAAACGGTACACCAGCAGCGGCTGGTTGCGGATCGGCCGCAAGCAGTATTCTTCTGTGCTCGCTAGCAGCAAAGCATTTCGCAGGCGTTTGTCTGAGGTGCATTCGGCAATCCAGGCGACTTGCTGCTGCAGGTAGCGATCGGAATTGAGCATTTCCTGAATCACTTCTTGCAGTACCTCCACCGCACTCCGCTGTCTGTCGCGACTCAGGGAAACCCACGCTTGGATTTTTTGCCGGAGTACAACCAAGCCGCCGAGCCGCCCGATCAAGTTGCGGTAAGCTTTTTCTGGCGGTACTCCCAGATACCGAGAAATCAAAATTCGATATAAAAAGTCGATCGCCCCAGAGGCGACAGACAATTGAGTTGGGCTAAGAGTGTCAAATCTTTCGGGCTTTTCTCCCAACAGCCAGCGGACAACACTCTCGCGGGTGCTAGAATTTTCGTCCGGGCAATCTTGTTCAAGTCGTGACTTCCAATCTTGTGCCAGTCTTTCCGCCAAGGTCATGAGCTGTTGAGCTATTTGTCTTTCACCCCCGATTTTACGTGGTATCCTGGATTTTTGAGTATTTTTCAGATATTTCAGATATACGATCGCGCGATCGGATAAATTACCTTAAATTACCCTAAACAAAATTCCATTACGGTACGATATGCCTAACTTTTTATTAGAACTCGGTACAGAAGAATTGCCGGCATCTTTTGTCGCAAGCAGCGCCCAGCAGTGGCAGCGACTTGTACCTGCAACGCTGGCAGAAGAATCCTTGACAAATGACTCGATTAATGTATACGCTACTCCGAGGCGTTTGGCCGTTCTCGTGAAAGGACTGCCAGTTCAGCAATTAGATAGAGAAGAAGAGGTAAAAGGGCCGCCGGCAAGTTCGGCTTTTAAAGATGGCAAACCGACGAAAGCAGCCGAAGGTTTTGCGAAAAAGCAGGGCGTAGAAATTGATGCTTTGGAAGTTCGCGCTACCGATAAAGGCGATTTTGTATTTGTGCTCAAAAAGATTCCGGGGCGGATGAGTGCGGATATTTTGGCAGAACTTGTGCCGCAGTGGATTAACAAGTTAGAAGGCAAAAGATTTATGCGGTGGGCCGACGGAGATTTGAAGTTTCCGCGCCCGATTCGATCGCTCGTGGCGCTGTTAGATGATACTGTACTGCCAATTACATTGGTGAGCGGTTCGGATACGGTCAAGAGCGATCGAATTTCCCAAGGACACCGGGTGTTACATCCGCAGCCTGTCTCGATTCCCCAAGCCGAAGATTATGTCGAGTGTCTGCGGGCTGCTTGCGTAGAGGTCGATCGAACCCAGCGCAAAAATCAAATTAAGGCACAAGTAGAAGCCGCAGCGACAAAACAAGGCGGTTACGCCGACATTACCGAAGATTTGTTAGAAGAAGTCACCGACTTAGTAGAATGGCCGAACGCAGTTGTCGGCAAATTTGACGAGGAATTTTTGATATTGCCGCCGGAAGTAATCACCACAATTATTGTTACAAACCAGCGATATTTTCCCATCCTCAAAAGCCCAGATTATCCAGAACTTGTGCCCTATTTCATTACAATTTCCAACGGCGACCCTGCTAAAGCGGCGATTATTGCCGCCGGTAACGAGCGAGTAGTGCGGGCGAGATTGGCAGACGGTCAGTTTTTCTACAAATCAGACTTGGTAAAGCCTCTAGAGGATTATTTGCCCAAGTTGGAAACAGTTACTTTCCAGGAAGATTTGGGGACTGTGCGCGCAAAGGTCGATCGGCTGTGCAAGATTGCCAGCCTAATCACAAATCAACTGGAAATCGCAGCCGAAGAACAAGCTTACATAGCAAGAGCAGCCTTGCTTTGTAAAGCCGACCTCGTAACCCAAATGGTTTACGAACTTCCCGAAATGCAAGGAATCATGGGGCAGAAATACGCCTTAGCAAGCGGCGAACCGGAAGCCGTAGCTACAGCAATTTTTGAACATTATTTGCCCAGAGGTGCGGGCGACAATTTGCCGCAAACTCTGACAGGTCAAATTGTCGCAATAGCAGACAAATTAGATACATTAGTCAGCATCTTCGGTTTGGGAATGTTGCCGACAGGTTCATCCGATCCCTTCGCTTTGCGCCGCGCAGCCAATGCAATAACTAACATTATTTGGGCGGCTCAGTTGCCAGTCAATTTGCACCAGTTACTTGCAGAAAGTGTTGCCGAATTTACAGCAGGGCGCCCAGAAACACCTGCGGAGTTGCTGGATCAGTTATACGACTTTTTCTTGCAAAGAATTCGGACGTTGCTGCAAGAAGAAAAGAATGTAGATTACGATTTGGTAAATGCAGTTTTGGGAGAAAACGACCCAGAATATACTGAACGGGCATTGAGAGATTTGTTGGACGCACTGGAAAGAGCGCTTTTTCTGCAACAAATCCGCAATGACAATACATTGGATAAAATCTACGAAACAGTGAACCGTTCAACTCGTTTGGCGGCTCAAGGAAATTTGGATAAAGTTGAATTGGAACCGAAAACTGCCGTGAAACCGGAGTTATTTCAAAAGTCGTCCGAACAAGCTTTTTACGATGCAGTCGTGCAATTAGTGCCGCAAACGCAGCTATCCAAACAAACTCGGAATTACCAGCAGTTAGTAGATAGTTTGACGGAAATTGCTCCGACTGTCAGCAACTTTTTCGACGGGCCAGAAAGCGTTTTGGTGATGGATTCTGACCCGGAAATTAAGCAAAATCGGTTGAATTTACTGGGTTTGCTGCGGAATCACGCGCGGGTGTTGGCTGACTTTGGGGCGATCGTCAATCGATTTTAGATTTTGGATTTGAGATTTTAGATTGAAGAATTTAACTGGTTTCCTGGTATAGCTTGGAAGCCCATTTCACTCTTGCTCTGCCTCGCTCTTGAAAATGGAGGCAGAGCCTCCGAATCTGCGCTACCAGGTAGAGCCTGGAAACGAGCCGAAACAGTCATAATTTAAGCAAAATGGCCAATAGTCAACAACCAATTCAAGGTTAAGATATAAACTTATAAAACCAGGGAAGTTTGCTCCATCACACACACAACTTATGCCGATCGCTCATATCATTGGACTAGGAAAATCAGGAATTGCCGCCGCCAGACTGCTAAAACGCGAAGGATGGGAAGTAACGCTGAGCGATCGCTCATCTTCCCCAAATTTGCTTGAACAGCAGCAGGAATTTGCTAACGAAGGAATTCATGTGGAGTTAGGCAAATCTTTTGAACCAGTCGAATCTATAGAATTAATAGTAGTAAGTCCGGGCGTTCCCTGGGACAGTCCACCATTAGTGCGCGCCAGAGATTTAGGCATTGAAACAATCGGAGAAATGGCTCTCGCGTGGCGTTACCTCAAATCTCCTTGGGTGGGAATTACCGGCACTAACGGCAAAACTACTACTACTGCTTTAATTGCTGCTATTTTTGCAGAAGCCGGGCTTTACGCTCCCGCTTGCGGCAATATTGGCTATGCTGCGTGCGAATTAGCTTTAGCCGAAAAACAGCCGGATTGGGTAATCGCAGAAATTAGCAGCTATCAGATAGAATCCTCGCCGTTTGTAGCGCCGCGCATCGGAGTTTTGACGACTTTGACGCCGGATCACCTCAGCCGCCACAAAACTTTGGAAAATTACTACAGCATTAAAGCACATTTGCTGAAAAAATCTGAATTGCAAGTAATCAACGGCGACGATCCTTGTTTGCGGCAGCAAGGAGTTGACGTTTGGCCCGATGCGTGTTGGACGAGTGTCAAAGGTGAAAAAGAACTGTTGGGCGATCGCACTTTTGGAGCGTACATCGAAAACGGTTGGGTAATAGCTCAAAGCGAGAAAATTCTGCCTGCTGATTCTTTGCGGATGGTGGGAGAACACAATTTGCAGAATTTGTTAATGGCGGTAGCGGCGGCTAATTTGGCGGGGATAGATAAAAGTGCGATCGCCCGGGCGATCGCTAAATTCCCCGGAGTTTCGCACCGTCTCGAACACATCTGCACGTGGGAAGGCATAGATTTCATCAACGACAGCAAAGCTACTAATTATGACGCCGCCCAAGTCGGGTTGGCTTCTGTAAGCGCACCGGCGATTTTAATTGCGGGGGGCGACGCCAAAGAAGGGGACGATCGCGCTTGGATTGATACAATCAAGGCGAAAGCTGCTGCGGTGCTGCTAATTGGGGATGCAGCAGGTATTTTTGCCGATCGGCTCGAACAAGCAAATTACAACGCTTGGGAAATAGTCGAAACAATGGAAAGAGCAATTCCGCGAGCAGCAGAATTAGGCAAACAAAATCATGCTAAAGTAGTGCTGCTTTCCCCAGCCTGTGCTAGCTTCGATCAATACCAAAACTTCGAGCAACGGGGCGATCATTTCCGCCAATTATGCCTCGAATCCCTGATTTAACGAACACCAATCCTGTAGGGGCGGGTTCACCAACAATTTATGGCTAAAACCAATAATCTCGTAAACCCGCCCCCACCCAAAGGTCAATCACAATCTACCGCTTTCAACATACAAGAGGCGGGTTCACCAACATCTTTAATTGGCTAACCATAATATTCATAAACCCCCCCCGTCCATACTGTCTTCCAAATATCCTTAATTCTAGCCTGCTGTTCCCATTCTAGCTCATAAAAAACTAGCATCATTTCCTCATGAGTATAATCAATAATGATGGCCGCCAATTGAGCGGCCGTTTCCGCTTCCAGCATTGCTAGTTTCAATTCGGTCATTGCTTCTTTATCCATCAATAGCAAAATTTTAATTTTTACCTCATTAAGATTTTAATTTTCCCTACAAATCTCTTTCAGTTGTGCATTAAAACTGGCAATCCGAGCAGCACTTATTGTATCAGAATGCCGCGAGGATATTTGAATTTTTTGCAGGCAAATCTGAGAGAGCAATTTTTCATCAATCTCCAGAATATTGCCTTGGGAAGTTACATTTTTTTGCAACAAAATTGCGATTTCTCTTTCCAGTTGGCGATAGCCTTGTTGAAAGAAATCTTGAGAGTTAGAACGGAACAAACCGCTATTGACTTGCTGAATTTGGCTGGGTGTCAGCGATTGAGCCGAGACAGCAGCCGGAAATCCCAAAGATGCTGCTAGCCACCAGCTACAAATTATCTGTTTGAGAATGCTTTTCATCACTGTCTGGAGGAGTTTTTACCTCAGTTGGTTTCTCGTTTTCTGACTCGCTTGCTAATTCATCTTCTCGCTCAATTTTTTCTTGCCACTCGACAAGCTGCTGAAAAAGTTGCGGGTTAATTTCAAATACGGGTTTGTTGGTTTCTGACATATTTACTCCTAACATTTATTACATTTTACTGCTTCCCGGACTCTGCCTGGGAACCGCTGTCGAGAGGCTCGGCCTCGCTTTTTCAGCAGGAAAATTGGAGGCTGAGCCTCCGGATGTGCGTTTCCAGGCAGAGCCTAGAAACGAGTAGAAAAACAATTATGTCGATCGCCAGCTACGCTCGAACCTTCAGCAGCGACATAATTATGCCCGTTAAGGAACCACCAAGCAAAGCTAAAGTAGCTAAGGTACTAATGCCAAATCCTGCCGCTCTTTTTTCAGCAGCTTGATAGTAACCCCAAGCAAACAAAATGCGTCCAACTATCCAAACTGCGCCGATACCGGCGCCCCAAATAGGGCTGATAAATTGCGAGAACAGCCACAGCGAGGGCAAAAATAGAATCATTTGCTCTAAGGTATTTTGCTGAACTCGCACCACTCGCTCAAAGTCTGGGTTTCCTGTCATCTGCGGGGGAGAAACTTTGTATTTGAATCTAGCTCTGCCGACGTTGATGGTAACAACGAAGTAGAGAATTAATGCTGAAACAGTAATTAGACTGGGCCAAAGTGTCGCGTTTGCTTCTGCGAGCATGATTCGATATTATTGGGGTGGAGTATATATAGCCTTTCTCAAAAAGATGAGGTATGATTGATAGCTTGTATAACCACTTAAACGTATAGGGCTTGCATCCCAACTACGTACCTCATCTTTCGCTCGAACCGCTATATCTTGATTATAAATCAATTATTGCCGATCGCGTTATTCATCGCCCTCCCGTCATTCCAGGCAGGGGATTTGATGCAACTGCTGGGTATTAGTGGCGCGGCAATTGCTTGAGAGTTCCGGGACATCCTCGAAAAATTGCTGTCTGGGATTTTGATTCTTTTGCTCGCACCTGCATGCGGATAGCAGCCCCCGACTCTTGTCGTGAGCAGCCCAAATTTTAGACTTTTATTCAACCTCCCAGATTCATCTGTGGAGTAAATTGAAAATCTAGAATCTAAAATCTAGAATCTAAAATCTAGAATCTAAAATCTAGAATCTAAAATCTAGAATCTAAAATCTAGAATCTAAAATCTAAAATCTAAAATCTAAAATCTAAAATCGTTTGACGGATACAAGCCCCTGACTTAAGGAGATTATTTTGCTCAACAATATTCGAGACCGTCTTAAATATTTCACCAAGAGCAGGATTCCTCGAGAGCATTTAAAGCAAATACGAGTTGACTTGTTGGCAGAATCAACCCTAGATATTAACTATCTTGTCTTAATTCTCGGTTCATGTATAATTGCCACCTTTGGACTGCTTGCCAACAGTGCAGCCGTAATTATCGGTGCTATGATTATTGCGCCTCTGATGTTGCCAATTCGAGGGTTAGCATTTGGAGCGGTAGAAGGTAACGTTATCCTCTTCCGCAAAGGTTTAATTGCATTAGCAGTCGGGACGGTGCTAGCAATTTTTCTAGCTTGTTTTTTGGGCGCTTTGGTACAAATTCCCGACTTTGGGAGCGAAGTTCTAGCTCGTTCTAAACCTACATTACTAGACTTGGGAATTGCGATCGCCGCTGGGGGAATCAGCGGCTATGCGAAAGTTCAGCCCAAAGTTTCTGCTACTCTGGCGGGAACTGCGATCGCCGTGGCTCTCATGCCGCCAATTTGTGTTATAGGTTTAGGCTTATCTCAAGCTAATTGGTCGCTCAGTTTGGGAGCAAGCCTCCTGTATCTTACTAATTTGCTGGGAATAACTCTCTCCTGTATGCTAACCTCTTTAATGGCTGGCTACACCCCCCTACATCGCGCCGGTAAAGCCCTATTTTGGGCGCTAGCATTGACGGCTATACTTGTAATTCCTCTGGCCGTGAGTTTTGCGGAATTGATCGAGCAAGCGCAACTCGAAGCCAGTCTGAAGCGGGCGTTGCTTAACCGAACTATTACTTTTCAACGGGTGGAACTGATTGCAACTGATACTAACTGGTTGACAAAACCGCCGGAGGTTCGTTTGATTGTTCGCAGCAGCGAAGCTTTGACACCCAAACAGGTGCAGCTTTTAGAAGCATTTGTAGAAAAAGAAATGGGCCAAAAATTTACCCTGATTTTTCAAGTCAGTCAAGTTGAAGAAGTGCGGGGGTCAACGGCGGATCAGTCCCGATCGAAACCGAAACCTTAACTATTTTATCCCTAATTGTATGACCCCAGAAACTCTAATTAATCAAGTGACGATCGAGGGTAATCTGAAGCAATTTCTCTTAGTGCTAGCGGTTTCCTTAACTGTGGCGACGCTGCCACAAATCTTTGGGTGGCTGAGCAAAATTCCCTACACGCTGCTGTTAGTAATTGTCGGGTTGGGTTTGGCTTTTATAGATGTGCGGCTGGTGACGCTTTCACCGAAACTAATTCTGTTGATTTTTTTGCCGCCTCTTTTGTTTGAAGCTGCTTGGAATTTGGAATGGCCTAAACTCAAGCGGGATTTAGTGCCGATCGCTCTTTATGCGGTTTTGGGCGTCGTTATTTCTGTTGCTGGCGTGGCTTTTGCTCTCAACCAAATAGCGGGAGTTTCTTTAGCGATCGCTCTGTTGGTAGGAGCTAGTATATCTGCTACCGATCCTGTTTCTGTAATTGCATTGTTCCGGGAACTGGGAGTTGAAAAACGGCTAGCTTTGCTGGTGGAGGGTGAGAGTTTATTTAATGATGGCATTGCTATTGTTGCCTTTAGTTTTTTGGTGGGATTCTCTCTAGGTACTGATGAAGTTGGCATCCCAATTCTGATTGCGCGTTTCTTAGCTTTTGTGGGAATTGGGGTTGTTGTCGGCAGTTTAATCGGTTTTGGAGTTTCTTATCTGACTCAACCATTTGATTTACCTTTGGTTGAGCAATCGTTAACCCTAGTTTCAGCCTACGGCACTTATATAGTTGTGGAGGAGCTCGGCGGTTCAGGGGTGATTGGGGTGGTGACGATGGGCTTGATATTTGGCAATTTTGGCTCTCAGATAGGTATGCAACCCAGTACCAGACTTGCGGTAACACAATTTTGGAATTTTTTGGCGTTTTTTGTAAATTCGATCATGTTCTTGCTGATTGGCGATCAGATGAGGTTTGCTGATTTGGGAACGAATTTAGGAGTGATTGGCATAACTGTAGTGGCGATGTTTGTGACGCGAGCGATCGCTATTTTTGGTTTAGGATGGTTGAGCAATTGGTTAAGACACTCTGAAATTTCATTGCCCGATCAAACTGTAATTTGGTGGGGAGGATTGCGGGGTTCTGTCTCGATTGCTTTAGCTTTGAGCGTACCCCATGTTCTGCCCGATCGACCAAAAATTATTGCGATCGTGTTTGGCGTAGTTTTATTTACGCTGCTAGTACAAGGTTTAACCACCAAGGCACTGCTGGAAAAACTGGGGTTGTTGAACAACCAGGAGTTGCGTCAGCAGTATCTGGAGGCGATCGCCCAACGTGTTGCTCTCAACCGGGTTCTCAAGCATCTATCTGAAGTATCGGGCGATCGTAAAATCGAGCCTGAGTTTTCCAATCATCTCGCGAGTCAGCTTCAAGAAAAATTAAACTTGCTGCAAGCAGAAATCAATCAAATGTACGATCGATCTCCTGAACTGCGGCAGATGACTATCGACAAACTCGAAGGGGATTTGCAGGCAATAGAGGCTGATACTTATGCTGAATTTGTGCGATCGGGTCAATTGAATGAGCTGCCTGTTTCTGTGTTGCGGCAATGTTTTCAAGATCGGAATGAGAAAATTGTTTCTTAATAGGATGTTTGTAGGGATAATCCATGTGATTGTCCCGCTTATGTGGAAATTTTGCGTAAGTCCTAAAACCATCAAATTTTTCGTTCCTTGTTAGATTCCGTGTTGGCAATCAAAAACAGTGCGAAGTGTTGAGGGGCGGACATGATATGATATACTTCCTGATATTGTAGGGTTCGTTAGCATACGATAATTTGAATATGAGCTAGATCGTAGAAAGATTTGGGAAAATTTGGCAAACTGAGAGTAAAGTTAAATAGGAGATCAATTTAATGACCAATACTGCTCTCAATTTTAAGACTGCACCCGGACATGAAGTTCTGGCGGCGGCTGGCAAGAAAATGCTGAGGCCGGGGGGGAAACTTGCTACAAAACAGTTATTTGAATGGGCGGATTTTCAGCCTGGGGAGACTGTTTTGGAGTTGGCTGCTAGTTTTGGATATAGTTCGATCGCCCTTGCTAAACGTTTTGGCGTAAAATTAGCGGGAGTTGAGAAAAATCCCGAAAGTGCGGCCCGCGCTCGTGCTAATGTTGCAGCAGCCGGTTTGAGCGATCGAGTGGAAATTGTGGAAGGAGATATTTTTCACTTGGATCGGATTTCCCAACAGTTTGATTGGGTGTTGGCTGAAGCTATCCTGACGATGCAGTCGCCGTCGGGGAAAGCTAAAATTGTATCGGGAATTTGCGATCGTTTAAAACCAGGCGGCAAGTTTCTCTCTCACGAACTTTTAGTTAAAAACCGAGAATCTGAAATTCACAAAGCTTTATCAGAAGTGATTCGCGTCAATTCAACGCCTTTGTCTGAGTCTGGCTGGATTGCTGTTTGCCAAAACGCGGGGCAAGCAAGTAGAAAAGTGTCAAACCGGGGCGACGGGCCTCCTAAATTTGCCGCGAATGCTGCAAGATGAAGGGTTTTTGGGTAATGTGCGGATTTTGTGGAATATATTAAGTCGATCGCAAATTCGCGATCGTATCTTAGCAATGCGTCGAGTTTTCCAGCATTACCAACAGGATTTAGGCTACATCGTTATCTCTGCTAAAAAACCATCTTAACCGAGTCAACCGATTTTCGATTTTCGATTTTCGATTTTCGATTGAAGAAAGTGAAGCCACTGATAAATCCGGGGACTTGTGACCAAATTAATTAATTGTCAAAAACTATGACTGCTACTCTTTTACCGCTACAATCTTCCGCAATCCAACTCCGAGACGCAATTGAATATCCCGCCGCCGGAGTATTGAACAAAATTTTAGTCAAAGACAATAATTGTCAGTACAGTTTATTTTGTCTGGCTGCAGGAACGGAAATTTCGGAACACTCCTCGGCACGGAATGCCACAGTTAATGTCATCGAAGGAAAGGGTATTTTGACTTTGGAAGGCAAGGATATTGTTTTGGAACCGGGGGTTTTTGTATTCATGCCAGGTCAAGCTATTCACGCTTTGAAAGCTGAAGAAAATTTGGCGTTTATTTTGACACTTTCCGAGGCTAATTAATTCCCGAAATATTGCTGTAGGGGCGGGTTTTACCAACCATACTTGCCTAAAATCAATAATCTCATAAACCCGCCCCCCACAACCCGTGAATCAAGGCTGGTTTATGTAGATAGTGAGTTGCAGTCAAATATTGTTTGTGAAACCCACCCCTACAAGAATTAGGATTTTAACATTTAGTCTCTAGCTAAATATTGCTGTCGGGGCGGGTTTTACCAAGCCTAATTGCCTAAAATCAATAATCTTATCAACCCGCCCCGATTCACAGGTTGTGGGGGGCGGGTTTATATAGATAGTGAGTTGCAGTCAAATATTGTTTGTGAAACCCGCCCCTACAAGAATTAGGATTTTAACATTTAGTCTCTAGCTAAATATTGCTGTCGGGGCGGGTTTTACCAAGCCTAATTGCCTAAAATCAATAATCTTATCAACCCGCCCCGATTCACAGGTTGTGGGGGGCGGGTTTATATAGATAGTGAGTTGCAGTCAAATATTGTTTGTGAAACCCGCCCCTACAAGAATTGGGATTTTAACATTTAGTCTATTTCATCTACCGAGGCGATATTCTCCAATTTTTTCCAACCCAATACAATTATTTTACCGCCTCGACTGTAGCATACAAACGGCTTTAATTTCTTAAATAACTGCACGCATTATTCGTAGGTAATGCCAATAATGCGAGCAATTTGATAGTAGGGAAAACGTTTTTATAAACATACACTATTATCCGCAATCTTCGTACCTTGCAAGGGCGGCAAAGTAATGAATAAAGCGGGCCAGCCGCACGATCGCCCTTTCCGACACCAAACCGTGCACAGTAGGAGTGCAGTTGCTGCAACCGCTGATTAAATACCGCCAATATTCGCAAGGCAATCTCGGGATTTTCTCGAATTGCTGCTAGCAAAACTTCCCGTTCTGTGGTAATAACTTCGACATCAGTTTCTGCTGTCACCGTTGCGGGGGCAATGCCGTTGCCTAGCAAAGCAGGTGCGGCAAAAATATCTCCCTGAAATAAAGTGCCCAGAATTGTTTCTTTGCCCGCCGCCGCTGTTTTTGCAACCCGCAGAGAACCGCTCAATCATGGTGTATAATTTTTCGGGGATGCGATCGCCCTCATACATCACAACTTCTCCCTGTCGGTAACTCCGAATTGCTGTATGTTCTTGCAATCGCTCTAATTCAGTTTGGTTTAGGCTGGTAAATATTCCAATTTTAGCCAGTTGCTCAACAGTTGATTTCATAGATTTAACTCTACCCGATCCGAGTCCATTGAGAGTATAGTAACGGTGAATTCAGAATATATCGAGACAAGCAGAGCCATATACGAAAATGCCGAACCAGAATATCGGCGATATTATTTTGATGAGATAGCGGGCGGATTTGTACTCGTCCACCAAAACCATAATCTTAATAATTCCGAAAGTTTTGTCGCTGAAGTTTTGGCTAAAATGGGAAAGAGAGTTAGACTTTTGAGCGAGCAAGCACCGTCTGGAACGAAAACTCCAGATGCTGAGATTGACGGTCAGATTTGCGAATTTAAGGAATTAACAAAAGAGTCGAGTAATTTAAAAAATAGAGTACAAGAAGGCTTTGGAAAAGCCAAAAATCAAAGTGCAAATGCAGTCATTTTTCACGTAAATATAGAAATTTACGACATTCGAGAGATAGACGAAGGCATCAGGCAAGCAATATATTGGGATGTTAAGCATCTCATGCAAACTATCATTTTGGTTTTCAACAACCAATCTGTTCTAAAAATTACTAGAGAGGAATGGGAAAATGGGCAGCGTTTTTCAACAATTTGAAGAAATCGTAAATAGCGGTATAAAAAATAATATGCCGCGGGATGCAAGATTGATTATTGTAGGAGAGATCCTCTACGCAGTAACTCGGGACGAACTAACCAATAAAGAAGGTTGGCTGCTAGAAAATATGCTCGGAGGCAGAGAAGAATGGGAAAAGGGGCTAGAATATGCTATTTTTGGAGACCCAAAACACGGACACATAGCGCCACCCCTAACTATCTCCGATCCACCTCTGGTTATCGCAGGCAAAACTTTTCATTCTCGCTTGATGACGGGGACGGGAAAATATCGCAGCATTGCAGAAATGCAGCAAAGTGTCAATGCTAGCAGGTGCGAAATTGTGACTGTAGCTGTGCGGCGAGTGCAAACAAATGCTCCCGGTCATGAAGGATTGGCAGAGGCTCTCGATTGGACTAAAATCTGGATGCTGCCCAATACTGCCGGTTGTCAAACTGCGGATGAGGCGATTAGAGTAGCTCGTTTAGGGCGGGAAATGGCGAAACTTTTAGGGCAAGAAGACAATAATTTTGTCAAATTAGAAGTGATTCCCGATCCTAAATATTTGCTGCCAGATCCGATCGGCACTTTGGAAGCTGCTGAACAATTAGTCAAAGAAGGTTTTGCCGTTTTGCCCTACATCAATGCCGATCCCTTGCTGGCAAAACGCCTCGAAGAAGTCGGTTGTGCGACAGTCATGCCTTTAGGTTCGCCCATCGGTTCGGGACAAGGGATCAACAATGCCGCCAACATTCAAATAATTATTGACACGGTAAAGGTTCCTGTGGTAGTCGATGCGGGGATCGGCACTCCCAGCGAAGCAGCCCGAGCAATGGAAATGGGAGCCGATGCACTGTTGATTAATTCCGCGATCGCCAATGCCCAAAATTCCCCGGCAATGGCAAAAGCAATGGGAATGGCAGCAGAAGCGGGGCGGATGGCCTACTTAGCAGGCAGAATGCCGATCAAAGATTACGCGATCGCCTCTTCTCCCCAAACAGGCACTGTCACCTCCAAATAAATCGCCGAATTTTCCTGGGCGCTTTTTTGGTACAGTTGTAAACATCAAAAATATTAAGGATTGTGACTGATGCCTTACATCAAAGATGACGATGGACGCCTGAACAACTTTGCTAAAGAGCCGAAGATGTACGGGGCCGTACCTCCCAACAAGCAGCAGCAACGGAACTATATCATCATGGGTATTGCAGCAGCCATGTTAGTGGCCGGTTTGGTGTTTGTGGCTGCTTCCGTCTAAAAACTGGGCTTACACTCAAAGCTGCTTCAAATCGCAATTTTAAATAATCATTCAGCAAACCATGTTTTCCAACCAATGGAAACATGGTTTTTGTGTTTCAATACAAAGCAGGGAGTTGCAACAATCCTGAAGCGTGCCGAGCAAGCTGGAAAGCTAAATAAGACCAGCATAAATTTGGTGTTTTCCTCTAGGCTGTAGGGTTCAGGGACTTGGGTTGCACTTAATCACACGAGCTCGTCACCCACATAAAATTGCCAATTGAAAATCCACAATCCTTTAGTCATCACCGGTGCGATTGACACTCAAGCATCCAGGATACCCGCCACGCGATCGATCGGTCCAGAAATAAAAAACCTGTATCCGATGAAACTTGCCGAACGTATTTATCTCGCGCAAGTCAAGGCTTCAATCGAAAATCTCAAATCTAAAATCGCGCAATCGATTGACTGCCTTCGGGGCGCAAGTTGTGAGTTATGAGCGATCGAGATTTCAACTCTCAACTCTACAATCTAAAATCTACAATCCAAAATCTAAAACCTAAAATCTAAAATCTAAAATCGGCTGCTCCTGATGTCTATTCCTTCCCAAAAAGTTTCTAGCTCGAACAAGCTGATCTACCAACGCTTGAAACAGGCCATCGACCTCAATTTACGCCGTCAAATTTTTATTGCCGCCTGCGACGACTTGTGGTTGCGGGACTGTCTGGCAGCCCGCTTGCAGGCAGAATTAGCCGCAGAGAGCGCAGGCTCTGATCCTCGCTCCCCGATCGACTACCCCCGATTTGTCAGTTTGGAACTCGACTTGAGCGATCCAAATCCTTGGGGTTCGATCGCCGCGTGGCTGACCCAACACCCACCGCCCCAAAATAGGGGCAGCTACAGCCCTTTGCCGGGATTTCAAATTATCGGGGCAGAACACCTGACCAGGCAGTCAGCAGCCGTGCAGTGGTCTTTCCTGAGCTATTTGAGAGACATCGAAGCAAACCTGCAAATGTGCGAGTCTACTCTGTTGCTGTGGGTGTCGCGCCCCTGGCTGAGTTCGATCGAGCAATCTGCCCCGGAATTTTGGCACTGGCGAACCGGAGTATTTGAGTTTGAAGGCGAACCAACACCAGCCAAGGGAGACTTCGGCTACTTTGAGGAC
This sequence comes from Microcoleus sp. F6_B6, assembly GCA_036702215.1. Lineage (GTDB taxonomy): Bacteria > Cyanobacteriota > Cyanobacteriia > Cyanobacteriales > Microcoleaceae > Microcoleus. The sequence goes on from JAUBST010000005.1 coordinate 22,629, forward strand.
TTCGGGAACTCGGGAGACTTGCGAAACCTGCGGGACAGCGGAGACTTTGGCAACAAACTTTTAATATCTTCTTTGTCTGGACAATCCCCAATTCCCGACGAACAATTCCCAATTTCCTATCCCCCGTCTCCAGCGTCAGATTCTAAATCCGTCCAACTGGCAGATGAGCAACAATCCCCAATTTCTTACCCCCCGTCCCCAGCGCCAGATTCTAAATCCGTCCAACTGGCAGATTTGGTGCTAGCAGCGGCTTCTGAGGAGTTGGAAGCAGAAAATGATGCCGCGTCGGAGGACAATTTTCTGCCCCTGCAAACCCTGCAATACATCGAACTGCTGCAAGAACATCAGTGTTCTTGCGAAGCTTTGGCTTTGGCTTATCACAGTTTGGGGAATTACTACCGCGATCGCATTCTGGGCGGAGACGTTTCAGAGCAAAACCTGACAATCGCCATTCGCGCGATCGAACAAGTGATTGCGTATCTCGACGTTGACAGCAACTCGCAGCAAAATCAACCGCTAACTGAGGAATGCGCGCGGCTGATTGCCCAATTGACAGAGAATTTAACTCAGTACGCCCAGGAGTCCAACAGCCTACCGCCTATTTCCGATCTGCTCAACGATCTCGGCACTCTCTACTGGATGCTGTCGCGCGATCGCACGCAGCATAACGCCTCAGATCCGGTATCCTGTCTTGAACGCAGCATCGCCCTCTACCTTGAAGGTTTGAACCGAACAGATGCCGAAACCGTACCCCAAACCCGCGTTAGATTAAACAAAAATTTGGGCATCGCCTCGACCGATTTAGCCCGCTATCGAGACAAGACAGAGAACTTGCAGCACGCAGTTGCAGCTTACCAACAAGCGCTGCTGGATCTAGACCCCGCCGCGGAGCCCCAGCAGTACGCTGCTGCTCAAAATAATTTGGCGACAGCATACTGGAATTTAGCCCAAGATGGCGAGCCGATCGTCTATCTCAAAAGCGCGATCGCAGCTTACACCCAAGCCCTCTCCTGTTACAGTCCCGAACGAGAACCCCTCAACTATGCCGGAGTGCAAAACAACCTCGGTACCGCCTGCTGGAACCTCGCCCAGCACCAACCCTCAGAAACCCTGCTAGTCAGGGCGATTTCCGCCTACCGCGAAGCATTGAAATACCGCACCCGAGCATTGGTACCTGCAGCAGCAGCCGCCACCTACAACAATCTCGGTACTGCTTATTGGCATTTGGCGAACCAGTTCCAGCAGAAACAGGCGCGGACGGAATCATTGCAGCAGGCGATTACCGCCTACGAAGCCGCCCTGGATATCGCCGGAGAGCTCGATCGAACCCAACTCACTTTTGACGCCTTAGCCGCCCGCAACAATCTCGGACTAGCTCACTATCAACTAGCCACCGACCGAGATTTCGCCGCTAACAAAGTTGCACAGACAAGCCATCTAGAAGCAGCACTGCACCACCAGTTGCAAGTGTGCGCCGAATGGGGACAACATCTCAATGACAAAGGGTTAACATATGGGGATAAACTCAACTTGCAAGCCCCGGCAAACTCCCAAGCTGCTGATTCCCGGCAAACAGCATTGAGCTATATTGTCAAAACGATTAGAGCTTTCTATAGTGAATGTGGGCTGCCAGGCCAAAATTTAGCCTTATCCAAAGTTCCTGGAGATTTATTGCCTGAAATTTTGCGTAGGTTATAAATAGGGCTATAACTATTAAAAGCTCAATTTTTTCGAGATTTGTATCCAGTTTTCTATTATTATGGCTGAATATTCTTGCCTAATTCTTCAAGCAAACTTGTGGTCATGGCCCCTGTAAAAATCCTTGTGGTTGATGACGACCCGGCAATCCGAAATTTAATTCACCGTTTTTTGAGCCAGCAAGGTTATCAAGTTGAGTCTGGCGAGGACGGTCAGACTGGTCTGGAATTATTTGAGCAACTCAATCCTGACTTAGTAGTTCTAGATGTAAATTTACCTGATACAACTGGTTACAAACTGTGTCAAGAAATGCAAAGACGCACGGGCGTGTTTGTGTTGATGCTGACTGCCCGAACCGATGAAGCTGACAAAATGAAAGGGTTTGCCGAAGGTGCTGACGACTACATTACTAAACCTTTTAGTCTTGTAGAGATTGGAGCTCGCGTTGCAGCAATTTTGAAGCGCAAACGCATTGTGACTCCCGCCGAACAACAAACTCTTACTTTTGGAGAGCTACTAATAGATCCGGTTCGCCGCGAGGTAATTCTCGGCAATCAGATAGTTGCTTTGACTGCTTTAGAATTCGACCTGCTGTACTGTTTGGCCAGCAAACCCGGTCGCGTGTGGAGGCGATCGGAATTGCTGCATGAAGTGTGGGACTACGAGTATGTAGGAGCCGATCGCGTGGTGGATGTCCATATAGGTCAAATTCGCCGCAAAATTGAACCAGATGCCAATCAAATTTCGATGATTCAAACCGTCCGAGGCGTGGGTTACAAGTTTGAACCCACAACCTAATAACATTCGGCATTGGGCAGCGGATATGAAGGCAGAAGGCTGTAGGTGCGGGTTCACCAATATCTCGGATTAACATACTCGATATTTGTCAACCCGCCCTCCCCGCACCGTAATTCAGATCGATCGAGTATCTGATTGTTTGTTCTGCAAATACTCCCGCACTTCTAGCGCACGATCGAAACCCCTTCGCACGCAATCTCCCAAAGCCACTCCGCCAAAGTAGTTGGTGCACAAATACACCCCAGGCAAAGATTTTAAGCCCTCATCGATTTGTTGCAGGCGATCGAAATGCCCCAAATTGTACTGAGGAATCGCCCGCTTCCACAGCTTCACCGCTAAAACTTTTGGCTGTGGCACATCTGGTTTCAGCAAAATCCGAGATAAATCTCGGTGTACCTCACCAACGATTTGTTCTGAGTCAAGATTGCCAATTTCCGAATCAGTAGCCCCGCCGATGTAACTGGTGAGAGTTTGCCACCCTGCAGGCGCGCGGTTGGGAAATAAACTCGATGTCCAAATCGTCCCGAGAGTGCGAATTCCCTGCCCCCTCGGAATTAAATTTCCAAAACCCACTAATTTACCCTTGACATCCGATTGCGGGTATGCTAATACAACGGAGGCAACCGTAGGATAAGTAAAAGCTTGTAAAGCACTGCTAACTTGCGGTTCCAGAGGTTGCAACAAATCGGCTGTAACGTAAGCCGGCGTTGTCAAAACCACGGTGCGCGCCTCAACTTGTTGGGGCCCGTCGGGCGTGGAAAATTCAGCAACATAAGTTTCGCGTTCTGTGCGCTGGAGGCGAGTCAATTGCCAGTTGAGTTTTACTCGATCGCCCAATTTAGCGGCGATCGCCTCTGGCAAAGCCTTCAACCCCTGTTTAAACGAACCCAACTCCCCCGGCTTAGTTTTAGGAACATTCGGGTCTGCAGGCATTTTCTTCGGTCTGTTTTTAGCAGAAAGCAGCGCCCCCGCCACCAGCCCGCCACCGACATCAGCCATCTTCGTTACCCGCCCAAAAGCCGCCGCCGCGCTAAGTTGTTGCGGATCTCCGGCATAAACCCCAGAAACAAAAGGTTCCACCAACCGCTGCATCACTTCCGTCCCCAGATGACGGCGGAAAAATTGAGAAACTGTTTCCTCATTACCCTGCTGCGAAAGTCGATCGCCCATTGCCGGCGCGACAAACCCCAAAGCCCCGAACAGCGCCCGCATTTTCCCCGGAAAACTCAGCAACTGAGACTGAATCATCGCCGGTGGAGTCATCGGCACCGGTTGCAGCTTCCCCTGCCAATAAACATAACGAGGCAATTTGCGATCGGCCAAAATCAACTCCTGCTTCAATCCCACATCCACAGCCAACTTCATCAATTCCGGCGTCGGCGAAAAACTGTTCGGGCCCTCCTCCCAGAGAAACCCCCCCGCTGTCCTAGTTGTGATGTTCCCGCCCACACGTCCCTGACTCTCAGCGACTAAAATCTTCAGCGGCGATCCACTCGTTGCTTCCGCCTCAAGTGCGTGCGCCAAACTCAAACCGCTAATACCCGCACCCACAATCAAGGTATCTAATAGTTCCATATTACATAAGAAAAATATCGCAATCTTTATGTTACAGGGCTTTGCACGGCTTGCGTTCTTTGCTGAGCTTACTGCCAAACTGCTTTGAGATTACCGAATCGGGAATTGGGAATCGGTAAGGTTTCCGGCATTTTTTAAGCATTTTTCTCGCAGGTTTTGGATTGACCTGCGCCCGCCTCCCCGTCTCCCCGTCTTTCCATCTCGTTTTTGTATCCGCTGGGTCTGGTTTAAAAAAAGAGCATCTGGTGTAATTAAGCTATATTCCCAAAAATACTATTTCTTTAAAATTTTTGTATGATAGGGAACTGCGCCGAAAATTGCACCGGGAAACGCAGCAGTACAGTGCCCAAAAAGATTTGAGCGGGTTAAACTTATATCTTGCACCATTTTCAATAAGCTTTTATGAACAGGCTGTCCGGCTTGTTCCACAAAATATAAATTTTCTCGCTTCAGTTGCCCGACACCCTGTTGCTGACAATGGTGCAAGATATCAGTTAAACTAACTTTAGGAAAATTTTACAGATTAAGCAAGTCAGCACCCGCTCCGAAGAGATGGGGCTTTATGCCCTAATCAAAAGAGAGAGTTGACCAGCTATCGTCTTAACTGATTGCGTTATCAAAAATATGGGTGTAAGCTCAAGCTGCTATGCGATCGCAGGTGAAATATTTAAAACGGTAATTCTTCCGTTGAAAGTAGATCGCAAAAGTATCAATCGACAAAGTATCGCTGGGGAGCATCTAATATTTGTAAAAACACTTCTTCTGGCTCCTTCCTTCTGACTCTTTTCTCCTGACTCTTTTCTCCTAACTCCTATTTCTAGCTTGGCTGCTTTCATTGAGGTGCTCTCTATCGCTGTGTAGCAATAATCAATATTCAATGCGGTGAAAACTGCCCGATCGGTGTTTCCTCGATCGCTCTACTCACATCTTGCACCATTCTCGCTTAACAGGCAAGATGTCTGTTCCACAAAGAGTTATTTTCTTGTGGGGCGGGCAGGATGCCCGCCCATAAAAGCTTATGGAAAATGGTGCAAAATATGAGTCTAAAGACACGAGGTTTCCCTAATACTAAACTTTTTTCATGAAAAAATACCCATGCAGGAAGTTATCAACTCGTTTCAGTCTTTTTTGTCTAACTCTGTTGATGCTTTCCTAGAGTGCGATCGACAGCAAAATTACCTCTCGATCAATCCAGTCGCTGCTGCTTGGATGGGATTGGAGCCTGCTGAAATAGTCAACAAAACTAATCAGGAATTATTAAAATTATATCCCAATAATGCTGCTATCAAAAATATAATCTCGCAGATTGATTCTTGCCTGCAACAAGTATTTATAACCGGGGAAAAACGGCTGGCAATTCATGAGGTGACGGCGGCAGACGGCGGGATTAAAATTTACGAAACTGCTTACACGCCAGCAGTGGATGCCTCTAGCAAACAGATGCGGGTTTTGGGGGTCGGTAGAGATATCACCAGGCACTACCGCTGGCAGCAGCAGAAAACTCAACAGTTGCGCCGGTCGAACCATTTACTGTGGTTGAACGCAGCTAACAGTCCCCTGGCAATGGTGGGCTGGGATGAAAATTTTCGGATCGTTGAGTGGTCGAAACGCGCCGAAGAAATCTTTGGCTGGACATCCGATGAGATGATGGGCAAGCAGTTCGGCGATTTAGATTTGGTTTGCGAAGAAGATAGAGAGACTGTAAGCGCGATCGAGCTTGAACTAGCCGCTGGCAACGGCAATACTTCAATTAACCGCAACTATACTAAAAGCGGACAGGTAATTTGGTGTCGCTGGTTCAACTCGATTATTCGCAGCGGCGACACTTTTACCGTGCTTTCTTTGGTGGAAGATATCACCGATCGCAAACGGTTGGAATCGGAAAAAGCCCAAGCTTCTCGCCTCACAGCAATGGTAGCCGATGTGGGTATTGCCCTCACCAAACACCCTCAAGATATCCTGCTTCCCTGCTGCGAGGCAATGGTGCGAAATCTCGATGTCGCTTCTGCTGAAATTTGGACTTTCAACTCTCAACATAATGTTTGCCAATTGCAAGCATCATCGGGAACAGACAGTCGCACAGACGATCGGGCTAGCTTTATTGAAAGTAAGGTTAACTCGATCGCCAAACAGCAAAAACCGGAATTTGACTGCGGATTTGAACTCAATAATTTTGCGTTTCCAGAGGAAGAATCCGCGAAAGCAACAGAGGCGAAAGGTTCCGAAGTAGGAATTATCAACACCAGTCAAAAGGCGACAAATTGCCCAATACCCAAGCAAATTCTCACCTTCGCAGGCTACCCTTTGATAGTCGAAGAACGGCTGGTGGGAGTAATGGTAATTATCAGTTGCCAGCCGCTGAGTGCACCTTTTCAGGAAACTTTAGCATCGGTGGCAGATGTCATTGCTTTAGGCATCGAACGCAAGCGTGCAGAAGCTGAATTAAAATCAGCTAGAGGTTTCCTCAATTCCGTAGTAGAAAATCTGCCGGTGGGAGTTTTTGCTAAAGATGCTTCTTCGCTGAAATTTGTGCTTTGGAATAAAGCAGGGGAAACGATCGCAGGTGTTACTTCTCAAGAGGCGATCGGCAAAAATGACTACGATATTTACCCCAAAGAACAAGCTGATGTTTTTACTGCTCAAGACAGAGAAATATTGACCGGCGATCGCAACCAATCTACTGTTAAAGACATAGCCGAAGAACCGATTCAAACTCGCCACAAAGGTATGAGAATACTGCACACCCGCAAAGTGCCAATTCTCGACGCAGCAGGCCGTCCTCAGTACGTTTTGGGGATTACTGAAGATATTACCGAACGCAGGCAGGTAGACGAAAGCGTGCGCCTCTACGACCAAATTGTCGAGAATATGCAAATTGGTTTGTACGTCTACCATTTAGAAAATATAGACGATGACAGCACTCTCAGGGCGATCGCCTCCAATCCGGCAGCTACCCTATTTACCGGATTAGAAATGGCTGATGTTTTGGGAATGACAATCGACGAGATTTTTCCCCAACTGCGATCGAAAAACATTCCCCAAGCATTTGCTTCGGTAATTCGCACCCAGAAAGCCGTAGAACTTGAAGATATTGACTGCGATGAAGCGGGTCGAATAACTCGCGCTTTTTCTATTAAAGCTTTTGCATTACCCAACAACTGCGTCGGTGTTGCTTTTGAAAACATTACTGCTCGCAAGCGCCTGGAACTAGAACTGCAGGCGTCTTTGGAAAAAACCGAACGTTCCGAACAACTCCTGCGTACAGTAATAGACAAAACCAGCGACTGGATTTTTGCCAAAGACAAAAATTTTTGCTATATTTTGGTCAACAGGAGTTTTGCTACAGCGATCGGCAAAACAGTAGAACAAATAATTGGCAAATCCGATTTAGACTTAGGGTTTTCAGTAGAGCTGGTGTTTGGAAATTCTGCCAAAAATATCCGAGGCTTCCGCACAGACGACTCTGCTGTACTGGCAGGCGAAACGATCCACAATCCCTGCGATCCGGCAACTATTGCTGACGGTTCAGTACATATTTTTGATACCCAAAAACTTCCCCTGCGCGACGCTGAAGGCAATGTATTTGCAGTGCTAGCTTTCGCTCGCGATATTACCGAACGACATGAATCGGAAGCAGCTTTGCGCCGTAGCGAAACCAGATTTAGGTCTTTGGTAGCGAATATTCCGGGAGTGGTTTATCGCTGGCAATGCGATTTTTCGACAAGTTTTATTAGCAATGCGGTTTACTTACTAACGGGCTACCCTGCTGGGGATTTTATTTTGCCTTTGAACAGGGGAGGTAGGACTTTTGCTAGCATTATTTACCCGGAAGATTTGGCAAAAGTAGAAGAAACTATTCGGCAAGCAATAGAAAACAAAGAGTCTTATAACTTGGAATACCGCTTGCTAGCAGCAGACGGGACGGTTAAATGGGTGTGGGATAAAGGTTCTCCCGTGTTCGACGCAGATGGGAACGTTTGCTGTTTGGATGGGGTGATTGTTGATATTAGCGATCGGTACTACGCTGAGGAAGCATTGCGCCAAAAAAGTTTAGAATTAGAAGCAGTTTTTCGCGCTTTGCCTGATTTGTATTTTCGACTAGATGCTGGCGGTATAATCGTGGATTATTTGTCAGGAACTTCATCTAGTTTATACGTACCTCCCGAAGATTTGATGGGTCAACGAATAACAGACATATTGCCACAAAATGTCGCCAGCCAATTTGCCCGAGCAATCTTTGAAGTTTCCGAAACAAGAAACTCAATCGATATAGAATATTCGCTGGCGATGTCGGAAGGAGAAAAAACTTATGAAGCCCGACTGTTGCCGTTTAATTCAGATCAGATTATTATTCTAGCACGAAATATTACCAAGCGCAAACAAGCCGAAGCTCAATTAAAACATAAAAATAGCCAGCTAGAGCAAACATTGAAACAATTAGGCAGGACTCAAGCTCAACTAATTCAAGCGGAAAAAATGTCGGGTTTGGGACAGCTAGTGGCGGGAATTGCTCACGAAATTAATAATCCTGTCAGTTTTATTTACGGTAATATCACTTACGCTAGTGAGTATGCCAAAAACTTGCTGGAACTGTGCAGTTTGTACAGCGCACACTACCAGGAACCTGTTGCTGTTATCCAAAATTTTGCAGAAGAAATAGAACTGGAATTCATGAAAGAGGATTTCCCGCACTTGCTGACTTCAATTCAAACCGGAGCCGAGCGAATTCGTCAAATAGTTCTGTCTTTGCGTAACTTTTCTCGCCTAGAAGAATCAGATATTAAACGTGTTAATATTCACGAAGGGATAGACAGCGCTCTGTTGATTTTGGAACACAAAATTAAAGAAAATGGCAGAAATCGTAATATTCAAATAGTTAAAGAATATGGAAATTTGCCGCAGATACAGTGCTATGCGGGACAGTTAAATCAAGTATTTATGAATATTTTAAATAATGCGATTGATGCTTTAGCCGATGTCAGGCATAGGAAGTTGGAATTGGCAAGTAACTCGGAAGAGGAAGGGCAAGATTTTGCTAGTTTACCTTTAAGTTGCACCGCATTGCCTTGGATTCGGATTCGCACGGAGGTGTTGGAAAATAATCTGGTGGCGATCGTAATTTCAGATAACGGGTGTGGAATGGCAGAGTCTGTTAAGTCGCGAGTATTTGACCCGTTTTTTACTACTAAACCAGTAGGCAAAGGTACAGGCTTGGGACTGTCTATCTCCTATCAGATTGTGGTGGAAAGACACGGAGGGACGCTGCAGTGCATTTCCGCGCCGGGTGAGGGAACGGAATTTGCGATCGAGATTCCAATTCGGCAGAGGTAATGAGTCATTGGTAATTGGTAGTTGGACGAGAAAAATGATAATCTAATTAAACGTTGTAAAAGTCAGGAATATTAGCATGGTATACAAAAGCATATATACTTCTAGTGCCGTTGCCAAACCAATTAAAGATGATGAGGATGATGATGATTCCTACGTTGACTATTTTTATGACGATCCGGGGGCGCCGCCGGGAACTCTCGACTTAGAAGCCGATGCGCCGCCTCCGGAGATTGTATTAATTGACTATTGCGAAACAGCAGCTACTCGCGCCAACTTGGCAAATCCTCAAGAAGCTTCTGCCTATTTAGATACAGAATCTGTTTCTTGGGTTGATATGTTGGGATTAGGAAACAAAGAAACTTGGCGCCACCTGGGTAAAGTGTTTAATTTGCATCTTATGGCTCAAGAAGATGTGGTTAATGTACCACAGCGCCCCAAAGTGGTCGATTACGAAGATCACCTTTTAATCATTGCCTGGATGGTGATAGTTAAGCCGAATTCAGATAACTTTCATAAAGAACAAGTTAGTTTGATTTTGGGTAAACATTACCTGTTAACTGTTCAGGAAGAACCGGACTATGATTGCTTTGGCCCCGTGCGCGATCGCATTCGTAAAGGACAAGGAAATATTCGGAAACACGGAGCAGATTATCTGGCTTATACTCTGTTAGATTCGATTATAGATGGATTCTTCCCAGTATTAGAAATGTACGGAGAGCGGATTGAAGAACTAGAGGATGAAGTGGTAGTGAACCCTACCCGCAGAACCCTGGAAAAAATTTATAAAATTCGGAGAGAATTGCTGACGCTGCGCCGCGCAATTTGGCCGCAGCGGGATGCAATTAATGTTTTGATTCGAGATAGCAGTGATTTAATTAGTCCCGAGGTGAGAATTTACCTGCGCGACTGTTACGATCACACGGTGCAGGTGATGGATATGGTGGAAACCTATCGAGAGCTGTCTTCGGGTTTAATGGATGTTTATCTGTCATCGGTTGGCAATAAAATGAATGAAATCATGAAACTGCTGACAGTAATTTCTAGTATCTTTATTCCTCTAACTTTTGTGGCGGGAGTATACGGAATGAATTTCAATACAGAGAAATCGCCTTGGAATATGCCGGAACTGAATTGGTATTTTGGTTATCCGCTTTGTTGGGCGATCATGGTAGCGATCGCCTCGGCTTTAGTTTACTTTTTCTGGCGGCGGGGGTGGTTTGAAAACTTTTCAAATGTGAAAGATGACTCATTAAAGTAACAGAATTGAAGATTTGAGATAGGGGATTATAAGATTGAATAATTTAAAATTCTGTTATGTAAAAAGCTTTCCTGCCCCTAGTTGAATCCGTGCCATAAATCCTTGCATGATAATTCCCAACTTTTCATCCCCCTGATTCATCCGTGAGTGATTTTAAGAGGAGTTGGAGGGAAATTTAATTGTTGGGCGGGCTTTTGGGCACACCGTACAAGAGTTTGAATAAACTGAGATGTTGTACCATTCTCGCTCGCGCAGGGTTCCCTAGCTTGTTCCACACTAAAATTCATCTCTGGCTTCAGTTGCCCGAAAGCCTGTTCGTAAAAAGCTTATTGACAATAGTGCCAGATGTGAGAATAAACACAAATGTCCAAATTAAGTGGGCGACAAATTAAAATCTTCAATCTTAAATCCCAAATTGATTGACGGACGATCGCGTACAATAAATCTGGGGAAAAAGTAGGCGCAGGCGGTTGCGGATTAGCGAAAGCTTGTCTGAGGAAAGTCCGGGCTCCCGAAAAACCAAACTTGCTGGGTAACGCCCAGTGCGAGCGATCGTGAGGATAGTGCCACAGAAAGATACCGCCAATTAGTCATTAGTCAGCAGTCATCGGTCATTAGTAAGTAACTGAGGATTTTTGACTGGGAAACAACAACTAATTTGGTAAGGGTGCAAAGGTGCGGTAAGAGCGCACCAGCAGCATCGAGAGGTGCTGGCTCGGTAAACCCCAGTTGGGAGCAAGGTCGGAGGAACTATGGTTGGTTTTTTACCAGTTCCGTTTTTTGGTACCGCTTGAGGCGTCTGGTAACAGGCGTCCCAGATAGATAACTGCCCTCGAAAACTGCTTGCAGTTGAGAGAACAGAACCCGGCTTATGTCCGACTTTTTCCCCCCATTTAATTAATATTACCGCTTGGGAATCAGGTCAACAAATCTTTTCGACCTGTTTGATGTTGGGAAAGGTGTGCACTGCACACCCGGAGGAAGATTTTGGGTAAGGTGCGTTATAAGCACTCGGAGAAATATTTAGTTTTTCAACTAAATTTTTTTATGAAAATAAATCTGATACCAGTTAAAAAAAAGAATGCAACTTTTCAAAAGCTGCCAACCAGGATAGTCATCCGTGATGCCGACTTCTAAAATCTAAAATCTAAAATCTAAAATCTAAAATCTAAAATCTAAAATGGTATGATTTATCCGGGTCGCAAAAAGCAACTTGAAACATTAATTCAAAAATTGGGACTGACGAAGAATGCTTCGATAAAATGGCATCTCCTAGATTTAGCTTTGACTCATGCGAGCGCGTCAGCTAAGGCAAATTACGAGCAACTAGAGTTTGTCGGGGATGCAGTTGTGCGCCTGGCGGCGTCGGAATTGTTGTTTGAGATTTATCCTGACTGTACAGTGGGGGAATTTGCTGCTATTCGATCGATCTTGGTGAGCGATCGCATTCTTGCTAAAATCGCTGAAAGTTACGGGTTCGATCGCTATTTAATTGTTTCCAGCAGCGCCGCCGCAGACAAAACAGGCGCCGATCCCCGGCTGGCAGATGCTTTGGAAGCGGTACTGGCTGCGCTTTATTTGAGTACCCAGACGTTAGAATTAATTCGCCCTTGGCTAGATTCTCACTTTCAACGCCTAGCAGCGGAAATCCGCAGCGATCCTGCCCGCCAAAACTACAAAGCTGCTCTCCAAGAGTTGACTCAAGGCAAATACAAAACTTTGCCCAAATATAGCGTGCAAGAAACCGGGACAGTGCAGGGCGGGGAGGATCGTTTTACAGCAGAAGTTCTGATTCAGGGAAAGTTGGTAGCAGAGGGAAAAGGTCGATCGATCAAAGCGGCAGAACAAGCAGCAGCTCAGGTAGCTTTCAATAAATTAGTTGGTAGTCAGTTGACAGTTGACAGTTGACAGTTATTGGTTATTTGTTAGCTGCTAAGCTGTTGTGCATCTAATTTGAAAGTCAATTTTTCTACAATTATTGTGGAACGGGCAGGAGAACCCGGATCTGGATTCAATTTAAATGCGTAGCAGCTTACCCATAAACCATAACCAATAACTACTGCCAACAGTGAACAGTGATTTTTTTGAATTAAAACATAGATAATAATAACAAAATATGCTATAATTGCTGTGCGATTTTTGAAATTATAATCAATGAAAATCGGAATAGCTGTATTGGGTGCAGGTCGCTGGGGAGTTAACCTAATTCGCAACTTTCTCGAACATCCCAACAGCCAAGTTTTAGCGGTGGTAGACCAGAATCGAGATTCATTGGCGGCCGTTCAAAAACAGTTTCATCTTGATGCCTCGGTGATTCTAGCTACCGATTGGTCTCAAGTGCAAGCCTTGCCGGGACTGCAAGCTGTGGCGATCGCTACTCCAGCTTCCACACACTACACCCTCGCAGCAGCAGCGCTGAAACAAGGCTACCATGTCTTAGCAGAAAAACCTCTCGCCCTCAACCTGACTGAAGCAATAGAACTCTGTCAATTAGCCGAAAAACAGCAGCGGCAACTCTTCGTTGACCACACTTATCTGTTTCATCCAGCAGTCGATCGAGGCCAAAGAATTATTCAACAGCATCAACTCGGAAAATTGCGCTACGGTTACGCCCAGCGCACCCATTTTGAACCGGTTCGCCATGACGTTGATGCCCTTTGGGACTTGGCCGTTCACGATATCGCTATTTTCAATACTTGGCTGGAACAAACGCCAATTGAAGTAAGGGCGATCGGCACTGTTTTTCCGAAGGAGGAAGGAAGTTCGGCAACGGATTCTGTAACGGATGTAACGGATGTAACGGATGTCAGGAAGAAGGAAGAAGAAAGAAGGAATAAGGAAAAAGGAATAAATCAAGACGCAGCAGAAATTGAAAATCAATTTTCTCCTTCACTGCTGACTACTAATCCTGCTGAAAAACTAGCAGATTTAGTTTGGGTAACGCTTACCTATCCCGACGGATTTCAAGCATTTATTCACCTGTGCTGGCTAAATCCAGACAAACAACGGCGCTTAACAGTTGTTGGCAGTTTGGCAACCTTGATTTTTGACGAAATGTCCCTAGAAACTCCCCTGATTGTGCAGCGCGGCAATCCAGATTGGGGAGGCGAAGAGAATAACTCTTTTGAAAGTGCGTTAGCGAAGCCCGCCCCTACGGGGGCTACGCCAACGAAGAGGATCGCACCGCAGAAAACTACTAGCCTCAAAAGTCGCGAAGTGTTGAGTTTAGAAGAAGTAGAACCGCTGAGGCGAGTGTGCGATCGCTTCCTCCACTGCGTGCAAACTAATACCCCCTGTCTTACCTCTTCGGGCGCGGCCTCGGTCGAATTAATCCGCATTCTCAGCACTTTGAGCAAATCCCTCGAACTCGGCGGACAGCCCCTAATACCATTTTAGATTTGAGATTTGAGATTTTAGATTTTAGATTGGGAACATCACTCCTCAACTTTTGAAATTTCCCTTTTCCGTTACTAAGTCCGGGCTGTGAAAATAAAAACTTGACTGCTGATTGACAGGCAAAGAAATCATCACCGTAGTACCTTGATTCACGCCCGCGCTGTGCAGGGTAATGCTTCCGATCATAGATTCCATTATCCTTCGCGAGATAGCCAAGCCCAAACCGTTACCGCCAAACCTGCGAGTTGTAGAACCATCAGCCATCACAAAAGGTTGAAACAATTTCTGCTGGTGCTCGGGATCGATACCGATTCCCGTATCTTTAATTGCCACCACCACCCAATCGCTTTGACCGCTGGGGCTCATCGTACTTTCCGCACTGCTGTTAAAACTACCAGAATTAGTCCTCGACTCTAGCCGCACAGATATACTAATACTGCCCGACTCTGTAAACTTAACGGCATTGCTCAAAACATTTAAAAACACCTGTTTTAGCTTCTCCGGATCGGCATGAACAATAATCGGATCGTGAGGAGCTGGCAAACTTAACTTCAAGCCTTTTTCCTCGATTGGAGTCGCTTGCAAATCAATCGCGTCTTCAAGTACCTGAGTAATATCAACTACTTCTAACATCATCGAGAACGTGCCGGCTTCTATTTTAGCAATGTCCAAAATATCATTAATAATATTTAGCAATTGCATGGACGAGTCGTGGGCCCGCTGTAAAAATTCCATTTCTTCATCTCGGTCATCGCAGTAGCCGTCCCGCACAATTTGAATAAAACCAATAATCCCGTTGAGCGGGGTTCTCAATTCGTGAGAAATATTCCCCAAAAATTCATTTTTTAATTGATTGGCAACTTGCGCTTCTTTGGTTGCAACTTCCAATTCTCTGGCCCACGATCTGAGGCGCTGCACCATGCTGTTGAGTGCTTCTGATAGTTGATTAAATTCCCTAATTTGGAAATCTTGGGGCACTGTCTGCGACGCTTCCGTATCTACTTTCATCGCGTAGTCTCTCAGTTTTTCCACAGGACGCGCTAAGTCGCGAGACAGATATAAAGTCGCGACGATACTAGCAGCAATCAAACCTACAATTAAATTAAATAAAACTTGCTGAATTTCTTCCAAACCCGACAGGGCGTAATCTAAACGAGAGACAGCTAAAATAATCCACTTGCTGTTCTCCTGTGTAGTTGAAGGACTCGGGATAGCGGCGTATCCTGCTAGCAACTCGACACCATTTCTTTCAAAGGAAAATAAGTGGAGAAAAGCTGTTCCGCCGGCGATCGCCCTTCTGACAATACTTTTTAGTCGATCGGCATCTGCCTCTTGGTCGATATTGCGGCCCACGCGGTTCACATTCGGGTGCGCCAAAATCGTCCCATCTTGGTCGATCGCCACCGTATAGCCGGCTAAAGAACCCTTGGGAGCGCTGGTTTGCACAGGCAAGGCCGACTGCAAACTCAAAGCATAACTCAACTGCAGGGTATTGCCCCGACGAATGTAAACAGGAGCGCTCAACACCAAACTCGCTTGGCTATCGGAGCCTTCTTTACCTGCATCGGGAAAATCCTCAGCCTCCAAAGTCACCTTCCGATCGTTTGCTGTCCCCTGTCGCTGCTGAGGTAAGGACAGACTGATGTAAACGCTCTTGTCGTCCAGCAGCGTTTGCTGCTGCTGCACTTGCGGCCAAAATTTGGCCGGCAGCGACTGAATCGGCTGCTGCCCGCAAGTGCTTGCTATCACTTGATTTGTCTTTAAATTAGTCAATTGCAAGCAATCAACCTGCGCTGGCAACCGCTGCCCTAATTGGGCGATAAACTTTTGATAATCCTTCGGATTTACCGACTGCAACATCGAGCTTTCCGAAGCGCCGATCAGATTCGACTTCAGCGATTTCGCCCACTGTTCAATAGTTTCTGCTTTTCTGACTGCACTTTCTGTCAAGTTTTGACGAGCAGTTTCCAGAAGCGTCGAGCGTGCCTTGCGATAGGTAACATACTCCCCCACCAGTAGAACAGGTACGCTGAGCAACAAAATCCGCGACAGTAAAATACGGCGAAAGGAGGATTGACCTAACTTAACCATAGGAAATATCTACATTAAGGTGCAACACCCAACAGCGACCATTAAAGTGAAATAAGCCAGACCGAAAGCGTGAATCTGTCTGGGGGGGGCTCTGCTGACTGGACAACACAGCTTCAGAACAACATTTAAACACAATTATAGAAGCCACTGTAGTAATCTCGATTCTAAGTGTATGGGCCCAAAGATGCTCAGCAATTTGTTTCGCAAATGCCTGTGATTTCGGTCACACTTTCCTTCTCAATTCTGGGAACGACTGGCGCCCGATCGCCCGGGGTCAATTTTTCAGGCTGCAAAAAGCGTCGGGTGGACATACCGCAGTTGCTTGAAGCTAGATTCGCATGGATGCACTCGTCTCCAATTAACAGGCAAAAAGTTCTGTCTCCGGCTAGCGTACAGAGATAATTCTGGCTCGATCGGACTTTTTGTTTCCGAATGCCTTCGAGAGATGGGCCAGATATGGGCGATGCGAGATTTTGCACCCTGTGAAAGATTGCTTTTGCCATCCGATTGATTCGGTGACAATAATTCACCTGTCAAACAAAAAGAATGAGACGATCGAGCTGCCGATCAACTGTGACAACCCTCATGTGGGGAACCTTGGCCCAAACAGTGCACCCACGCTCCGTAAATTCGCGATCTCGGCAATAATCTCCATAGCTTAATCGATGAAAAAAACTTTAGCAATTATACGTATTATTACACAAACAACCGTCCGAGATATCATCAAGCTTATTTGATATCTCCCCTTTGAGAAATGCTGGCGACACTTTAGGATTTCAGCAAGACACAACTCCGAGTTTTGGAGCTCGGCTGTGGCAATGGCAGCCTATGTCACGTTATCGCAGAGCACGGCTGCGAAGTTGTCGGTATTGACACTTCTGCGCCCGGAATTGTCATCTCCAATCAAAATTTCCCCGATTGTCAGTCGATCCAAGCAGATATTTACGCTCTCCCAGATACCCATATTCTGGACTCATTCGATCTGGTGTTAGCTGTTGAAGTAATCGAACACTTGCTTGCTCCTAAAAAAGGAGCAAAAAATGCCAAAAAACGCCTCTCTTCTGGAATAATACTAATTATTTCCACATTCGATATATAGCGGTTCGATCTCTCATATGAGGTAAGTAGTTGGGCTTGGCCCCTATACGTTTCAGTGGTTATCTAAGCTGTCATTCATACCTCATATTTTTGAGAAAGGCTATACGTTATTTAAAAAACGTGATATTAGCGGTTTCTGGGAAAAATAGAGCGACATTTTACCGTAGTTGAGGATAACTGCAAGATTTTTTCATGAAAAAGTCCGACACAAATATTAACATTTGCAAAACACACAGACATTAAGTTTAAGTTTGCTGGTCGGTGTTCCTATCTTGGGAAATTAATGTTACGATCTAGAAAGTTTTCAGGATCTACTGAAAACTTATGAGTTGTGAGTTGTCAAAAAAAGAAGTTTCCTGACTAGACCACCAGACCTCATAAAAAGTAAAAAATAAGTTTCACTAAAAAAAGTAAAATGACTGTTGGCGTTTGGATATTAGGCGATCAACTGTGGCAGAACCAAGCTGCTCTTAAGCTCACAGATGATACATCCTCCCTACCGATAATTTTAATTGAATCTTGGCAGCACGTTCAACAGCGGCGCTACCACCAACAAAAATTAGTATTAATTTGGTCGGCAATGCGGCACTTTGCTGAAGAATTGCGCGACAGCGGCTGCCAAGTCACTTACACAAAATCGGAGGACTTTGAAGCACCTCTCAAAGCTTGGATACAAGCTCACAATATCACCGAAGTGCGGGTGATGGCTCCGAACGATCGACTGTTTTTACAGCTAGTTCAAAACTTGCAACTCCCCTGTCAAATAACCCTAATTCCCAACAATCAATTCCTCTGGACAGAAACAGAATTCAAAGATTGGGCGTCAAGCCGCAAACGTTTGTTAATGGAAGACTTCTATCGAGCCAGCCGCCAGCGTTTTCAAGTTTTAATGGATAGCAGCAATAAACCTGTGGGAGGGAAGTGGAATTTTGACAAAGAAAACCGTCAGCCACCAAAAGGAAAACTGGATACACCGAAACCTCTCTGGTTTGAACCGGACGCCATAACTCAAGAAGTTATCGCACAAGTTAAATCTCTATCTTTCCCAACTTACGGCAAGATTGAACCTTTTCGCTGGGGAGTTACGCGAGAGCAAGCAATGCAAGTATTGGATAATTTCATCGAACAGTGTCTCCCCGCTTTTGGCCCTTATCAAGACGCGATGGTAACGGGGGAGGAAACAATGTGGCATTCCCTAATTTCTCCCTATCTCAATATTGGCTTGCTGCATCCTTTAGAAGTTATTCAAGCGGCCGAAACAGCCTACCTCGAAAAAAACTTAAATTTAAACGGCGTCGAAGGTTTTATCCGCCAAATTCTGGGCTGGCGAGAATACATTCGCGGTATGTATTTTTACGTGGATGCTGATTATTTTGAGAATAATTGGTTCAACCACACTCAGCCGCTGCCGGAGTTTTTTTGGGACGCCAGCAAAACAGATATGAACTGTTTGCGCCAAGTTTTAACTCAAGTCGAAGGCAGCGGTTACGCGCACCATATCCAGCGGTTGATGATTTTGAGCAATTTTGGTCTAATTGCGGGAATCTCGCCCCAGGAGCTAGAAAAATGGTTCCACAGTGCGTTTGTGGATGCCTATGACTGGGTAATGCAGACTAATGTGCTGGGCATGGGTCTGTTTGCTGACGGCGGTGTGTTGGCGTCGAAGCCCTATGCTGCTTCTGCCAATTACATTCATAAAATGAGCGATTATTGTCGGGGGTGCAAATTCGATCGCACAGTGCGATCGGGCGAAAATGCGTGTCCCTTCAACTTCTTCTACTGGGATTTCCTAGCGCGCCACCGGGACAAACTTCAGTCGATCGGTCGCATGAGCTTTATCTTAGCCAATCTCGACAAAATGCCGCCTGCAGAATTGGCAACCATCCGGCAAAAAGCGGCAGAGTGGCACTTAGTCAGTTGACTGTTGTCAGTTGTCAGTTGTCAGTTGTCAGTTGACTGTTGTCAGTTGTTAATCCTTTGCAGTGGCCAATAACAAATAACCAATAACATTAATCCACAGTCAACAGTCAACAGTCAACAATGCCCCATGCCCAATGCCCAATGCCCCATGCCCCATGCCCCATGCCCCATGCCCCATGCCCCATGCCCCATGCCCCATGCCCAATGCCCCATGCCCAATGCCCCATCCCCCATGCCCCATGCCCCATGCCCCATGCCCCATGCCCCATGCCCCATGCCCCATGCCCTTTGCAATTCTTATTTTTTCCCCGACTTTTCCCTAAACATTCCACAGCGTTTCCCCAGGCAAGTCTGAGGTTTTCCACAGATTCGACAAAGTTTTCCACAGAAATTAACGGCACGGTAGCATCTTGCTGCGGAATTGGGGATTTCCTTAACTTGCTGCCTAATTTCTCATAAACCCCTCAAAACATAAAGATATGTAACAAAAAAAGTCCTGAAAAGCTTATTATTTGGTAAACCTTTTTTTTATATAAAGGACTTTGTAATACTTCGCAACATTGACAAACCCACCCCCTCATAGCGCACAATGATGCGACCGACCTAAAAAAAGCGCTCTGATTTCGGCTGTACCTGCACCTGTATCCGGCCGAAGGGGGGGTTCTGTTTTCAATTTATTAGCGAGACTAAAAAAAAATGATGAACCCAACAGTCAGTATTTTTGCTGAAATTCCTGAAACGCTGCACGATTCTCTCAAAACTTACCTGGAAACCCATCCCGAATGGGATCTAGACCGAGTATTTTGCGCGGCCCTGTCGCTGTTTTTGTTGCAGAATGCCGATAGCGGTACGCCTGAAGCTTCGCGCAGTTATCGCCAAGCTGCGAGAGTGTATCTCGAAACTCTGTTTCAATCTCCTCAAGACTTGCACAGCAACAATGTAACTCCGCGATCTTAAAGGAGAAGGGGAGAGGGGGAGACGCAGTTTCTGGGAAGGATTTGAGTTGACCGAGAGGGCGCGCACTGCATAGGTGGCAACTTAAGCTTAAAATCCCTGAAAACTATCGCTTGTAGCTTAATGCCGATCCCCATTGCATCTCCCTTAAGAAGGGGACTTTGATAGCTTCAAGTCCCCCCGGACTATCAGGGGAGGCCGGGGGGAGAAGCTGCCTTAATCGTCAAACAGTAGACGGGTAGTAGATAAAACCTTAAGTTGACACCCACGGTGCTTATGGCGCACTCTACAGGCTACAAACTAATGGCTGAATACTACATCATGCCCATGCCGCCCATGCCGCCCATGCCGCCCATGCCGCCCATGCCGCCCATGCCGCCCATGCCGCCCATGTCGCCCATGTCGCCGCCGGCTTTTTTCTTCTCGGGTTTTTCGACAATCACTGCTTCAGTGGTCAACACCATGCCAGCAATGGAACCGGCATTTTGCAAAGCCGATCGCACTACCTTAGCCGGGTCAATAATCCCGGCGGCAATCATATCTTCGTACACGTCGGTGAGAGCGTTGTAGCCAATGTTGAACTCGCTTGCCCGCACTCGTTCGATGACGATCGAACCTTCAACGCCGGCATTATCAGCGATTTGACGCAAAGGTGCTTCCAAAGCTTTCTTCACCAAGTCAGCGCCTACTTGTTCTTCGCTGTCTAAAGTTTTGGCGATCGCATCTATTTTTGTAATCAGGTGAATTAGGGTCGTGCCACCTCCGGCAACGATACCTTCTTCCACAGCAGCTTTAGTAGCGTTAAGAGCGTCTTCAATACGCAGTTTGCGGTCTTTGAGCTCGGTTTCGGTAGCTGCGCCGACTTTAATTACAGCGATGCCGCCGGCGAGTTTGGCGATGCGTTCGGTTAGCTTTTCCTTGTCGTACTCGGAATCCGTCGCTTCTAGCTGCTTGCGGATTTGTTCGATCCGTTTTAGCACGTCAGCTTTGTGTTCGTCGCCAGCAACAACGATCGTGTTTTCTTTGTCGATCGTAATTTTGCGGGCGGTACCGAGCATTTCTAGGGTTGCGGTATCGATGCTGAGTCCGACTTCTTCGGAAATCAGTTGACCGCCGGTGAGTACGGCGATATCTTGAAGCATAGCTTTGCGCCGATCGCCAAAACCAGGAGCTTTGGTTGCTGCAATATTCAATACGCCGCGGGCTTTGTTGACTACCAGTGTTGCCAAAGCTTCGCCTTCAATATCTTCGGCGATAATTAGCAGCGGTTGACCTGTGCGGGCGATTTTTTCGAGAACTGGAATTAGTTCTTGAATCGAGCTAATTTTTTTGTCGGTAATCAGGATGCGAGCGTTTTCGTAATCAACTTCCATGCGATCGGTGTTGGTGACGAAATACGGAGAAAGATATCCGCGATCGTACTGCATCCCTTCGACAACTTCCAATTCTGTTGTCAGAGATTTCGACTCTTCTACAGTAATTACGCCGTCTTTGGTGACTTTTTCCATTGCTTGGGCAATCATGCTGCCGACTTCTTCGTCGTTACCTGCGGAGACAGTGGCGACCTGAGCAATGGCGCTGCCTTCGACGGGTTTTGCCAATTTCTCGATTTCCTGCACCAAGTGGGCGATCGTTTTTTCAATACCCCGGCGCAGCGCGACTGGGTTTGCGCCTGCGGCGACATTCTTCAAACCTTCGCGAATGAGGGATTGAGCTATTACCGTTGCGGTTGTTGTGCCGTCGCCTGCGATATCTTTAGTTTTGGAGGCGACTTCTTGAATTAAGCGAGCGCCGGCATTTTCCAGGGGGTCTTCGAGTTCGATATCCCTAGCAACGGTGATACCGTCGTTAACAATTTGGGGACTGCCGTATTTCTTTTCCAATAGGACGTTCCGGCCTTTCGGGCCCAAGGTGATGCGGACAGCATCGGCGAGTTGATTGACGCCGCGTTCTAGTGCCCGCCGAGATTTGTCGCTAAATGCAACTATTTTGGTCATGTTTGTCTCCTGTCGCTTACATTAGCAAATTTAGCACTCTCTGAGTCTGAGTGCTAAGCCGATCGATTTTTGATTGTAGCGCGCCTCAACGGTGCGGGGGGTTGCCGGGGCGGATTGGAGATTTGGGCAAGCTCGTTCCGGGTGGCTGAGGACTGGGGAATACCGTGTCCCCACATATCTCGTGTCGCCACAGATATAATGTGGTTTGTTACATACATATAATCAGATTTTGGTTGAGACCAAAACCTAATTTTGATGGCGCGTCATCCCAAAGCAGAGTTTTTATTAAAAATTTCTTAACTTGTGTTTTCGGTCATCTACCTTTCGATAGAGCTTCTATTCTTTTTTCCAACTTCTACCTTCTATAGCAACCACGACCGACGATGATAACGTTATTAATTGCTGAAACATGAGCTGAAGATTGCGCCTTCTTGCAGGACTTCTTCATTCTTCCTTGTACCTTGTTCCTTGCATCCGTTACATCCGTTACATCCCGTACATTGCTCGCTGCCGAACCTTCTTCCTTTCCTCAATCAATCTCAAATTACCTACTAACACATGGCTCGTTATTCTCGACTGCAAAAACTCGGCTCTTATATGCGCCCGCACTGGAAACCAACATTCTGGGGCGTTTTTTCGCTATTAGTTGTCAATGCTGTGGGCGTTTACATTCCCCTGCTGATTCGGAATGCAGTTGACACTCTGCAAATTGCGACTAAATTTGACCAAGTTTTCAACTACGTGCTACTGATTCTGCTACTCGCCTCAATCATGTGGTTGATTCGGATGGCGTCGCGGATTCTGCTGTTTGGCGTCGGGCGTCAAGTCGAATTTGACCTCAAACAGCAAATTTTTAATCATTTATTAACATTAGAACCGTCTTATTTTGCAGCCAATACGGTAGGAGATTTAATTAACCGCGCTACTTCCGATTTGGACAATATTCGGCGCTTGGTGGGGTTTGCGGTGCTGAGTTTGGCGAATACGGCATTTGCCTATGCTTTGACTTTACCGGTGATGCTGGGGATTAATGTAAGGCTGACGCTGCTGGCGATCGCAGTTTATCCTTTAATGCTGGTTTTGGTACAGTTATTTAGCGACAAACTTCGCATCCAACAGTTAGCCGTGCAAGAGGAACTGTCGGCGATGAGCGATTTAATTCAGGAGGATATGAGCGGGATGTCCGTAATTAAAATCTACGCTCAAGAAGAAAACGAACGCCGAGCTTTTCGCAATTCCAACGCACAGTTGCTATCAGCAAATTTGGAACTAGCAAAAACTAGAAACTTTATTTTTCCGCTGCTGGGCGGTTTGGCAAGCATCAGTTTGTTGGTGCTGCTTTCTGCTGGTGGGGGGGCAATTGCTAACGGCCAAATTAGCATTGGCGATTTTGTGGCGTTGCTGATTTATGTCGAGCGTTTGGTGTTTCCGACGGCGCTGTTGGGTTTCACAATTACTGCTTACCAGCGGGGAGAAGTGAGTGTCGATCGCATCGAATCAATTCTGACTGTGGAACCGCAAATCAAGGATGCTGCCGGTGCAGGTGAACTGCCAACTCCAGTCAAAGGCGAAATTGTCGCCCGCCATCTAAATTATACTTATCCCGGTGCTAAGACACCCGCCCTTAAAAATGTTTATTTTACAATAAAACCGGGAGAAACTGTCGCAATTGTTGGGGCGATCGGCTCGGGAAAATCAACTTTAGCTAATGCGCTGCCACGCTTGCTCGATATCGATCCGGGCGAGCTATTTTTAGACGGACAGGATATTACCGAGGTAAAATTGACCGAATTGCGCGGGGCGATCGCCTACGTTCCCCAAGAAAGTTTTCTGTTCGGCACTACCATCAAGAACAACATCCGCTACGGAAACCCTTTAGCGGAACAGCCGGAGATTGAAGCGGCGGCAAAACAAGCGCAAATTCACGCCGAAATCCTCAACTTCCCGCAACAGTATAAAACAGTTGTCGGCGAGCGCGGCATTACTTTATCCGGCGGACAGCGGCAGCGGACGGCACTTGCTCGCGCTTTGTTAGTTGACGCCCCGGTGTTAATTTTGGATGATGCTCTTTCCAGCGTTGACAATCAAACTGCTACCGACATTTTGCAAAACTTGGCAACAGGAACCGATCGCAAAACAGTAATTTTTATCTCGCATCAAATGTCAGCGGCGGCTACTGCCGATCGCATTTTTGTGATGGATAGAGGAGAAATAGTTCAGATCGGCACTCACTTTGAATTGGTAGGGCAAACAGGGCTTTATCAGTATTTGTGGAACCAGCAAAAACTAGAGGAATTGCTGCATTGACAAATGACAGATACTTTGAGTTATCTAGAATTAGACCCTAAATAAGTAGGAAGCCATTAATAGGATTGGTTGGTGGCACGACGATCGGCATTCCGTGATGTATAGCGGATCTAGCGAAAGATGAGGTACGTAGTTGGGCTTTAGCCCTCTTAGTTATTATGGTTATATAAGATGTCATTCATATCTCATCTTTTTGAGAAAGGCTATATGCCGCTATTGTTGCTTGCATCATCTGTGCCACGCTTTACCGTTGCGGGCTCTACCGCCAAGTCGATCGCAGGTTCAAAAGTTGGGCTACTCGCGAAAACTTTTTATTGGCGGGCTATAGGCGGTTCCCGACAAACGGCTCATCTCGGAAACCAAAGCTGACACAACATCCAGAACCGCAGAGGATTTTGGTTCAACTCCTTGAGAAGAGAATTTGAGGAAAGATCGCAATTGCCTGCGCCCTTTGTGCTCGGAGATAGCTCTGATTTGCTACAATCTAATCGCACACGCGACTAGAAATGAGTTATGACCGAACTATTAGATGAGACGCTTTCTCTTGAAATGGCCGCTCGCATCAAAAGCAACCGTAAAAACTGCTTTGACAACGCCTGTAAAGCAGCGTTAGCAACCGAGGGCGCGATTTATGTTCAAGGCTTTTTAGCTGTGCCGGGAGTGCCATACAAACCCATCGAGTATAGCTGGATTGAACTCGACGAGCGAATTGTTGACCCAACCTTTCCCCATCTCGGTTTCATCGCTCAAGACATTCATTACTTCCCAGTTCAGCGCTTCAGCGTCAAGAAACTCAAAGCAATCCTAGAAGAATCAAAAGAAGATTATCCTGAAGACGACCCGCTGCCGATTTATGGCAATCAACCTTATGAATATTACGGCGATTTGATGTTAGGCGGTAGCGATTACCAAAATGCTTACGATTTGGCGGCCGCTAAATGCAGGGAATTAAACCAACCCAAAAAACAGGATGCGAACTAATTCAAGACTTACAAAAAAATGGTTGGGCGCTACTTACAGCGTTACTGTAGCAACTGTTCCGTCGATTAATATACTTCATCATGACTTCCCAAATCTACAAACACAGCTTTTCCGTCTTCTGTAAAGTAGAAAAGTACCCTTTCGTCGTAATCTACGCTAAAGCTCCAAAACTCCTTGAGCCTACCGGACAATTTATGAGTTTTTAAGCTTGGTTCAAACGGCTCTCTGATGAACTGTTCCAGCTTTTGCCAAAACCTAGCCTCCAAATCAGCATCGCCTTCGATCCGCTTTTTGAAAGCACGCTTGAATGAAGAACTGAAACTGACTTGCACGATTATTCCTCTATCATTACTCTGAGTTCATTGATGTTCGCGAAAAATTTCAGTTCACCTTTTTGTTGTTCAATCTGCGCTGACTTAAAGTTTTGATATATCTCTTCGCGACGTTCTTCCCGGAGATATTGCTTCAACAACAGTTGAAGCTCTTGCTTTTCGTCAGTAGAAAGATTCTTGATAGTCTCGACCACATCACTGAAAGTCATAACTTACAAAACCCTATTGTGCTGATTAGATTATAGCAAAAATATCATTTTGGTTAACTTTCGTTTCTTCCCGGCTCTGCCTAGTCTTAAAAAAAGCAAAAAATCTCACTATTTACCATTTTCAAACTTCCCAGATTCAGGAAACCTCGAATAATGAAAAGCAGCCAATAACGGATCTAACTTTTGCTCCCACATCAAATCCGCCAACAATTTCGCCGTCACCGGAGCCAACAAAATGCCATTGCGGTAATGCCCCGCAGCCAATGTCAAATTCTCCCAAGCACTAGCACCCAGAATCGGCAATTCATCAGGAGTAGCCGGCCGAAATCCCCACCAAAACTCCAGAATCGGATAATTTTGTAATTCGGGATATAACTTAATCGCTCCTGCTAGCAAACTTTGGATTCCTGCAGGCGTATTTCCCGGCGTGAAATCCACATTTTCGCTAGTTGCGCCAATAATAATTCTGCCATCTTGACGTGGCACAATATAAATGCCCGTCCCGAACAGAACGGTTTGCAGGGGCTGGATAGCTCCACAATCTTCTGGTACGCATACTGACAGCATTTGTCCCTTTCTTGGAAAAACAGGAACATTCAATAACTGCTCAGACCAAGCACCTGCTGCCAAAACATAACGGTCTGCTTGCAATTTTACCGCTGTTGTTTCAATGCCAACTACTCGGTTTCCCTGGCGAATAATTTCCCCTGCATTACCTTGAATAATCTCAATCTGCAATTCTTTAGTTGCGGCCTGAAGCGTCCGAAATAAAGCGCGGTTGTCAACTTGAGCGTCGTCAGGATACCACCAACCGCCAATTACTTCTTGACCTAATCCAAACTGGTGCTGGCGAACAGTATCTCTGTCCAACCATTGATAATTAAGGTTTGACAAAAGCGGCTTTTCTTGAGGCTCATTTTGACAAACTGGTGCGAGAATTCCCGATCGCCAATATCCCGTTTTCAATCCGGTAATATCTTCTAGCCGTTCCACCCACGCGGCATATATTGCGCGACTTTGCAAGCACAAATCCAGCATCGGACTGGGGGGAATTCGTTCGGCTTGCGGGGCAAGCATTCCAGCGGCAGCCCGGGCCGTCGGTTGTTTAGAATCGGCGGTGAGAACCGCGACAGATGCCCCTCGCAATTTCAGTTCTACTGCTAGCGAAAGACCAATTATTCCGCCGCCAATAATCAGAATATCTTTAGATAAATTCATTAACTTTTATATGGACTTTCTGGCTTTTTTGACCTCTCGGCTTTCTTTAGAGTAAGGTGCGCTAAGCGCACCTTACAGTTAGAATTCTTGCACAAGTCTTACAGATTATCTTGTGGGGGGCGCTTCTAGCCTGCCCCAAATATGCAATCTCAATGAAGTACAGCCTATCTGCCTTCCTTAACAAAAAATCTATGCTTCTGGTTTCCAGACAGTTTCAGAACCTTGACCCCAGAAACCGTCATATTTTGTCACCTTAATATCGCCTAAAACCTTGGTTTGGCAGGACAAACGGCGGTTGGAGGCGGGAGAATGGGGAGGAACCGAAAGTCGGGCTTTTTCGCGCCACTGGGGCTCGGAAACTTCGCCCTCGACGGTGACGGCGCAGGTGCCGCAAGTGCCGAGGCCGTGGCAGTTGATGACTTTAGCGTTGCCGTTGTAGAGATCGATGCCGTTTTTGAGCAATACTTCACGGAGATTGGCTCCGCGATCGCACTCAAATGTTTTTCCTTGCGCTTGTATCTGGACCACAGCAATTTACCCCTGTTAGATTTATGTTAATTTTCCTATATATTATCGCATTAAATTCAAATATATTCATCTAATATGGTAAGTGATATATTACCAATTTCTCGATCGCAATTTCCCATGACAAATCGGCTCTGGATCTACGATACCACGCTGCGAGACGGTGCTCAGTGCGAGGGACTCTGCTTATCTCTCGAAGACAAACTGCGAATTGCTCGACAGTTAGACAGTTTAGGAATTCCCTTTATTGAAGGCGGCTGGCCGGGGGCAAATCCTAAAGACGTACAATTTTTTTGGCGTCTCAAAGAACAGCCCCTCACTCAAGCAGAAGTTGTAGCTTTTTGTTCGACTCGGCGGCCGGGAACTGCGGCAGCTAATGATGAAATGTTGCAGGCTATTTTGTCCGCCGGTACTCGCTGGGTGACGCTGTTTGGGAAGTCGTGGGATTTGCACGTTATTGAAAGTTTGAAGACGACGCTAGAAGAAAATCTGGCGATGATTCGAGATACAATTCAATATTTGCGGAGTCAGGGAAGGCGCGTTGTTTACGATGCCGAACACTGGTTTGACGGCTACAAACACAATCGAGATTATGCTATTAAAACTTTAGAAGTAGCCGCCGATGCCGGTGCAGAATGGCTGGTACTTTGCGATACTAACGGCGGTACTTTGCCTCACGAAGTCAGTCAGGTTGTTCGCGATGTTTTAGAATCTTTAGGAACTAATCGCGGACAATCTCTACAATTAGGAATTCACACTCACAACGACTCTGGAGTTGCGGTTGCTAATGCTTTGGCTGCTGTGCGGGAAGGAGTGACGATGGTACAGGGAACTATAAACGGTTACGGCGAACGCTGCGGCAATGCCGACTTATGTTCATTAATTCCGAATTTTCAGCTAAAGTTGGGTCAGAACTGCATTGAAGACGAACAATTAGTTAGATTAACTCAAGTAAGTCGCTCGATTAGTGAAATTGTCAATCTTGCTCCCGACGATCGCGCTCCTTTTGTCGGTCTTTCTGCTTTTGCTCACAAAGGCGGAATCCACGTATCGGCGGTTGAGAAAAATCCGTTAACCTACGAACATTTGGAACCGGAAAAAATTGGCAACAGGCGGCGAATTGTGATTTCCGATCAAGCTGGTTTGAGCAATGTTTTGGCGAAGGCGCGCACTTTTGGCATGGATCTCGATCGCAAAAATCCTGCTTGCCGCCAAATTTTGGAAAAATTGAAAGATTTGGAAAGCCAGGGATATCAATTTGAGGGTGCGGAGGCTTCTTTTGAATTGTTAATGCGGGAGGCATTGGGCAAGCGCAAGCATTTATTTGAAATCAAAGGTTTTCAAGTTCACTGCGATAAAGGTAAGCAGGAAACAGTTAATTCGTTAGCAACGGTGAAAGTGACTGTGAACGGTCAAGATATTCTGGAATGCGCGGAAGGAAACGGGCCTGTTTCGGCACTTGATGCAGCTTTGCGGAAGGCTTTGCGGAATTTTTATCCGGCAATTACTGATTTTAACTTAACAGATTATAAGGTGCGAATTCTGGACGGAGGTGCGGGAACTTCTGCTAAAACTCGCGTGTTGGTTGAGTTTAGCAACGGTCAAGACCGCTGGACGACTGTGGGGGTTTCTGGTAATATTTTGGATGCTTCTTATCAAGCGGTTGTTGAGGGTTTGGAGTATGGTTTGGTCTTGGGAGATAGGGAGGCGATCGTTTTAACTGTGTCGAGTTATTAGGTTAACGGCGAAGAGAAGTTGCCTGAATATCGATGTTTAAATAGATACTAAATACCAAGGGGAGCATCTCAAGGAAAGCAGCCAAGCTAGAAATAGGAGTTTTGAGGCCCGATGCTCTCTTGCGGCGAGGCAGGAGGAAAGAGTCATATCATGTCCGGTCGAGTGACCGCGATTTTCGTAGGGGCGGGTTCACCAAAAATACCTGCCAACAATCTCCCATCTCAAAAACCCGCCCCGACCGGGATATTATGGTTAATCGATCGGACATGATATCACAAGGAAGGAGCCAGAAGAAGTGTTTTGACAAATATGAGATGCTCCCCTACTTTTGGGAGCATCTCAATGAAAGCAGCCCTCCGCTTGAAATTGGAGTTTTGAGGCAGGAGGAAAGAGTCAGAAGGAAGGAGCCAGAAGAAGTGTTTTTACAAATACGAGATGCTCCCCTACTTTTTCACCTCATTATTATCTTCCCCAACTATCGATCGCATTCCTTCGAGCGTCGCGGGAATGCTGCGCGGGTCCATAAACATCACCTTGCTGCTGTCGCTGGTGCCAATTTTTAGAGCCATATCCAGATAGTTTTGAGCTAACAAAAATTGTAAAGCTTCCCGGGCGGTGGGGTCATTTTGCAGAGTTTTGGCGATTATTTGCAAGGCCTCAGAAGTAGCTTGAGCTTTCAAAACCTGACTTTGGCGTTCTGCTTGAGCTTTCAGGACGATCGCCTTTTGTTGAGCTTCCGCCTCCAAAATAGTCGCTTTTTGGCGCGCTTCTGCATCTAGAACTTGCGCTTCTGCTTTACCTTTGGCGCTGTTAACTGCTGACTCGCGTTCTCCCTCGGATGTCAGAATTAGCGCCCGCTTCCGTCGATCGGCTGCCATCTGCAATTCCATCGATTCCTGTACAGTTTTAGAAGGGATAATATCGCGCAATTCTACCCGCGTTACTTTCACTCCCCAAGGATCGGTAACAATATCTAAATCTCTGAGCAATATTTCATTAATTTGAGAACGAGCAGTAAAGGTTTGTTCGAGATCCAGTTGACCCATTTCGGCGCGAATTTGAGTCAGCACCATATTTACCATTGCTGACTGGAGATTTTCTACTTTGTAACAGGCTTTTTCCAAGTCTACAATGCGCCAGTAAACCACAGCATCAACGGTGATGGAAACGTTGTCGCGGGTAATACAAGCTTGCGGGGGAACATCTAAGACTTTTTCCCGAATGGTTTGCTCGTACACGACGCGATCGAGAAACGGCTTGACAAAATTCAAACCGGGTTCCAGTCTCCTGCCACTGTATTTACCTAAAGTTTCCACCAGCGCTTCATTTCCCTGATTGATAATCTTGACCGAACCTGCGAGGGCTGAGCCGCCTAAAGCTAAAAAGACAAGTAAAAAAAATTGTTCCACAACAGACTCCTAATAATTGTTGATTGTTAACTGTTGGTTATTGGTTATTGGTTATTGCCAATGCCCAATGCCCGATGCCCGATGCCCAATGCCCAATGCCCAACTACCAATTTCCAATTCCCAATTCCACATTTTGTTTAAGAATGCAAGAGATTTTCGGGCAAAACTATCAGAGTAGTGCCTTTTCGTCCCACGACAATTACGTTTTGGTTGGGGGGGATAGTGACCTTGGTGTCTTCGCAGCGAGCTTGCCAAGAATTCCCCTCATAAATGACTCGGCCGGCTTCTCCAGGGGGAATTTCTGTTAAAGTTTTTGCTTCCTGAGAATCTGCGATCGCCCTTGCCGTGCCCTTTGGTATCAACCGCCGAGACAGCAGCACAAAAACTGTCGAAAATACCATCCAGAGGAAAATTTGTAAATTGACGTAAGGTAGAACTAGAGAGCATCCAGCTACGGCGAAGGCGCTCAGTCCCATCATAAAAGCGATAAAAGCAGTCGGGAGAAATAGCTCTGCCAAACAGAGCAAAGACCCAGCTACCAGCCAAAGGAGCGTCGGAGTCAAGATCATAAAAAAAATAGGTGATACTATTTAGATCTTAGATTGGAAATTTAAGATTTAAGAAATGCAAACAACT
This sequence comes from Microcoleus sp. F6_B6, assembly GCA_036702215.1. Classification (GTDB taxonomy): domain Bacteria; phylum Cyanobacteriota; class Cyanobacteriia; order Cyanobacteriales; family Microcoleaceae; genus Microcoleus. Next base: position 54,099 of record JAUBST010000005.1, read on the forward strand.
GACTCTGCAAGGGTTTGCCACTTGCAGCTCCTCAGAGCGATTTTTCGCGCCGCGGTACCAGGTTGAGGCTTCCATCGTACTCTCAGTCAGAGTTTAGTAACTTAAATTACAATTTAAGCCGGTGCAGACTGGCAGAAACTACAATTTCTAGGGGCCCAAAGGCAGTTAAGAAATTGATAGGGGCTAAAATCAGTTTATTCTCAAGCTCATGAATTTGGGCTGGCGAATCATATATCTTCAGAATCTTTTTACACAAACTATTTCGATATGATCAGCAGTTTCTCCGAACCCATTTATTGCCCGAATCTTAGCTGTGCCGATCCCCGCAATACCTTTGGCCGCCAGCAGTGTGCAGCGTGCGAAACGGATTTAATTTATCGCTATGTGTGGGTGGTGGGGCAAGCAGCCGAGGAAGTGCCGGCGGGTAAGGTAATAGCCGATCGATACTTTGTCATTGCACCCCAAATCTGGCTCGACAGCCGTCCAGCTCTGCCTCCGAGCGTCCCGGAACAACTGCCGGATACCATTATGCCTTACCTGCATTTGTATCCCCAACGGCTGCATGCGCCGGAAGTATACGGTTATTGTTCCCTGGGGGAAGCACCGGAAGCGGCAGAGGTGCTGCTGTTGGAAAATGTCCCCATCAATAATTTTGGTCGCCTGTATCCTTCTATTTTAGAAGCTTGGTCTGGGGCAACCGGCGCGCGCCAAGTATACTGGCTGTGGCAAATGCTCCAACTGTGGGCGCCGCTATCGGAACAGGGAGTCGCTTCAAGTTTGCTGGTACCGGAAAATTTGCGGGTGGAAGGTTGGCGGGTACGCCTCCTGGAACTGCACCGGGGCAATTTTGTACCGACACTGCGGGATTTGGGAGATGTGTGGTCCGGTTTGGTGGAATCGGCCCGGCCCGAGGTACAGTCGAAACTCGGAGAGATTTGTCAGTTTATGCGCCGCAGCAGCATGAATTTCGACGCGATCGCCCTGGAACTAAACGATTTACTATTAGAACAAGCCGCTCAATTGCCTCTGCACTTAGAAGTAGTCGGCATGACCGATACCGGGCCGCAGCGCTCCCAAAATGAAGACAGTTGCTATCCGGTTGCTGCTGATTTTCAATTTAGCAAAACTTCAGGCGGCGAGAAACTAATTCCTTACTTGACAATGGTTTGCGACGGGGTTGGAGGCCACGAAGGAGGAGAAGTTGCCAGTCAATTAGCCGTGCACTCCCTGAAAGCTTTAATCCAAAATTTGCTCGCAGAAATTGCTCAACAAGAAGAGTTGATGACCCCAACAATGGTCATCAAGCAACTCGAAGAAATAGTCAGAGTTGTAAACAATGTGATTTCCGCTCAAAATAACGAGCAGGGAAAAGAGTTGCGGCAGCGGATGGGGACGACTTTGGTGATGGCCCTCCAGTTGCCTCAAAAAGTGAAAATTTCCGAGGATTTGCCATCGAATAACAGCCACGAACTTTATTTAGTCAATGTCGGAGACAGCCGCGCTTATTGGATTGGCCACAATTACTGTCACCGGCTGACGGTGGACGACGACGTAGCCTCAAGGGAAGTCCAGCTAGGACATTGTTTGTACTGGGAGACTCAACTGCGAGCCGATGCCGGAGCCCTGACTCAAGCTTTGGGAACGCGGGATGCTGATTTCCTGCGCCCGACGATTCAGCGACTTATTATCGAAGAGGAAGGCTTACTGCTGCTGTGTTCCGACGGTTTGAGCGACAACGACTGGGTAGAGCGGTCTTGGGAGAATTACGGCCCAGAGGTGCTTGAGGGCAAAATGTCTTTGGAAGCTGCGGTTCAGTCTTGGATTCGTCTGGCCAACGAGAAAAACGGTTATGACAACACCTCCGTGGTGGCGACTCACTGTCGGATGTCCCCGGAGAGATTGGTACTGTTCGATCCGGCGGTGGCTTCAGCGCCGGCTTCAGCGCCAGTGTCAGCCTCGGTGTCGCTGCCGCCTTCCCTCGCTGCGTCCCTCCAGAAGTCCGGGAGAATTCCAGAATCTCAGCTTTCAGAATCGTCCAAACAGTTGTTGTACCCCGAAACTTCCCCCGCCCCGGAACCCGTTCAAAAACGGCGATCCAAGCTGCCGCTGCCCCTACTGGGGTTGTTGGGGCTGATATTAGCCGCCGGCGGTTTAGGTTTGTGGGTGCAAAGCCTCCAAAGCCCCCAGCCCCAACCCGAACAACTTCCGCCACCGCCGGAAACTCCCGCCCCGATTCCTTCGGAGACTCCCTCGCCCGGGGCCGAGAGTCCCTCGCCGTCTCCCGAATCGACTCCTGCGGAAATTCCGCCGCCCGATAGCGAGAGTCTCTCGCCGTCTCCCGAATCGACTCCTGCGGAAATTCCGCCGCCCCAAGAAGCGGAAACTCCTTTGCCATCAGCGGAGTAAGGGAGATTGAATTAAGCAGAACCTTTCATAAAAGCAATACCGGATGGGGGAAACGATCGCGTCTTCAAACCCCAGAGGGAAGCCACGCGGGGGGACTGAAGTCCCCGTGTTCTTTTTTTCCAGCTAACGGCCCTTGTGGTAAATCTTCTAGCCTTTTGAGCTTACCAAAACAATGCTTCGAGAGTCGCAGATTTCTACTATCCAAATTCGGGAAAACTTTCCCAGTCTAAAGCGAATGATTTCTGGTAGAGGTCGTTGATTTATCTTGTAGCAAGCAGTTTTTCAACTCGGTAATAAATTTTTGAATCCTCGCTCAAATAATTTGACGGGAAAACTTAAAAATCGTTGAGACATTGCTTGTTGAGTGACGGTAGTAGGTCTACACTACAAAAAACATTCACGCTGCGAGCATTCTTGTGAGTTATGTATTCCACCATTGGCCTGTGAGTTTTTTTTGCGTGGTTGCTGTTGGTTTTTCGGCTAGCACCCATGTTTACTTACCTACACAATTGCTCAATTACTCGTCAATTCTATCGTTTTATAAGCTTTTTTTATCTTGACAGCGCACAATTTATTAACTATAATTACCAGGTCAAAAATAACAAAAATCTTACACCTAACAGTTTTTCTCAAATAACCGTTAAACTATTCTAACGTTTGCGCGTACCCAACCTCGCAGGCACAACCTATATCTGTTAAGGATTCGTCCTGATTCACAGGAGCAAGATTTTAAAATATGCATCTGAGCGAACTGACTCACCCAAACCAATTACACGGTCTCTCGATTCATCAACTCGAACAAATTGCCCGACAAATTCGAGAAAAGCATTTAGAAACTGTAGCCGCTAGCGGCGGCCACCTCGGCCCAGGATTGGGTGTAGTCGAACTGACCTTAGCACTCTACCAAACACTCGACCTCGATCGCGACAAAGTTACTTGGGATGTCGGCCACCAAGCTTATCCTCACAAATTAATCACCGGCCGCTACAACCAATTCCACACCCTACGCCAAAAAGACGGCGTTGCAGGCTATCTCAAGCGCTGCGAGAGCAAATTTGACCACTTCGGCGCCGGTCACGCTTCCACAAGCATTTCCGCAGCGTTAGGAATGGCGATGGCGCGCGACCTCAAGGGGGAAAACTTTAAAACTGTAGCAGTCATCGGCGACGGCGCATTGACTGGCGGCATGGCACTCGAAGCGATCAACCACGCGGGCCATATGCCGAAAACCAATTTGTTAGTTGTGCTCAACGACAACGAGATGTCAATCTCGCCCAACGTCGGCGCAATTACCCGCTATTTGAATAAGATGCGATTGTCGCCACAGGTGCAGTTTCTCAAAGATAACTTAGAGGAACAATTCAAACACATTCCCTTTGTCGGCGAAACTTTTACTCCAGAAATGGAACGCCTCAAAGAAGGGATGAAACGCTTGGCAGTCTCGAAAGTTGGAGCAGTAATTGAAGAATTGGGCTTTACTTACATGGGCCCGGTAGACGGACACAATTTGGAAGAGTTAATTGCCACTTTCAAACAAGCTCATACCATTCAAGGGCCGGTGTTGGTTCATGTGGTGACGGTGAAAGGCAAAGGATATGCGATCGCCGAAAAAGACCAAGTAGGATATCACGCCCAAAATCCCTTTAACTTAGCCACCGGCAAAGGCATTCCCTCCACCAAACCCAAGCCTCCAGCTTACTCGAAAGTCTTTACCCACGCCCTGGTCAAGCTAGCAGAAAACAATCCCAAAATAGTCGGCATTACTGCTGCAATGGCAACCGGAACCGGCCTGGACAAACTTCAGGAAAAACTGCCAAAACAGTACATCGATGTCGGCATTGCCGAACAGCACGCCGTGACTTTATCGGCTGGTTTAGCCTGCGAAGGAATGCGCCCGGTTGTAGCAATTTACTCGACATTTTTGCAGCGGGGCTACGACCAAATAGTTCACGATGTCTGCATCCAAAATTTGCCCGTTTTCTTCTGTTTGGATCGAGCCGGCATTGTCGGTGCTGACGGCCCCACCCACCAAGGAATGTACGATATTTCCTACTTGCGCTGTCTGCCAAATATGACAATTATGGCACCCAAAGACGAGGCAGAATTGCAGCGGATGGTAGTCACCGGAATCAATCACACCAGCGGTCCGATCGCCATGCGTTACCCGCGCGGCAACGGTTACGGCGTGCCTCTGATGGAGGAAGGTTGGGAAGAATTGCCGATCGGCAAAGGCGAAATCCTCCGCAACGGCGACGATTTGCTGATATTGGGTTACGGTTCAATGGTTTATCCGGCAATGCAAACCGCCGAGATTTTGAGCGAACACGGTATTGAAGCAACCGTTATCAATGCGCGTTTTGTCAAGCCTTTAGATACGGAATTAATCTTGCCTTTGGCACAGCGAATCGGGCGAGTTGTCACTTTAGAAGAAGGCTGTTTGATGGGCGGATTCGGTTCAGCAGTAGCCGAATCTTTGCTCGACAACAATATCCTCGTGCCGCTGATGCGGCTGGGCGTACCGGATACATTAGTAGATCATGCAACGCCCGAGCAATCATTTGCAAGTTTAGGGTTAACTCCACCGCAAATGGCCGATCGCATTTTGGCAACCTTCAGCCGCAAACAGTCACCCGTCAGCGTGTAAATATCTAGAATCGGGAGCTAATATCGCGTCCGGTCGATGTCAGGTTTGTAGTGAGGACTTTAGTCCTCACTACAAACTGTTTTGAATGCGGTCGAAGCGAAGCGCGTTGCTGACGGAATTGACCGGATACTATCTAATTCGGCTAAAAAAATTTCCTTTTTTGATAAATTTATTGAAATAAAGAAAATATTTTGTTATACTGTAAAGACCGTACTAATTTTAAGTTAGACGTTTCCGACTGAAAAAACACCGTCAGCCATACATTCTTATTTTGACAGATGGTGGTCAATTTGACCAAGAATTTCAAAGGTGGTACCCGCCACGTGATTTATCCGTGGAATCAATCTAAAATCTCAAATCTAAAATCCTCAAGAAAGAGCATTTATCTCGCGCAAGTCAATTCTTTAATCTAAAATCTAAAATCGCGCAATCGATTGACTGCCTCTTAAACTATAAAACCCTGACATCGGGAGCTTAAACATTATCCAGCCGGATTATTGGGTGCAAGCGATCGAAAAAACCTCACGCAGATGTCGGAAAACTCTCTCCGGGCGAGGTTTACAATCAATTACCACACGATTTTTGACGGCGACTTATGATGAAATTTTCTGGATACCAAATTCTGGCAAAAATCTACGAAAGCGCTAATTCCGCAGTCTATCGAGCTAGGCGAGAACAGGACGATCGAGCAGTGATCCTCAAACTACTCAAACAAGACTATCCTACACCTGCGGAACTCACTCGATACAAACAGGAATATGAAATTACTCGCAACTTAGAGCTAGATGGCATAGTTAAGGCTTATGGATTACAACCATATCAAAGAACATTAGCGATCGTCCTTGAAGATTTTGATGCCTTTTCATTCAGAAAATTGCTCGACAGTCAGAGCGAGTCAAATCATAACTTTTCTCTAGCAGAATTTCTCAACATTGCCATCAAGATCGCAGAAATTTTAGGTGCTATTCACAGCAACAATATTATCCACAAAGATATCAACCCATCCAATATCGTCTTCAATCCAGAAAGCGGAATTCTCAAAATCATCGACTTTGGCATTTCCACCCAGTTAACCCGCGAAAATCCCACCCTCAAAAATCCCCATGTTTTAGAAGGCACTTTAGCCTATATGTCGCCGGAGCAAACGGGACGGATGAACCGTTCTCTGGATTATCGCACTGATTTTTACTCGCTCGGTGTCACGTTTTACGAATTGCTGACAGGAAAGCTACCTTTTGAGACAGATGATGCGCTGGAATTGGTGCATTGTCATCTTGCTAAAATACCGATGTCGCCGCATCAGCTTAATCCAGAAATTCCCAAAGCGGTTTCAGATATTGTGATGAAACTGATGGCAAAAACGGCTGAGGAACGATATCAAAGTGCTTTTGGCATCCAAGCAGATTTGGAACTGTGTTTAACGCAGTTACAAACATTAGGAGAAATATCAGAATTTCCCCTCGCCTCAAATGATATTTCTGATAAGTTTCAAATTCCCCAGAAACTCTACGGTAGAGAAAAAGAAGTTGAAACCTTACTAGCAGCATTCGATCGCGTAGCCGCCGGGGGCGGGCTATCCCCCCAACCCCCCTCCCGGGAAGCTTCAGAAGTTGCCTCTAGCCGCCCCTTTTTGAAGGGGGGCGGGGGGGGGATCGAACTCATGCTGGTAGCAGGTTATTCCGGTATCGGTAAATCAGCACTGGTGCAAGAAATTTACAAACCCATTACCTCCAAGCGCGGCTATTTCCTAACTGGGAAATTTGACCAATTTGGGCGCAATATTCCCTACTGGGCCGTAGTTAGCGCCTTTAAGGGATTAGTGCGACAACTGTTAACGGAAAGCTCTTTACAACTAAATCTTTGGCGAGAAAAACTCTTAACCGCGTTGGGTTCTAACGGTCAGGTAATTATTGACGTAATTCCAGAAGTAGAACTGATTGTCGGCAAGCAGCCGCCCGTACCGGAGTTAGGGCCAACTGAGTCGCAAAATCGCTTTAATCTTGTCTTCCAAAACTTCATCCGGACATTTTGTACAAAAGAGCATCCCTCAGTCATATTTCTCGACGATTTACAGTGGGCAGACTCCGCCAGCCTCAAGTTAATTCAACTGATGATGACGGATACAGATATGCAATATCTGTTTCTCATTGGGGCGTATCGGGATAACGAAGTCAGCCCCACTCATCCCTTGATGATGACGCTTGAGGGATTGTGCAATCAAGGAGCAACAATTAACCAGATTACATTAACTCCCTTAGATAGCGAGCATATTAGCCAGCTAATAGCCGACACGTTGCACGGCCACATTGCATCAGTAAGACCCTTGGCATCCCTGATAGTGCATAAAACAGAGGGGAATCCTTTCTTTGTCAATGAATTTCTCAAAACCCTGCACGCCGAAAACGAACTCACCTTTGATTTTAAACGCCACAGATGGCAGTGGGATATTTCAAGTATAGAAGCCAAGGGCATCACCGATAATGTGGTGGAGTTGATGATTGGCAAGCTGAAGAAACTACCTGCAAACACACAGCAGGTTTTACGCTTGGCGGCTTGTATAGGGTCTCAATTCGATTTAAACACCCTCTCTATTATCTGTGAAAAATCAAGCTCAGACGTTGCAGGAGACCTGACAGTAGCCATTCAGTCAGGGTTAATTCTGCCCCTATCAGAATTAGACGAGCAACTATTAATTCAAGATTATAAATTCCAGCATGACCGCATTCAACAAGCCGCTTATGCCTCTATCGATGAGGAACTCCAAAAAGTAGTTCATTTACAAATCGGTCGCAATCTGTTGCAAAATACCGCTCCTGATATCTTATCAGGCGAGATATTTAAAATCGCAGATCATCTCAATCTAGGAGCTGAATTAGTAACCCATCAAGCCGAACGAGATAAAATCGCCAAACTCAATCTAATGGCAGGTCAAAAAGCAAAGTCAGCAATGGCTTATGAGGCAGCGACCAATTATTTGAATGCTGGCGTCAATTTCTTAGCAACAGATTCTTGGCATACTCAGTATGACCTGACGCTCAATCTCCATGTAGAAACGGTGGAAGCAGAATACTTAAACACCAACTACGAGAGAACCGAAATACTTTCTAGTGTCGTCCTCCAACAAGCCAAGGCTGTGCTAGATAAAGTCAGAGTGTACAAAATAAAAATTCAGTTTTATATCGCTCAAAATAAAATGCGATCGGCGGTAGAGACAGGACTGCAAGTTCTAGAAATGTTGGGCATACCCCTACAGGAATCGCAGCCCACTGATGTGATTATTGAAAATCTCTACAACCAGCCGCCAATGACAGAACCCGCTCAACTGGCAGCAATGCGAATATTAATGACAATATCTCCTCCTACTTATATTGTTAATCCCGCGCTGTTGCCATCAATTATATTCACAATGGTTGAGCTAAGTATCAAGAATGGGTACTCGCCCCCAGCCGCTTTCGGCTATGCTTTTTATGGGATGCTTTTGTGTGGTGCGTTGGGAGATATAGAGTTAGGTTATCAATTTGGCAAATTGGCTTTGAGCCTGGTAGAAAAATTCGATATCAGGGAAATAAAATGTCAAGTGGAAACCCTTTTTTATAGCGGTATCAGGCACTGGAAAGAGCCACTCAGGGAATCCATACAACCTGTGCGCGAGACAGTTAAAGTAGGTCTAGAAACTGGAAATATAGAATATACTTCTTATGTTGCTTTTTACAGTTGCTCCTACCCATTGATGAGTGGAGATAATCTAGGCGTTGTTTGTCAGCAGCAGCAGCAATATATTGAATTAATTCAGCAGAAGCTAAAACAGGATTTTTCCTTGTATCAAGCCCAGATATGGGGACAGTTGGCACTGAATTTAAGTGGCAAAGCAGCGGATAAAAAACGTTTGGTAGGAGAAGTTTTTAATGAAGATAAAATCTTACCTATTTTGCGAGATGCAAATAATCTGCTATCTCTGTTTGCTGCTTATATGGCAAAATGTATGCTCAGTTATTTATTTCAGGACTACAAGGCAGCGGTTGCCAACGGACAAAGTGCGTCAAGCTACGAACATGGCGCACTAGGAACATTCATGCTTACCCAAAACTATTTCTACTATTCTCTAGCTCTCCTAGCTTTGTATCCTACTAGAGATAGCAACGAGCAAATAGAAATTTTAGAAAAAGTAGTCGTCAACCAGCAAAAAATGAAAAACTGGGTCAATCATGCCCCGATCAATTTTCAGCATAAGTATGAGCTAGTAGAGGCGGATAAAGCGCGAGTATTGGGTCAAGTTGTTGAAGCCGAAGAGTTTTATGAACGAGCGATTAAAGGAGCAAGAGATAACGGATATTTTCAAGAAGAAGCCTTAGCTTATGAGTTGGCAGCAAGGTTTTATTTATCTCGCGGTATGGACAAGATTGCCCAAACTTATATGAAAGAAGCTCACTATGGCTACATCCGCTGGGGTGCTAAGGCAAAGGTTGAGGATTTGGAAGCAAGATACTCGCAGTTACTGCCCAAATCATCTGCTACTAAAAGTATTAATTCTCCCGGCACGATAACTACTAATTTTATAAGTAGCAATCAGTCGAGAGAAGCATTGGATTTAGCCACTTTAATGAAAGCATCTCAAGCCATTGCCGGCGAAATTGTGCTCGATAAATTACTCGCTTCGCTGATGAAAATTCTCATAGAAAATGCGGGCGCGCAAACAGGCTTTCTAATTTGGGAAAAAGCCGGAGAATGGGTAATTGAAGCTGCGGGAAATATCGAGGACGATCGCGTTGCAGTATTGCAGTCAATCCCCTTTGACGGCAACCTACCCCGATCGCCGATCGACTACGTAATTCGTACCAAAGAAACCATCGTGAAAAACGATGCCGCGCAAGAGGGCCAATTTACACGAGATCCGTACATTCAAGCGAATCAAACCAAATCTCTTTTGTGTGCGCCGCTGCTCGATCGAGGTCAACTCAGGGGCATTATTTATCTTGAAAATAATTTAACTGCTGAAGCTTTTACACCCGACAGATTGGAAATTATCAAACTATTATCGGGACAAGCCGCGATCGCGATCGCCAATGCCAAACTCTATGCCGAAGTTAAAGAAAGCGAACGGCGTTTAACTCAATTTCTCGAAGCAATGCCCGTGGGTGTCGCCATCCACTTACCCACAGGACAACTCCACTATGCCAACCAGACAGCACAACAGTTACTCTGCCTCAACATCGCACCCGAAGCCAAAACCGAGCAAATAGCCAAAGCATATCAAATTTATCGTGCCGGAACGCAGGATTTGTACCCCACCGATCGACTGCCGATCGTGCGTTCCCTAGCCGGTGAAGCTGCCAAAGCTGACGATTTAGAAGTTCACCAACCAGATAAGATACTTCCCTTAGAAGTTTCCACCACGCCAATTTTTGATGATACAGGCAAGATTGCCTACGCGATCGCCGCTTTCTTCGATATCAGCGATCGCCAACAGGCTCAGAAAATTCTCGAAAACTACAACCGAACTTTAGAACGTCAAGTTGCCGATCGGACTCGGGAATTGAAAAACACCCTCGACACTCTCCAAGCCACTCAAAACGAGCTAATTCAATCGGAAAAAATGGCCGCCCTCGGACAACTGGTTGCCGGAGTAGCCCATGAGATTAACACGCCTTTGGGAGCAATTCGCGCCGCGATCGGCAACACGGATAAAGCCTTAGAAGCCTCGTTGTTTCAACTGCCCCAACTGTTGCCCCAACTCACCGACCAACAGCAAGCAGACTTTTTCAGCGTCCTCAAACAAGCTCTGAGCAGTCAATCGGGCCTCAATACCCGCGAAAAACGCCAAATTAAACGCACGCTGACTCAAAAGCTTGAATCTCATCACATTGCCAATGCCAAACAACTGGCTCACCTGCTAACAGAAGGAGGAATACATCAAAGTTTTGACTCTCAACTGTCTTTGCTGCAAACGCCCCAAGCCAATCAAATCGTGCAAATTGCCTACGATGTTGCCCGCCTGCAAGCCAACAGCCAAAACATTAAAAACGCCGTCGAACGAGCTTCAAAAATAGTCTTCGCCCTCAAGAGCTACGCTCGTTACGACCACACTGGGGAAAAACGATCGGTCCAGATTGCTGACAACATTGAAACCGTGATCGAATTATATCACAATTATCTCAAGAAAGGTGTCGAGGTCACTCGTCACTATCAACCCGTTCCAGAGATTTTTTGCTATCCCGACGAACTCGTGCAAGTGTGGACAAACTTAATTCACAATTCAGTTCAAGCTATGGATGGCAAAGGGACGCTGGCAATCGGCGTGCATCAGAAAGAGCGAAATATTGTAGTAGAAGTTACAGACTCGGGTTGTGGGATTTCTCCAGATATTCAAGCTCGAATTTTTCAACCTTTCTTCACTACCAAACCAGCAGGAGAAGGGAGCGGTTTAGGGCTGGATATTGTCAGAAAAATCGTGGAAAAACATCAGGGAACAATTACCTTTGCATCTGTCTGTGGCAAAACTACCTTCACGGTGACTCTGCCTATGCGGTAATATAGATAACAAAATAAATGATTTTTTTTAGCTCGTCTTTGACGGGCATTTCATATCATATCCGGTCGAGCGACCGTAATAAAAGAGGTTTGTAGTGAGGAATGCGCCTCCGCATTTTGCTCACATCCGTAACAAAGGACTGAAGTCCTTACTACAAACATATCATGGTTAGATGACCCGACATAATATCAATTCGATAACCATAAAAATATGACTGAAGTAGCAATTCTCTGTGTTGATGATGAAATAGTTATCCTAGAAGCTCTTCAAGAGCAAATTAGCCGTCACTTTGGCGAGCAATTTTTGTATGAAGCTGCCGAAAGTGGTGAGGAAGCTCTAGAAATTATTGAAGAGCTAACTGACGGGGGAGTCAAGATAGTTGTGATTGTCTCTGATTGGTTGATGCCCGGAATGCGGGGAGACGAGTTTTTAGTTCAAGTCCACCAGCAATTCGGCGATATTACCAAGATTCTGTTAACCGGACAAGCCGATCGGGAAGCTATTGAACGAGCCAAGCGGCAAGCTAATCTGTACTGCTGCATTCATAAACCGTGGCGGCAAGAAGAGTTGCTCGAAACCATCACAACAGCCCTGAAATTAGGATGAACGAACTAGCAATTCTTGTGGTAGATGACGAACCGATGGTATTGGAAGGTCTTGCTGAGGAATTACAAAGAAACTTCGGTCAAGATTACCAGATTGAAGCGGCCCAAAGCGGTGAAGAAGCCCTAGAACTTCTCGAAGAACTGCAAGCAGAAGGTATCGAAACTGCTGCGGTTGTTTCTGACTATCTGATGCCGGGAATGAAAGGCGACGAACTCCTCTGTCAGATTCATGCCCAATATCCCAATGTATTGAAGATTATGCTCACCGGTCAAGCCGCAGCAGATGCAGTGGGCAATGCTGTGAATTCAGCTAATCTCTACCGTTATATTGCCAAACCCTGGGATGCTACGGATCTCCATCTGACGGTTAAAGAAGCTCTCAGCAAGTATTGGCGGCTCAAAAAACTCGAAGAACAGAATGCTCAACTGCGGGAAAATGAACGTCGCCTGAGTCAGATTTTAGAAGCAATGCCCATTGGTGTTACAGTTCACGATAATGCGGGAAAAATAACTTATGCCAATCACAAAGCCAAGGAATTACTCCAGCTAGACATTTTACCTGAAACCAAAATCGAGCAAAGTTCAACGGATTTCAAAATTTATCAGGTGGGAACTGAGGAATTATATCCCGCACAGAAATCGCCGATCGTGCGCGCTTTAGCCGGGGAAACAGTTCGTGCTGAGGATATCGAAATTCATTACCCCGATCGGATCGTTCCTTTAGAAATCTCGGCTACACCCATTCGAGATAAAAAAAGCGAAGTTTCTCAGGCGATCGCGGCTTTCCAGGATATCAGCGATCGCAAACAAGCTGAAGCAGAAAAAGAAAAATTTACCCAAGAATTGTTCCAACTTAATGAACTTTTTTCCCGATTTGTTCCCCGTCAATTTTTGCAATGTCTGGAGAGAAAAAATATCACAGAAATTAAAATGGGAGAATCTATTGAGAAAAAAATGTCGGTTTTGTTTGCCGATATCCGTGCTTTCACAACCCATTCGGAGCAAATGACCCCAGAAGATACGTTTAAGTTTATCAATGGCTATCTCCGGCGCATGGAACCTGCAATTATTGAAAATAGCGGTTTTATTGATAAATATATTGGTGATGAAATCATGGCACTGTTTGAAGTGAGTGCCGATATGGCGGTAAGTGCAGGAGTGACTATGTTGAAAATCCTCGCTGAATACAACAAAAGCCGACAACTACTCGACCGCCAACCCATAGAAATTGGCATTGGCATCAATACAGGAAATTTGAGGCTAGGAACAGTAGGCGGTAACTTTCGCATCGATACCACCGTCATTGGCGATGCAGTTAATCTCGGTTCGCGCCTCCAACAGTTAACAAAAGTCTACCAAGTTCCCTTTCTGATTTCCCACACCACCTTAGCTGCGCTCGAAGAACCGATGAAGTATGCCCTGCGCCTAGTCGCTAAGGTGCAAGTTCGAGGAAAAGCTCAAAAAGTGGGGGTATTTGAGGTATTTGAGGCCGATATTCCCGCCCAAAAACAAGCTAAATTGGAAACGAAATCGATTTTTGAATTAGCTTTGATTCGCTACTATCAAGGCTCGATCGAGGATGCCAAATCCCTGTTCGCTAGGTGTTTGGAAACAAATCCCAGCGATTGTGTTGCCCAAAGCTATCTGAAACGGTGTGCTTAACCAAAACTTACTCCCTGCGTGGAATGTTTTATCGATCGAAATAATATTTTATTTGCCAAGATAGCCCGTGAAAAATACCTCAAAGCTAAATAGCACGTCTTTCGGATAGCTCGAACCGGAGCTTGTGGTACAATACGATAGAGAAAAGCGACCATAAGCGAGAAAAAACCATGACTAACGTGAAACCAAATCGTACCGTGCGGCGGGGAAGATTGTTCCCCGAAATTCAGTGGTCAGAAGAAAAGAAAGCCCAGTGGCGAGCCGAAAGAGAAGCATTTTATCAACGCTGCAAACCCATTTTCGATCGCCTAAAACCAGAATTGATTAAAACCCACTACAACTGGTACATGGCGGTTGAACCCGACAGCGGAGACTATTTTATCGACAAAGATGATATGGTGGCTACCAAAATGTGCCGCCAGAAACACCCAAATGCTATCCCGTTTCTTTTCCGCATCAACCAGACAGGGGCGTGCGGCACGATATGATTGCAGGAAGATTTGGTGATGAAGACGAGCTATTTTTTGAAGTAGAGTTGATTGCTGATAACGGCTTAGAATTACCTGTTGATGCCCTACTAGATACAGGTTTTTCTGGCTGGCTAGCAATGGACAGTCAGGATTTAGAAGGGCTTGATTGGATTTATATTAGGCGACAAAAAATGCGGAGAGCTAAGGGAGAATTCTATTTCGATATTTATGCAGGAAAAGTACGCATAGATGAGCAAGAATTTGACATTCCCGTTCATGTGGGTGACGGAGTACCGGAAATTTTAATCGGTCGCCAGTGGCTGAAAAGTCGGCGGTTAGTAGTTGATATGTCGGCGGGTATTTTGACATTGGAAGCTAGTTAAAAGCAAGATGAATTTAAAAAGTTTTGACATAGTAATAGTAGGATCGGGCCCAGCAGGCGGCCACTGCGCGAGAATGCTAGCCAAATCCGGCCACAAAGTCTTGCTGGCAGAGCAAAACGACAACTTTAATAAAAATGACTTTTCCAGCGCCGCCACGCCTCTAGAAACCCTCTCTAAATTCGATTTACCAGAGTCGGTTATCGGCAGTTTTTGGCACAAACTTACTATTGAAACTAGCAAAGTCAGTCAAACTTGGGAGTCTCCCGAAAGCTTGGGAGTTGTTCTTAACTTTGCTAAATTTAGAGCATTTTTAGCCGGCGAAGTTGAGCGATTTGGCGGTGAAGTTTGGCTGGGTTATCGCTACACCGGGCATTTACAAAGCAAGGGCGAAACAACAGTCGAATTTAAACAGTTATCCGACGGTCAAATTATCAAAGTTAGCACGAAAGTATTGGTTGATGCTACTGGGTTTGCTAGGGCGATTATGTACGAAAAAGAGAATGATAAGCCAGATTTTTTGTCGGGAACCGGAATCGAATATTTAATTGAAGTTGAACCAGAAGTTTACAATAAATACAGCGGTGATTTAATCTTCTTTTTGGGCGATAAATGGATGCCAAAGGGTTATTCCTGGATATTTCCAATGGAACAAAATCGGCTTAAAGTTGGTGCAGCACGCATTTTTTTAGAGCAGAAAACGCTGAGGCATTTGTCACCAATGAAAAAATATATTGATTTACTGATTGATGAATATCTGAAGTCTAAAAATTATAAAATTCTTGACAAACACGGTTCCATGCTGAAGTACAGTCGTGGTTTGAAGGATATTTATTGCAAAGATAATATAATTGCGATCGGCGATAGTGTTTCGACAGTAAATTTTTTGGGTGGCGAAGGGATTAGACACGGGATGGATGGCGCCCAAATCGCGGGGAAATATATTCAAAGGTATTTGGAGGGGAAAATCTCAGATTTTCGGGATTACGAGACGGAAATGCACCGCAAGTTCGATCGGAAATGGAATATTTCCGAAAGGTTGGCGGTGAGAAAGTATATCGATGATGTTAATGATGAACTTACCGATAAAATAATTTCTTATTTAAAGTATATGAAAACTGAAGATGTGATGGATATTTTATTTTATTATAAATTCGAGAGAATTTCCCGAGGGTTAGGCGGTTATTTGCAGAGAAAAATCAAGGAATTGATTAAGAAATTTCACTTGTAAGGTGCATCCGTTGAGAGATTGTTAGTTGAGGGAAAAATCTCGCTGATTGACGCACCTTACTAAGGATCGTGAATTAAATAATTTACACTCTTGAAAGTGTGGTGGGCGTCCCGCCCGCCCTTTCTGGACGGGCGGGACGCCCATCCCACAAGAACCATCACGCATTGTAAGTTATTTAATTCTCATTCCTAAGCTAATTTTAAGGCATTTTCTGGGGTGACTTGAATGCGCGGCAGCAACAATAAAGAATCGTCAAAAATGCTAAAATTTAGTTGATATGATACACCAAAAGTATACCCGCTCGCTCCAATTAAATGCGCTACAATTGGATCGACATCGCCGTAAGGATAGGCAAAACATTTAACAGATTTCTCTAATCCCCGTTCCAAGATAGCACGGGATTTGGCCGCCTCCCGCACAATTTCTGTCGGCGACAGTGCAGTCAAAGGTTGATGAGTAGCAGACATAGAACCGAATTCAATCCCTGCATCCCGCAGTTGCCAAATTTCCGGCCATCCCATTAACGGCACTTCTTCAAATTCGGCTTTTTCCCAACTATTTGTCTTTCCTATTGACTCCGCTACGAGAAAAACAGTTGCTGTAAAATCAAAGCGTTTTAGCAGAGGCCAAGCATATTGGAAAAAGTCGAGATAGCCGCCGTCAAATGTCATCAATACAGCTTTACCGAGTAAAGGAGTTTTAGTCTGTTTTGCGCTTCGCCAATTTTCCCAACTCGCACTGTAATAACCCTGGTTTTTGAGATTGTGTAACTGTTGTTCAAAAATCTGGGGAGTAACTGCGTCTAAACCGTCAGGAGAAATGCGGCGGTAGGAGAGAATCGGGAGTTTGTGTGTAAGGCTGTGATTGTCCAAAAGTTGAGTTTTCACCGAGTGAGAAACTTCCCGATAAGAAGATTTTGAGCCAATGATTTCCGGCGCGTAAAATACTTGCTTTGGAAACTCGTTTTCTTGGGGATTTTGCATTGTCGGTTCCCCGGCGATTGCTGCGGCTGACTCGATTTCCGGCAGCGCCGCCGCCGGGAGTGAGGCGCGGCGGCTGACACTCGTCCCGATCGCACCCGATCGCCTGCCGAACATCACCGCATTTTGGGGGTAAATGCCCCCAGCACCCGGTGCATTCAACCAGTCGGGCAAATTAGACCTTTGTCGAGCACAAGAGGCTAAGCGCGATCGCAGCCACTGCTTGCCGTTGAGTGGTTTTCCCAGCAAAGCTTCTCGCACGGCGGCGACGCACAACTCAAAACCCATATTTCGAGTAATTGTCGATCGCAATTTTTGAGCCGAAACAAAATTATTTTCCACCGCAACAGTTACAATACCGACAGCCACGCCGCCTACTTTCACCAGCACGTTTATTTCAGAAAATTCAACTTTTATATTAGCCAATTCCTCGCTAATTTCTAAGACAATCAATTCTTTTTCGAGGGTAATTGTTGAGACTTCCTCAGCTATTTCGTGATTGTAGAAATCCTCCAAATGCCAATGCGGACGCCCCCATAATTCTTGCAGAAATAGCGTCCAGTCATGTTTAGGGTGCAATGGTTCCAGCAAAGTTTCCCACAATTTATTGCCTTTTTCGCAGCGATTGCGTTGAAAGAAGCGATCGAGAATTTGCCAAGCAAACTGGGCTGCAACCGCATCCGCCAAAACCGAAGCCGCAACTATGCCATCGCAAATCGGCAATTCAATAATACCGAGTTTAATTCCTTCTAGCTCGATCGTGCAGCACAGGCGATCGCATATTTGCACAGCGTAAATATCCGAAATTGGTTCGCTGACTTCCACCGCAACTTTCCAGGCAATTTCACCTTGGACTCGCTGAATTTTATCTAAAATATATCTAATTTCATTCCGGGTGAAAATTTTATGATATTTGTGAACGTTACTACTTTTGACATCTCTCTCAATTCCTTTGTGCCAAGGTAGATTTAAACTGAGATTCGCGGCTTTTTCTTGATAATTAACGAGCATTGTACCGTCATATTCAATGCCCATGAAATTGCAAATCTCTCCTAAAAATTGTGTTTTGTTATCTAAAAGCTCCTCATATTTAACTAATATATGATTGGATTTATTAATATATTTGTGGCTAGTTAACATCGCGTGTTCCCAGCGATAGATACAGTGGTTTAAATCCCAACCAGCACCCCACAATTCGTTAAAACTCTTAGTAGCATCATACATAGAAGCTATTGTATCCATACCGTTTCGCAAAAGATGTATAAATTTTGCATCCGGCAAAAAGCGCTCTATGTCATCAATAAAATATATGTGTTCCGGCGTTTTTTCCAACCAAATGCTTTTTTTTTGTTCGGCAGCCAAACCATCCAAAACTCTCACAAACCAACTAACTTTAGCTTTCACAGTTTGGCTGTCATCAAAATCTTTCAAAAGTTCAGGACGTTTAATCTCATCATTAAAAAAACTTTCCATTCTACCTGGCAACTTTCCCGCAAACTGATCGTACAGCAAATAGTGAAAAAACTTAGATTCCGGAAAAGAAATAACTTCGGGATGAGCCGCTAATAAGCTTTGAAGAATTGTTGTGCCGCTGCGAGGCGAGCCTACGAGAAATATGCGTTTCATAACATTTTGCCATGATAATTAACGGTATATTTTGACGCGGTTGGGTTGCGTTTTCTGAACCCAACCTGCCAATTCTAACTCCAAGTAAAATCCTGATTTAATAAATTAGAAAGTTCCTGATTGTAAGGTTTGAAATAATCTGTCAGTTGTTGTTCGATTGCGGCTGGTATTTTGCTGTACTCTTCGCTCGTATTAATCTCATATTCTGTACTTGCGATCGCACTAATATCCAAGAAATCTAATACTTCCGAAAAAACTTTGTCGTTATTTGCCTCAAAATCTTCAGTTTTGAGAATTAGCAACTGTTCCCTCGGAAAATAATCGAGCCAATTCCTGATTTGTTCAACATAAATTCCTCGCGACAAATAAGAATAATGTTGGTGGTTGAAACTGTAATAACCTCGATCGGCTTTGATCTTTTCTATTTCACCTTTTAGGCGATTGGGTTCGGAAGCGATCGCCTTTGCAAAATCCAGTTTTTCGCAGCCGATTGCCACTTCTAAATGATAGTGCAGCCAAGCTCGTTTGACCGGGTTTCGCAGCATTACAATCAGCTTAACATCCGGGAAACACTTGTAAACCCGCTCTGCCACCAACGGATGATAAATATAGTAAGCAGTCATCTCCCACAGCAACACATTGTCACCAGTTACACTGCGAGTCAACTGCTTGCTGTACCATTCAACACCCCGCTCAAAATTCACATCAAAAAACTGAATTCTCCTCGCACCTTCTTTAAGAATTTGCAAGTGATTTTCCAAATAACCGCACAAAGCCTCAGTACCGCACTTTTGAGCGCCAATAATTAAAAAGTCTGGTTCCTGCTTATTTTGCAACTGAGTCAAAATCTTGGCATAGGCGGGATTATCCTTATTCAATGCGTGAACTTTCTCGGCTGGTTCGGGTAAATCCGCAACCTGCATTTTGCCATCAAATTCCCAGCGGTAGGGCGGACAAAGAATCGTTTTTTGGCTGACAGTCGATCGCACGTACAGCGGATAAAGGTGCCAATGATAATCGTAGGCGTAAGCCAAACTCTTCTCGTAAACCCCAGCATTCACGTAATACTGACCGTTGCCTAAATCCAGCCTGTCTGCGTGCAGGCGGATTGTGCCTTTACCTTCCGCCAGCGGCAGCAATCTGCCCATTTGATTAGTATTAGTCTCAAAACAACTTTGACCGTCTTCCCGGCTAATTGTCACCCCAAAAATAGCAGCCGAAATTGGCTTCGGTACAGAATAATGAATTTCCACAGTAATAGGATCGCCACTGTTGATCTCATCATCCGGCAACACTTTAACATCTGTAATTTCTACTTCCAAAGAACCGAAGCGATTGTCATTGATTCGCAGTTGCGAACCCGTACTCGTCACTTCAGGAGGACGCATGGGAGTGCGTTTTTCGGTAACTGGGCGCATTTCCGACAAATACTGACCGACTACCACTTCCGGTTCCCCGTAAGCCACGATTTCACCTGATTTCAGCCACAAAGCCCGATCGCAAAGTTTATGAATTTGCGCCGCGTTGTGAGAAATCAAAACAATCGCACATCCTTGATTTTTAAACTCCGTGATTCTGTTCAAACATTTATTTTGAAAAGCCACATCACCAACCGACAAATGTTCATCAACTAACAGCACTTCTGGATCGGTGTGTACCGCCACCGAAAAAGCCAGCCGCATTTGCATCCCGGTACTGTAAGTCCGCATCGGACTATCAATAAACTGTTCCAGTTCCGCAAATTCAACAATCTCATCAAACCTGCGCGCCGCTTCCCGACGAGTCAAACCGGCCACCACCGCACCCACAAACACATTTTCTCTGCCCGTTAAATCCGAGTGAAAACCCGCACCCAAATCCAACAAACCGCCAATTCTGCCATTAACTTCAATAGTTCCTTCTTGAGCGTGGCCGATACCGCCAACAAGTTGCAGCAGCGTCGATTTTCCCGCGCCATTCTTGCCGAGAATTCCCAGCATTTCTCCGGGTGAAACAGTGAAATTGATATCCCGCAGCGCCCAAAAACGCGCCTGCGGTTTCATCTGCCGAAAACCCGCCAAAGCGGCCTGCATAATCGTATAAGGTCGATCGGCAGAGTAGCGGTTGAAACGTTTCCCCAAACCCTTGACAACAATAGCTTGACGCATTTACAATTCCTCCACAAAAGTATTGCTTTGCCGTCTAAAAATGCCCAGTCCTATCGGCAAAAGAGCAGCCACTATCAAGCTAACAATTAACAGAGCCAGCCAATCCGGCTGCGTGCCTTTGAGCAGTATGGCGCGGTACGCTCCCAGCAATGGCACCATTGGATTTAACTGATAAAAAGGCTGAAATTCTTTCGGGACGCTGTTGAGGTCGTAGAAAATCGGAGTCAGGTAAAAGAGCATCTGCAAAATTACGCCCAAAGTGTGCTGAGTATCGCGAAAAGTGACATTCAAAGCGGCGAGGGGATAAGCCAAACTCACTGTCAAAATAAACTGAATAACCATCAGCAGCGGCAACACAAACAGCACAGCACTCGGCTGAACGCCATCAATTGCCAGAAAGATAATTAACACCGGCAAAGCTAACAGAAAGTGAATTAACCCCGTCATAGTCGTGACTACCGGCAAAATTGCCGTGGGAAAATTCGGCTGTCTGATTAGCGCTTTATTGCTGGTAATTAATCCCGTTGCTTGAAATAATGCGGTTTGAGACCAACTCCAGATTAACAAACCGCTGAAAGCAAAGGAAGAAAATTGCGGAATGTTAATCGGTATAACAGAGCGAAATACAAAGGAAAATACAGCTAACTGCAACAGCGGATTGATTAAAGTCCAAGCAATCCCCAGAGCCGATCGCTTGTAAAGTAATTTCATATCGCGATCGACCAACACCCGCAGCAAATCGAAGAAATGAGCGATTTTGCGCCTGTAACCCAGCCTGGAAACACTTCTCATCGCACACCTCCGGCGACTTGCTCGGGTTCCGACTGTAACTGCTCTTGCGGCTCAATCTCAGCTAACTGCCGCGCCTGCAACTGCGCTTTTCTGTAAGCAAAAGGACTGTCGAGAGCTCCTAGCAACTCGCTGACTACCAACTTGCGCGGCAGCCAACCCGGATCTCCCAAGCGGCGCACCAGCCACCAACCAAGCCACTGAAACATAGCAAATTTCCAAATTTCCCAGCGCGGCACAGTGCGGTTGCGATAGCACGTGAGTACATAAGCCCCAAAACCGCGCCCGTTATCCTGCAACTGCTTGCTCAAAGCCTCGGCGCTGCGCCGGTGCAAGTGCCATACAAAAGCTCTCGGCTCATAAAAAGTCGAGTATCCCTTCGCCAAAATTCGATGAAACATCTCAATATCCCCACCACCGCGAGTCGCAGTCCCCACATCGAGAGCAACGTCAAAATTGCCCACAGCCTCGAAAACTTGCCGCCGGAAAGCCATATTCGCCCCCACGCCGTATTGGCTCGCCCACAGCAACTCCCGCACAGAAAGCTTGCTACCGTCGGTTTTGTGGCGGTCGAGGTGTTGCAGCATTCCGCCGTATATCAGTTCAAATTGCTGTTGCGGCACGGTTTCCAGTTCGGCTGCAGCCACTAAACCGCTCACGGCCATAATTTCTGGGTCGGCAAACGCCGAAGCAATACCCCGCAGCCAACCCCGATCGGGCCGCACGTCGTCGTCAGTAAAAGCAATAATCTCATGCCGCGCTTCCGCGATCCCGCGATTGCGCGCCCAGTCCAATCCTGGCCGTTCTTCCTTGACGTAGCGTACCGGTAATCGCGCGACTAATTCAGCGGTGCTGCTGCTTGCAGGAGCGTTGTCTATAACGATAATTTCGCGGTGCGGATAGTCGAGGGCGAGCAGAGCTTCCAGAGCGCCTTTGAGCAAATCTGTGCGATCGCGCGTGCAGATGACAACGCTAATTGACGGCAGGTCGCGATCCGCCACTGGTTCAGAAACAGCGCCGAATTGCTCTCCTAAAGTCGATCGCACCAACTCTTTTCCTAACTGATCCGCAATTGTTTGTCGCACTCGCTCAGCGGAAATTGTTTGTTCCCAGGGATTGTTACTAACATAAGCCCAGCCCAGAGGCCGTCCCCGGTAGCGAACTAAAATGCGAACTCCTTCGTATTGTTCGAGTTGCCTAATCGGATTAATCTGTTCGGCAAACTCAATTTCCATTACTTTTATTGCCATAACTTGCTCCTAAAAATTTTGCAGCGGCCGCTAAGCTGTGTTGCATCTAGATTGCCTGTGGTATTAGAGAGGGAGAGGGGAGAGGGTCCGAGGATTTGACGATTTTCGATCGGGACTCGAAATATACAATTTAAATGCACAACAGCTTAGATAGAAAAGTTTTGACTTGGGACTTTTAAGTTTGGGGTTGCAACTTTCCAATTTCCCAACTTTTGAGGTTTGAGTTTTTGGTTTAACTTCCCCCTATTAATAAGTAGATATGCACCAAATAAAATATCCTCTAGGGGCTAGTTTAGCTAAGCATAACGAGATATAAGCGAGAAGATGAAGGCACTCACCTGCCCGAATCCTGTAATTTTTATTTGCACCTATAGCCTTGCTCAAAAAAGTGAGGTATGCCCTATGCCCTATGCCCTATGCCCTATGCCCTATGCCCATGAGTACCTCATCTTTTTGAGAACCGCTATATTTACTTAGCTATTAATTGCTAACTCGTAAGTTTCAAAAGCAACTAAAGGTTTTTCTTCAAGCGTTTCAGCACTGCGGGGCATACCGTTAACCGCGATCGCCCCAGCCAGCGGTTGAGCAAAGTGAAGCGCCAGAATCGATCGCAAGTGAGCGCCCCGCAGCGGTTCCGCGCCAGCTTGCGGAAAAATATGGCCCACTGCCAGTTTGTCGTAATACAGGTAAACCCCAGCCGGTCGTTCCGCGTCCAGCAGACTTTCTGCCGCTTCCCAACCTTGCTGCAAATCAATATTAATTTCATGTCCGCCCAAATCAGCACGGGCAGGGCCCCCTTGCATAAAACTAGAAATAGCAGAGCGACTTTTTAGCTCATCAATCACACCCCGCAAATACCAATAACCGCGCAATTTTGCCCGCAACCACCGCCAAGTTTCTCGCATCCCCAAGCTTTCGAGCAAATCCAGAGATTTCCTGGCTCCCACAGCCAGCCAATCGACAACCGCCGGCCACAAAAACGCGATCGCCACCACCATCTTGTCTACCAAAAAATAAGGAGTTTCGTAGTCTTTTACGTGCAGCGTCGGTCTGAGTTCCGGGTGTCGCCGACCGATCAAAACATCCGATCGCCCTTCCTGACGAGATCGGCGGAAAGAGCGATCGAGATTGTTAGTTTCGTGTTCGTAATGATAGCCAACAGCATCCTCCGCTACAGCAAAAGGTACACCCGCTTTCAGCAAACGCAGCCCAAACTCGTAATCTTCCCCGCCGCAGTTCCCGAAAGCCGAATCAAAGCCTTCGAGACGAGCAAACAGTTCCGCATCCAAAGAAAGGTTGCCGCTGAGCAAATCTTGATAAGTAAATCGGTGATCGGGTTGGCTCATCTGATAAAACTTCTCTTCCCACCACGAGCGCACTTCCACGTCAAAAAACCTAGTTCCTCCGTGCAACTTAGGCGGATAGGGCCCCATGACAGCCGCTCCCGGACGCTCTCGGTGAACCCGCGCGTGGCTTTCCACCAAAGGCGGCAGCGGTTCGATGTCGTCGTCGAGAAACAGCAGCAATTGCCCGGTAGCCGCAGCCGCTCCTGTATTGCGGGCGATAGCAGCACTCCGGCAATTTACCTCGATCGCCTGCAGTTTAAACTGAGCTTTGTAGTCTTGTAGCATTGCCAAAGTATCGTCAATGCAGCTATCTGCCACTACAATAACTTCGAGCAGGTCGATCGGATAAGTCTGCGAGTGCAAAGCATCAAGAGCGCGCCGCAGCGAAGAACTGCGATTGTGGCTCGGAATAATTATGCTAATTGTTGGATTTTCCCTATTCATATCAGATTGGTATTTGGTAATTGGTAGTTTTTCTTTACTTTTGGAAATTTAATATTGGGTATTTGGTATTGGGAAATTTATCAGTGGCAATTTAAATTTCCAACAATTTTACTTCTTCCCTGTACTCTCAATATCCATCTGTTAAATCCCTTAAATCCATTACACAATCCGTTGCCGGACTTTCCGGTTCCCCTGACTAATGACTGATGACTAATAACTAATGACTGATGACTAATAACTAATGACTGATGACCGATCCAAAAAGCTTAGACCTTAGTTTCATTTCCCAGATTCATTTGTGGAGTCAATCTAAAATCTAAAATCTAAAATCGACCTTCCTCCTGACTGATGACTGATGACTATCCCAAAAACCTTAGACCTTAGTTTCATTTCCCAGATTCATCTGTTGAGTAAATCTAAAATCTAAAATCTAAAATCGACCTTCCTCCTGACTGATGACTGATGACTAACCCAAAAACCTTAGACCTTAGTTTCATTTCCCAGATTCATCTGTGGAGTAAATCTAAAATCTAAAATCTAAAATCTAAAATCGATTAACTTCCCCTTTAACTTCCTGCAACCGCTTGCGAGAAGAAAAATAAGCCATCGGCCCGCTAATGCACCCCCGCATTTGAGCCAAAAGTAAATCACTAGGAAT
Source organism: Microcoleus sp. F6_B6 (assembly GCA_036702215.1). Lineage (GTDB taxonomy): Bacteria > Cyanobacteriota > Cyanobacteriia > Cyanobacteriales > Microcoleaceae > Microcoleus. The sequence goes on from JAUBST010000005.1 coordinate 79,266, forward strand.
ACAGCCCGGTTGCTTTCGCAAAGAAGCAAATAATTCAGGAATTTGCTTGTAATACAGCCATGCCCAAGCTAGTAGAGGCACACTAAATTCTTTGTTGATTACAAACATCCGCGTCCAGAAAGCATAGACTCCGATGCCGTAGCATCGGAGCAAGTTGCGTAGTTCTTCCCAGGTGCGTCGGTGGCGGTGCCAACTCAAGGCCCTCGGTTCGTAGACTATGCGGTAGCCCGATCGCAAAATGCGGGCAAACATTTCGCAGTCTGAACCCGCCTTAGCAGGCGTACCCACGCCCAAATCTTGGTCAAACAGCCCGATGCAGTCGATCGAACTTTTCCGCAAAGCCATACTCGCCGAAACCCCCAGTGGATCTACAATCAGCGGATTGCAGTACGCCCCGTCAAAAACTCGGCGCTGGAAGCCCTGCCCGTAGGGGCAGTAGCCCTCAAACAATTCTTGCGCTTCGGTTTCCAGTTCTAGGGGCATCACTAGCCCCGTGACACACATAACTCGCGGATCTGTGAAATTTCGCAACAGCGATCGCAGCCAGTTCGGATCGGGGGCAGCATCGTCATCTGTAAACGCTACGAATTCGTGTTTAGCTTCGCGTAAAGCTCGGTTGCGGGCAGCGCTCTCGCCCGCTACATCTTCGCGCACATAACGGACTTGCGGGTAATTTTTGACCAATTCACGGCTCGCCTCCGTGGCGGGACAATTGTCAATTACCAGGTATTCCTGACCATCATCTGGCAGCAGCATCAGCGCGTCAAGACAGCGCCGCAAATCTTCCGGGCGATCGCGCGTGCAAACTGCTACTGTGGCTAGCGGCAATGCTTCCACCGGCCCCCGCTCATCCCATTCTAGAGTGTCGTAGAGCCAGTTTTTCCACAAGTTGTCACCCGCTGCATTCATCAGTTTTTCCCGTAATTCGTCACCGCCAAAGCAGCCTCCGACTACGGGTAAAAGAGCTTGACCGATCGGTTTTCCGTGCAGTCGAATTAAAATCAAGGCTTTGCCGTAACGCTCCTCTACCGTAATTTCTGGCGGGAGTTTGGAGATTTCCAGGTCAAGAATAGCTGTTGCCATTTTAGATTTGAGATTTTAGATTGCGAAAAAATCCTAGATACTCCCTAATATTACCGGCTGTATTTTAGCAGCAATTATTTTAGGAGATAGCAACTTCTCAATGCCATACTTGCCGATTGGCGAGCGCGAATCAAAGATCGAGCCTCATTGTTTTTATTGCTTTTATTTATTTTTACTTTCAATGACCTGCTGATGTCAAGTTTTTTCCCCGCACAACTTTTACCACCGGCAACTATTCCTCGTCGAGGCTTGTGTCAATTGCAGGTGTTATTGGCAGCAGACCGCCACCAGGCATCGCCATTAATGCCACCTCTAAAAACCAGATTTTTTGACAACACCCGGCTTGTGATATCGCTCCTCATTTCAGCTTTAATTGCGATCGGGTACTATTCAAGGGCAATATACCAATTAAGCACTCTCGCAATTCAAACTTTCACAAGTAGTTCCATCGCAATCCCCAGCCAGTTGTGAGAATAGAGAGGCAGCCCATGAAATGCTCTTTTTTGACAATAAAGCCCAATGCTAAGTATAAAGTATAACGGCACAAAAAACCATAATATCTTGTAGGGTCATGTGGGAGCCAGTTGAGCTAATAATCACTCCTATACAACCCACTTTATGAGTGCTCTCACCCGCCCGACCCACATTTTCGCGATTGCCCAAATCAGCACGCGCCAGACCTCCGTGCCTAAAACTAAAAACTGCCGATCTAGTTTTGAGTTCATCAATAGACTTCTTGCAAAAGTCCTTTCGATCAAATTTTCGGACGGGCTCTGGGGCCCATCCCACAAGAGAAAAAACTTTTTGTGGGACGGGCCCCAGAGCCCGTCCCAGCTATTTTTGCAATCTTGTCTAATGACTGATGACTAATGACTGATGACTAATGACTAATCCAAAAAGCTTAGACCTTAGTTTCATTTCCCAGATTCATCTGTGGAGTAAATCTAAAATCTAAAATCTAAAATCGCGCAATCGATTGACTTCCCCTTTCACTTCCCGCAACCGCTTGCGAGAAGAAAAATAAGCCATCGGCCCCCTAATGCACCCCCGCAGTTGAGCCAAAAGTAAATCACTAGGAATACAGCCCGGTTGTTTTCGCCAAGAAGCAATTAATTCAGGAATTTGCTTGTACCGCAGCCATCCCCAAGCTAATAGAGGCACACTGAATTCTCTGTTGATTACAAACATCCGCGTCCAGAAAGCATAGACTCCGATGCCGTAGCCTTGGAGCGTTTTTCGCAATTCTTCCCAAGTGCGCCGATGGCGGTGCCAGCTCAATGCTCTCGGCTCGTAGACAATGCAGTAGCCCGCGCGCAAAATGCGGGCAAACAGTTCGCAGTCTTCGCCGCCCACCGTGGGTGTTCCCGCCCCCAAAGCTTCGTCAAACAGGCCAATGTAGTCGATCGAACTTTTCCGCAAAGCCATACTCGCCGAAACTCCCACAAGATGCACAATCAGAGGATTGCAGTGCGCCCCGTCGAGAACTCGGCGCTCAAATCCCCGCCCGTGGGGGCTGTAGCACTCAAACCATTCTTGCGCTTCGGTTTCCAGTTCCAAGGGCATCACCAGCCCCGTAACGCACATCACTCGCGGATCGCTAAAATTCCACAAGAGCGATCGCAGCCAATTCGGATCGGGGGCAGCATCGTCATCTGTCAACGCTACGAATTCATGTTTAGCTTCGCATAAAGCTCGGTTGCGTGCAGCGCTGGAGCCTGGTAAGTCTTCGCGCACATAGCGGACTTGTGGGTAATTTTTGACCAGTTCCTTGGTAGCGTCCGTGCTGGGACAATTGTCAATTACTAAGTATTCCTGACCATCGTCTGGCAGCAGCATCAGCGCGTCAAGAGTGCGCCGCAAATCTTCCGGGCGATCGCGCGTGCAAACTGCTACTGTGGCTAGCGGCAATGCCTCCACTGGCCCCCGCTCATCCCATTTTAGAGTGTCGTAGAGCAAGTTTTTCCACAAGTTTTCACCAGCACAATTCCTCAGTGTTTTCCGTAATTCGTCACCGCCAATGCGGCCTCCGACTACGTGGAAAAGAGCTTGACCGATCGGTTTTCCGTGCAGTCGAATTAAAATCAAGGCTTTGCTGTAACGCTCCTCAACCGTAATTTCGGGCGGGAGTTTGGAGATTTCCACCTCAAGAATAGCTGTTGCCATTTTAGGTTTGAGATTTGAGATTTTAGATTGCGAAAAAAGCCTAGATACTCCGTATATTACCGGATGTATTTTAGCAGAAATTGTTTTAAGGAATAGCAATTTCTCAATGCCATACTTGCCGATCGCCTGTGGCGAATCAAACATCAAGCTTCATTTTATTATGGCTATTATTTATTTTTACTTTCGATGACCCGCTGATGTCAAGTTTTTTGCCTACCTACATAATATTTTTTATCGAAAACCTTCGCACCTCAATCCAAGTGTCAATTGCAGGCGTTATTGACCGTTGGCCTGCTTCTCAGTGTCCCCATTAATAGCACATCTAAAAACCCGATTTTTTGATAAAACCAGGTTTGTGCGATCGCTCCTCATTTCAGCTTTAATTGCGATCGGGTACTATTGTCTCAAACATACCAAACAATTAAATACTTTGGCAATTAAAACTTTCGCGAGTAGCAATTATTCTATAACAGAAAGATGAGGTACGTAGTTGGGCTTCAGCCCTCTTAGTTTTAAGTTGTTATATAATCTTTCAATCATACCCCGTATTTTTTATAAAGGCTATAAAATGGCGTCAAAAAAAATACTTTGTATGTCTTGTATGGGTTTGTTGAGCTAATAATCCCTCCTCTACAAAACACTTTATGAGTTCAACACTCGACCCGAATTAGCTTTATTTATACCTACTTCTTTAACCGACCTCACTGAGTTGATATAGTCCAATCCCGACCACGTTAATTGAAGCAACATTCTTCACTTTTAATGTTTATTCAAGGCTATAAATACCGATATTCAGCAAGTTATATAAGTCAGTTGTGGCTTCATTCGGCAATAAACTCAACTCTATAAACTACTGGTATCTCTAGGTTAAAATTGGCAGAACGACGGGGCTCAGTCAGTTATCGAGAATCCGTGCAAAGCACAGCATTCATTTGCTGGCCGCAGCCAAAAAACAGGAATCCAGCACAACTTCAAGGATACTATTCGAGAACTACGATGTAACCTTTGAGTTCAAACAAAGCTATTACACTCCGTTTTAGCCACCACGGGTTAGCTGAAAAACAACTCAAAAACCCACCCCAAAGAAGACCCAGCAATGATAAAAAACCGAAGATTACAGACTGGTTAGAGGCTCATCGACCAGAAATTATTTTTTCTGGCAAGTTAGTAGGATTTGTAGAGGATAAATATTCTCCATTGTTGGGTGATTGATGTAGCTTTTTTTGGGGTAAACAAAAAAACACATCGTTTTTTCCCCTAGTCACGGAGCGGAGTAAACAAACCTAATTATGGGCCAGTCAGCCGATTTTCGATTTGAGTTTTGAGACTTGGGCGAGCCGTCGAGTGCAGCTCAGCCGAGCCGCGCTCAGAGGTTGGGCGAGCCGTCGAGTCGCCCTCAGTCGAAGGATTTGAGATTTACTCCACAGATGAATCGGGATCTTGAACAAGAGTCTAAAACTTTGGGCGGCTGGCGATTCCTGTCGGAAACTTATATTCGTTTTTGGGCGGGGTCAAAAAGCCATTTAAACTCTCTCCTCGATAGCCACAAGGTTTGCTTAGAATAATGTATCAAACTTTTACAAAGAAACCGATCGCACTCATAAAGTGTCTCTCTGACTTGACAAAAGCAGTTAGCTAGCACGATGCTGGTTCTGCGTTTTTCAGATTGGCCTGTACACCGCCCTCAAAACCCTAAAAATGAAGAATTGTAAAGTTTTATCAAGATCTTTGGACATCTGAATTAAAATCTTCTCATAAAAAAGACTAGCTTTTAGCAGGCGCCAATTGTGGAAAAAGGTTTAAAACTCAGAATAGGAGATCGAGTTCACTACTCTTACATGGTGCAATAAAATGTAACTTTTGATGCCAGAACCAGTAGCCTTAACTTTGTCGAAGGTCGAATGCCCGTCGGGCCGATGCCTTCGGAAAATCGCTTTCTTGGCGCTGCATCAAAAATCTTAAGTGCAATTACTTTCCTTGCACGAGAGCCGGAGCCTTCGAGCCAACATTAAGCTCCAAGGCTTACGCACCAGAACTTTGATCGACCGGGTTTTTTTACCGGAAGCGAGGGCGGCAAGAAAGTGTTTTCGTTCGTCAAACCCGGTTTCAGCGTCCGAGACTGAACTCGATCGAATGAATGCAGTCGCAACCAATGTTTAAATGTGGCGATACTGCAAGTTGCGTGCAAAGCAGGGAGCTAACCGCAGTGATGGATCTCGATTGTTTACCTTACGGCGCAGGCCACGCCCAAGAAGGGGTCTGTCTCCTAGTGCGAATGGGGCCGCACCGCATTTTACTCGACTGCGGTGTAGAGAATATTGCACCGCTGTCAGCGACACTAAATCGATCGCTGCCAGCCGATTTTGTGGTGTGTACCCACGCCCACTCTGACCATGCCAGAGGTTTGCTAGCACTCCATCAATCTTTCCCCCACTTGCCAATTTACGCCAGCGAAGTGACAGCGCGACTGCTACCGCTCAACTGGCCAGAAGTGGCTCAGCAGCCAGAGTCCAGGTTCTGTCAGGGACTGCCCTGGCAGTCGCCGCTCGAAGTGCGCCCTGGACTGAGCGTGCAGTTGTTCCCGTCGGGCCATTTGCCCGGAGCGGCGACTGTGCTGCTGACTTATGCCGGCCCGCACCGCACCTACACAGTGGTTTACACCGGCGACTTTTTCCTGTCCAATTCTCGTTTGGTGGAAGGTTTGCCCCTGGGAGAACTCAGGGGCATGAAGCCGGATGTGTTAATTTTGGAAGGCAGTTACGGCACGGCGCGCCACCCTCACCGCCGACAACTAGAAAATCAGTTAGCCGATCGCATCCACCGCGCCATCGCCGACGGGTACTCGGTACTCCTGCCCGCGCCGGCCCTTGGTTTGGGCCAAGAAATGCTGATGCTGCTCCGCAGTCACCACTACTTTACCGGCCGCGACTTGGATATTTGGGTGGACGGCACTGTCGCCGACGGGTGCGACGCTTATCTGGAACTGTTACCCCAATTTCCCACAGCCGTCCAAAATTTTGCTTTGCACCAACCTTTGTTTTGGGACGAAAGGGTGAAACCCCGCGTCCGCCGGCTGTCTGCCCAACAACGCCCCGGATTGGGAGCCACGCCCTGTATTGTAATTACAGACAAGTTAGCTGATTTGGCTTTGTATGTTGCCGATCGCACAAATCCTTGGATTTTGCTCGCCCCTCAAAAACCGGGATATCCCGTCAGCGACTGGCTGGGCAACAGCCCCGAATCTAGAGTCACAAGTGTCGAAACTTATCTGTTAGCGGAACACTGCGACGGACCCGGAACTACCCAACTCATCCACAATTTGCGTCCCCAGCACGTAATTTTAGTCCACGGTTCCCCTGCATATTTGGCTGACTTGGCTAACTTGGACGAGCTGCGAAACCGCTACCAGTTGCACACTCCGGCGGCCGGAACACTGGTTGAATTGCCGATCGGGGAAATGTTTTTGCAGCCCGCTATCCCGGAAACTAACTATGAGGGAGAACTCAGCGAATTAGGCACAGAGGTAGCAATTAGCTTGCCGAGTCCGATTACAGCCGATCCTCGGTGGGTCAATTTTGCCGATACAGGTTTGGTAGAAGCGCGCTGGCAAGGCGAAGAACTGGTACTGCGGGGCATCTCCCAGCGGGAACTCCTTTTTCAAGGCAGCGCCGTTCAGGCCAACCTCGAATGCTGCGGCAATTGCCAGCACTACCGCAGCCAGCGCTGTTGGAACCAGTCCAGTGCTTTGTTTGGCTTTAAAGTTACTCCCGACGGTTTCTGTCCGGTGTTTAAAGCCATACCGGAGTCTGAACTTTTCCTAGATGGCGAAACAGACGGCGAATAAGCTGTCGGATACCTCGAAACCAGCCCGCAGGCAAAGAAAACAGAGGAACAGTCCTACTAGAGGCAGCCAGACAAAAAACCCGGTTTAAGCAGGGGTAAGGGGTCGCGTATTTAATTTTTAAACTACTGCGTACCTACGCTGTTGTGGGAAGTAGGGGTTGGGCAGGAGATCCCGCCATCAAGCTTAAATTTAAAGGCAAAATAGCTTATGCGGTCACAACCGAGAATATTTTTGGCCTAAACTGGGTTTTTTGCTTAATTTATCCACAAAAAAGGGAGAAAAGTCGTTTTCTTTCCCCCCAAGTTTTCCGATACTTTTTTGCTAACATTTGCTCACAAATAAATAAGTTGAGAGCCGATCGCAACTCAGGCGTATCAACCGATGCCCGTAAAAATTTATACAAGCACTTATATTCTTGCTTTCAACTTGGTTATCGCTTACAGCTATTAGCCAATCTGATTATTTGCTTTAATACTGTAGAGGCAACTTATTTATATAGCGGTTGCGTACTACCAAGGTTTTTCACCTACATCTGAGTGGCTAAATTCATTCTATATGACATAAAGACAAGAAGGCCAATGTAAGTGATTGTGAGCAAATATCAGAAAAAGTCTTACTGTTAATCAACCTTGTGCCTCAAGCGCGAGCTCAAAACTATTCCAAATTCGAGTCCGGGTAGTGATTGCGAATTTGTTCGGATTCGGGACAATCGTCAGAAACTAGGGGTTCGCAGTTAGTTCGGGATACCGAAGCCAACTTCTGGGACACAGCTCCAATACTTTCGAGACGCACCATTTCTTCCCAAGAGCTGATTTCGTCTTCTTCGTCGGTTTCGTAGCGCAGCGTGACTAGATCCCCCTCAATATCTAGGATACGAGCGCGCTCTATCCAACGTTGCTGATCTCGAAGAAAAATAGAAACCTCACGACCATCACAACAGAGTTGATAGATTTTGCGCTGTAGCATTTGTCAGTTCTCCTGCGCAGTGTAACTTGCTTAAAATATGGTCTGTTTACCGTAACGTATTTTGGGTTTTACATCGGAAGGCACAGCCGTATGGACTGGCCAGTTTCACGTTTTCCGCAACTTTTGTACCGATGGGAGTTACCAAATTTGATTTTACCACCAAATCAATCTAGTACGCCATTTATCCAATTACAGGTTGTGCAGCTAGTGGCATCCCTCGTGAGAGGCATTTGCCAGCACAGATCCGAGCATGAGGACTTGAGGACAGCACGCGATTAACAGCAACAACAACAACAGACTCTGCCTCAAAAATCTCGCTCTCTTTTGTCTCAAGTCCGCCAGACACCTCTGGTTTCGACGTTTGTTCGATCGCCCGCTAACGCCGTCCATGCTCAATCTCAAATCTTAAATCTCAAAGCGAAAGCTCCAAAGCGACACTCAAACAGCGACAATAACAACAGACTCTGCCTCATAAATCTCCCTTTCTTATGCCTCAAGTCCCCCAGAAACTTCTTGTTTGGAGGTTATTTCTAGCCCCCAGTACCCTCTGTGAACTCAATCTCAAATCTCAAATCTCAAATCTCAAATTGATTGACCGGAGTGTGATAAAAATCACTGACATCAGGCAGCCCCTAAATGTAGAAAATGGTGGCGGCCAACAACTAGCTTCAAAACGGGCAGCGGAACCTGTGGCGGTTAAGCTAAAAGAATTGCGGTTCCGTTCAAAACAAATTGGAGTCATCGCTCGTGCGTATTAAGGAGGCTAATTGATGGTGTACGCAGAAAATTGGTCGCAGCCGTCTATCTTGGAGCTAGCGCGATCGGGCAACTTTCAAGCCCTCAATTACTGGATTGACAGCTTGCTGCGCCCCGAAGGGATTTATGCCCGCGTCGAACAGGCTCAGGCCGGCTGCGTCCAAATCCTCGTAGAATTTCAGCGCGAATTTGCGCCAGATCCTGCATTGATCGGGAGCACTCTCCGGGAAGGCTTAGTCAAATTTATTTGCCACCAACTCTGGAGACTCAACTCGCCAGCAGTAGAAGGAGTGCGAATTCACGCGCGCTTGGCTGGGGATGCAGACATTCTCTGGAAACAGTCAGTGCGAATTGTCACTCCGGCAAACCGCCAGCGGCGGCGTTACCGTTCCCTACCGGTCGTCGATTGGGTTAAATTTAAAACGTATCGTTCTCTGCTGCTAGTGGGATCGGCACTTGCCTCATTTATTTTAGGCTGTTGGGTCAGCTACCACGAGGCTGTGACCCTGCAGTTAGGCTCGCAAGTATCCGGCTACCAGCAAGCTGCTGTAATTTCGGGGCCGCCTCCAAAACGTGCGGATACGGTGCAAGCGGCATTAGAAGTGGTACCAGTAGTACAGCAAAAGCAAGTTGCTAATCCTTACGACCCAACAGTAACGCTGATGTTCGGAGGAAATGTGAATCTATCGGATGCGCTGGGAGCATCTGCTGCCAACGATCACCAATGGGCTTTCGCCAATATGGACGAGTACCGGCAAGCAGATGTGGCGATGGTTAACCTAGAAAACTCCCTGACTCGCTCTACATTGGGCTCTGGCAAAAAACAATTAAATTTTAAAGCCGATCCAGAATCGGTAAAAGTATTAACAGCCGGAGGAGTGGATATAGTCAATCTGGCAAATAGCCGCGCTATGGATTACGAGGAACCGGGGCTGGTGGAGACTATGAATACTCTAGATAATAATGGGATTCAACACCTGGGAGCCGGCAGAGATATTAAAGAAGCTAGGCGTCCAGATATTATTGAAGTTAAGGGTCAGCGGATTGCCTACCTCGGTTATTACGATGCCGAGATTAACGTCGCCGACCAAGGGAAAGCGGGCACTAACCCCCGCCGTAACAATCGGGTGGCCGAGGATATTCGAGCTCTTAGGGGTCAGGTAGACTGGATTATTGTTAATTACCACTGGGGAGTCGAATTGGCAGATTATCCGGGGGACTGGCAGATTGATTTGGCTCGGTTTACGATCGACCAAGGAGCTGATTTGGTAGTGGGACACCATCCCCAGGTACTGCAAGGTGCAGAAATTTACAAGGGCCGCCCGATAGTTTACTCGCTGGGTAATTTTATATTCGGCCCGAATGCTCGCAGGGATTACGATACCGCAGTCCTGAAAGTATCGCTCAAAGACAGGAATATGAAGGTAGAGTTTCTGCCTGTGGAGGTGAAAAAGTTTCAGCCGAAGGTGGTCAAGGGAGCTGCAGCAGATCGCATCCTCAAACGCATCGAGCAAATTTCTAGTATTTTCGATCGACCGATGCGATCTTCTGTAGTTCTCGATGCCCTAATCCAGCCAGGACCGGCATCAAAAACTCCAAATTATCCATTGCCAGGAGCAGCAAAGAGCGGTACATACCAGCCGGGGCGAGGTTCCGGGGCCAGCGGCGGTGAAAGCAATCAGCAAGGCCCCGGACAACCCAAACCTACTTTGATTTTGCCGGCTTTGCCGGCTGCGCCCCAACAGCCGGACAACTCCTCATTTTTCCCGAACGGGACGGAGCCTGCAATTGAATCAAACCCACCTGCAAATCAAAATTTGCCGCCGCGCATCTACCCCGCTCAACCTCAAAATCCCAGCCGGGAACCAGAGCCGTTTACAAAAGAGCCATTCATCAAAGAACCGTTTATTTCGCCCCCTTCTCCCAGTCAAGGAGCTGTGCTGAGTCCCCAAAGCTATCTTCCCCCCACTCATCGGGCTGTATCTTTTGAAGTCGCACTCAAAGCGCAGCCGGTCTCCGCGATCGTTCCAGCTACCAGCAGCAACCGCTCCAAGCACCGGCTCGCCCTGCCTCCTATAGGTAGGAGCATTGGTTAGCCGATGGGGGTTGGCGAGGATGCAGGGGGAGGATAGGGGCGGTAATGGGTGAACATCAACATACTAGCGACCAATTATTAACGATCGATTTACTGACAACCAATGATCAATGACCTACTACCGATGACAAATGTGTTTGCGATCGCGCTCAAGCAAAAGCAGTACAAAACCTATATCCTCTCCGACGAAACCGCTAACTCTACTCTAGAAGTTGTGCCGGAACGGGGCGGTATTGCCACTAGCTGGCTGGTTGAAGGCAAAGAAATCTTCTACTTGGACGCGGAACGGTTCGCCAATCCCGATCTGACTGTACGCGGCGGGGTTCCCATCCTGTTTCCCATCTGCAGCAATCTCCCGGAGAATACTTACACCCACAACGGAGTGGAGCACAAGCTCAAACAGCACGGCTTTGCTCGAGACTTGCCTTGGACAATAGGCGAACAAGTTACGGAGGGTTGCGCCGCTCTGACGCTGATTCTCGACAGCAGCGACAAGACGCTGGCTGTTTATCCCTTTGATTTCCAACTAGCCTTCACTTATCAGATTAAAGGCAATTCTTTGGAAATTTTTCAGCGATACACCAATCTGTCTGCCGAACCCATGCCGTTTTCTAGTGGTTTGCACCCCTACTTTTTGGCGGCGGACAAATCTAAGCTGCGCTTTGAGATTCCGGGGATGCAGTACAGAGATCAGAACACCCATGAAAAGGGTTACTTCACCGGGGTTTTTGACCCGACGCTGGATGAAATAGATGTTTCCTTTGACGAGCTCACCGGTCTTGCTGCTACTGTCACTGACGCGGCGAGCGGCTTGCGGCTCACCGTCAGTTACAACTCCAGCTATGGGAAGTTGGTTTTCTGGATGGTGAAGGACAAGGATTTTTACTGTTTGGAACCTTGGACTGCTCCTAGAAATGCCCTCAACACTGGCGAACACTTGATTTATTTGCAGCCGGGAGCGACTTGCGAGATGCTGGTTCGCATGACTGCACATTTTATTTAAAAAACACTTGCTATTTCAAATGAGGGGTGCTACTATTAGAAATTGTGTGCGGTAACAATGTTTTCGCGGGTCGCTAGCTCAGCGGTAGAGCATTCGGCTTTTAACCGATTGGTCTCGGGTTCAAATCCCGGGCGACCCATAAAAAATTTGTGAGTTAAAAATTTTGAGTTTTGAGTGGAATGCTCGGAACTCAAAATTTTGTTTTTTGAACTTTTCAGTAAATCTGGAAAGATAGTGCGCGATCGGTGGCAAATTGTCTTAATATTATCGTAAGAATTAAGCTTGTCCAAAATTCACTGCCCAAAAATCACAAATAATTAGGAGGAATATCTATGGCGCTTGTACCTATGCGATTGCTGCTCGACCACGCGGCTGAAAATGGTTACGGCCTACCGGCTTACAACGTCAACAACATGGAGCAAATCCAAGCGATCATGCGCGCTGCTGACGAAACCAACAGCCCTGTGATTCTGCAAGCTTCTCGCGGCGCTCGCTCCTACGCTGGCGAAAATTTCCTGCGCCACTTGATTTTGGCAGCAGTTGAAACCTATCCTCACATTCCCATTTCCATGCACCAAGACCACGGCAATGCCCCCGGCACTTGCTATTCTGCCATGCGCCAAGGTTTCACTAGCGTGATGATGGACGGTTCTCTGGAAGCGGATGCTAAGACTCCGGCCAGCTACGAGTACAACGTTGAAGTTACTCGCGAAGTGGTGAAAGTGGCTCATTCGATCGGCGTTAGCGTTGAAGGCGAACTGGGTTGCTTGGGTTCTCTGGAAACAGGGATGGGCGAAGCAGAAGACGGCCACGGCTTTGAAGGTGCGCTTTCTCACGATCAGTTGCTGACAGATCCCGAACAAGCTGTTGATTTCGTCGAGCAAACCGGCGTTGATGCTCTAGCAGTCGCGATCGGCACTTCTCACGGCGCTTACAAGTTCACTCGCAAGCCGACTGGCGAAATTTTGGCAATCAGCCGCATTGAAGAAATTCACCGCCGCTTGCCAAATACTCACTTGGTAATGCACGGTTCTTCTTCTGTGCCCCAAGACTTGCTGGAAATCATCAACAACAACGGCGGCAAAATCCGCGAAACCTACGGCGTACCTGTGGAAGAAATCCAAAAGGGCATCAAGTGCGGTGTTCGCAAGATCAATATCGATACTGACAACCGTTTGGCGATTACCGCTGCGGTGCGCGAAGCTTTGGCTGCGAAGCCCGACGAGTTTGACCCCCGCCACTTCTTGAAGCCGTCGATCAAGTATATGCAGAAGGTTTGTAGCGATCGCTACAACTCTTTCGGCTGCGCCGGTAACGGTACAAAGATTAAGCAAGTGTCTTTGGACGATTTTGCAGCTAAGTATGCTAAGGGCGAATTGAGCTCTTCTGCTAAGAAGACTGTAGCTGTTTAAGAATTTTAGGTTTTAGATTTTAGATTTGTCTGAAGTCTAAAGTTATGATTGCCGGGTAGCTTTGAAGTTGCCCGGTTTTTGTTTTTGGAGAGAAACCCATACTTTTGCTGATACTAATTCTCAAAAGTCATGCAACAGCAGCCTCCGGGTGCGTCGCCACCTGCCAATCCTAAAAAAGAGCGACAATCTCAAAGCGACGCACCTTACCTGATAGTTCAGGAAACAAACCTAACACTCGGGTAGCTTGGAAGTTGCCCGGTTTTTGTTTTTGGAGAGAAACCCATACTTTTGCTGATACTAATTCTCAAAAGTCATGCAACAGCAGCCTCCGGGTGCGTCGCCACCTGCCAATCCTAAAAAAGAGCGGCAATCTCAAAGCGACGCACCTTACCTGATAGTTCAGGAAACAAACCTAACACTCATGATTGTTGCTTTCTGGAGGCGAGAAAGAGTATTACAATGAAGGTAATTTTCGTAGGAAATGGAACCGTTTGAATCAAAGGTGAACGAATGGCAAAAGTTATTGCTGTTACAGAAGCTATTAAAAGCCTTGCTGAGGCTGAATCAAGGTTGAATTTGAGCCGAACTGAGGATGAGGCTTTTTTTACAGAGTGGCAAACTGAATTGCCAAGTCTCAGCGATTCTGAACAGACTGCTTTGGATACGCTACGACGTAGATTGCTATATCATAAAGCCGATGGAGAATTGTTAGAAGGGGCAGTGACATTGCTGGTGGCATCACCTTTGTTAGAACTGGCGGGATTCTACGATCCACCTTTGAGGATGAAGGCTGAAGCTGCGATTGAAATTGCGATCGATGATGGGGAAGAAACCCTGCGCGGACGAATTGATATCTTGATTTTGCCTTGGCAGCTTTGGGTAATAGTTTTGGAATGTAAGAAGACTACGATTTCGACGCGATCGGCATTACCCCAAGCATTAGCATACATGATGGCAACTCCTGATTTGGATAAACCGAGATTTGGTATGTTGACGAATGGCGATGATGTGTTGTTTGTGAAACTCAGAGCTCAACCTACACCCGAATACAGCTTATCGCGGGCATTTTCGATTTATACTGTGCCAAGTGAATTGCGATCGGCTTTTCAAGTCTTGAAGCATTTAGGGCAAGGTATCACTGCCGTCTAAGTTAAGGTCAAGGGCGCACAACACGAATTAGTTTACCTTGCAAAGATTCTTCTGCTGTAATAGCCGCGTTGATTCGGTTAGCCAGTGCTTCCCAATTGCGATCGTTCGTACAGGCGATAATGCCAGCATGAAGGGGCTGTATGCGGTGCAGCCGAAAGAAATCCTTACGGTTTTCGGTAATGACAGCACGTTTTTCGCTAGTAGCAAAAGCTAAAACATCCGGGTCAGGAATTTTCTGATATCATGTCCGATCGATTAACCATAATATCCCGGTCGGGGCGGGTTTTTGAGATGGTCAATTATTCGCAGCTATTGTTGGCGAACCCTCCCCTACAAAAATCGCGATCGCTCGACCGGACATGATATGATTCGCTCTGCCTGCTTCTTGGACAGTCAAAACATCATGTCCTAAAGCTCTCAGTAATTCTACAACAGGATAGGGATATTGCTCGTCGGCATAGAGACGTGCCATCTCCTACAAATCCTCGTCCATCACTTCTTTGTTTTCCCGAATTTCTGTTTCAATTTCATCGGGAAAGGCTTCAGCATAAGCCCAAGCGTTAGCAATATCAGTAGCAGATAGCGATAGATAGCTTGTGAGTAATTCGGCTTCGCTATAGCCAATGCGACGAGCTTCTACAAGTCCCCAAACTGTGATGCGAGTTCCAGCAATGCAGGCACTCCCACCACAAACATCAGGCGTTTTTTCAATACCGCGCCAAGGAGTGATTTTACCTTGAGTGAGGAGTTGAACGACTTGAGCTTTTTCGTCGTCAGAGAGTGCCAGGAGTTGAGGCTCTAATTCTTTCAGCGTCATGACAAACAATGGAATTGCGACTACCGATCATTCTATCGAACCGATCGCCCCATTTACCCGATCGCCCATTGCCACTTTTAGTAATTTGGGTGAAGCGCGAGAATGCCAGCAATGGTTGTATAAATTACACTGTATGGGCGATCGCATATTGCCTCAGTACAGGTGAAATCGTGTAAAAATTTCCTTGTTGTTCAATCAAGCAGCGCCGCGATAGAGATTGCAGCGCATTTGGCAAATCTGAAGCCGGAATTATCTTATTTTCTAGCAATGCCCGATCGATCGGCTGGCTTTCTTTGGCTAACAAGGAGATGACTTGTTTTTCTAGTTCGGATAGGCGATCGAACTGCTGCTGTAAAACATCTTTCAAATCTTCCGGCAACAATATGGTATCATTCGGTAATAACTCTGTCACGCCTCCACCCAAGTCTTGAATCAGATTCGCCACGCTTTTTAACCATAGGGGATTGCCTTGGTAGCGATGAATGAGAGTTTCACTGTTGTCGCTTTCTTCTAACCCATAATCTCTGAGTATTTCCCGTCCGGCGGCGATGTCTAAACCTTTGAGTTGTAAGGTGCGAATAGAAGTATTTGGGTTTTTAACTTGAGTCACTTCTCTCGGTTGTTCCCAACCGATTAACATCAAGCAGCTTTGATGGGATAATTTTTCTATTTGTTTGAATAAAGTGCGATATTCTTCGGATTATGGTTGATATTTTCCTGCCAATTCGCAGCTACAAAAAAGGTTGTGAACGTCATCTAAGACGATTAAACAGCGATGGTTTTGTAAATACTTAATCAGCGGTAAGCGTTTTTGGTTGGTTGGGATGAATCTTCTTTTTCGGAATGGGAAAAAAGCTGTATTAGGTTAGATTGAAATTGTTCTAGGGTGGGGAATTCGTCTAGTAGAGTTGGGCGGGAGTTAACCTACCATTGACTATTGCTTCAACGCTTTGCCTTGATAAGTCAATTTGAAGGGTTTAGCCATAGTGCAATTGAAATAATCGATGAATTCAAGGAGACGGGTTTTGAGTTGAGCTTTGCTGATAAAATTGGCTCGCCTGAGTAACTTACGAACCAAAATACGCTCACCAAATCTCAATCCGATCTCGCTGTAGAACAATGCTTTGGGGTGAAGTGAAACACAATTTTATGAGTGGGGTCACGTAAGAAATCCGACCGAGTTAACATCGATTTGAGAATCCCCGATATCCCTTTAACCCCGAGAGGGACTTCCAGCCCTTCAGATTGTGCCACAAACCGAACCAACGATTCCGATTGATGAGTGTTCAAACAATTCATCACCAGATGCCATTTGACAGCATCAGGGTCACGGGCAATCAGGTTCTCAATGTGACGCTTGATAGTCCAATTCGGTGCGGGTATCGCCAACGGTCGCTTCGACTATCCGACCTTGAGCGACATCAAAACTCGCGATTAAGGTTTGAGTACCGTGGCGAATATACTCAAATTCTCGCCGCGACCGTTTGCCCGGACGCATCATCAGGTCGGGAGACTGGCGCTCTATGGCTTGAATTCCAGTCATCTCATCTATCGAAATCGTTCGTTCTCCCTGCTGGGCCTGCTCCATTGCACTCAGGTAGACCTGGCAGATATCTTTGATTTTTTCATCAAACTGTGGGTCGGGGGGGATTCAACCAGTATTGTGATTGGTGCGGTTTTAAATCGGCTCCTGCCATCAATCGCCCAACATGGCGAGGGGAGATGCTCGTGACTAGGCCTTGTTTGAGCGCTTCATCTGCTAGCTCTCTGGCACTCCAATGACTGATGGGTCGTCCATAGACTTCAGGTTTCTCGCCAGCGAGGGCAAATATTTGAAGAATCTGTTCTAATTTGAAGCTCATTGGACATCCCGGTCGCTCGGCATCGACCAATCGCTCCAGCACTTGACTGTTTTTTACACTCAACTCTAACCAACGATTACGCCATAGCGAAGCCATCTCTCGACTGATTTTGAGCTCCCGAGCAATTTCTCGATGATTGCGTCCTTCGTCTGCCAACAGAATAATTCTGGCTCTTAATGCTATTTGCTGGGAAGTCTTATGGCGGCTGACAATCTGTTGTAATTGCTCTCGTTCTTCCTGTGTCAATTGCAAGGGTTTTGGGGCTAGTCTGGGCATGAATCTGTCCTGTCTTTAAGTCTCCCTATCAATGGTAGCTCTATTTCCGCCCAACTCTACTAGCTGCTATCCTCGGCCTTTAAAAATGGGTGATATAGGAGTTGAACCTATCTGGTACCGGTTAAAAGCCGGGTGCATCACCGCTCTGCCAACCACCCTTAAAAATTCAGCTTTTGTCTAATTGCTAAAAAATTATTTTGTATTCAGCAATTCACTCTTTTCTTGCCCGCAGCAATTGCAACGAATAAAGTCCTGATTGCTAATGCTTCACTCGATAATGCAGCAACATGAAACCGTTGCTGTAAATTTTGCGAGCGGCAAGTTCCAAATTTGTCGGATCGACTGCACGGGAAAAAAGAGGAATTCCCGATCCGATTACTACCGGATTCAACTTCACAATCATCTCGTCAATCTCAGAAAAAAGAGTTGCAGCTAAAGCGCCACCACCGCATAGCCAGATGTCTTTACCCGTTTCTTTTTTCAATTCCTTAACCACTGCGACAGGATTGTCGGAAACAAGTTCAATATTCTCATCTGGACTGGCTTTCATAGTGCGCGAAAAAACATACTGCTTCAAGCTGGGATAAGGATTAGTTACACCAACATTTAGCCCTACCTCATAGGTTTTCCGTCCCATCAAAACCGCATCAAACTGCTTGTTTTCTGCACGAATGCCTCGTGCTTCCTGAAAGTGAGCCGGAAAAGTTTCAGGAAAGGAATCGAACAAATCAGCGAAATGCTCTCCTGACATAGGAAAACAATCAAATGAGCCATCTTCGCGAGCAATAAACCCGTCAACGGTGCAAGCAACGTAATATTTTAGTTTTCGCATATTTAATATTGTTTTTTAAGAAGTTTTGGGAACTATCCAGAGTGAAACCATTCTAGCAGTAGCGCTTTTAAAGTGCGCGATCGCCCGCATCCCTACAGGCAAAGGTCGCAGTAAGGTGCGATCGGCACTCAAAAGGAGATAAGCTGGTGTCAACTAAATATGATTGCTGCTAATGCCTGAACAAGAGGAAGGTTCCAAAACCATAAAAGTTACAATGCCCAACCGAATCCATCAAAAGCTGAAGAAGCTGTCTGACGAGTCAGGAATATCCATGTCTAAACTGATGCTGCTGGCAACTATCAACGAATATAAGCTGATTGACGATAAACTTACCACTGATTAACCCCATTTAGTACCCTGTCTTTCCCCATTGTGCTATCCTTCAGGAAAATAGTCAACCCTGGAGGTCTGCTTGTGACTCAAGATGAACTCGAAGCCCTTGTCGATGAACTCGGCTTAGTGTCAGTCGTCAGCCTGCTGGCAAATATCTGGCACAACAAAGGCCGACAAACCTTGTGCCTGAAGGGACAAGGGGCTAATCCTTATACCGCTTGGAACAGCAACGGCTTTTTGCTGAAGCAGTTGATGACCAGACTGCGGCCAATCAACAGCTACGATCGCGATTTAGACCTCAAGAACAACTGAGGTTCTGAGGTTCAACCCGTGCAAGTGCGTAAAGCATTGGTTTTAGTCGGTTAACAGCCGGGTTGGAAACTGTAACTTAATTTATAGACAAAGCTACCCATCCTTTACTCTTTGGGTAGCTTTTTTGGCAACTCGTTCAATCGCGCGAGACTATTTGCCCCTAGTTCAATTTGTTTTGGCCCCCGTGCCATTGGATTGCAGATGCGGGCGTCTTGCTTCGCGAGGAATCTGCGTTTGGACTCATTATAATTTTGTACCTGCGATGTTGACGATCTACGATTGTCGTATATAATACAAAGCACAATACATTTACTCATGTCGAGTCAAATGCAGCTAGTAGAAAAACACGTAATTAACAAACAACATAGATTTTGGAAGGAATGCGACCATTTAGAATTACTATCTAAACATCTATACAACTCTGCTAACTACGTTCAGCGCCAATACTTTTTTGAAACCAATAAGTATTACAACTCCATCAATATTTATCACCAGACTAAGAGCTTAGAAGCTTATAGGTATCTACCAACAAAAGTTAGCAAACAGATTGTTCGGAGAGTTGCTGAGGCTTGGAAGGGATGGTTGACTGCACTTAAAGATTGGTCAAAACACCCTGAGAAATATCATGGCAAACCGAAAATACCAGGATACAAGCATAAAGAGCGTGGTAGGAATGTTGTCATTTATCCGATAGATGCAATATCAAAACCTGCTTTGAATATCGGGAATGTTAAACTGTCTCAGACTAAGATTGAGTTGGCTACTCAAACTAAAAATGTAGACCAAGTAAGGATTGTCCCTCATCTTGACCATTATGTTATTGAAGTTGTTTACACAGTTAATGACATACCCTTATCCCACGGGAAATATGTGGCTGGTGTAGACCTTGGTTTAAACAATTTGATGGCTATAACATCCAATCATCCCGGCATCAAGCCGCTGTTGATTAATGGTAGACCATTGAAAAGTATTAATCAATTCTTCAATAAACGGGTAGCCGCATCACAATCAATCGCAGCGGTCAGACAGATTAAATCACTAAACAGTAAGCGAAATAGAAGAATTGACAACTATCTTCATACTGCGAGTCGTCGTGTAATTGATTGGTGCCAGTTGAACGAGATCGGTCAGTTAATTATTGGCAAAAACCCAGGGCAGAAGCAGTCAATCAACATTGGTAAAAAGAACAATCAAGCATTTACCAATATTCCCCATGCCAAGCTGATTAGTTTATTGACATATAAAGCACAATTGGCAGGGATTGTTGTCACCTTGACTGAGGAAAGTTACACATCAAAAGCCAGTGCTTTAGATGGTGATAATTTGCCGATTTATCACAAAAAGACTCTGGTCAAGCCTGTTTTTAGCGGTAAACGTGTTCAGCGTGGCTTGTATAGAGCCTCAACGGGCAAAAAAATCAATGCTGATACCAATGGCAGCATAAATATAGCGAGAAAAGTAATTCCCGACTTCATGAAGGGAATAGAGGGATTGCCGTTTATTCCTGTATTTTTAGGACTCTGGACTAAAATTACCAACGTAGATGTCGAACATTGACTACTTTTGGGTAGCTTTGTCCAGGTTTTTACGAGCGGTATGTATGCTTTAACTGTTAGGGCACGGGTTGAAACTCTTCGATTTGGACTTGAAATGGAGAGGACGGGACTCGAACCCGCATCGATCGACAGCAACTTTCAGGAAACGCGCTTCCTTACTGCCCGCAAGCAGACGGGAACTGCCCCCATCTCGGACTGTTAATTCCTTTCAGTGCTTCCGCAACCCGCTGCCAGTTTGCGTTTTCAGGGAACGTCGCGAAGCAACTTTTTACCCTAATCAACAAACCCGATCGTCCTTTTGGGAGCCGCTTTTCCAAAGTTTTTACGGTGCCATTCCACTTAGGCGACCTCCCCATAATTTTGCTCGCTGTATGTACGATCGCCAATCAGGACAACTGTTTTCGCTCCAGAATGTAAGGCAACAGTTTGGCGATATTTCTAGCATCATCTATGCCTCGGTGATGAGTTCCTTCTAGCGGCAAACCCGCGAGTGTCAGGGCTTTCGCCATGCCATACCGTTTTCGCAAACCTTGCTTTTCTGTAAACAATTGTTTGAGATTGACATGAGGATAAGCAATGGGAAAAGGTACTTTGTGAAAATTGCTGTCTTGTTGAAATTGTTTGCGATCGAAATCGCCCCAAGAACCAAATACACCATTTGAGTAATCAGACAGCCAGTTTTTCAAAAGTGCGATCGCTTCCGGGTAAGTCGGAGCGCGATCGACTTGTGCCTGAGAAATAGATGTTAGCGATTTGCAGAATTCAGTCAGGATAGGATGGCGAATAGGTTTGATGAAGCTTTGAAACTCATCAATGATAGTTAGCGTTTTTGCTTCTACCATAACGGCTCCAATCTCAATAACCTCCATTTCAGTCTGTTTTATAGTTGCTTGTCGATCGCAGCAGGTTGCTTCAAGGTCAACCACTAGATAGTAATGGTAATTGTTTAAATTCATATTTAACCTGTATTCCGAGCGTGTGAAATTACAACAACTTCACATCATACTGTTTGAACCTATCATCATGTGTAATAATAGTATAATCTTCGGCTTGGGCTTGAGAAATAATTAGGCGATCGAAAGGATCTTGATGGTAAAAAGGGATATTTTGCAATTTATCGTAATGAAGGAACTTAGTCTCTAGAATTTGAAACTCGTGGTTAATCAGAAATATTTCTAACTCCGATACAGAAATAGACAAAGACAACTTACCGATGCTGATTTTGATAGTAATTTCCCACAGACTAGCTTGGCCGATCTAAATTTCATTGATAGGATTAGCAATCAACGCTCGCACATCTTCATCAAGCCGAGCGTTACCTTCAACAAACCAAATTAGAATGTGAGTGTCAATTAGATATTTCATGGCAACATATATTCTTCAAAACCAGGAGGTGTTTCATCAAAATCATCCGCAACATAAGTAAAAATTCCTTGACCACAGCCAAATTGACGGGGTTTGAGGACAGCAGTCTTTTCAGGTGACTTTTCTCTCAGTTTTTGGATTTCGTTTAAAAGTTGAGTATCTTTCAATAACAAAATCCATTGAATCAATTCTAATTTGAGAACTTGAATGCTCATGGCTTCTATGTTGAATGGCTAGCAAATCTAGACTTATTATAAACCAATCCATCCACCGAGGAGGTACTGCCCCTCCTATCCCCGCGTTATCAGCACGGTGTCTCGCTTTTCGACTTCCGGTGGTTAAAAGGAAGATGAAGGAATCGAACCCTTACGACATCGCTGCCGCACCACAATTTTCAAGATTGCTTGCCGTCCACTCGGCGGCATCTTCCAAGTTGAATAACGGAAGCTGGAGGAGTCGAACCCCTACAGTTGTTAACTGCACTCCTGTGTTCGAGACAGGTTGCCGTCCTCTCGGCAGCAGCTTCCCAAATTTTGGGTGTATAGCCTTTCTCAAAAAGATGAGGTATGATTGATAGATTATATAACCACTTGAACGTATAGGGCTCGCATCCCAACTACGTACCTCACTTTTTTGATAACCGCTATATAACGAGTCTTAAAAATTTTTATTATTAATACACACCCCATTTAAGAGTAAGATGGCAATACCTTTAAAAGCTTGTCATGCAAATCACTCAAGATCAACTAATAAAATGGTTCCCAGAATACTATCAGTCTCACGGTGAAGTTCCTGCCTTAAATAAAGTTAGAGATAAAAGTATTCCTTGCCCAGTAGCACACAATACAGTTGTCAGGAAATTTGGAAGTTGGAATAATGCTTTGAAAGCAGCAGGCTTACCGTTATTTGTCAAACCAATCCTAGCGAAGGAAGTAGTTTGTTTTACCTGCGATCGGGTTTTTTATAAACAAAGACACCGACTACAAGAGGGCAAACCAGATTTTTGTTCAAATTCATGTGCAGCAACTTACAATAATTGCCATAAAAGTTATGGAAATCGACGATCTAAGCTTGAACATTGGATTGAGGAGCAGCTTTTAAACCTTTATCCAGAGATAGAAATTTATTTCAATCGCAAAGATGCCATAAATGCAGAACTTGATATATACATTCCCTCTCTAAATTTAGCTTTTGAGTTAAATGGTATTTTCCATTACGAGCCAATTTATGGTGCAGAAAAACTAGCGTCTATTCAAAATAATGATAGTCGCAAGTTTCAAGCC
Source organism: Microcoleus sp. F6_B6 (assembly GCA_036702215.1). Taxonomy (GTDB): domain Bacteria; phylum Cyanobacteriota; class Cyanobacteriia; order Cyanobacteriales; family Microcoleaceae; genus Microcoleus. Next base: position 102,373 of record JAUBST010000005.1, read on the forward strand.
TGTTTAGAAAAGGGAATTGAATTAGCCTTTATTAACTGCTATCAACAAAAAAAAATTCAGAAATCAACCTCTCGAAAATACCTTAATATCATAACCTCCATTATCAATTCAAAGGTGTCCGACGGGTCTCGAACCCGCTAATAACTAGCTTCACAGGCTAGCGTCTCGGCCGCTTCGACTTCAGACACCACAAGTGGAATCAAGGAGAATCGAACTCCTAACCTCTTGCGTGCAAAGCAAGCGCTCTACCAATTGAGCTATGACCCCGCGTAAAAGATTCACCTGTGGAGTAAATCTAAAATCTAAAATCTAAAATCTAAAATTGGTGTGGTGGATTGCGATCGGATTTGAACCGATATCTTTCTAACAGCCAGTTAGATGCTTTACCAATTAAGCTACGAACCCGAGACAGCAGGAGCGGTAGGACTCGAACCCACAACATTCGAGGTAGAAGCTCGACACTCTATCCAGTTGAGTTACACTCCCATGTTTTTTGTTAATGCGCGATCGCACTTTCCGTGCAAGTTATCAGAGCATTGCGTTTTCTCAGTTACTAGAGGAACTCCGCCGATGAGTTATTACACACTCTTTAAAGGATGGCTACCTTTAAGCCAACCTGCCGGGTTCATCGCACTCCTCGTTCTCAAACGCCCGCTGATTTTGACAGCGTTACCTTTCCTCTCGTACTAAAGTATGTAGGCTCCAAAGATTGGGACACGCAAAGGGCGATCGCTCTTGCTATAGCGGTTCTCAAATAAGTGAGGTACGTAGTTGGGCTTTAGCCCTCTTAATTGTGCTTATGTAGCTAAGTGAGGTAAGCACCTAACAACTCCCATTACCAATTAATAATCATACCTCATCTACCTGAGCAAGGCTATATAAAAAATTAATCATTCAACGGAATCACCTCTTTAATTTCAAGCAAAAACAACGAGAGTGGTAGGACTCGAACCCACAACATCCGCGTCCGAAGCGCGGCGCTCTATCCATTGAGCTACACTCCCATAAACCGATTTGAGATTTTAGATTTTGGATTGAATAAAACCTAAACCGATTTTAGATTTTGGATTGAATAAAACCTGTACCGATTTTAACCAAGCGGATAACGGGACTCGTAGGCGAAGCCTTCTCGAAGAGTACCCGTATCGCGAGTTTGGAAGACTCAGATGCTACCGTTGCACCATATCCGCACTTAAATTAGTTTTACCGATTGCAACTATTAAATCTCAACATACAGCCTCTACAAAATTGTCAAGTAAGTTTGCGTTGGACTGATGGGTAAAGTTATTAACCGCTGATTTTTCAAGTCTAATTCAATTCCCAACGCTTCCAAAGGAATCACGCCTAATAGAGGATTCATACCTCCCGGCAATTCCAAACACTCAAAGGTTCCTTCGCGTCCTACCAAATAAATTTTAGCATCCTGAAAAATTATGGCTTTCCCAATACCATTAGCCGTCTCTACATCCACTTCTTTTAGCAGTTATAAACCGAGTTGAGCAATGATACTTGAAGGCAAGCACAGTGTTGTTTCCCCTGTATTAACTAGCACATTATTTAAAGTGACAGAACGGATTTGGTCGGAAGGCATAAATCCTCGGGCTGCGACATTCTGATCTGCACGATTAGTTACGGTCAATGCGGTAATAATTTTTCCGATAGAGGTGTTGTCAGTTGTTAGCATAGTTTAACCTTGAACTGCTCTACCTCGATTATGGCAAATTTTGGGAAAGTCGTGTAAGTTTTAGTTGCCTGAAATAAATCTACTCTGGAATTCTGCAAATATTTTTGCTTGTTCAGAAGAGTCAAGTATAGAAAATAAGATGCTTTTTACTCTTCCCCAAAATTGACCATTGGGCAACAATAAATCTGCAAACATTTGGGCAACCGTTGCTGGATTATTTTTAAATACACCACATCCCCAAGCTCCCAAAACTAGAGCGTCGCAGCCATTATAAATAGCTATGCTCAACAATTTTGCACCGCGTTCATACAGAACTTCGCGTATTTTTTCAGCATCCTGGGATTGTTTTTTCCAAAGTTCACCAGCATTAGGAGCTGGACTTGTGATGAAATCAACAACATAAGGTGTTTCTAATAGCGTTCCATCATCTTTTCTGAAAACTGGACAATCAGGTGAATAGAGCATCCTATCTGAGTACAGGAGCGAATCATGAGAGCGATGAAATTCGTAGTGACCGCGACATTTCAAGATACTTTTGTAAAGAGCAGAACTGCGTGCTAAACTCTCTTCTTGAGCTTGTGAGCCTTTGAGAAATCCACCACCATGATTTTTAGCAGAAGCAAAATTAAGGACTCCTATTTTTTGAAACTCTTGTCCTATTGCCATACGTTCTGCTCCCATCAAAGTCGTCTCATTCCTCACTTCAAATTCAATGTTTGAAAATTGGGGTGTACCAGAAAGAACGCCTTGTTCGATCTTAGAAAGAGCGTCGGGTTCATAGCATTTTGTCTGTTCAACACAGTATGCTATTTTTTGAACAAGTTCAATGCGTTTACCTTCAGGAGAGCAGTAGTAACCTGCTTCAATAATTTTTAGTGTGTCTTGAGCGATCGCAATCCGTCTCATGATTTTTTATGTGATTCGTTAGCAAAAAATTAACAAAGATAATATCTCTAGCTTATTTACAAGCAGATGGCGAGATTTGAACTCGCAAGAAAGCTTTACAAGAGCCTCATGTTGCCAGTTACATCACACCTGCACTTTTGGTGGCGGGGGCAGGAGTTGAACCTGCTATTAAGAGGCTTATGAGACCTCCAAGCCTACCCAGGCTACTTCACCCGCGATGTCACCAAATACCCCTGACTGGCATCGAACCAGCACTAACTAGATCCTAAATCTAGCGCCTCTACCGATTGGGCTACAGGGGCTAAAGTTTCAGTTGGCGATTCCCTACTAGCTGCGCCGCGCGTGCTTTTTTCCTAAACTTTTCTAAACGCTGTAACTTCCTCCTCTATTTATTAAGAATTCATGCTCCCGACAGGATTTGAACCTGTAAAAAACTAGGCTCTCGACCTAGCGCGTCTGCCGTTCCGCCACGAGAGCAAATCGCAGAAATTGGCTGTTAGCCAAATACCCCTGACAGGACTTGAACCTGCAAAAAACACTCGTTCTGAGCGAGTGATGTTTTCCAATTACATCACAGGGGTAAAGTCGGGATAGCAGGATTTGAACCTGCAACCTTCGGCTCCCAAAGCCGCCGCGCTACCAAGTTGCGCCACATCCCGTTAATGCTCCTAGTGAGAGTCGAACTCACAATCTAAAATAGAACAGATTTTAAGTCTGCCGCGTCTGCCAATTCCGCCACAGGAGCAAGTAAAAACTTAGTTGAAACTTTGGTACTCCTGGTGAGATTTGAACTCACACAACACAATTTTTGAAATTGCGGCCTCTGCCAATTGGGCTACAGGAGTGTAATTTATCTGCTTTGGTAATAGCAGAACTGGGAAGGCAGGGATCGAACCTGCATTTTGCCGCTTTCAAAGAGCGGTGCCATACCGATTAGGCGACTTCCCAATTATTGGGTGCCGGGGTAGGCTTTGAACCTACAGAAACTCCTATTTCAGAGATAGGCGACTTTACCAATTTGTCTACCCGGCAATTTAAAAAATGGCTGCCCCAGTAGGACTCGAACCTACAACCTAGCGGTTAACAACCGCTTGCTCTACCATTGAGCTATAAGGCAACGCAATCCCCCAAGTCAGTGTCGAACTGACGACCTCTTGTTCTTCACACAAGCACTCTACCAACTGAGCTATCGGGGGAAAACGGAGAAGGTGGGATTTGAACCCACGACGGTTGTTAAACCGCTCTTTCTTAGCAGGAAAGCGCCTTAAGCCTCTCGGCCACCTCTCCAAGCGCGAGCGAGAACGGAGGGATTTGAACCCCCAAATCTTCAGTTTCGTAGACTGAGATGTTATCCAGTTACACCACGTTCTCAAGATTGCAACTGCGGATTAAATGCAGTTACAAATGGGTCGGGCTGGAATTGAACCAGCAACGCTTTAAGCTACTGTTTTACAGACAGCTACCCACGCCAATAGGAGGGCCAACCCAAGATACGAATTTTGGTAGGTCGTCGAGGAATTGAACCTCGATCCATCCGCTTAAAAGGCGGCTGCAAAACCATTCTGCCAACGACCCACGAGAAGTGCTGACGGGAGTTGAACCCGCAATCACTTGGGTGAAAACCAAGCGGCTTAAACCATTTGCCTACAGCACTATAAATTGGCACAGGAACTGAGATTTGAACTCAGAATGCTGGTTTTGGAGACCAGAGTGTTGCCAGTTACACCATCCCTGCTTTTGGTGGCAGCGGCGGGATTTGTAGCTTGCTTCCGCGAAGCGGTACCCGCATTGACCAAGGTATGAACTTGGCGCTTTACCATTAAGCTACGCTGCAATGTCACTTTCGCTTGGTTCCTTTTCAAAGTAAAAAAAATCAATTAAAAGACTGTTAGTTTAATCTTTTAATTTCTAATTTTTAATTTCTGATTGGGAACAGAGGTTAGGGCGGGATTTGAACCCGCGAAATTCGGTTTTGCAGACCGACGCTTTGAGCCACTCAGCCACCTAACCTGGGAGTCCCGACGAGGTTTGCACTCGCAATCTTCTCCTTGAGGGGGAGACGGCTTGACTTTTGCCTACGGGACTTTGACCCCCGCCGAAAAACGGATACTTGCTTTCCGACAGGAGGTGTGGATTTTAGACCAAAGTTCCAGTCCCAGATTCTTCTCCTGTGGAGTAAATCTAAAATCTAAAATCTAAAATCGATTGACGGGAGTAACGAGACTTGAACTCGCAACCTTTCGCTCGACAGGCGACTGCTCTGACCGGTTGAGCTATACCCCCGCGAAAATGAACAATTTTCTGTCCTTGAATTACTCAAGTTGGGACGGGGTGGCGGTTGATTCCGCGTACTACAACCCGATCGGGCTATTGTTGCCGGAGTCTACACCGCCGATGTCCGCAATTATGTGACACGATTAACTTCCTATTCTGTTTTCAAGGTTCATATTGCTTCTGGGGTAAGGCTTTGAAGCTCTTTCCCCTTCGCCGTACATTTATACTACATTGCATAATACAAGACTGTCAAGGGGGTAATACAACTTTTTTTTAAATTGGGTTTTTTAAAGGGGTGCCGATCGCTCCCAGCAACCCTCATTATTCCCCAAAACCCTTATATATCAAGGATTTTGCTGCTAAATAGGTGGTGTGGCGTAAGGTAAATCTGATGCTGAAACTGTACTACACTTCAATTTCTCTGAATTCTCGCCGTCGCGCGAGGTGGCACTTCTGGAAAATGCGATAATCAGCTTTTAGATATCAAATACTACAAATCCCATCTTGTCTGAATTGCCCTTAACTCCCGCGCCGGCAACCCCAGAACCCGATCGCCCAAATCTCCCTCACTGGCTACACTCCTTGGATACCTGTCCCAGTACCAACAGTTGGGCTCACGCCCGCGCGGCCCAACTCCACCACGGAGATGCAGTATTTACTAGGCGACAAACCAGCGGGCGCGGCCAACACGGGCGCACCTGGCACGCCCCAAGCGGTGTCTTGACTGTTAGTTTTGTACTCGAAAACCTCAACCCCACTCTGTTGCCCGGACTCAGTTTAGCAGCGGGTTTAGCGGTGATTTACGCGATCGAAGATTTGGTTCCCGACTGTCGCGATATGCTGCGCCTGAAATGGCCAAACGATGTCTGGATCGATCGCCGCAAATTAGCCGGAATTCTCTGCGAAGCTACTTCTGGCAATGCTTTGGGCAAAACTCGCGCCGTTGTGGGAATTGGGATCAACCGCTGCGTAGATTTCGCGGCTGCGGGATTGGATGAAAGGGATCTCGGCAATGCGGTAAGCTTGCATTCTATTGCTAGTACAGTACCAGATGAACTTTGTTTGCTCGATCGACTGCGGCACTATTTACTCGAACTAGCCGATATGTTTTCCACCACAGACAAGCCAGCCTCCAAGTCCGGTTTAGCGCTACTTTTGCCGGAATTGCGCCGCCGCGATGCGTTGATTGGCTGCCCGGTGGCGATCGAACTTTCCTCTGAAACCATCTGCGGAGAAGCCGCCGGCATTGACGGAAGCGGCCGCTTGTTAGTAAGCTTGGCGGGCGATCGAATACAAGCCTTTACCTCCGGGCGAGTTCGATTAATTTAAGAGTCTGTTGACAGTGGGCAGTGGGCCGTTGTCAGTTGTCAGTAGTTCAGTTGTCATATTGTTTCCGGCAGGATTCGGACTTGTAGGAATCTTGTAGGGGCGGGTTCACTAACAATAATTGCCTGTAATCTACAATCTCATAAACCCGCCCCCCATACAAGTCGGATGCTACCGGACTAGATATCAGTTGTCAGTTGTCAGTTGTCATCACTCAACGCCGTCAGCAGTTAACAGTCAACAGTTAACAGTCAACAATGCCCGATGCCCGATGCTTTTAGGCCCGATGCCCAATTCCCCATTCCCTATTTCTAGTTTATCACCTCAAATACTACCAATCTGCTCAGCCACAGCGGTTGATTTGCCTCCACACCTTCGGGACGACCCTTAGTAGAAGCAACTTCTATTCTGTTGCCATTTATCCCTTGTCTAACCAAAATATTTTTCACATTTGTCGCCCTTTCCAGTGCCAACTTTTGATTTTCTACCGGAGTGCTTTTAAAATCGCTGTAGCCAACAATCCTTAAATTATTAGTGCGATTTTTATCCATATATTCCTTGACTTTGCTAAGCTTTTGTGCTACATCTTTCGCCTGCAAACTTGCCGAACCTGCACCGAAATACACGCGAACTGGCATTATTATCTTTGGCGGCGGTGGAGTTCCTATTATCACTGTATTTGTTACAGACTTCACGCCCGGAATTTTCTCAAAAGCTTGAGTTATTTTCTGAGCATCGGGCACTTTGCTCACGTTGCCTGCAACGGCGACTTTTCCCTCTGCATAGCGAGCCGAAATATTAATGCTTTCTACTTTATTCAAAAGAGCTGCCGTCCGCTTGACATCGGCTTCGACTAAAGCTGGATCGGGAGGTACTTCAACGGCTATAATTTTATTTTCAATTTTTGATTGTGGAGCCGCTTGCTGAGCAATTTTTTCCGCTTTCGATCGCAGATTTTGATTCGGAACTCGTCCCGAAATCTCCAATACTTTATCTTTAACATCAGCCGCGAGGCGATAAACTGATAACTCCGGCGCCGATTGTAATGCTAAATTTGTATCTGCTTCTAAGCTGGCTGCAACTGAGCTGCGGTATTGATGAATTCCCCAAGGTACGCCAATTAAACCTAACGCTGCCAAACCGATCGCGGGTAAAATTGGAATTTTAGGAGATTTAACTTTTACCTCTGTATCAATTAATTTTTGCAAGTTCGAGTTGATTTCTGGCGGCACCGTGGCTGGATCGCCATTAAATGACTCTATTTGACTCCCGTATTCTTCAACAATATTTTTGAAAATCGATCGCATTTTGTACTTAAACCACTGGCGGGTTTCTCCTTGCATAACTACTGCCAGATAACACGAACCCGCTACTTCCAGTACGATCGTAGATGTGCCGTATTCTATAGCATCAATCTCTGCAATATTTCCCGACTGAGAGATGCAATCGTTGACAAAAGCGCGAATAGCAGTCAGCATCCCCGCTACCATCTCGGATTCTAGCTGTTCGCGTTCAGACTGCTGCACTGCTGAAATGACTAAGCCCGATTGTGCTTGAATTAAAAAGACAGCTTTCACACTCAGTGGTGTTGTTTCTTTCATCAGCAATTCTGCTTCCGAAATTCCCTGCAATTTTGCTTTAATTTTACGGCTAATTCTCTCGGTACTTAAAGATGATTCGAGTTTTTGATTAATCTCCCGCATCATCTCGGCGATGTATTTTAAAATCGTGCTTCCGATTATCGGATAAAGTGCATCCGACATTGCTTCTCGCTTGAGATGAATTTGCTGTTTGATAGCGGCGGCCATTTCCGGCGCGATCGCCATTGCAATTTCATCGGGCGATTCACTGACTCTCTGGCTGATTCCCACAGGAATAGCCGGCGATATGGCTACTCCCATTGATTGCCTGTTTTCTCGGGTTTTGGTATTAATTACTTCATCAATTATCGGGGTTATTGTTTCAGTAAATGATTTTTTTGACTCATTAATTGTTTGAAGCATCATTTCTGGAAAAATGATTTTAATTCGGGCGAGTAATTCTTCCCGATCGCCTCCCCATTCAGCATCAGTAATTTTGCGATCTAGTTCCCCTACTTTATCGTTGAGCCTGTAATTATAATTTACTACTTCATCTAACAATGGTAAAATAGACTCGATGACCGACTTTTGCAGTTGGGCGTGATGGCTAACCATCAGTTCGTCAATCAAAGGTTTGAGTAAATCGGTAAACAAGTCTGTCGATTCATAAATCCGGTGTTCGATCGCCACAATCTTTTGTTCGATAGTCTCGAGTCTTCGATCGATCCTTTTATTCTGAACGATCGCATCTACGGTAGGGGCGATCGCAGATTCTATCTCTAGCTTTGCTTCCCCGATGTTTCGGGACAGCATCTCTACAATCACTGGCATGATTCTTGCCATCAACCCCTCTATCTCTGCTAAAACTTGCTCCTGAACTTCGACAATCTTAGTTTCATTATTTAATATTTGTGCTGCAATACCGCTGTTTTGAATAGCCGTGTTGACACCGGGCGCGATCGCCTCTCTCACCTCTAACTTTGTCTCCTCGATTTTCCGGTTCAGCGACTCAATCATTAACGGCATCAATCTTGCCATTATTTCTTCCGGCTGAGACTTTTGCTGTCGATGAAGATTATTTAGTCTACTTTCTACGTCGCTCAATTTTCCTTGAACTTCTCTTTGAAGAATTGCTGATTCTATCAAGGGTTGGATCGTCGCCGCTACCTGTAATTTTGATTCATCTATTTTCCGGTTCAGCAAATCAGTTATTTCTGGCATTAGCACCGCCATTATCTCTTCTGGCTTCTGAATTGGCGGCTGTTGCGTCGCCAGCCGCCGTTCGACGATGCTCAATACTTTTTCTTCTATTTCTACCCAAGCTATTCTTACCTGTACTGAGGGGGCGACAGCTTCTACAACCTCTAACTTTAATTCACTAATTTTGCGGTTCAGCAAATCGCTAACTACTGGCACTAGCTGCTTGATTAAATCTTCCGGTTGCTGCTGGTAACGCTGCTGAATATTTGCAACTCGATCTTCAATTCTTACTACCTGTTCTTCAAGTCCGTTTTGATTGTGAATTACTTGATTGACTGTCGGTGCGATCGCCGAAGCTACCTCTAACTTAGACTCCTCTACCTTACGCTTGAGCAACTCGCCCACTACCGGCATCAACCGCTGCATTAAATGTTCTGCATTCGGCAGTGGCGGCTGGTTGAAGTTAGCAATTTGATTTTCCAAATCCGCTAATTTTGTCTGCAATTCGAGCCGATTCATTTTATCATTGCTAGCGAGTTCTATCGCCTTTTTAAATTCCGACTTCAACCCCTCTAATTCATCTCTCAATAACTCAGGAATTAACGGTTTCAGTAAAGCCATCAACTCTTGGGGTTCAGACATCAACTTCTCAAAATTTTCTAACCTTTGTTCCACGCTCAAAACATTACTGTAAAATTCCGGTAAATCCCTTTCAAATAGCAGTTGTTGCAACCGCTTAAACTCCTCTACTGCTTGTTCTAATTCTTCCTCCGACGGCCAATTTTTTTTGGCAGCCTTCCCGGCTGTAGATAAATCGGGTTCCTCATGATTGTTTTCTCGTCTTTGAGGTGGGATCTCTTCCTCGTTAGTTAATACTTCCGGTACAATACTCGGTGATTCGATCAGGAAAGACAATTGTTTGCGCCGATTTTCCTCATTCTCTAATCGCTGAACCGACTTTTCAGAAAGCGGTAACTTTAGCTCGCTTGGTTCTTTGTTGGGTTTTTTCAATAATTGGAATTCAGTCAGTATGGTTAGCAATTCCTGAAGTTGCTCTCCAGCTTTAGAACTTGGCATAGTTGCATCAGAAACATCTTTTTCTGACTGATATATTTTGTTTGAATTATCATTATATGCTGCCATACTGCGCTACCTAAATTTAATTTTTAGCAATTGAATAAAATTAACAGCTTGCTTGCCGCCTCATCCCAGCGAAAATCAACAGGAATGACACAATTTTTCCAAGCGTCAGGCGTACTAAAGCTATCGCCTTATTTTAACTGCTGTTCTGCGACTAGCCAACTGAGCAGCCAACTGCAATGCTGCCTTCATGCTGGAGGCATCCGCAAGCCCTTGACCTACAATATCAAAAGCTGTGCCGTGATCCGGAGATGTGCGGACAAAGGGCAAGCCAATTGTAGTGTTGACTGCTCGATCGAAAGCCATCAATTTTACTGGAATCAACCCCTGGTCGTGGTACATTGCCAAGTAACCGTCGTGAGCTTCCTTGGCTAAACCGTACCAAACTTTAGCCGGTTTTACCCACAGGGTATCGGGGGGGACTGGCCCGTCTAACTGCACTTGAGGAAAGCGATCGCGCTGCGTTTCCAACCAAGGTATCATCCAGTCTTGCTCTTCATTTCCCAGTTTGCCATTTTCCCCGCTGTGAGGATTTAAGCCCGAAATCGCAATTTTCGGTCTTTCCAGCCCAAAATCTTCGCGCAAACACTCTACCAGCAATTCTAGTTTTTCGCTCAGCAATTCTGGACTCAAAGCATCGGGTACTTGACGGAGCGAAATATGTGTGGTAGCGAGTAAAGTTACGAGAGTCCAGCCACTGTGGGGAGATGTGGCGGCAAACAGCATTCCGAACCGCTGCGATTTCGCCCTTTCTGCGAGTAGTTCTGTTTGTCCGGGATAATTGTAACCGGCCGCCTGCCAGCAAGTTTTGGAAATCGGGCCGGTGACAATGGCGGAGAATTCGCCGGCGAGGGTACGGGCGATCGCGCTTTCCATGTAAGCAAAGCTAGCCGCCCCGCTAGCTGCACTCCCGACGCCTGGGACAATTTCGCCCCACTTGCTGTCTGGTTCGATATCAATAATATTTAATGTTTCGGGATTTGCCGCTTGTGCTGCTGGATTGCTCGATCGCAACTTATCGTAAGTTTGCTGCAAAACTATCCTAGAACCTATAACCGCAACCGTTAAAGCAGCAGCGGGATCTGCCAATGCCTTGAGAATCACTTCCGGGCCAATTCCCGCCGGATCTCCCAGAGTTACAGCTAGTTTTGATTCCCGATCGAGACTCAAGGCAGTTCTCTCCAACAAAATACAGGAGTTTCGGCACTGAAATTTTAGCATTCAGGTAGCTGGTTGCCCCAAATTATATTATCTTTATTTAATGCGATCGCCCAATTGGACATATCAAATCATGAATCCTGAAATTTTCAATGCAGCCTTTTTGGCCTTTTCCCTAGTTTTCGTGGGTATAGGTGGAGGCTTCCTCCTGCTCAAATTGCAAGGCGGCGAAGAATAAGTTTTTTTCAACCAATCCTTCAGAAGCCTTATACCTTCTGCCTTCTAGAGTCTACTTGCTGCCGAAAGCAAGCCTTCTGGCGAATATCTCAAGCCTAAAATGAGAAAATTTCAGGTTTTTGTTAAGTTTTTATAAAAAACTTAACAAAAACCTGATACCATCTTATAGAAAGTTTAAGATTCATAATTAATCCCTAGATGACTTTATTGATTTTAGGTGCCACCGGCACTCTCGGCCGCCAAATAGCCCGCCGCGCCCTAGACGAGGGCTACCAGGTGCGCTGTTTAGTCAGAAGTTACAGAAAAGCTGCATTTTTAAAAGAATGGGGCGCTGAACTCGTACCGGGGAACCTTTGCCAGCCAGACAGTCTGCCTCCGGCCCTAGAAGGCGTCAGTGCTATTATCGATGCAGCAACAGCCAGTGCCGGCGATTCTGTCAGCATCAAAAGAGTAGACTGGGACGGAAAAGTATCGCTGATCCAAGCAGCAGCAGCAGCAGGCATCAAGCGTTACATATTCTTTTCCTTTCTCGACGCCGAGAAATATCCCCAAGTCCCCTTGTTGGAAATCAAGCGCTGTACCGAACTGTTCTTAGCAGAATCCGGTCTAGACTACACAATCTTGAGACCTTGCGGCTTTTTGCAAGGACTGCTGAGCCTGTATGCAATGCCGATTTTGGACAATCAGGCAGTCTGGCTGCCCAACAAGCCGTCCGCCCTTGCTTACATGAACACTCAGGACGTTGCTAAATTTGCCGTCCGGGCCCTTTCCGTTCCTGAAACCGAGAAAAAAAGCTTTCCGGTGGTGGGAAATCGCGCGTGGGATGCTGACGAAATCGTGCGGTTGTGCGAACGGCTGTCAGGGAAGGAAGCCAAAATTACGCGCACCCCAGACGTGTTGTTGCAGGCTACTCGTAAATTAGCTACCTTCTTTCAGTGGAGTTGGAACGTAGCTGACCGATTGGCTTTTTCAGAAGTTTTGGCCGCCGGAAAACCCTTGAAAGCTCCGATGGATGACGTTTACAGCGTCTTCGGAATCGACCCCAAAGAAACTACTACTTTGGAGTCTTATCTCGAAGAATACTTTAATCTGATTATGAAGAAGCTCAAGGAAATAGAGTACGAGCAGCTTAAAACGAAAAAACGGAGTAAACAAAAGATGCCCTTTACATTTTAAAGTGCCGAAAGCTGGGATTATATACAACGACGTTAAACCTGTGGCTTGTCGCATCGCCGCAGAGTTGGAAGACAAGCTGACTGCCCGCGGCTGGGAGGTTTGCTCGGTTTCTGGTTCGGGAGGAATTCTGGGCTATTCTAGCCCCGATCGCCCCCTGTGCCACAACCCGATCGAACAACTCGTCCCCCCCGGTTTTGACAGCGACATGGAGTTTGCAGTGGTTTTGGGCGGCGACGGTACGGTGCTGTCGGCATTTCGCCAAGTCGCTCCGATTGGAGTGCCGCTGCTGACTGTCAATACCGGTCACATGGGCTTTTTAACAGAAACTTACCTGAACTTGCTGCCGCAAGCTTTGGAAAAGGTAATCGCCGGAGAATACGAAATCGAAGAAAGATCGATGCTGGCCGTGCGGCTGTTTCGAGAAAACGACTGCCTCTGGGAAGCCCTTTGTCTCAATGAAATGGTGCTGCACCGGGAACCGCTGACTTGTATGTGTCATTTTGAAGTGGCTGTGGGTCAGCACGCCTCTATTGACATTGCCGCAGATGGAGTCATCATCGCGACTCCCACAGGATCGACAGCTTACGCCCTTTCTGCCGGTGGCCCTGTCATCATTCCCGGAGTGCCGGTGTTGCAGTTGCTGCCTATTTGCCCGCATTCAATGGCTTCGCGGGCTTTGGTGTTTTCCAACACCGAGCCGGTCAAGATTTTGCCGGCGAGTCCGAACCGCCTGGTAATGGTGGTAGACGGTAACGGCGGATGTTATGTTCTGCCCGAAGATTGGGTGCAAGTCGAGCGAGCTCAATACCCAGCCCGGTTTATTCGGGTGCAATCTTTTGAGTTTTTCCACATTTTGCGGGAAAAATTGGGCTGGGGCTTGCCTCACATTGCTAAACCGAGTTCCGTTGAGTTGCCGTGATAGTTGTTGTTGACACTCCCCGACTATCACGGTACGGGGATTGTTGGCTCAACCAGTTGGCTTGCTCGTAGATATCATATCAAGTCCTAGCTGTAGGAGATGGCAATTCCCGTTCCCGTTTTTCACCGATTCAAGGGATTTTGATTTCTCAATCTGTTGATAAATCGTGGAATAAAGCAGCAATTAGTGTTGGTAATGTAGGGCGACATTTATCCACCGGAATTCTTAATTGTCGATCGAGCTTCCGAATCATCTCCAAAGTCAGACAGCGTTTGCGAGATAACGCTCCCAATCAGTGGCGGTAGCTATCTCAGGACTCAGCACAGCGACTCTCGTCCGTCCGCTGCATTGGGGTTGTTAGATTTCGCCTTCATTGCCTCAATGCTGATGCCCTTTCCTTCTCGGCAACTTGCAAATAACCTGACAGGTCGTTTTTGACAATCAAGCATCCAGAATACCCGCCACGTGATCGATCCGTCCAGAAATAAAAAACCTGTATCCGATGAAACTTGCCGAACGTATTTATCTCGCGCAAGTCAATGCTAAAATCTAAAATTTAAAATCTAAAATCTAAAATCTAAAATCTAAAATCTAAAATCGATTGACTTCATCAATCGGGACTTGCTTAATTCCTCTCTCCTACCGAACTCGGCTAACCACCTCATTGCCTCCGATTTCTCTCGAAATGGAGTTTATTTCTATTCCCTCTTCCCTAATTTACACAAACATTTTTTGCAGCCAGCCTTTTTTGAATTGTTCGGTGCGCTAAATCTGTTACCCCACTGCTTCGGTTTGGGTCATGGGGACAGGGGAGATTGATATATTTTTAAGCCTTGGATAAAGCGAAAATCTTTGAGGTTTAGGGTATAAAGGCTAATGTTATGGGTTAGGGCGGTGGCGGCAATCATGGCATCGGGAATTGTGAGTTTATGGCTTAGGGAATATTGCGCCATGAGTTGAATGAATTCCTCTGAGATGGGTCGATCGATGGGAATATTTTGAAGTAAGTCTAGGTGTTTTTGAATGCGGTTTAGTTCGTTTTTGTTGAGTGCGCCATAGTACAGTTCTGCTCTGGTGATAATGCTAATGGTTAAGTTCTGGATGCCGATTTGTCGTAGTTCTTGAATGATGGCGGTATTGTTTTTATAGAATTCGATGAGAATATTGGTGTCACACAAAATCATTGGTTTTCTTTGCCCCATGCGTCTTTGCGAATGTCGTCTAGAGTGATATTTTTTTCTTCCCAGATTCCGGCTAGCTCAAAAAAGGATTGTTCTTGATTGGAGTCATCTTTTTTTGGTTCGATAGTTTTAGTTTGGCTGGCTTGAAATTCTAGAAATTCGATAAATTCAATAACTTTATTGCGTTGTTCGGGGGAAAAATGTTGGATTTTTTGGATTGCCATTTCTAGGGTTAACATGGGTTTCTCCTTAATTGTTTTTGGTACTATTTTAACGATTTACACAAACATCTTTTTTTGGGATCTACTAGCTTGTTGCATGGGTGCGCGATCGAAGCGTGTCTATTTATTCTACCAATTTTCTGTATGTCAAGCTCTCGATCGAGCTTCCGAATTATCTCCAAGATGAGACAGCGTTTATGAGATAACGTTGCCCATCACCGGCCGCAGATCACCTTGAACGCTTAACAGATAATCTCTCGGCGGTCGGGTGCATGGGCGTTGTTGGGCTGCTGGCAAGGATTCCGAGATTGTGAGGAAGATTAAATTAACCAGAATGCTCATCAATCGCTACAATCATAGGGAAATCTTGAGGAGTTTTCAATGCTCTTTGAAGATAAAAATTGCTAAAGCAGCCATCCTGTGAGAAAATATAACAAACGATCTATTCTGAATTTGGAAAGAAAGTGTTACACCGCCAAAAAGCTCTATTGTTGATTCTTCAGCAAGTTGGATCTACTGCATCTACTTTGCAAATGATGAAGTGGGCATTTTTGCTTTCTCACGATACTTATTCTCACGGAGGAAAAACTTTTTATCAGTTCCTCCCGTACCGTTACGGACCATACTCTTTTACCCTAAATCAGGAAACTGATTCACTTATTCGTAATGGCTTTTTAGAAAAAGTCAAAAATAATTGTTGGAGCCTAACGGATTTAGGGAAAAAGTTCGATGTCAATTTACCTAGAGATGTAATTCGAGACATTCATTATGTTGCTACTGAGTATGGCAATTTATCGAATCAAGAGCTACTTGATTTAGTTTATGAAAAATATTCTTGGTTTACGGTTAACAGCGATCTTCCTGGGAAAAGGAAGAAAAAACGACCTATTGCTGAGAAAGCTATCTATACTGCTGGTTATGAAGGAAAAACGGTTGATGAGTTTCTAAATCTGCTGATGGAATCTGGTATCTCACAGCTAATTGATGTGCGCTTCAACCCGATCTCTCGACGCTATGGTTTTCATAAAAGTACGCTCGCGCGACTATGTGTTTTTCTGGGAATAGACTATCAGCACCTTCCCGAGCTAGGAATACCTGGTTCTGAACGAGATGATCTAAGTTCTTCCGCGAAGTACGCATCTCTTTTTAATGATTATCGAAGTAGTCTTCCCTCACGAGAGAATGCCTTGCTGAATTTAACTGGCTTGTTAAAGTCTAAACCTAGTGTTCTTGTTTGTATGGAAGCCGATCCAAAATTCTGCCATCGAAATGTTCTTGCTCAATATCTAGCAACCTTGATTGATATGCCAATTAAGCATTTAGGATGTCCAGTATGAGCAATCAAGAAATAAGAACAAAAGTTCTTATAACTGTGATGACCTATCCTCATCCATCAAGAGGTTATCAAGAACTGGTGTGTACTGCGGGTGTAACTGAGCAGGGTGAATGGATTCGACTTTATCCCGTAGACTACCGCTATAGACCAAGAAATCAACAATTTCGTAAATACAGCGGATTCCAGGTTTATGAAGTACAGTAGCAGCAGCTTGTAAACCAGTTTTTAAAGTGTTTAATATTAACCAAATCAAGCGCCGTAGCTAGTAAAACATCAACCATCTTGGTAGTAGTGGGCGAAAACTTACGTAAAAAAGCTTTGAGTTGTGACCACCATAATTCGATTGGATTAAAGTCAGGAGAATAGGGTGATAAATTCAGGACACTCGCTTTACTCGGCTTGAATCAGTGGTTCAATCACCGCCAACTTATGGGCTGGTAGATTATCCATAACAACGACTGCACCCTCCCATAAATTTGGCACTAAGCACTGTTCCACAAATACTGCAAATGCCTGACTATCCATCGACCCGTTGAGCGTCATTAATCCTACTACTTTTTTTAAGCTGATTGCTCCAATAACTGTGACTTTTGCACCCCGATAAAATGGTTTTAAATCATAGACTCTACTACCATATCTTGAACGTGCGTGAGTTCGTGTCAAACCCAATAAAACGCCCATTTCATCCAAAAAAACGAGGTTGTCAGGGTCGATATTTTTCACTTTGTCCCAATATTCAAACCTCAAAATTTGCACTCGGTCGGTGGCAGATTGACTACTCCGTATTGTTTTTTTTTTCGCGTCAAATTTTGTTTGATTAATTCGCGACACATCATACTAGGACTGACAGATTGTTGGTAGCTATCTAGCCAATATTCACAATATTCTAATAAGGTGCTATCCGGATGTTTTTCTACCATCTGGGTCAATTTAGCTGTGGACGAGTTTAACACACTTTTAAGGCTTCCACCCTGTTTTTTGGGTTGAACGTGACCAGTCGTTTGTTTTTGTTTTAAGATTTTTTGAACAAACGCTTTACTCACATCAAAACGTTGGGCTACTTTCCTGACTGATGTATCACCTTGTTCATAGGCTTTAACTATTTTTTTACGAAACTCGATCGAATAAGCTTTCATTTTTTCTGCTGATTTACTAAATCTAGTGTACCACATATACATGGAATCTGCTGTATCAGTGGATAGAAGTTGATCTTCTACCACATGGGTCAGGTAACGATCGACGAAAGGAAAGTAGAAAGCCAAATCTAGATACAATACGGGTTCTAGGAGAACCACTATCAACAAAAAATGGGTGGAGAGATCGCCGTCAAATCATTGATAAGATACCAATTTATACAGTAAAAGAATTACGCTCATTGCATAATTCCGAAAATGTATCTCTTGGTATTGTGCGTCCAACAAGAGTGCTTGATTTAAAAATTGAGCCTGCTGATTCAGAATGGAAATCCGAATGGCAGGCTCTATTCTATCAATTAACTCTCTTCGGTCCTGTTCAAAAACCTCTTCGCAAAATACCATACAAATTTAGTTATGTTTTTGAGTGCGCTGACAGCCACAGACCTCATAATGCAATGATTGAGGACTGGGAACTGGGCGTACTTTGGCTGAATGAAGTAGTTCGACTAGGTGATGAACACCAAGCAGCGTTAAGTGTCCGCCGTAAGTTTCTCGATGAATTGTGTAACGAGAGTAAGGATACCCTTTTCTTTATGGGCACAGTGTTTCCTTACAATACGTGGGTTGTACTTGGTGTATTTTGGCCACCTAAACCAACCAACCCACAACCGGAGATCGTTCAGGGCACTTTATTCTGAATCGTCAGGAGGAATCTCTAAGTAACGCCCTCACAGACTATTAAAGCAGCCAAACTTATAATTGTATCGCAAATATCCCAATGCTGCCAGAAGTTGGGAATGACAGTATGTATTCCCTTCCCCAACTCGTTCTCTACATCCTGAAACCGGGCTTAGAGGAAGACATCACTTGTCGGAAGACCGAATTCAAAGAGCTGTCAAAAAAACTTTAAAAAAGTCAGAAGTTCTTAAGAATGCTAGTCCTCATACTCTACGTCATAGTTTGGCCACACACCTATTAGAAGCCGGTTACGATATTCGCACTGTACAAGAGTTACTCGGACACAAAGATGTGCAAACAACGATGATTTATACTCATGTATTAAATCGAGGTGGACGGGGTGTGAAAAGTCCACTTGATGGGTGAAAGAGAGTCGATCGCACACTCTCGGCGATCGCCAGAACCAAAACATTCATCACAACTTCTTCACGCACGAATAACTGTAACAGTTCGCCCCATTGGTGTCAGATGAATTTCAGTATTCAGTCGTTCTTCTAACTCCGGTGCATTATCTCTGCGATCGAATATCACCAACCACCCTTCATCTTCTCCCAATCGAGCCAAATATCCATCTAACTGTTCCAACCCTTTACTCAACGGATCGACTTTCCGAGTTCGCCAAACCTTCAGTTCAATTCCCAACGTTACCTCACCGTAACGCAAACATAAATCCATTCTGTCGCGTCCGATCGCATATTCCCTCTCCAACGTTCCCCCACCATTAATTACCCGATGCAGAAATGCCATCAACACTAAATGCGGTGCAATTTCGGGATAAGAAGCACTTTTGAGTAACGGTTCGCCATGTTGCAGCCAAAAGGCGAGAAACGCTTGCAGGAGTGCATCTGGTAGTAGTTCGCCGCGATCGTTCAACCAACTCGGACTGATAATCGGTAAACTATCTTGCGGCCCTTGCGCCAAAACTCGCGGCAACACTTCTCGATAAATCGGATTGGCGATGACTAAACCCCCGGCTGGATCTCGTTTGAGCAAGCCCAAATCTAGGAGATATTGGCGATCGTCATTAGAAGATTCTGGCAATTCTCGTCCGGCTAGCATCGGCTCAATAATGGCTTTGACTCGGTTTTCTCTGAGTCGTTCTGCCAAGCTATCCAAATGCGTATCTTGCCGTTTGATTAAAATTTCTTTGGCTGCTAAAATATGTTGTGGTGTAATTTCTATAGATTCATCTGTTACTAATTCTTCTACAATTTCCTTAGCTAAAGCATTCACTAACCAAGGTTGTCCCTGAGTCAGTTCAAAAGCTAAGGCTACGGCTTCAGGTGTAAAAACTTGTCCGGTATCTTGGGTATGTTGCGCGTAGAGTTCCGCGACTTCTTCTGCATTAAAATCTCTCAGAGTAATCGATCGCACTTTAATATTAAACGGACTGGATGTATGGAGTCGATCGCTTCCCCCCGCAGCCACTTTGTAATCGCGAACATCCCGCAAACCAATTAAACCCACCGATTGCGGAAACGCTTTCGGGCGATTGGGATAACCATCGCGCAGTTGTCGCAGCATAGAAATCAACGCTTGGTCTTGTAGTGCGTCAATTTCGTCGATAAAAATGACCAAAGGACGAGGAGAAGATTGTGCCCAAGCTTGTAAAGCAGCCCGAATTTTCTGTCCCGATTGCATCGCTGTCCAGTCAGGCGGTTGCAGTTCGAGTGGGAGACGGACGGAAATGTTATCTCGCCAAGCCCCCAGAATGGCCTCTTCTGCACCAGCAATGTCTTGACTGAAGGGTGCGCCCACTTCAACTGACAGCATCACGGCGGTGTATTGTCCGCTTTCGGTGAGTTGTTTGGCTAGCGCCAGCATGGCGGTGGTTTTTCCCACTTGTCGGGGTGCGTGGATGACGAAATAGCTTTGCTGAGCAATCAGTCGCTCTAAATTCGGGAGGCGACGGGTGGCAGGAAGCAGATAGTGGATGTCATCGCGGCAAGGGCCGGCAGTATTGAACCAACGCGGCATAGGTCAACTGGGGCGAATGGGGCTGCTCTCAGTTTACTGTACTGTTGTTGGAAAGGCGTTCTCTTGTTGTTGGGCGAGGGGGCGATATCGACTTCCCGACAGGTTCTCAACCCCACTCCGGTTTTATTGCTTGATGCAAAACGCGAACAGTTGATGCAACTACTCGCATCCTCTTCCTGATTGGCTAAATTCGAGTTGAACTACAATAAATACTCCGGTAAGTCGTTTTAGCCCGAAGGATGCCATCAAAATTATCAAAGAAGGAATTGCCACAGGAGGTAAATATATGAGTTCCTATGTGCTTGATTTTCAGGACATTGACCAAACAAAAATCACGATCGTTGGGGGTAAAGGCGCCAACCTGGGGGAACTTTCCAAGATTGAAGGAATCCGCGTACCGGATGGCTTTTGTATTTCTACTGAAGTCTTTAAAAGAATCATTGGGGAAACGTCGTCGATTAACGAATTACTCGATCGGTTATCGCTTCTAAAGGTGGAAGACCGGGATAAAATCGGTGAACTTAGCGGTGAGATTCGCAGGGCCATCGAACGGATAGCCATTCCTCAAGACATTAATGAACAGATCGCCCGTTTCCTCTCCAGGCTTGATGAAAAAAATGCCTGTGCAGTACGATCGAGCGCAACTGCAGAGGATTTACCGACGGCCTCTTTTGCAGGCCAGCAGGATACCTATTTGAACATTATCGGAAAGGAGGCAATCTATCAGCATATCAGCAAGTGCTGGGCATCGCTATTTACCGAGAGAGCAGTAATTTACCGCCTTCAAAACGGCTTCGACCACCGTAAAGTCCACCTGTCTGTGGTTGTTCAGAAGATGGTTTTCCCGCAGGTGGCAGGAATTTTGTTTACTGCCGATCCCGTCACTTCCAACAGGAAAGTGTTATCCATTGATGCCAGCTTCGGACTAGGTGAGGCGATGGTTTCCGGTCTAGTGAATGCTGATAGCTATAAAGTGCGTAACGGCGAGATTATCGAGAAGAAGATATCCACCAAGAAACTGGCTGTTTATGCCTTAAAAGATGGCGGTACGAAAGAACAGGAAATTGAGCCTGAGAGACAGAACAGGCAAGCGCTGACGGACGAGCAGATTGTACAGCTCGATCGCATCGGGAGAAAGATCGAAGCACATTTCGGCAGTCCCCAAGACATTGAATGGTGTTTAGTTGACGATACGTTTTACATTGTCCAGAGTCGGCCAATCACTACTTTATTCCCGATTCCTGAAATGAACGATCGGGAAAATCACGTCTTTGTTTCTGTCGGTCACAACCAAATGATGACCGATGCCATGAAACCATTGGGATTGTCTTTTTTCCTGTTAATGACCCATGCACCCATGCACACTGCTGGTGGAAGGTTGTTTGTTGATGTTACAGCGACGCTGGCTTCACCTGTCGGCAGAGAAACTATATTAAACGTCACATTGGGAAAATCCGATCCGCTCATGAAAGACGCACTTACAACCATCATAGAGCGGGGAGATTTTATAAAATCGTTACCCGACGATCGCAGTCCCGGCAAAAGCAGTAAAGGTCGATCGCCTGCGGATTTTCAAACTCTAAACGACTACGATCCGGCGATTGTTGCTGATTTGATTCAACAGAGTCAAACCTCGATCGAAGCCTTAAAACAAACCATCCAAACGAAATCAGGATCGGATCTGTTTGATTTTATCCTGGAAGATATCCAGCAATTAAAGAAGATCAACTCCGATTCACAGAGTTTTGGTGTGTTTATGACTGCTATGAATGCTTCCTCCTGGATCAATGAAAAAATGCACGAGTGGCTAGGAGAAAAAAACGCAGCGGATACGCTTTCTCAATCAGCACCTAACAATATTACTTCGGAGATGGGTCTGGCACTATTGGATGTTGCGGATGCGATTCGTCCTTACCCGGAAGTCATT
This sequence comes from Microcoleus sp. F6_B6, assembly GCA_036702215.1. GTDB lineage: Bacteria > Cyanobacteriota > Cyanobacteriia > Cyanobacteriales > Microcoleaceae > Microcoleus. Next base: position 124,489 of record JAUBST010000005.1, read on the forward strand.
GAGTATTTGCAACAGGTAAAAGAGGATAACTTTCTAGATGAATTAGTGAAACTTGACGGTGGACAGGAAGCCCAAAACGCGATCGCTGCTTTTCTCAACAAATACGGAATGCGATGTGTCGGAGAAATAGATATTACGAGAACTCGTTGGAGCGAAAAACCAACAACGCTTGTTCCCTTGATTCTTAGTAACATCAAAAACTTTGAGCCTGGTGCCAGCGATCGCAAATTTGAGCAAGGACGACAGTCAGCTTTGAAAAAAGAACAAGCGTTATTAGAGCGATTGAAGCAATTACCGGAGGGCGAGCAAAAAGCCAAAGAAACAAAACGAATGATCGGCCTGATCCGAAATTTCATCGGCTATCGTGAATATCCAAAGTACGGTATCGTCAGTCGCTACTTCGTTTACAAGCAGGCATTACTTAAAGAAATCGAACAACTCGTACAAGCGGGCGTTATTCATGAAAAAGAAGATGCCTACTATCTCACTTTTGAAGAACTTCGGGAAGTTGTACGTACAAATCAATTAGATTATCAGATGATCGGCAACCGAAAAGACGAGTACAAACTCTATGAAAAACTAACTCCGCCACGGGTGATCGTGTCTGATGGTGAAATCATTGCAGGGGAATATAAACGACAAAACCTCCCAGCCGAAGCTATTGTAGGTCTGGCTGTTTCTGCCGGAGTTATAGAAGGACGAGCGCGTGTCATCTTAAACATGGAAGACGCCGATCTGGAAGATGGAGATATATTAGTCACCTCGTTTACTGACCCTAGCTGGACACCATTATTTGTATCCATAAAAGGTCTAGTCACCGAAGTTGGTGGACTGATGACTCACGGAGCAGTTATCGCACGTGAATATGGTTTACCGGCAGTTGTCGGAGTAGAAAATGCGACCAAACTGATCGAAGATGGGCAACGAATTCGCGTACACGGAACAGAAGGGTATGTAGAAATCCTTTGACACTCCCCGCCCGGTAGGTACGGGTGATTGTTAAGACATTTCTGTCAAAATATCCCGTTTTGCGTGGGTTCCCAGGGTGACTGAGTTTGCACTCTTGTGTGCACAGTCATATCTTTTGCATAATCCCAAACTATTAGGTCGATCGTTGCTTTCATTCCCACATCAAAGGACGTGAAGCGAATTTGGGAAAATATCGATCAAACGACGCGGCAACTCGGGCGACAACTTTTCATCAAAAAGTAATTTCCTGCGGATAAGGGATCGGTCATAAACCGACGCTTGCCGTCCGCAGCACAAGCAATGCAAGCTTTTTCAGATAGTTTATTCACCTTGTGGTGTAAGGTCGAGCCCGCGATAGACTTGCTCGATCGCACAACAGAGATTGATGCTTTTTAGTTCGATGGTATCGCTTTCTTTGTAGTTAATAATGATCCATTCACCAGCATCATTTTTGTGATACAGATCCATTTCGATACTGGTGGAACTAACCAATAGGTAATCTTGTAAGACAGGGTTTTTACGATACATTCTAAATTTACCCCCGCGATCGTATGCCTCAGTGCTAGGAGAAAGAACTTCAACGATTAAACAGGGGTAGGTAATATATTGGGTTGTGGTTTTATCGCGATCGTCGCAGGTGACGCTGGCATCGGGGTAAATATAGTTACTGGTTTCAACAATGTTAATCTTGATGTCAGAATTACCCGTTATGCAACCGCTATTCTCTAAATGATTGTCGAACATGGCAGTAAGTCTGATGGCAATGCGACCGTGATTGACGCTGCCGCCGCTCATGGCATAAACTTGACCGTCGATATACTCGTGTTTTTCTAGCTGCTTTGCTTCCCAGGCGAAGTATTCTGCTGGGGTAAGTTGGGGAAATTTTTCTTTGGCGGCGAGCATTTTTTTAGGTAATGGGTAGTAGGTAATGGTTAATGGAGTTTATTTCTATTTTATTTATGCTACCAATTTTCTGTAGGTCAAGCTCTCGATCGAGCTTCTGAATCATCTTATATCAAATCCGAGTATTCACCCTCTTGATAATCTTGGCGGTGCGTCGCTTTATATATTGTTGTTTGGGGCGAGAATTACCCGTGGCGGCGCACCCTAATTTTATAAATAAAGTCAGCAAGATATTCGGATATCGATCGTGAGCGGGGACGATCGCACTATTCAACTATCCTGACTACTCTTCGACTCGATAACCCAATTCGGCCAAACGAGTGCGCGACTGCCGCCATTTCGGCTGCACTTTGACAAATAATTCCAAATACACTTTGCCTTCAATTAACTTTTGAATCTGTTCCCGGGCAGCACTGCCGATCGACTTGAGCATACTGCCGCTTTTACCGATTAAAATGCCTTTTTGGGAATCCCGTTCGACGTGAATTGTCGCTAGAATCCTAGTAATTTTCGCTTCTTCTTGAACAATGTCGATCGCAATTGCTACCGAATGCGGCACTTCTTCCCGCGTCAGCAGCAAAATCTGTTCCCGAATCAATTCGCCCATAATAAAGCGTTCCGGCTGGTCAGTCACCAAATCTGGCGGATAATAATAAGGCCCAACCTCCAAATGTTCGATTAACAATTGTTGCAGCGGCTCGACACCCTCGCCCGTGAGAGCGGAAAATTTCACTACAGGCCACTCAGGATTGACAATTTGTTCGTAAGTTCGATCGATCAACACGCAATCCGACGGTTGTTCGTCCAACTTATTCATCCCAAAAATCACCGGAATGCCGATATTGCTGAGAATTTCGACAATATATCGATCGCCCCCTCCCGATTCCACCGAACCATCCACTACAAACAGCACCACATCCACCGACTGAATCGCTGTGCGCGCATTCTGCACCAAAACCTTGCCCAATTCGTGGTGCGGCTTGTGAATTCCGGGAGTATCGACAAAAATAATTTGTGCTTCCGGTGTCGTGAGGATGCCCCGCAGCCTGTTGCGCGTCGTCTGAGACACCGGTGAAGTAATCGCAATTTTCTGCCCCACCAACTGATTCATCAGCGTTGATTTTCCGACATTCGGGCGTCCGACTATACCCACAAAGCCGGATTTGTAACCCGCCGGAGCTGCGGGAACACCCATAATGTCCGATACGTCGATAAATTTACTATCTTCCACCAAAATCACCTATTTTCAAGCCCCTTCTCTGTCTATTGTCGCCTGAAAATACTCAAACGGCCATCGATGCACTGTAGCATCTTTCTCCCCCTGCTATAGCGCGCCACACTCAAACCTCGATCGAGCCGCTTTCCCAGCGTTAAAACGCGATGCGCGATCGGCAAAACTTGATATCTGAGACAAAATTTGATAAAGTTCCAATGACATCGATCGAAAATGAATCATTCTGGTCAAACCGACTCCCCAATGCTGTAACAACTTCAGATGTGTAAATATCTAACTCAACTGAAACGTTTCTACAGTTTGTCAGGTCAACCAGTTTTAACATTTTTGAAGATGTTTGGTAATAAATTAGGTAGGTTAAACTCAAACTCAAAATCTGAATATCATCAGGCGCTTTTTCAATCAAAGCTAGTGTCTTTTGAGCATACCTAAATTAGTGCTAATCGTCATAAAATTGAGGAGATGAATCAGATGAAATCGAAATTATTTTGGAGTTGCTGCACCGTTTTGGTAGCAAGCTTGCCTGTTTCCGCCTTGGCTCAAACAAGCCCTCCCACCAGCCCTCAAGCAGGTATTGACTACAAGGGTGGCTCGAAGAAATACCAGTTGCTACCGGGCAAAATCCAGGATAGAACCTTGCCCAAAGCCTTTGATTTTCCAATTATTACCAATGTTGCTACTGACACTAGCATCACCTCGGATTTTCTAATTACCGATCAGTTTCGCGCCCCAGCGGGTCGTACAGAATACACCGGAGCTCTCACCGCCTGGGCAGCATCAATCAGAGAATGTCTCGCCAAACAACCGCTGTTGATTCGAGCCAGCACTAAGAACCCGATTCAGATTAATGGTAGAGTAGGCACGATTGTCAGAAACGCAAATAACCGTGCAGTTTGCAAATAAGCCAGCAGTATCACAGGGGCTAAATTGACCGTAATTGCTGTAAGGGCGGGTTCACCAATATCTCCCATGCAAGCATCTATACAGTAAACCCGCCACCTCAGCGATATTGGGGTCAATCGAGGCCACTTGATATAACTTCCCCTATCTTAAAGATAAAAACTAGAGAGTGTTTTTGAACAAAAAGAGCAATAGAAAACCTATTGCTCTTTTTGTTGGCGAAATTTCAATTAATATCTATTAGGAATTCTATGATATCGGTTGAAACGACATCATAATATAAGAGGTTTGCAGTGAGGAATTCAAGTCCCGATCGAAGCTAGAGGACTTGAATTCCTCACTGCAAACAAGATAATTACGCAGAAACCAGATTTTTTCCAAAAAATCCCGTTGAACCCGAAGAATATGGATTTTAACACCTGGTTTATGAAAGTTTGTCTGCGTAATTCACGATTTAGTAGCGCAAAATTCATGTGTACTCAGTAAAATTTCGCCGTAATCAGGAATCCAAGCCAGCCACTTTTCCTCCGAACATTCACACAACAGCCACGCTTCGTCAAAGCTGAATGCGGTTGGCGGATTGAACAATTTAACCCACATAGAAGGAGTTAATTTGGGTGCAGGTACGGCGCAGCCAAATTTTTCCCAGTCGCGGACACTGGCGAAGTTTCCGGGCGTTGGTTGGGATTGCCAAGTACGAATATCTGTTTGCAGTTGCATAACTACTCCTGTCTAGCTAAGACTCTGCACCAGGCCGCGGTTGAAACAACGCAGAGCGAAGGCGCAGATAAATTGTTATTCTGTAGTCTATGTTACCGAATTATCTAGGCAAATGTGTAGTTTTGTAGCAAAAATTTACAATTGGAAGGAAAAAACTGGCTCAAAGCTGAAAAGGTCGATCGGCTATTGTTCAGCTCGGCGGTGTTCGACTACCATAGTAAACAACATCTGATTTATTTCAAAAATTCCGACATGAACCAAACTGCCAAATCCCAGTGGAAAACTCTAGATCGCTTTGTAGAAATCAACTCTCATTGGGTAAAACTAATCGCCGAACATCTAGAAACAACCGAAGGAAAAACAGTAGAATATTGGCGAGTAGAAAGAGCAGATTCAGTTGTAATCTTGACCGTTCAAGCTGACAAATTGTTGTTTCCATCACCCATGTATCGCCCCGGCGTGGCAGAAGCAACCCTGGATTTTCCCGGCGGTCGCGTACCAGCCGAAGCCACGCCAGCAGCGGCTGTTCCAGCTATACTAAAGAAAGAACTAGGTGTGACAGAAAGTGCGATCGCCCGCATCGAACCGATCAACACCATTGGGTGGGCAGTAAACAGTTCCTTCTCCAATCAAAAACTCTACGGTTTTGTTGCAGAATTGCACCCTACAGCAACAGTAAACCCCGAACTGATCGGTGCTGAATATCCTGTCACCCCAGACGGAATTCGCGACTTGCTCAAAAAATTAACTTGCCTCCAATGTCGAGCCTTACTGCTAGAATGGCAAAATCAAGTCGATTTTAGATTTTAGATTTTAGATTTTAGATTTTAGATTGGGAATTGTTTTTCGAGGGTATTCGATTTTAAGTTGCTAAAAACCCAAATTACCGAAACTCATCATGCCTCTAAATAATGAAGTTGCTGTCGAATGTCTCGACGTGACATATCGCCTCAACCGCAGGCACTTAGTAGACAAACTCAATTTCAAAGTGCTGCAAGGAGAAGTTTTAGTATTGCTGGGACGCAGCGGTAGCGGCAAAACTACTACCATGAAATTGATTAACAATTTACTAACGCCAAGCAGCGGCGAAGTTGTTGTCATGGGAAAACCGACAACTCAGTGGAACCCAATTCAACTGCGCCGAAAGATTGGTTATGTGATTCAAGAAATCGGTTTGTTTCCCCATTTTACCGTCGAGCAAAACGTCGGTTTAGTGCCAAAATTAGAAGGTTGGGAGGGCGATCGCATTCAATCTCGCGTCCGGCAACTGTTAGAATTAGTCAACCTCGACCCCCAGCACTTCGCCAAACGCTATCCCCATCAGTTATCCGGCGGACAGCGGCAGCGGGTAGGCGTCGCTAGAGCACTGGCGGCTGACCCTCCGATATTGTTAATGGATGAACCGTTTGGTGCTTTAGACCCGATTACTCGTCTGGAATTGCAGCGGGAATTCGGTCAATTGCAGCAGCAACTCGGCAAAACTGTGATTTTTGTGACTCACGGCATTCAAGAAGCTTTTTTGTTAGCTTCTAGAATTGGTTTGATGCAAGACGGACGGTTGGTTGAATTGGCAACACCTGATGATTTTCTCAAATCTCAGCATCCAGAAGCTGGGGCATTTCTTGAATGTTTGCAGTTACCGGGGACGGGGTAATAATATGATGTGCGATCGCATCCTTCGTTTATGGGTATGGGCGGGGCGGGTTGTTGAAGCTGATGGTTGGGAATTAAAGATATTGGTGAACCCGCCCATACGAGATTTTTAATTATACCACAATTGCCAATTACCAAATGATAGAATTTTTTAATCGGTATGGTGCGGAGATTGTTCAGCGCGCCAGCGAACACTTATATTTAGTAACTGTTGCAATTTTTATCGCTATTATTGTGGGGATTCCCCTGGGAATTTTAGCCGCGAGAAAACCTAAATTGAAAAAGCCAATTTTGGGATTTGCTAATATTATGCAAACAATTCCCAGTTTAGCTTTGTTTGGCTTGCTAATCCCGGTGCCGGTATTTGGTGGAATAGGCGATCGCACGGCAATTATCGCCCTCACTCTGTATTCTTTACTGCCCATTATCCGCAATACTTATACTGGTATTGTCGGCGTCGATCCGGCGATTGCCGAAGCCGGAAGAGGCATGGGGATGACTGATATGCAACTGTTATGGCAAGTGGAAATTCCCCTCGCACTGGGCGTGATTCTGTCGGGGGTGCGAGTTGCTGCGGTAATTGCGATCGGACTCGCTACAATCGCCGCTGCAATTGGCGCCGGCGGCTTGGGGGTGTTTATTTTTCGGGGCGTTGCTACCGTCAACAATCAGTTACTTTTGGCTGGGGCAATTCCCGCGGCTTTAATGGCATTAGGTGCGGATTTTGGGCTGGGTTTGGTAGAAGCACGCCTCTCGAAAAGTACATTAAAAACTATTAATAAGGACTAAAATCCTGACTACCTTCCGTCAGCGTTGTCACTCTCTGCTAACCAGAAGCATTCGCAGGATTCGCTATCAGATTGCGGATTTCATTGGAGCGTTCAATGTACTCTCGATCGCTCAAAACAGCTTGGCTTCCTTCCAGGGAAATAGCATCTGCCAAATCGATCCAAGAACGGCAACCGCCGTATTCAGGAAGGTAGGGAATTTCCCGGATTTCTGCAAGGCGATAAGCCCGCAACAATAAAATATAAATAGGCTGATTAGGTTTCCATTTCAGGCGATCGCTGACAAAATTTTCATTCCAAATATGGTAAGGAAATAGCGCCGTAATTGCCGGTTCCCAAGCTACCAAAAAAACATCAGTAATCTCTGCCCAACTGCCAATTCTAATAACTTCTGGATGCCAACCAGATTCAACACTATTGACTTGAGGTGCAAACTCTGGCTTTAATAAATCCGGCTGTTGGTGTTCAAAAGTTGGATACAGCAAAACCTGTTTGTCAGTGACATTGAACTTTCCTGCTTGCTCGCGAATTCCCCCCTTCCGCAACAGCACAATCGTTTGACCTTGTTCCAAAGCATTAACTGCTACATTCCATTCTTTCAGCGCCCTAGTAGTTGATTTCATAGGAATTTAGTTGGGTTTTAACAATAGTAACAAAAATCGGCACTTTCAAGCAAGTACAGCCATTTTTTTCTGTTAAAAATGGCGTATTCCTGACTGTGCAGGACTACATTATTTTGATCGAGAGAATAATTGGTTAGACTAGATCGCGGGCCAACTGCTGCGATCTTTATTACTCTAACCGATAAAATAATCGTCTCTTCTGCGTCCAAGCTATCCTCTGCTATCACACCGGGTATATTCAGCAACTTGGTCGTTAATTTTTTCAGGATTTGACTTAAATACTTAATCAAATTTAAAGATTATCGCATTATATATTATTACGTACCGAACCAGCATATTTAGATTTGTTAAAATTTAAATATTATTCAAATAGCTTAGATTATACTTATTTATAGTGCATTGAAAATAGTTTTTTAAGTCGGTTCAGTCATAAATATCAGTATACCTACTGAAATACCGCCTGCTCTTCAACTTCTTATTAGTGAAATTACGCACATGAGCATTAATATTTTGGGTTACAACCTAAGCGCAGCTATTTACGAAAGTGTCAGTACGATTATTTATCGCGGCACAAAAGACATTGATAGAACCTCAGCAATTATCAAAACCTTCAAAACCGAGCATCCGACAATCGAAGAAATTTCCCGCTTAAGACACGAACATAAAATCCTCAGACATTTAGAAAGTGAAGGAATAGTTAAGCCCATAGCCTTAGAAAACTACCATAACGGCTTAGCGCTGATAGTGGAAAATTTTAGCGGTCAATCTTTGAAAGATTTTCTCAACAATCAACCCTTGGCTATAAACGCATTTCTTAAAATCGGCATTCAGTTAGCAAATACTCTGGGAGAGATCCATCATAGTAATGTGATCCATAAAGATATTAAGCCCCAAAATATCCTAATTAACCCAGAGACAAAAGAAGTAAAAATTATTGATTTTAGCATTGCTTCTCTCTTAGATAGAGAAAATCAAACCGTCACCAATCCCAACTTATTAGAAGGAACTCTCGCCTATATGTCGCCGGAACAAACCGGCAGAATGAATCGTTCAGTGGACTACCGCACCGACTTTTACTCCCTCGGTATTACATTTTATGAGATGCTGACGGGCAAGCTACCTTTTTCCGCAAAAGACCCCCTAGAATTCGTTCATTGTCATATAGCTAAAGCACCAATACCACCGAAAGAACTGAATTCAGAGATCCCGGATGCAGTTTCTGAAATTGTAATGAAATTATTATCTAAAACGGCTGAAGATAGATATCAAAGTGCTTTCGGAATAAAAGTTGACTTGGAAACCTGCCAGCAGATGCTTTCTTTAGGGGAGATTTCCCACTTTATTATAGGTCAACTAGATTCCTACAGCCAATTTCTGATTCCGCAAAAACTCTACGGACGGGAAATAGAAGTTGCTAGTTTGCTAGAAGCCTTCAGTCGCGTCAGTGCCGGGACAACAGAAATGATGCTAGTTTCCGGTTATTCAGGTATCGGTAAATCCTCCTTAGTTAACGAAGTTGATAAACCGATAGTAGCAGCAAGAGGGTATTTTATTAGCGGTAAATTTGACCAGTTCAAGCGAAATATTCCCTATGCTTCCTTAATTCAAGCATTTCAGGAATTGATGCGCCAACTGCTGACCGAAAAATCAGAAAAAATAGCAATTTGGAAATCTAAAATCCTCGAAGCACTTGGGACAAATGGTCAGGTTATTATTGATGTTATTCCCGAAGTAGAAAAGATTATCGATCCGCAGCCTGGGGTTCCAACCTTGGGGCCAGCGGAATCCCAAAACCGATTCAATCAAGTATTTCAAAAATTTATACAGGTATTTAGTAAACCCGAACACCCGCTAGTTGTATTTTTGGATGACTTGCAATGGGCAGATTCGGCTTCCCTCAAGCTCATCCAACTAATTATGACCGATCCAGATAGTAAATATTTGCTATTAATTGGAGCCTATCGGGATAATGAAGTCAGCCCCACTCATCCCTTAATTTATACCTTAGAGCAAATTCAAAATACCAAGGCGATAGTCAATAATATTATCCTCCAACCTTTAGAAATAACTCATGTAAACCAATTAGTAAGCGAAACCCTTCGCAGTCAAATTTCTGAAATTTTGCCCCTGGCTGAGTTAGTTTTTAATAAAACCCAGGGCAATCCTTTCTTTTTAACTCAACTTCTCAAATCCCTTTATCAAGAAAAACTCCTATCCTTTGATTTCGATCGAGTTTGTTGGCAGTGGGATATTCAACAGCTTCAAGGCATTGAGATCAGCAATAACGTCGTCGAATTGATGGTCAGCCAGATTCAAAAGCTCTCGTCCCAGACGCAGAATGTCTTAAAATTAGCGGCCTGTATCGGAGATAAATTCAGTTTAGATGTTTTGGCAATAGCTAATAAAAAATCTCAGTCAGAGACGGCAATAAATTTATGGGAAGCGTTACAAAATGGTTTCGTTTTACCGCTAAATAATTCTTACAAAATACCGCTCTTATTTGAGGAGGAAACATCCACAGAAAAGTCAACCGAGCAATTTAATGTCACCTACAAATTTTTGCACGATCGAGTGCAACAGGCATCTTATTCTCTAATTCCCGACGACCAGAAAAAAGAAACTCACCTAAAAATTGGTCAACTACTGCTGCATTCCACAACGCCTGAAGAACAAAAAGAAAATATCTTTATACTGGTTAACCAACTAAATTACGGCACGGATTTAGTCACTTTAGAGAGCGAAAAATATGAATTAGCAGAACTAAATCTGATCGCCGGACAGAAAGCCAAAGCAGCAACAGCTTATGAATCCGCTGTCAAATATTTGAATGTGGGTTTGGGACTGCTCGCGGAGGATAGCTGGGAGAGTCAATATGAGCTGACTTTAAATCTGCATTTAGAAGCAGCAGAAGCCGAATTTATCACCACAAACTTTGAGCGCTCTCAACAGTTGTCTGCTATCATCATCAAACAAGCAAAAACCCTTCTAGAAAAAATCAAAGTCTACGAACTAAAAATTCAGTTTGATATGGCTGAAAACCGGACACAATCAGCTATAGAGACTGGTATTAATGTTCTTGAAATGTTCGGCGTTTACCTAGAGCAAGAACCCCCTCAAGGATTGATTATTGAGGATTTAGCCAATCTGCCACCAATGACAGATATGAATAAACTTGCGGCGATGCGGATATTAAGCAGCATCGTGATCTCGGCATATCTTGGCAATGGAGCTATGCTGCCACTAATTATATATACAATGATCGATTTGTCGCTCAAGTATGGTAACTCACCGGAATCTGCTTACGCTTACGTTTTCTATGGCTCTCTTTTATGTGGACCAATGGGGGATATAGATTCTGGATATAAATTTGGCAAACTATCCATTGTTGTATTGGATAAATTTAAAACTAACTCGCTACACTGTAAGGTTGGGTTAATATTTAATGCTCTTCTCAGATCCTGGAAAGATCACAGTATGGAAACCCGAGAACCTTTGATTAAGGCTATGCAAAGTGGCTTGGAAGTAGGTGATTTGGAATGTGCTTGTCACTGCCTGATCAATTACTGCTACATGACATTTTTAACTGAAAAAGAGCTAGAAAAAGTTGAGCGCGAACAGGAAAAATATGTTTCTGTTAGCATTAAATACAAGCAAGATTACGATACTTTTGCAATCAAAATTTACCAGCAATTAGTTAAAAATTTGCTGGGCAAAGCCTCAGATAAATATCAGTTGATTGGTGAGAGTTTTAATGAAGAAGAAATGGTGCCGGTGTTCCTAGAATCTAATAATGGGACTCTGCTGTTTTTTTACCATGCCGCCCAAGGGATGCTTCGTTATTGTTTTAAAGATTACGAAGGCACAATAGTCAATGCTAATTTAGTATCAAAATATGCCAGTTGCGGTGTGGGATTAATTCAGAATGCACTGGGCAACTTCTACCATTCTCTTGGCCTTTTAGCAATGTATCCCAAAGTCTCAGCGCAAGAACAAGAAGAATATTTAATTAAAGTAGCAGTAAACCAAGAAAAAATGAAAACTTGGGCGTTCCATGCACCGATTAATTTCCAGCATAAGTATGACTTAATAGAAGCAGAAAAAGCGCGGATTTTGGGACAACCTTTAGAAGCCAGCGATTATTACGATCGCGCTATAGCAGGAGCCAAAGAACAGGGATATATCCAAGAAGAAGCCTTAGCCAACGAACTGGCCGCAGAATTTTATTTTTCGCGCGCTAAAGATAAAATTGCTCTGATGTATTTAACCGATGCTTACTACGGATATAGCCGCTGGGGGGCTAAAGCTATAGTCAAAGATTTGGAGGCCAGATATTCTCAAATATTTTCCCGGATAGCCAAACCAGAAACTCAACGCAGCCAGATCGCTATGAGCACTAGCTCGACAAGTGGAGGGAGTGGCGCACTAGATTTAGCGACTGTCATCAAAGCCTCTCAAGCTCTCTCTGGCGAAATTGTGTTGACTAATTTGTTAGCGAAGTTGATGAAAATTGCGATCGAGAATGCGGGCGCTCAAAGTGGCATTTTCATTTTAGAACAAGCGGGAAGTTTACTAATAGAAGCCTATGGAACCGTAGATAGCGATGTAGAAGTGCTGCAAAGAATACCAGTAGAAAACAGCAAGCAACTACCCATATCTTTGATTAACTATGTTGCCAGAACTCAGGAAAATGTTGTATTAAACGATGCGAGTTGTGAGGGAACCTTCACGGCGGATACTTATATCGTCAACCAAAAACCCAAGTCAGTATTATGTACTCCCATCGTCCATCAAGGAAAACTTACTGGCATTCTTTACTTAGAAAATAATCTCACAACTGGTGCTTTTACTCCCGATCGTTTAGAAGTTTTACAGCTTTTATCTTCTCAAGCAGCTATTTCGATTGAGAATGCCCGTCTTTATAACGATTTGGAAGCAGCCAACGCTACTTTGGAAGTGAAGGTGGCAGAAAGAACGCAACAGTTACAAGAAAAAAATATCGAGTTACAACAAGCAGAAGAATTAGCGAAAGCCGCCAACTCTGCCAAGAGCGAGTTTCTGGCTAATATGAGCCACGAGCTCCGAACGCCACTGAATGGCATTTTGGGTTACAGCCAAATCCTCAAACGACAAAAAAACTTGGCTGACGAGCAAAAAGATGGTTTGAACGTGATTAGTCAGTGCGGCGAACACCTCTTAACCCTAATTAACGATATTTTAGATCTCTCCAAAATAGAAGCCCGCAAAATGGAAATCCACTTGAGTAATTTCCATTTCTCACAATTTTTGGAAGGCCTGGCTGAAATTTGCAATATTCGGGCAGAACAAAAGGGAATCTCCCTGATTTACGAGCCCATTACCCAACTACCTATTGCCGTCCTGGGTGATGAAAAACGGTTGCGGCAAGTGTTAATCAACTTACTCGGCAATGCGATTAAGTTTACTGAAAAAGGTGGGGTGGCATTCAAAGTAGGATATCAGGATGGCAAGATTCGGTTTCAAGTGGAAGATACCGGAGTTGGTATGGCACCAGAACAATTGCAAGACATATTTTTGCCTTTTCACCAAGTAGGAGAAGCCAACCTGAAGGTTGAAGGAACAGGGTTGGGACTGGCAATTAGCCGCCAATTAGTCCAGATGATGGGCGGTGAAATAAAGGTGAAGAGTACACTAGGACAAGGGAGCATTTTCTTCTTCGATTTAGATTTGCCAGAGGTATCGGAATGGGCGACTAATGCAGCCAAAGCGAATGTCCACACAATCGTTGGTTTCAAAGGCAGAAAGCGAAAAATTCTCATAGCTGATGACAAGTGGCAGAATCGATCGATCATTGCGGGAATGCTTCAGCCGTTAGGATTTGAAATTCAGGAAGCAACGGAGGGTCAGGACTGTTTAAACAAGGCGGTGGAGTTTAAGCCCGACTGTATTTTAATGGACTTGATGATGCCAGTAATGAGCGGCTTAGAAGCGACCCGCCGGATTCGCAAATCACCAGGTCAGACTAATTTAGTGGTGATTGCTACTTCTGCCAGCGTTTTTGATTTCGATCGACAACAAAGCGCCGAAGTAGGTTGCAATGATTTTATTCCCAAACCCATCCGAATCGAGGAGCTTTTAGAAAAATTACGTACTCATTTAGGGTTAGAATGGATTTATGAAGAAAATCTGGAAGAGATGAGAAAAGCAGAAGGAGAAAAAAAATCTCTAAGTTCTGAAATTGTAGCTCCCCCCGAGGAGGAAATCGCCGTTCTATTCGATCTAGCGATGATGGGCGATCTTCGAGCCATTGGGGAGCAAGCTAAAAAGTTAGAACAACTCAATGAGCAATGGGGACCCTTTGCTACCCATCTACGCCAGTTAGTGAAAGGATTTGAAGAACAACAAATCTTGGAGTTTATTAAGAAATATAGGACTGCGAAATAATGAATAACGAACTTCCCGAACAAAGCACGATTTTAATCGTAGATGATACCCCGACTAATTTAGGTGTACTGTTCGATTTTTTGGCGGATTTTGGCTTCAAAGTATTGGTAGCTAGGGATGGCCAAAGTGCTCTCCAAAAGGTCGAATATGCTGCGCCAGATCTGATCCTGTTGGATGTGCTTATGCCGGGAATAGATGGGTTTGAAACTTGTCGCCGTTTGAAAGCGAATGATTTAACGAGAGACATTCCCGTGATTTTTATGACGGCTCTTGCTGATACGGTGGATAAGGTTAAAGGTTTGAGTCTGGGTGCGGTGGATTATATCACTAAGCCTCTTCAGCATGAAGAGGTTTTAGCTCGTGTTAATGTCCACATGAAGCTCCGCAATTTGTCGAAGAAACTCTTAGAGCAAAATGCGTGCTTGCAAGCAGAAATCGAACAGCGTATCAAAGCTGAATCCTCTCTCTTGAAGCTGGCATCGGAGTTGGAAAGGCGAGTTGAGGAAAGGACGGCTGAACTTTTACAATCCAATCAATTGTTAAAACAGGAGATTCAAGAGCGTCTGCAAGCAGAGGCAGGATTGCAACAATCGGAAGCTCAATTGCGAACCCAAACTCAATGTTTAGAAAAGGCTTTTCGCGAATTGCAATTGACCCAGACTAAACTTGTGCAGAGCGAAAAAATGTCTTCTCTCGGTCAGCTTGTGGCAGGTGTCGCCCATGAAATCAACAATCCAGTTAATTTCATATTTGGTAATCTTTCTTACGCCCATGATTATACCCAAAATCTTATCGAGCTCGTCAATCTTTATCACCAAGAATTACCGGCGGCTGGGCCAAAAGTTGAACAGAAAATAGACGAAATAGAACTAGCTTTTTTGGTGGAAGACTTACCTAAATTGCTGAGTTCAATGAAGGTAGGTGTAGACCGGATTCGCGAAATTGTTCAGTCGCTGCGAATCTTCTCGCGATTGGATGAATCTGAAATGAAACCGGTGGATATTCACCAGGGTATTGATAGCACTCTGTTAATTTTGCATAACCGTGTTAAAGGAAGGGGCGATCGACCTGCAATTGAGGTGGTCAAAGAATTCGGCAATCTGCCTCTGGTAGAGTGTTATGCGGGTCAGCTTAACCAGGTGTTTATGAATCTTGTTGCTAATGCTATTGATGCCATAGATGATTATAATACGACGCGATCGTTAAGCGAAATGAAAGCTAATCCTTCTAAGATTTTCATTCGCACTGAGGTCACGGAATCTAATCGAGTGTTAATTCATATTAAGGATAACGGGCCTGGGATGACAGAAGAAATTAGCCAACACCTATTTGAGCCATTTTTTACTACTAAGCCTATCGGGAAGGGTACTGGTATTGGGCTGTCAATTTCCCATCAGATTGTAGTGGATAAACACGGGGGCAAGCTCAATTGTATTTCAGCTCCTAATCAGGGGGCAATGTTTATTATTGATATTCCAATTCACCAGAAAATTTTGGCTAATAATTTAATTACGATGTCTGAAACAGCTTTGGGTATCTCTTAGTTAATTTTAACTTAAGGGGAGTTTAATAAACTTTAAGGGTTGCACAACAATAGTCAAAATCGATGAGGCAGGGGTCTATTCCAATACTTTAGGTAATGAAGTAAGAGACGGATAGAAGCCTGCGGGAGTATCTCAATGAAAGCAACCAAGCTAGAAATTGGAGTTTTGAGGCGGGAGGCAGGAGGAAGGAAGGAGAAGAAGTGTTTTTACCAATATGAGATGCTCCGTTGTTATGGCTGATTGGGGCAGATTCACATTGAGCAGACATTTAGGACAGTTCATACTTCCATTATGCAACGCCCGAAAATACAGGGGACGGGCGGGACGCCCATCCCACAAAAAAATTCAAATCATCCCGCTATTATGCAGCGCATAGTCCTGACTAACTTTAATGCTAAATTCTCACTGCAAAAGATGCTGCTAATTCCCGTTCTGGTTCCATACCAACTGTAGGCGGCATGGAACGATTTGCTACTTGCTCGATCAGTTGTAGATGTTGGGGCAGCATTTTAGTTAAACTGTAGCGTTCTAGGGCGGTTTGACGGGCTTTGATGCGAATTTCTGCCATGCGGGTAGGATGGTCTAAAACTTCATCAATGCGATCGGCTACTTGTTTGGGCGAGAAGTAATCGACCAGCAAACCGTTTTCTCCGTCGCGGATCACTTCTCTGACTGGCCCTGTGTCGGAACCGATAACTAAACATCCGGTTGATAGAGATTCAATCATGGACCAAGATAGCACAAAAGGTCTGGTCAAATAAACGTGTACGTCGGATGCTTGAATTACTTTTAGATAAAGTCCGTAAGGTAGGGGCCCGACAAAGTGAACTCGCGACAAATCTAGCGGTACTTTTTTGAGCATATAGTCTTTGTAAGACTCGCCGTTGGGTAAAGAACGCCCGTAACAAACTCTTTCTGAACCAACGATTACGACGTGACAGTTGGGGCGGCGTTCTTGTACATAGGCGATCGACTCAATGAATTCGGGAAAACCCCGGTAAGGTTCCATTCCCCGCGATACGTAGGTGACAATTTCATCAACGCCAGACAAGTCTAAGTTAGGCAAGACCAGTTTAGCACCGGGGTCTGGTTTGAAGTAATCGGTATCTACGCCGTCGTGGAGTGTGGATAATTTTTGTTGTAATTCTGGCGGAAATTGCGATCGCTGCCAATAAGTGGGCGACACACCCCAATCGCAAGAGTATAAATCTATCAAAATCGGCGCATTTTTGATCCTAATTCTGGCCATATCGTCAACTGTTAAAGGTTCCGCTGGGTCGAAATCTGCGTCGGAACCAATAGCATGATAAAACCACTCGAAATAGCACAAAAGCGGCGTATTTGGAAAAGCTTCTTTGACAAACAATGTCGGCCCCCAACCGGAATGTCCGCAGATAATATCGGGTACAAAACCGTCTGCTTTGAGTTGTTCTGCCATTCTAAATACGGCTTGTCCGTAGATGACGGCACTTTCTAAAGGGCGGACGTATTGGTGAGTCTGCGCGTGGGGTTCCCGGCTGGGGGTAAATGCTGCTTTGCGAACGCCGGGAATGTTCCACTCTGGGCGCTCGTTTTTAGTGCCGAAAACAATTTGATTTTTGGGATCTGCGCCTAAAGCCGTGATAATGTGGCGGTATTGGGCGGGGAAGTTGGGATGGAGAAATAATGCTTTCATTGTCTGTTGACTGTTGACTGTTGACTGTTGACTGTTGACTGTTGACTGTTGACAATCTAAAATCTAAAATCTAAAATCGATTGACTGTTGACTGATAACAATCTAAAATCTAAAATCTAAAATCTAAAATCGATTGACTGTTGACTGTTGTTAGTTGGAATAAAATATTTTGAGGCGGCTAAAAAGCTTTGATTTTATTCATCAGGGGTTGGTGCTTTGCAGATCCAGACGCAATCTCGCGGTACTGAAGATGTATTTTTCAGGATGATTTGATAGTTTAAATGATGGAGAAATTTTTCCATAATTGTATCAGTCATAACTGAAAATGCTGTGCCGTCTCTGTGTCCTAGCAAGTTTTTGTCCCACTCGCTGGCGAATTTTTGCCACCCTAATTCGCTAAAAATATTTGTGTGGTGAAACACGCAAATTCGATCGCCCCGCAGCAGTTTGGGAATTCGAGTCAGGTAGTTGAATATATCTACCGGCTCTACGTGTACCATTGTATCGTAACAAAAGCAGACATCGGCTGAACCTGGGGCGATGCCGTCTAATGTTAAACCGTCGAGTTTGACGTAAGAAACGCGATCGTCTCCCAAGCGCGATCGCGCCGCTTGCAGCATTTGACTGGAAATGTCCGCACAAATTAGCCGATCGCAATATTTCAGCAGCAGCGAACCGGTTTTTCCGCCGCCAATACCAATTTCTAAAACCGTATGTTCTTTTTTGATGTACGGTGCAATAAATTGCTGTTCTATCAGGGCTTCGTATTCTGCTAGGGAGTTAGCGGCACCGGCAGCCTTACCTATCCATTCGTCACCAATATGGGCAAGTTCGGCATTAGTTTTTTGCCACTGTTGGGCGTAACTGTCCCATGCCCTTTCATAATCTACTCTTGGGCGATCGGTCATTTTATCATCGTTCATTTTTGATTATTTTATAGTATTGATGGCTCAATTTTCAATATGTTCCGCAAGTCTGGCAAAATTATATCAAATCCTGCCCAAAGTCTAGAATTTTATTTACTGCGCTTGGCTTGGTCGGGCGCTGACACTGTAAGATGACTAATGACTGCTGAAATATGCTTCCCAGAAAATATCTGCATAAGCTTGAGTCATTTCCTCAAAAGTATTAAGTGAATCCAAGACATATTTAGCGTTTTCAGCTAACTGCTGCCGCAATGATTTATCCTCCAATAAACTAATCAAAGCTGCAACTAATTCATCCGGGCGATCGGGCGTATAAAACAAACCGTTAATTCCCGGCCGCACTTGTTCTCTAATCCCAAAAACAGGCGTTGTAATAATTGGCAAATCGCAAGCCATCGCCTCCAAAATTACTCTCGGAAAACTTTCGACGCGAGAAGTGCAAACAAAAATATCAGCCGCTTTGTAATATTTTCCCGTCTCCCCAGTTTCCGGGACTACTGTCACCCTTTGCCGCAACTCTTGCGGCAATTCTCCCACCAACTCGGCTAATTTATTGCTGTAAATACTAGGACGATCGCCCACAATAAAACACCTAATTTTGTTGTGCAAGTTGTCAGGCAAAAGTGAAAGTGCTTTAACTAAATCCTGCTGTCCTTTGCGTTCGCATACCGTTCCCAGCAGCAAAATTACCACATCTTCCGCTGCAACACCTAAACTTTTTCTAGCCAATTCAGAATTCTCCGAATTTTCCAGTTTGCTCAAATCTAAGCCGTTGTGAATCACGGTAAAATTGTGGTGGCTGTTGAGAGGCAAATACCTGTCCCGCGTTGCATCCGCCACAAAAATAACTTTGTAAGGAAAGCGAAAACATTCTAAAGCTCTCGCCGCAATCTCCGAACCAAACCTGTTAAAATAAGTTTGCCAAGGTTCGCTTTCGTGCACGTTCCACACCGCAGGAATTCCCATTTGGTGCGCCGCATCAACTACAAAAAAGTTTTCTAAAGTATTGGCATAAATTGCATCTACTTTTAAACTTGCAATTTCCGTGCTAAAACTGCGGATGGCTTCATCGTAAGCATCGCGCTGGTAGATGTGTTCGAGAGGATTGTCGCGCACAATTACTTCAATTCCCTGCTGTTCGTAAGCTTGACGCAGGGGCCCGTCTGTTACGCAAAGTACGATCGGCTTAATCGCACCCTCAGCAGCCAATTTCACCGCTATTTCGTACTGATGCAGCGGCGCACCCGTGAAATCCAGCGAATTGCTGCACATCAAAACTCTGATAGGATTTACAAAATTATTTAGTGATGTCAAAGAACCAAAATTACCACATTTTAGTTCTTCCTTCTTTTTTCCATCCGTTACATCCGTTACATCCGTTACATCCGTTACATCCGTTACAAAATCCGTTGCCGAACCTTCTTCCTTCATAAAAACCCGTCGAGGTTGAATATGAAAATACTCATCTTCTAAAGACAAGTGAGGACTGTAAAAACTGTCATTTTTCCCCGCGTACTTGCGCCTAAAAGTCGCCACTTCTTGAGGATTGTCGGTAAAACCCCTAGAAGTTCCCTCTTTGTGCAACAACTCCGCATCGGGACAATATACGCACCGATAACCCCGTTCTAACAGCCGGTATCCGTAATCTGCATCATTGTAAGCAACAGCAAAATTCTCCTCATCAAAACCGCCCAATTCTAAGAACAATTGACGCGGAGTAATCGTGCAAGCGGCTGTTACCGCAGAGTAATTTCGCGTCACCATCGCTTGAGAAAGATAGCCTCGATTGTCGCTGTTCATCAGCTTAAAAGCGTGACCGGCCAAGCCGTGATGCAGCCCGTGAATTACGCCCGCGTGCTGAATTCTGCCGTCGGGATATAACAGCCTCGCGCCGACTGCACCCACGCCCGCGATTTGAGCGTATCCAACCATTTGACTCAGCCAGCGCGGGTTAATTACTTCAGTATCGTTGTTCAAAAACAATACATATTCGCTATCAACTTGTTCCGCAGCGCGGTTGTTAATTGCTGCAAAACTAAACTTGCAACCAGGATTTTTTATCCGCAAAACTTGGCAAGTTAATTCCTTTAAATATTCCAGAGTTTTCGGGTCGTCGCTTTCGTTGTCGATGACGGCAACTTGATAATTTTTGTAGGTTGTAATTTCTAGAGAATCCAGACAGGCTTTCAGCAATTTGAGCTGATTTTTAGTAGGAATAATTAGCGTTACTGATGGACCGTTATCCGGGAAATCCTGAGCAAATATGCCCAAATTTTCTTTAATCGCCCATGCGTGCTGAGCGACATTGCCGTTAATTTTGCGGCGGTTTAGTGCGTCTTGAATGGCTTTTTGACCTGCGGCAAAACTGGCGGGTTTCGCTGCCCCTGATATGGCTGTAGAACCGGGTGCGGTTCGCCAGTGATACAGCACTAACGGCAGGTGCGCGACGTGGCGCGAAATTTCGGTGGCTCTCAAGGCAAAATCGTAATCTTGCGAGCCTTCAAAACCTATCCGCAAACCGCCTATTTGTTCAAAAATGTGTTTTCTCACGGCGCACAAATGACCGAGATACATATAGGAAAGCAGCAGTTCCGGCGACCATTCGGGTTTGAATTGCGGGGCGAACCGCCGACCTTTGGTGTCGATTTTGTCGTCGTCTGAGTAGAGAAAATCGGTGGCTGGATGCGCTGCAAAATATAGGGCTACTTCGCCTAATGCGTCGGGAGTTAGTTCGTCGTCGTTGTCTAAAAACAGGATGATGTCGCCTGTTGCGAGGGCGGCGGCGCTGTTGGTTGCTGCGCTGATGTTGCCGTTTTCTGTACGAAATGTAATGCGGATACGATCGTCCTTTTGGGCCCAGTTTTTCAAAGTGTCAGCCACAGTGAAATCGGTGCTGCAATCGTCCGCAATGCAGAGTTCCCAGTTTGGATAAACTTGATCGATCGCGCTAGCGATCGCACTTTCTAAAAAATCTATCTGCGGGTTGTAAACTGGCATTACTACCGAAATTTTTGGCAGGGGTTCCCGACAGGATTTTAACCGAGAAATCAAGTAATCGCGCGCGCGATCGTTCCACTGATTCACCTCCAGCCAAGCGTCATACCTATCAATAGGTTTAGGCACGACAAAACCCGCAGGCGGCAGCAAATCTCCCGGCGCAGTAAACTGTTTTTGCTGCCGGTAAATCTTCCCCAACTGGCGAATTACCTTCACAATTTCCCAAGGCATCGGCACAATTCTGCCGAGACGCTGTTTTCTCTCCTTCGCCCGCTGCTGAATTGCCGCTGTAAACCTTGATAACTCCTCAAACTTATCTGCACTTCGCTGCCAGATATGGTAGCGCCGCACAGTCAATTTTTTCGGCGCTTGAAAATACAAAATTTCCCCGGTTTCTAACTCAGCTTGCAGAGAAACGTGCCATTCGCCAGCAGGCAAATCGACAAGGGCTTCAAAACCGCTTTCCGAACTGTTAACCCAGTCGGGAAACACTTCGCCGACATCTTTTCGCCGCAAACCGTAGGCGCATTCTACAGAAATATCGCCGCACAACAAGCTTAATTTAGCAATTTTGCGATCGTGGTGGCAGCACCAACCTGCAAACAAAATTTGACCCTGACGCTGTTCCCACACCGCCGGTACATCTAACGATGCTTGAATCGTTGAAACTAACAGCGGATAAGCTGCTAAAAGATGCCATTTACCTCGATCGTCTTGCGCTTCCAGTAGCACTTCGTGCCGTCCCGCAGGCGCTTGTAATTCAATTGTAAAACCTGATTTCTTCGCAGCCGAAATATTAGAGTGTGCTAGCGCTATATCACTTCTATCTATGCCGTAAACGCCCGCGAAACTCTGGTCTTTAATTCTGGCGCGGACTGCTTTAGTCTCTCTTTTTTGGTGAAAAACCCAGCCGACAATTAGCAGGTTGGAATCGCAAACTTGCCAAGTAGTGGGTCGATCTAACGAAAAAATAAATTTAGGGAACAAGTCGCGGATTTTGCGCTGAACTTCCCCCAACTTTTCTCTCACTTGCCACCATATTGAAGACTTGATTGTAGCAATTTCTGCCCGAAAATTTTCATTTTCCTGGCGGGAGTGTTCAAATTTTTCCTGAATATCCTTTAATCTTTCCTGATTTTGACTTTGTGCTGTTTCTAGCTGAACTAACTCAGCTAACTTTTGCTGCAATATAAATTCAGTTTCTTCAAATTGAACCTGAGTTTGTCCTAATTCTGCTTCTAATTCTAATACTTTCGCTAAAGCTGTTTGAAATTGCGATTCTTTGCCGGCAAGCTGTACCTGAGTTTGTCCTAATTCTGTTTCTAATCCGAGGAGTTTCGCTAACGCTTCTTGAAATTGCGATTCTTTGCCGGCAAGCTGTACCTGAGTTTGCCCTAATTCTGCTTCTAATTTTAAGACTTTCGCTAAAGCTTCTTGAAATTGCGATTCTTTGCCGGCAAGCTGTACCTGAGTTTGTCCTAATTCTGTTTCTAATCCGAGGAGTTTTGCTAAAGCTTCTTGAAAATTTGATTCTTTGCCTGCAAGCTGTACTTGAGTTGCTCCTAATTCTGTCTCTAATCCCAAGACTTTCGCCTGGGCCTGGTGAAATTGTTCTTGCCACTGTTTGAGTTCGGAAGAGCTAGTTTTTTGCTGTTTTTCCAGCAAGCGGATTTTTAGCCAATCTTCAAATGGCCAGACTGGAGATGCGGGGAAATTAATAACTCGATCGATCGCACCTTTCGATTCGCTGCTGAGATTGCCAGCTTGGGTTTCCAAAACTTCATAGAGTTCTAATGCTTCGGGAAAATATTTTTCTATTAAACTCGGTCTGTGACTTTTGACAATATCGTTGACTAATAAAGATTCTTCAAAATTGTCGCCCGGTATCGCACCTAAGTTAACATTAAATTTTTCGTTGACTCGATCGAGGAAAAGTTCGGGAGTGTTGCCGATGGGGTAAACGTTGGCTAGGAGACAGCGATGGGGGAAACGTTCGTAAAGTTCTAAAACTTTTTGATTGTAGTGAATCCACATTTTTACTGCCATTTCGGGATTTTGCAGCAAGCTGACATCGGTTCCCCGGCGGTAAAGGGAATCGACTACTTCCCAGGGCGATCGGTAAACACAGATAAAATTAGCTTCCGGGAGCAAATTCAGCCAAAAATCCCAAAAAAGGGCTGTTCGCGGGTCTTTCCAACCCCAATGTTTGTGAGGAAGTTGATTTTGCTCGATCGCCCTTTTGGCCATTTCCACGTATTCTGGTGCTACCGGAATCGTTTTTTCAAACGTACAGCCGAGTTCATCAATACCGTGCGATCGCAAAACACTTTTGTGAAACTCCACAAAATCAACATTCTCGAAATGACCTTTCACATTTCCGTCGGCCGGGCCCACTAACTTTTTGCCAATATCAACCCCGACTTTCTGAAACAAAGAAGCTGTTAAAGACGTACCGGAACGGTGCATTCCGGTAACAATAAAAACCGACGGTTTGCTGTCATTTGTACTCACAATTTATCTCCCTCGCCCTAACTCCCACACCAAATTTACTCGCTACTCTCCTGCTAAGCCCAGGGATCGCCTGACTTGAAACCACGCGCTTCTGAGCTTCCAGAACTTGCTGCTTTCCATTGCCAAAACCCGACACTTCGCTTGCTCTAATTCTTGCTTGACATTAATTAGTTGATTCTCAGTTTTCTCCAACTGCATTTGCACGGCTACTAACTGATTTTGAGTTTGCTCCAATTCCATTTGAGCTGCCACTAATTGAGTTTGAGTTTCTTGCAACTTTGTTTGAGATTCTTCCAACTTTGTTTGAGTAATCATTAACTTACTTTGATTTTGCTCCCGTTCTATCCTCGCCGACTCTAACTGAGTCTCAAGTAATTTTAGTTTGGTTTGAGTAGAACCCAATAAAGATTGCGATTGTCTTTGGTTAATCAGCGATTTTACTGTGCAATTTTCCAGAATCCATTCCCAACCATAGTTATTGATTGCTTTGACTATTAATACATCCTCCAGCCCTACAGTGTTTTTGGGTAAATAACAGCTCCACCCCGACTGCAAAGCCCCATCATTTTCAAAATATCCAGCCACATCCGGGCGATCGTAAAAAGGCTCGCACCTCTGGACAACCTCGCCGTTTACCAGCACTTGCAGATCCTCAACTCGACCGTTGAGATTCACATCAGCCACCCATCCTTCTAGATACAAATTCTCCTTATTCGTAAAAGCAGCAACATCAATATATCCTTCCGGGTGGTGATTGAATTTCAACTCCGAAAAATCTCGGACTAGCTCATTTGTGACAACATACAAATCCTGAAACCTGCATATACCTTTTTTGATGCGGTGAACAAAAGCTTTGCCTCCGCTAACTCGCTCGACACATTCTCTCACAAACTTTTCAGTTACATAAGTTGTGCCGTATTCCTCCTTATCTAAAGACCGACTTTCGCTGTTGGCGCTGAACAAAATACCGTTGGCAGGCATTTCTATATGAGGACTTCGCAAACACTCATCGTGAACGCTGAACATCAAAATGCCGTTGGGAGTCAACAAATCGTACAAGTTTTGCAACCAACTTGTAAAAGTTCTTTCCGGCATATGGCTGAAAAAAGAATTAGCCAGAATGCAGTCAAACTTGCGGTCAATTAAATAATTTTCTGGTTTTCCCGTCGAGACAATACCGCTGACACCGAAGTATTCAGTTTGAAACTTGACCGCGTTAGCATAAATGTCAGAAACCCAAATTCGTTCCGGCGGTATTTCCTGAATCAAAAACCTGGTAAATCGACCGTAACCGCAGGCAAAATCTAGAAAAGAGGGTACATTTTCAAAACTGCCAAAATGCCAGTCCACAACTTGTTTAACCGTATCCAAGATGCGACGCCCGATCGAATAATAGCGCACCAAAGCCCGATCGCGATCGTCTTTAACGTTGTTCAAGCTGAACAAATACATTTCATCGTCTTCGCAGATATTCAATTTAAAATTTTCGGGAAACTTAGTTTGATCTTGAATAAATGCTTTGATTACGGGATTTTCGACTAAATCTAAATTGATATCGTTCATTGTTTTTACAGGATTTTAGATAACCTCTGTTGACTCCTCTTTCACTAGAGTATCAGCATTAACCACAGTTAAACACGGTTCTATCAGCAAGTCAACGATGCCGTTACCGCAGGACTCAGTACAAGACTGAACTCTAAACATCGCCACATCAACGCAGCGATCCAGATAAGTTAAATCTCCATCTACCGTTCCCACAACCCCAGCATTCAGAAAATAAACACCGGGATTCAGCAAGCATTTAAACTGAAACTTCACTACAATTGTCGTTCCCGCTTCCACATACCTAACTGACTGAGTAGAAGCCTTCAAAGAAGCACCCGCCAACTCAAAACCGCTAATTGTTTTAATCAACATTCCAAACCTAACTTTGGAAGTTGACCGGGAGAAAGTGACAGAGTAAGTGTAAATATAATCTTGACGACCGATCAAGTGATTTACCACATTTCCCTTCAGCGTCTCGATGTGGGGGTTGATAATTTCCGCGCCGCGAGACGGATACCTTACCGTATTCGACGGTATCATCCCCGGATCGTAAAATTCATCATAATATTCCTTGGGTTTAGAGAGATGTTGCTCCGGTTTAACTTCCGTCTTTGTGCTTTCTAAATTAGCCTCCTGAAGGTTGTCTTGACTTTCCTGTTTGGTCAGTTGGTTCAGAGCTCGAATATCTGACTTCAACCCCAGAACCAGATCCGGGTCGGCATAAATCAGCTTTTGATACTTAGAAATTACCACCTTCGGCGTGTGAGCGAGCAGCAATTCACCGCTATCCATTAAAATCGCCGAGGTACAAAGTTGCACCACAGAAGTAGCAGCGTGAGAAACAAATAAAATCGTTCCGCCACCTTCTTGAATGCTTTGCAAGCGGGCAAAACACTTGCGTTGAAAAGCTTCGTCGCCCACCGAAAGCGCCTCGTCAACCACCAAAATATCGGGTTCGACGCTAGTCGCAACGGCAAAAGCTAGCCTGACAAACATACCGCTAGAATAAGTTTTGACTGGCTGTTCGATGAAATCGCCAATATCAGCAAAAGCAGCGATATCGTCAAACTTTTCTTCAGTTTGTTTTTGATTGAATCCCAGCAACTGAGCGTTAAAAAACACATTTTGCCGCCCGGTAAATTCCGGATTAAACCCGCTTCCGAGTTCCAACAAAGCGGATACTCTGCCTTTAACATCTACGCTTCCTGTGGTAGGAGTCAGCGTCCCCACAATTATTTGCAGGAGAGTGCTTTTTCCCGAACCGTTGCGGCCGACGATTCCCAGAGTTTGTCCTTGAGGAATTTCTAAATTGATATCGTGCAGGGCCCAAAATTCGTCAGCCAGTTTTTTGCTGGGGTAAATAATTTCCTTTAAGCGGTCTCCTGGACGATCGTACCGCTTAAAGCATTTGGAAACATTTTTTAGTGAAATTACATTTTCTGTCATCCGATTTTAGATTTTAGATTTTAGATTTTAGATTTTAGATTTTAGATTTTAGATTTTAGATTGACTTTACAGCATATTCGGTGGTTCATAAAGTACATTGCCAGCTATATTGTGTGGTGTTAATCTGTAGGGTGCGTCGCTGCTTCATATTTGATAAAACTTGCAGATTGACGGGTGGCGACGCACCTTACACGGGCTAGAAAATTGTGTGTACTACATATACATAGAATATGCTGTATATCTCAAACAAATTTACAGCATATCTCAAACATATTTACAGCACGTCAGCAAAAGCGGGACGCAAACGCCGGTAAACTGCCAAACCTCCACAAAATATAGCAGCAGAAATTAGCGTGGCGACACCCCATTCGCCCCCATGCTTAACTTCTCCAAGCAGTATGAGGTCTCGATAAACCTCCGAGATGGCAGCCATTGGATTCAGCCAAAATATCCACACTCGCCACTCTTGGGGGATGATTGATGCCGGGTAGACGATCGGCGTCAAATAAAACCAAAAATTTAGAATAACACCTAATGTCTGAGGAATGTCTCGCAAAAAAACAGTCAAGCCCGCTGTCAAATATCCCAAACCAGCAGTTATCAGCAACTGAGGTAGCCACACCAGCGGCAGCAAGCATAAAGTAGCGTTGAGCTTTTGCGACGACACTGCTACTATCACAATCAAAGCTGCTAAACCCAGAGAACTTTCAAGAAAAGCTGTAAAAATCGGCACTAGAGGCAGCAAACCGAGAGGAAATACCACTTTTTTCACTAAATTCGGCTGCCCCACCACCGATACTCCCGACTTGATCAAACCGCTGGTGAAGGCAGTCCAAGGCAGCAAACCTGCAAACAGCCAGACTCCAAATGTAATGTCGCTGTTTTCTGGGAAGCCTGCAAGGCTTAGCTTTACCTTGAGGACGATCGAAAATACGTATGTGTAAATCACCAATTGCGATAGCTGATTCAGCAGCGGCCACAAATTGCCCAGAATCGAGCCTTTGTATTGAGATTCCAAGTCCCGGCGCACCAATGTTGCCAGCAGATTCAGCTTCGCCCAGCGCCGGGGCGTAGTTGCGGGCAGCCTACCACCCACCCTTCGGGCTTTTTGGGCAACTCCTTTCACCGTTCTGTGCAATTTTTTCGCCCTCGTTCACTACCTTCACACCTAAATCAACTCAAGCTACAATTGTGCAGCTTTTACTAAACCGCAATTATTCCACAGCCCCGTCGTTTTGATCAAGCACCTGTCACCCTGGCGAAGGATGTTATTTTAGCCGATCGCCGATCGAACTGCCGAACCGATCGCTAGTTTTTGCTCGTCGTCGTAGCCCCACCGCCGGAAAAATTCTTCGTACTCGCCGTTGGCATTCTGCAAACTTTCTAGCATTTGCGACGCTATAGTTTGACAGGCGGGCATTTGCAGGATTTGAATTAAATTGCGCGATCGCTCCTGCACTCTAGCAGAATCGGCCGCCATTTCCTCCTTTTGCTGGCGCGAATGATGCACGACCATTGCCGCCGACATCGCCAAATTTTTCACCAGCAGTTCTGCTACGATCTCAGGAGCCGATCGCAGCGCCTCGACTACTCCGGGTGACGGGCGATCTGCCTCCTGTCCGTCGTCCGTTAGATAGGTGACAAAAAAACCCCTAGCGCCGTTCTGTGTTTTCACCAGAGATGTAACAGCTTGCTGGATGTCGGCTTGTAAAAGTCGATCGGCCTCCATGAACGACAGTAAAGATTGAGTCAGCTCGATCGCCCCCTCAAAAGTTATGCTTTCCGATGCTAATAAAGAAGATGGAATACTCATAACGAACTCAATAATTATCAAGATTCTGCCAATAATTGTAAACAATTCCCGCTGCCTGCTCGCAGATAAATATGGCTATTATCTCCTCCAAACAACAGCCCTCAGACCAAAATCTACCCGAAGACATAGCCCCGGCCCGTCGCAAAAAAGCCACCAAGCCCCAGCCGGAATCTCTGGTAGAAGCGCAAGAGTTACCCGACGAAATCAACAGCAAACAAGACGACAAAATCCGACCCCAGCGTTTAGCTGAATACATCGGGCAAAAAGACTTGAGAGAAGTTTTGGCGATCGCAATTGCAGCCGCCAAATCTCGCGGCGAACCGATGGATCACCTGTTACTCTACGGGCCTCCCGGGTTGGGAAAAACCACAATGTCGCTAATTTTAGCAGCAGAAATGGAAGTTGAATGCAAAATCACCACCGCCCCAGCTTTAGAAAAACCGCGAGATATTGTCGGATTGCTGATCAACCTCAAAGCAGGCGACGTGCTGTTTATCGACGAAATTCACCGCTTATCTAAAGTTACAGAAGAAATCCTCTATCCGGCGATGGAAGACTGTCGGTTAGATATTACGATCGGTCAAGGCAAAAGCGCAAAAATCCGCAGCATACCCCTGAAACCGTTTACCTTAGTAGGAGCAACAACCAAAGTCGGTTCTCTGACATCTCCATTGCGCGATCGCTTCGGCTTGATTCAAAGATTGCGCTACTACGAAATAGACGAACTCAGTCTAATTGTCCAAAGAAGCGCCCAAGTTCTCGACACTCAAATCACCCCAGAAGGAGCCGCAGAAATTGCCCGCCGATCTCGCGGAACGCCCCGGATCGCTAACCGCTTGCTGCGGCGAGTTAGAGACTACAGCGAAGTCAAAAATTTAAAACCAATTGATGCCGAAGTTGCCTCAGTAGCCCTAGAACTGTTCAACGTCGATCCGCTGGGTTTAGATTGGACAGATCGGCGGATTTTAACAGCAATGATCGAGAACTTTAACGGCGGTCCAGTGGGCTTAGAAACCCTCGCAGCTTCTACAGGAGAAGATACTCAAACCATTGAGGATGTATACGAACCTTATTTAATGCAAATCGGATTGTTGCAGCGGACAAGTCGCGGAAGAATGGTAACGGTTGCTGCTAGAAAACACTTGGGTTTGCTCGATGAAAAGGAGTAGGAAATGGTACAGATACAACAAACAAAAACACTAACTTTGTCAGAGTTTCTCAAACTGCCGGAAACAGAACCAGCTAGCGAATATATCAACGGTCAAATCATCCAAAAACCGATGCCCCAAGGAAAACATAGCCGGATTCAAGGTGAATTATTCCCAGCTATTAATGTGGCAGTTAAAAATCAGAAAATTGCCTTAGCTTTTCCTGAATTGCGGTGTACTTTTGGCGGCAGATCGATCGTGCCAGATGTCACAGTATTTACTTGGGAAAGAATACCAGTTGATGAAAATGGGGATGTTGCTAATGTATTTGAAACTTACCCAGATTGGACAATTGAAATTCTGTCTCCAGACCAGAGTCAAACTCAAGTAACGGGGAATATTTTACACTGTCTGAAAAACGGCACTCAAATGGGTTGGCTAATCGATCCGATGGTGCGATCGATATTAATTTATCCACCTGGAGAGCAACCTGAAATTTTAGCAAAACCCGAAGAAGTGTTGCCAGTTCCAAATTGGGCAGCAAAATTGCGGCTGACTGTAGGAGATTTGTTTGGGTGGTTGAAATTATAGCAGAAGTCAATCGATTTTAGATTTTAGATTTTAGATTTTAGATTCGACCCCACGGATGAATCCGGGGGCGAGCGCAAGATGATTCGGAGCTTTTTTTCTCCCTCCACGGATGAATCTGGGGGCCCAGACCTAATTACTTTCGGTCAGTTGACAGTTGACAGTTGTTATTTGTTATTGGATACCAATAATTTTCCCGGCTGTGCCTCCAATTACCAATTACTAATTTCAATTACAATTACACATTACCAATTACTAATTCCAATTACGCATTACCAATTACCAATTACCAATTACCAATGTTAATATCCCTCAGAATAGAAAACTTTGCCTTAATTGACTGCCTGGATCTAGAATTTGGCCCGAGTTTGAACGTATTTACAGGGGAAACAGGCGCCGGTAAATCGATTATCCTAGATGCGATCGATGCAGTGTTGGGCGGGAAAGTCGATCGCCGATCGATTCGCACCGGAGCAGCGCGGGCAATATTGGAAGCTACCTTTGAATTGGACAAAGCCGCAGCTTTGTGGCTGGGCGAGCAAGAAATCGAACCCATAGACGGAAATTTAGCCGTTTGCAGCCGGGAAATTAACGCATCCAGCGGTACTCTGCGTAGCCGATCGCGCTTGAACGGAATTCTGGTCAACCGCCAGTTAATGGACCAACTGCGCGATCGGCTGGTGGAAATTACCGCCCAAGGCCAAACCGTCCACCTCGGACAAGAAACCCTCCAGCGAGAATGGCTCGATTTATACGGCGGCAAAAAGCTCGCTGAAGCGCGATCGACCGTCGCCTCCGCGTGGCTGGGAGCTAACAGCGCCAAAACAGCCCTCAAACGCAGGCGTCAGTCGGAACAGCAGCGGCTGCAAAGACTTGATTTGTTAGAATACCAAGTCCGAGAACTCGGCGAAGCCCACATCGAAGACGCCGAGGAACTCGAACAGCTAGAACACGAATCAATCCGGCTGGGCCACGTCGTGGAATTGCAGCAGCAAAGTTACCAAGTCCACCAAGCCCTGTACCAAAACGAGGGCGACACCGCATCAGCCGCCGACTTGTTGAGCAAAGCCGAAGTAATTTTAAGCGACATGGCCGTTTACGACGTGCAGTTGCAACCAATCCTAGAAATGGTGAGCGATGCTTTAGCTCAAGCCACAGAAGCCAGCAGGCAAATTAGCAGCTACGGCGAACAATTAGAAGCAGATCCCGAAAGACTCGAAGAAGTAGAAGAGAGAATTCGCGAACTCAAACAAATTTGCCGCAAATACGGGCCGCTCAAAGAGGCGATCGCCTACTACCAAAGCATCCAAAACGAACTAAACGAACTTTTAGAAGGAGGCGAGTCAATGGAGGCCTTAGAACTCGCATATCAGACTGCTTTAGAGCAATTAAAAGACGCTTGCACCCACCTCACTACCCTGCGGCGCGAAGCAGCCCTGAAACTAGAAACGCACCTGGTAGGAGAACTTAAGCCGTTAGCAATGGAAAAAGTGCAGTTTCAAGTCGAAATCTCGCCTTGTACCCCAACCGCTACCGGTGCCGACCAAATCGCCTTTTGTTTCAGTCCCAATCCGGGCGAACCCCTGCAACCCCTGGGCGCGATCGCCTCTGGGGGAGAAATGAGCCGCTTTTTGCTCGCCGTCAAAGCTTGTTTTTCCCAAATAGAAAGCGCCGGTACGCTGATTTTTGACGAAATCGACGCCGGAGTCTCCGGCAGAGTCGCCGGCGCGATCGCCAAAAAACTCTACCAACTCTCCGACAAACACCAAGTTCTCTGCGTCACTCACCAGCCGCTGATCGCCGCGATGGCTGATTTTCATTTTCGCGTCAACAAACAGACGATCGAAGCAGAACCAAGTATCGGCGAACCCGCAGCCGACTCCGAACCACTTGAACGCACGGTAGTCAGAGTTGCCTCCCTCAACAGCGATCAGCGGCGCGAAGAACTCGCCCAACTCGCCAGCGGCCGCTCAGCAACAGAAGCCATCGCTTTCGCCGAATCGCTACTCGTCGAAGCCGCCGGATTGCGCCAAACTCAGTCGGCCCAACCCCGATCGGCTTGAGAGTCCGATCGGGGGGTTAAAAGCCGGAGTTTTTTCAGAGCCGGAGGTTACACTAAAAATGTCAACCGCAAATTTTACAAAAAAAAGTTGAAAGCCCCGTGAATTTAGTGGGAGGAAAGCTAAGAACAGAAAAATTGACAGAAATTCAAGTTAAAAAACACAATTGTGTAGAGAAGGGCACACATCAGTAGCAACTGCTAGTGTCACAATTGCGGCTAGTCCCACAAGGCCACCCCTCTTTCAGAAGTCTTCCCGCCAGTACGCATTCCTGTTCCTGCAGGCGATCGGCTCAAAGATCGGCACAACCTACTTAAACCAGGCACGCACAATGTCAAAATCAGTTAATAAACCCTTTAAACAAAATTCGCAATCTCTAAAAAGATTGCACCGCTGCCACAGCCTCGTTGCTCTCCCAGCCTCCGTTCAGCAGCAAGGCCAACTGAATTTCCCTTGCCTTGTGACCGGATTTCTGTAAACTGGGAAATACTTTCACACATACTTGAGTCTTGTGCGACAGGTGACTCACAAATCAACTTCCCCGCTTTTTTCGCTTAGAGACTAACCCTTACACTTAAGCTTCTGTAAAGGTCTATGAAATCTGCATCTTCCACCAATTACTCTTCTCTGGACAACGTGATTGATGTCGCTGTTGTCGGCGGTGACAACAATCATCAGGAACATTATTCTCCCCCGGAAATTAGAAGCGGTGCAATTATTCCGCGCCAAGGAAACCTCTCTGGCATTCTCGACCTTCTAAATAAGCAAAGTTTCACAGTAGTAGTTAAGGAAGTAGAAGACAAACTTAAGGTTGTCAATCAAACCCTGGGAATGCTCGACAACATCCTCGAGAGCGAGGGGTTTGACGCTATCCTCAACGAGATGTTGCAGTCGATTACCCTCAAAACAGGGGAATTGCTGAATGCCGCTCGCAGCACCATATTTTTATTAGACGAAGAAAAGAATGAACTCTGGGCGATCGTCGCTAAAGACGAAAATGGCAAAAGTCTAGAGATCCGAGTTCCGGCCCATGTGGGCATTGCCGGAGAAGTAGCCACGGAAAAAAAAGTGGTGAACATTCCTTATGATTTTTATAACGACCCCCGCTCGGCTAACGCCAAAAAAGTTGAGGAAACTACAGGATATCGCACTTATACAATGCTGGCGATGCCCCTGATCAACGAAGAAACAGGAGAGTTAGTAGCAGTAGTTCAACTGATTAATAAACTCAAGCCCAACCACGAACATTACGGTACTTTAGAATCACAGATTGACAAGGCAGGATTTACTCAAGAAGACGAACAAGTTTTTAAAGAATTTGCTCCCTCGATTCGCCTAATTCTAGAATCGTCCAAATCTTTCTACGCAGCAACTCAAAGACAACGGGCCGCCACGGCGCTGATGAATGCCGTCAACGCTCTTTCTCAGAGCAGTTTAGACTTAGAAGATACCCTAAAAAGGGTGATGGATCAGGCCCAAGAACTCATGAACGCCGATCGCAGCACCCTGTGGCTGATCGACGAAGAGAAAGACGAACTGTGGACGAAAATCCCGATGGGCGGCAACCTTAAAGAAATTCGCATACCCAGAACCGCAGGTTTTGCAGGCATCGTCGCCCAATCTAGCGAACCGCTGCTGATTCCCTTTGACGTGTACGACGACCCCCGCGCCGCCACTTCCAAAGAAGTAGATCAAAAGTCCGGCTACCGCACTTGCAGTATGCTTTGTATGCCAGTATTTAACTCGGACAAAAAATTGATTGGCGTCACCCAATTAGTCAACAAAAAAAAACAAGGAGAATTCCCGCCCTACAACCCCGCAGATTGGCCGCACGCCCCCGAACAGTGGAAAGCGAGTTTCAACCGCAACGACATGGAATTTATGAAGGCGTTTAACATCCAAGCAGGAGTCGCACTGCAAAACGCCAAACTGTTTGCAGAAGTCAAACAGCAAGAACAAAGACAAAAAGATATGCTGCACGCCTTGACTAACGGCGTGATTTCTACAGATAAAAAAGGCAATATAGTAGCGACCAATCCCAGTGCCAAAAATCTACTGGGTGTCAGCGATGCAGAATTAGCCGAAGGTCAATCTTTGCGTGAGTTAATTAAGTTAGAAAAAGGCGATTTTGCCAAATGGTTTGATGCGTCTTTGTCTCCAGAAGACGATAAAGACCGCCAGCAGTATTACCCCGATCAAGTTTTGCTGACCTTGGAAGGAGAAGGGCAGAGTATCAATCTCTCGATTAATTCGATGACTGACGCTACCGACCCCAACAAGGTCAACGGCGCGTTAGTCGTCATGGAAGATATTAGCAGCGCCAAGCAAATCAAAAGCTTGATGTACCGCTACATGACTCCAGAAGTAGCCGAAGCTTTGTTAGCTTCAGGGGATACTGGATTGGGCGGCAAGCGCAAAAACGTTTCGGTGCTGTTCTCAGACATTCGCAGCTACACCACACTTACGGAAAAATTGAAAGCCGAAGAAGTGGTAGTGATGCTGAATAAATATTTTGAAGTGATGGTAGATGTCGTATTCGAGTACGGAGGGACTCTCGACAAATACATCGGCGACGCTCTGATGGCAGTTTTTGGCTCTCCGGCGCCCCTAGAGGATCATGCTTGGTGCGCCATGCAAACGGCGGTGAAAATGCGGGAAAAACTGGCTGAGTTTAATCGAGAGCGTATGGCACATGGCGAATTGCCGATCGGCATCGGTATGGGCGTGCATTCCGATGAAGTTGTCAGCGGCAACATCGGCAGCAGCAAACGCATGGAATTGACTTCTATAGGAGACGGCGTTAACCTCGCCTCCCGCTTAGAAGGCGCTAGCAAGCAGTACGGCACCGACTTGATAATTAGCGACAACACATACAGAGATTATGCCGATCGGCTCTACGTGCGAGAACTCGACTTTATCACCGTCAAAGGCAAAAGCGAACCAGTAATCGTTTACGAACTCGTCGGCATCCGCGAGGGATACTCGCCAGTGGGCAAGTCACTAACCGAAACACAGGAACAAATTATAGAACATTACACCAAGGGGCGCGAACATTACAAAACTCCAGTCAGCCAAAGACTCTCAGAAACAGAGGTGAAAAACATCTTAAAGGATGTCGCCGAAATGCCGGAGGCAGAGATTAAAAAACTTTCCTACAATTTAGAGCAACAGTTGGAACACGAACTCAAGAACCTGTTATATCAACTGAAAAAGCTGTCAGAGTACGACCCGAAAAACCTGTCCGAAGCAGACAAACTCATCGTCCTGTTGCAGCCAGAAATCCAACTGCTGAAATTGGAAGGCATCAAAAACCTCTCGGAAGACGAAGCCACAATGCTGCTGCAAGCAAAAATCAAGCAGCTATCAGCAGACGAGATTAAACCCTTGCAAGAGGGCGAAGTCAAAAAGCTGTTGGAAGCAGACATTTTAGAACCATCAAATCCCCAAATTAAGCGGTTGAAACCGGCAGATATCAGGCAGCTATTGCAGGCGAAAATAAAAAGTCGGGCATCGGAGACAGTTGCAGAAATGTTAGATGAGGAATTTGAAAACCTGGGACTCGATCGGGTGAAAAAACTGCTGAGCGAGTTTAAGAAAGCCTTAGAACCAAAAGCCAAGCAAGCTTTTAAAGACGCTGAACGCGAATTTAACGCCGTTCTGGAAGTTGACCCGAAAAACAAGGCAGCTAAATTGCACGTCGATCGCTGTATGTTATTTCAACACCGGTTTTCAGACGTACTCAACTGGGATGGTGTGTGGAATCTCACAGAAAAATAGCAGTAGCCCACAGCAAATGCCGGCGGTGGCGCCAGGGTTCGGGGCGGGGGCGATCGCGATCGGGGGTGCGCCTCCCATCCCACCACCAATCAACCTTAATATCCTCTTGAGATAATTGTAAATAAGCTCCAACAGGTATTATGGTTATATAACCGGATTTGAACTTGCAAGCGAGATGCCGGGGGTTTCGCCCTAGGTGTTTCGTTCGCACTACCTACGGCAACAAACTTGGCACTTCTATTATTTGAAGCGCTTAAAAATAGTTATGACTGGCGGTAGCGTTACCCGGTTTCTGAGAAAAATCTTGGAGAAAGGCGACGCAAGATCCGCTCAAAAACCGGGTCGATTACCCCGCCCGCGCCAGTCAAAATAGCGTTAGCGGCTTCTAACAAGAGCTTCCTTCGCAGATAATCAATGTTCTAGTCTTAGATATAGAAAACCACTAGCGTCAGTTATGAATAATTGGAATTCGCAATCGGGAGATGTTGAGTGGGTAGATCAGGTTTACCAACTATTGCTGGAGATTGCTCGCAGCTCCCTGTCAGATATCCCCAGAATCCCGGAAAACATCACTGTTAAGGCTATCCCTCTGATCCAGAAGGTACAAACCATTCAGCAAAGACCTGACGGGCAAGTGTTCAAATCCGGTTCCTTTTCAGTAAACGATCGCGAATGGGTCGATCGAGTCTGCCAACTATTGGTAGAACTAACCAGCGCGTCTTTGGCCGAACAACCCAAAATGCCGGAAAACCTTGCAGGCCGATCTTTAGCCCTCGCCGATCGAGCACAAAAAATTAAAGAAGATATCGAAGAAAATGCAGCCCAAACCCCAGCAGATGAAGATGACAATTCTTTACAGTCTCCAGACGCGCTGCTTTCCCTCTTGCACCACAGTTTGAAAACTCAGCGGGTCAAAAGCTACAACCCCGATGCCCCCGAATGGCAGCAAGTCTTGAGCCTGCTCGACGTAGTGCAGTCAATTTACAAGCAAATCCAAAATTAAATTCAAGCTTAACTCAGGGGCGTCTTTATGGTGCGCGATCGCTGGCTCTTAAAGGCAGTTGCTCTTTGACATAAAATTTTTTTTGCCGTAGCCCGAACATTTCCGATTATTGCACTTTTGTCAACTACACTAGGTTTAATCGGTTCTAGGGCAAGAGAACATGAGCGGACAAAACATCGGCGATTTGTCAAAAGAAATATTAGCCGATCGCTACAAGTGCGATCGGCGACTGGGCAAGCAAGCAGGACGGCAAACCTTACTCGCCCGCGACTTAAAAACCCAACAGCAAGTAGTAGTCAAACTCCTCTCCTTCAGCAGCGACTTTAACTGGGAAGACTTAAAACTGTTCCAGCGAGAAGTCGAAACCTTAAAATCCCTATCCCATGTCGCAATTCCCCGATATCTCGACTCCTTTGAAATCGACACCCCCAACCGCAAAGGATTCGCCCTGGTTCAGACTTACATCGCAGCCAAATCCCTACAAGAATATCTTTCAGACGGCCGTACCTTCAGCGAAAGCGAAGTAAAACAATTAGCCACAGCATTATTAGACATCCTCGCCTACCTGCACCAGCGACAGCCCCCGGTGATTCACCGCGACATTAAACCCAGCAATATTTTACTCAAGAATCGATCGGGCAACAGCGTCGGCGAAGTCTACCTAGTCGATTTCGGTGCGGTTCAAACCCTAGCAACCCAACAAGGGAAAACAGTCACCGTTGTCGGCACTTACGGCTATATGCCGCCAGAACAATTTGGCGGGAGGGCAGTTCCCGCTTCCGACTTGTACGGTTTGGGAGCAACATTAATCGCCTTAATTACCAAGCAGCATCCAGCCGATTTGCCGCAGCAAGATTTGCAGATTGAATTCGAGCAATTCACCAAATTAAGTCCCGCTTTTACCAAGTGGCTGAAGTGGATAACACATCCCAGTTTAGAACGCCGTCCCGCTTCAGTGCAAATAGCAAAAGAAGTTTTAGCAAAACCGCAGCAAATCAATAAATATTCCCTGCCCTTGAGACTGGGAAAAGCCGTGGATACCTCGATATTATTCTGGAATGCGCTGTGGCGGAGCACTGGGACAGGAGCTCTAGCTGTAGGAATTTGTGCAGCATTTTACGCTACCTTTCTGTTGCCGATTCTGGGGACAATTGCGGGAGGAATCCTCGGTTTTTTTCTCGGCGCGCTGCTGGGTTTGGAGAACGGAATTATCATCTCACTTGTGACGGTCGCGTGTTTTTTTCCCCTAACTAATCCCCAGCTTCACCGACAGGTTTTAACTGCGCTAGGTATGGCAATCTGTACTTTTACAAGCATCCTATTTATGTACACGCTCGGTTTGGAGTCTCTTTTTTTTGACCCTTGGGACGATACGTTTAGTTATGTACCCTCATTGAGTGATTATGTTTTTGTAGTTGTGGCACCATCGCTCATTGCAGGGCTGTCAATGGGCATAGGTACCAAGTCTTTTGCCCGGTGGTATCAAAAAGAAAGTGGACTTTAATTTAAATTAAGGTAAAAAACATGACTGGCAAAATATTAGCCGAACGCTACGAAATGGAGCGGCAACTGGGAAAAAAAACTGGCCGCCAAACACTGCTAGCTCGCGATTTGGAAACTCAAGAATTAGTTGTCATCAAACAGCTATTCCTCGGCAGCGATTTTGAATGGCAAGACATCAAGCTATTTGAACGGGAAGCGGAAACTTTAAAAACGCTTTCTCACCCAGCAATTCCCCGCTACCTCGATTACCTAGAAATTGACGAACCAGACAGTAAAGGATTTGCCTTGGTACAGACTTATGTAGGGGGAAAAAGTTTAGAAGAGCATTTGCGATCGGGCCGTAATTTTAGCGAAAACGAGGTAAAAGAATTAGCTAAATCGATGTTAGAAATTTTGATTTATTTGCACGATTGCAATCCCCCTGTCATCCACCGCGATATTAAACCCAGCAATATTTTACTGCACAACAGATCCGGTCACACTGTCGGACAAGTTTATTTAGTTGATTTCGGTTCGGTGCAGAACCAAGCTGCAAAATTTGGCGGTACGATTACAGTAGTTGGAACCTACGGATATATGGCGCCGGAACAATTTGGCGGGCGATCCGTTCCGGCTTCGGATTTGTACGGTTTGGGTGCAACTTTAATTTATTTGGTAACGGGTTTGCATCCCACCGAAATGTCGCAGCAGGATTTAAAAATTCTATTTGCCGATCGAGTCATGCACCTCAATCCTAGTTTAATTGATTGGTTAGAGTGGATGACAGAACCGAGTTTGGAAAAACGGTTATCTTCGGCTGGGGAAGCATCGAACTCCCTCGCAAATCCCCGCGAGATATCCAAAAGTATTACGTCCGTGCAGCCGCGAGGCAGCGATATTAAATTAACAAAAAATTCGCAGTTGATAGAGATTGTAATTCCCCCGCCTGGATTCGCTTTTGATTGGGTCTCCATACTTTCGGGTGCGGTTGCTGCGAGTATCGCATTGTGGACTAATTATTACCAAAGTCCGATAAATCCAGTGGTTTTGAGGATGATATCAGTAAGTTTTTTAGTAGCGGCTGGAGTAATTTCTATCTTTCGACTATTTCGGGAATTGCATCTGGTAATCGATCGCCAGCAAATCTCCTATAGCAGCCATCTGCTGGGGTTGAGATGGAATCATGCCAAGCCAGCCCGCAGACAAGACATTGGCCAGTTGGAAATTGAAAAAATTGGATACAAAGTTTCTCAGATGATTATTCAAGCCGGCAACCAAAAATATCGACTAGGAGTGAAGCAGGGACTCAGTGAATCAGAAATCCAGTGGTTAGCGACAGAACTAAGCCAGTGGTTGGGATTGAAAATTAAAATAACTTAAGAGACTGTAAAAAGAATAAATGGTTCTGAAAATATCTCCCTCGCCAAAACAAAGCATTGCGCCCTCAACCTGTGGGATGGGCGTCTCGCCCGAAAGCGTGTATTCTCCCAGCCGGCGACACACTCCCCCGTTTTCTCTCAATCTCATGCAGCCGTCGGCCCCGATCGCCCGTAAAATGCTATCAAAGGGGTTTGGCAAATAGCCGTCATCCCCGATCATCTGTTAACTTGGAGATATTGTTGTGGACTTATCGCTAATTCCGGCACAGCCGAAACCAGGACTGCTCAACGTCCTGATCGAAATTACCGCCGGTAGCAAAAACAAGTACGAATTTGATAAAGACTTACAAGCCTTTGCTCTCGATCGGGTGCTTTCTTCCTCAGTCCAATATCCGTGCGACTACGGCTTCATACCCAATACCTTAGCCGATGATGGCGACCCGCTCGACGGCATGGTGATGATGGATGAGCCCACATTTCCAGGGTGCATAATCGCAGCCCGTCCGATCGGAATGCTGGAAATGATCGACGGAGGCGACAGAGACGAAAAACTCCTGTGCGTTCCCGACAAAGACCCCCGTTACGCTCACTATAAGTCCCTCAAAGACGTAGCCCCCCACCGCTTGGACGAAATAGCCGAATTTTTTAGAACCTACAAAAATTTGGAGAAAAAAGTCACGGAAATTCTGGGTTGGCAAGATGTCGATCGAGTCATGCCCTTAGTGGAAAAGTGCATCGCAGCCGATCGCAAATAAGCCCCTAGCCCCCTCTCCTCGACTGCAACCCGACTAAAAACTCAGGGGGCCGAACTTAAGGCGATCGCTGCACGTCTGGGGATGCAGTCGAGGAACGGGTAGCTAGAAGGTAAAATCAGTCGTGAATGTCGAGTCACCGGAACGGCATTCCTCAAAACCCCGCCCCGGCCCCCATCTTGAAAAAAATACTACTCCTAGAGTAAGATGAAGCGCAAATTATACCCCAGGGGAATGCGTTCTACGTTTGAGGAAATTTTACCCTAACACTTAGATCGATCGGCGCTATCTTAATCTCAGAACACAGAACACGCCGGGCAGCCCGCATGATACAACAAATAATCTCTCAAGCGTGACATCTCCTACACAAATCGGTAAAGTAGAAAATTCTAACAGCCCCAGTATTAGGCACTCGAATAGTTTCGAGCTCGAGGGCTTTATTATAGTACAGATTGCTAAAAACTAAAAAGTAAAAACTAAGATTTCAACTGCCAAGTTCCTGCCCCCAAAACTAAAAAAAATGCCAGATTCCGCACCCTCTCTACCCAATCCACAGCCCTCCGATCGCAAAGCCACTATGGAAAATAGTCCTTTGACCGAGTTTGTCGTTCAGTTTTGGGGCGTGCGGGGCAGCATCGCCACCCCCGGCACCAAAACACTGCGCTACGGAGGCAACACCTCCTGTGTAGAAATGCGCTTGGGCAAAAAACGCCTGATCTTTGACGGCGGTACCGGTCTGCGAGTTCTGGGCCTCAATCTGCTGCGGCAAATGCCGGTGGAAGCCCATATGTTTTTCAGCCATACTCACTGGGATCACATTCAAGGGTTTCCGTTCTTTACTCCCGCCTTTATCCCGGGGAACTGCTTTCACATTTACGGTGCGATCGCCCCCAACGGCACTACCATAAAACACCGTCTTGCCGACCAAATGCTGCACCCCAATTTTCCCGTCCCCATCCAGGTGATGCAATCCGACCTCAAATTCAACGATTTGACGCCTGGGGATATTCTAGAACTCG
The DNA here is from genome assembly GCA_036702215.1 of Microcoleus sp. F6_B6. Lineage (GTDB taxonomy): Bacteria > Cyanobacteriota > Cyanobacteriia > Cyanobacteriales > Microcoleaceae > Microcoleus. The sequence continues at coordinate 166,364 of JAUBST010000005.1, forward strand.
ACGATGTGAAAATAGAAACGGCACTGCTGAACCATCCCAACACCGCGATCGGATATCGAGTCACCTGGGAGGGACACACGGCCGTCTACTGCACCGATACAGAACATTTTCCCGATCGCCTGGACGACAACGTGTTACACCTAGCTCGCAACGCCGACGTGCTGATTTACGACGCCAACTACACCAACGAAGAGTATTACGACTTCAAAACCCCAAAAGTCGGCTGGGGACACTCGACTTGGCAAGCAGGAGTAGAAATAGCGAAAGCTGCTGGAGTCAAAAAAATCGTGATGTTTCACCACGATCCGGGTCACGACGACAATTTTCTCGATCGTACAGAAGCAGAAGTGCAAGCAGCGTTCGCCAATGGCTGCTTGGCCCGCGAAGGCATGAGCATACCAGTGATTTAACCAAAAATAAATTCAGAATTATGAAACACGAAAAACCCCGCAAACGTCGCCCAGGAGGCTTGCGGGGGCTTTACTCAACGTTGCTAGTGTTGATAATTGTTTGCTGTACCTGCGGCGGATGGGTTGCAGCTCAGACTGCCTATTCTGGCACTCCGGCCCGACTTGCTCAGGTGTCTCCGATCGATGATACTGGAACTGTCGATCGCATTCCCGAACGCTACCAACTCGGAAAGCAACTGTACCTAGAAAACTGCGCCACCTGTCACATCGGTTTACCGCCGCAAGTATTACCTACAGAAACTTGGCGCAGATTGCTGCAAGATTCCCAACACTACGGCCAAACCCTCAAACTCCTAGTAGACCCGCCCCGCCTGCTAGTCTGGAACTACCTGCAAACTTTTTCCCGTCCCCAAGCAAAAGAGGAAGAACTAGCCTACCGAGTCGCCAGTTCTCGCTATTTCAAAGCACTGCACCCCAAAGTCAAACTGCCGCAACCCGCAAATATCAGCAGTTGCGTTACTTGTCACCCCGGCGCCTCTCAATACAATTTCCGCAAGCTTACCGCCGAGTGGGAAAACTCTCCGTAGCGAAGATTAAGTGAGTAATGATATCAGAGTGCGATCGAGACGATCGCACTAACCAAAAAACGGCGATCGCATTCTGAACTAGAGACTTATCTCAAAGTGTGGGTGCGATCGTTCTATTTATGCTTGCGGGGCATCGCACCTTACAAATAACCCTCATCAATAACTCTGATGGCTAACGGTGAAGTTGTGCGACTGCCGATCGCGTCTGTTGCAAAACCGACCAAACTTGCTAGTCCGTTCCAACCGAGTGGTTAGCAGCAGCTTGAGCGGCATAGAAGTAAAAAATCTGTGCCTTTAACTACTTTTTGAGCAATTGTTATGATATCTTAACTTTACCAGAGGCTAGTTCAGACAATTTAAGAAGCCTGGTTATCAAGTAACCTGATTTATGATTGACAGTAAAAAATTTCGACTTAAATGGGAAAGTTATTGGTTTAAAACCTTTGGGAGATGGCGATCGTGTTCGTTGACCTGCCCAATAGACAGACCTCATCCTCGGCACATTTTTTGGAGTTGGATTGGCAGTTTTTTGGCAATTACTGCAACGTCCTATCTTGCCGTAAAAACTAATTCTCCTTTACTAATGGCTCCGTTTGGCGCTACCAGCGTTCTGATATTTGGTGTCCCTGACAGCCCTTTGGCTCAACCCCGGAATGTCATTGGGGGCAATTTATTAGCTGCTCTCACCAGTTTAATGATTCTGCATTTTTTCGGTTCTTCTCCCTGGGCGATGGGAATGGCTGTTTCTAGCGCGATCGGAATTATGCAGATTACCAGAACTCTACATCCCCCTTCGGGAGCAGTTGCCTTAGTCGTCATGATGACCAAACCAGACTGGAAATTTTTGCTAACACCGGCTTTTGAGGGATCGATAATCTTGGTCTTGTGCGCCGTCATCTTTAATAATTTAGCGGCAGAAAGGACGTATCCCAACCACTGGTTGTAGCATTATCTCTAATTCTCTCATCCTTCCCTGGGGAGCACTACCCAAAATCGGGATGCTCCCTCGATTCCATCTTCCTTCCATCCGTTACATCCCGATCGCGTGCAACGGAAGCAGAACTTCCTGCTGCTAGATCGATCGAATAACACTGATTTGTCCGGCGTTGGTCGAGATCCCTTTTGAAAGCGTTCCCAGGACTCCTTTAACTGGGCCGGCGCCGGATATTCGCGATCGTAAACCACCAGCAGATTCGTCAAATTCCGTCCCGGCGGCAATAAAATCTCCCCTTGATGAGCCACACCCACGGAAGCGCCCGTCCAAATTCATCGCTTCAAAACAGGCGATAGGTTTTATAGATTTTAGTTGTTTAGCGGAACGTTTGATATTGTGAGGTTTAGACTGCACAAAAGGATAAATTGTGGCTTTTTTTTTAGTAGTTTATGGCGATTTAACGATGGGATTACTAGGCAGAGTTTGAGGATTTTTCGCGAATTTAACGATGGGATTACTGGCAGAGGTTGAGGAGTTTGATTTGATTGTATACTCGATCAAAAAGCGAGTGACTGTTACCACAGTTGACCCGCGAGAGTCAAGAAACTATCTCGGTTTTGGGCGATCGCAAAATAGTCAGCCGCCAGCCGGGCCAAAGCTATGCCCGTTAAAAATAAAAAAGTGCGCCGCAGCATCGGGCGACAACCTTCAGACTGTTTGCGTTTAGACATAAAAAAATCTCAGCTAGGATAGCAAACAGTTTCCTATGGCTGTGACTGGAATGGGCGATAGCCTGAATTCTGAAACTAGCAGTAGCAGGGTGCGCTGCGGCGCACCTTACCACTAATTCAAAACTCACAACTATTTCCCTAGCCGGTATTCCGCATCCCCGCAGCAATTCCATTAATCGTCAGCAGAGCTCCCCGCAACAATTCACCCTTGCTGTAACGCGAGTGAATCACCCCCGGAACCCCCCCACTACCGTGCTGCCGCAAGCGTTTCAGCAGCGAAACCTGCAACAAACCCAAAGGCACAATCGTCGCATTTCGCAACTGCACCGATCGCTGCAGCGACGGATCTTCGTCCAACAAACGTTGGTGTCCGGTAATAGTTAAAACCAAATCGCGAATCAAGTGAAATTCGGCAGCAATTTGATCGAATAAAGCCTTAAAACGCTCCTTATCAGCAGGCAAAGCTAACTCCTGCACGTAGTGTTCTGCAATCTGCAAATCCACCTTAGATAAAGTCATTTCCACCTTAGAAATTACCATTCTAAAAAACGGCCATTTCAAGTAGAAATACTGCAAAAGTTTCATGTGTTCTTCTGGTTCCTCCAGCAAAAACTCTTGCAAAGCTGTGCCGACACCGTACCAAGAAGGCAGCAAAAAGCGGCTTTGAGTCCAGCTAAACACCCACGGAATTGCTCGCAAACCGCTGATGTCCTTTTTACCGCCGCGCCGGGCCGGACGAGAACTAATTTGCAACTGGCTGATTTCTTGAATCGGGGTAACTTGGTGGAAGAAATCGACTAAATCCGGCTGTTCGTAGATTAAATTGCGGTAGTGCGATCGCGATTTCACCGACAACTCCTCCATAATCTCATTCCAAGGGTCGATGCCATCAAAACCAGTGTGCAGCAAACTAGCTTGAATTACCGCAGCCGCCACAGTTTCCAAATTGTAAAGCGCCAACTCCGGCAAAGAATATTTAGAAGCCAAAACCTCGCCTTGTTCAGTAATCTTAATTCGCCCGCTAATACTCTTTCCAGGCTGAGCCAAAATCGCCTTGTAAGCAGGCCCGCCGCCGCGCCCTACAGAACCGCCTCGGCCGTGAAAAATCCGCAACTCTACATTGTATTTTTCCGCAACCATTTGCAAAGCCTTTTGAGCTTTGTGGATTTCCCAATTGCTGCTGAGGAAACCCGAATCTTTATTGCTGTCAGAATAGCCCAGCATCACCTCTTGCAATTTGAGAGTGTCGATGGGACATTGGATAGTTTCTTCGCTGTTTTCCGCCAGTTCCTGTGCGTATCCTCCTGCTAGCAAAGCTCGATAAAGAGGCAGATCGAATATTGCCTGCATTACTTCCGGCGCTTTTTTCAAATCTTCCACAGTTTCAAACAGGGGAACTACTTGAATGCTGCTAATTCCTGTAGCCGGATCGTAAAGTCCTGATTCTTTTGCTAACAGCAAAACCGCCAGTAAATCGCTGACATCGTGGCTCATGCTGATGACATAAGTTTGGCAAATTTCCTGACCAAACTCCTGCTGCATTTGCCGCAATATTCGGAAGGTATTGATTGTCTCGCAAGTCTTCGGAGAAAAGGGCAATTCTGCTGGAATTAAAGGGCGGCGAGTTTGCAGTTCCGTTGCGAGCCAAATAATTCGATCGCATTCCGACATTTGATTGTAAGGCTTGGGCAAAATTTGCAAGTATTCAGCAATTTCCCTCAAAGCGTCCGAGTGTACAGTTGACTCTTGGCGGATATCTAGGTAAGCCAAATTAAACCCGTAAATTTCTACTTGGCAGATCAGATTTTCCAAGTCCCGACAGCTCAAACCTGTTTCCACTAAATTGTGTTCAATGAGCTTGAGTTCGCTCAAAAACTCAGCGCCCGATCGATAAAGGCCGGTCATTCCGGAATTTTTTGACAAAGCTTCGCGTTCCCGCTGCAACTCGTCTCCTTTGTAAAGCCGCCAATTACGATCGCGCGTATTTTCCAGCCGCTGGAGTACGTAGGCCAGCTTCAGGCGATAAGGTTCTTGGCGGTAGCGGATTGCCCACTGCTCGTAAACATCCGGGAATTCCGATTTGTCGCGATCGAGAGATTCGAGCAATTCCGGCAGCACATCGCTCCAATGCAGCGACAAACTCAACAGTTCGTTCAGCCGCTTCACCGCGCCGATGTACTTTTCTAGCACCAAGTGGCGCTGATAGCAAGCCGTTTGCCAAGTAACTTTCGGAGTCACAGAAGGATTGCCGTCCCTGTCCGATCCCACCCAAGAACCGAACTTGCAAAAATTGTAACTAGGCGGTTTCAGATAAGGATAAGAAGCGTGCAGAGCTTGCTTTAAGCGCTGGTACAGTTCGGGAATAGCATCAAACAGAACTTCCTCGAAGTAGTGGAGAGTGTATTCCACCTCGTCAAGCACCGTCGGCTTGAACTGGTGCAGTTCGTCAGTGCGCCACCAGAGGCGAATTTCTTCCATCAGTTGCTCTTGGAGAGCCGCCGCTTCCCAGCAAGACACCGGGTAGGGACTTTGAGAGTCTGTCGCCACCACCAGAAATTTCTCGTCAACTTGGTCTAGCTGTTGGAGAATCTTCGCCATCCGTCGCTGTTTGGTGCGGATCGTGTGGCGGACAATTTCCGTCGGGTGAGCGGTGAATACCAAGCGAATGTCTAACTGATCGATCAAGCGCTGGATTTGCTGGCTGGGCACGTTCAAGCGCAGCAGCATCGGGAACAGTTGGTGAAAAGTGCCCGCATCTCGGGCGATCGTTTCGCTGCTGTCTGCACCGCGAGGAGCCATTTGGGCGGGGCCTGGGCCTTCCCGGTGGCGGGGGCGATCGGGGGCATCCATTGCTTGTCCTGGCAGCTTAGAAAACATCCGCCCACTAGCATCGTTGCTGCTAGCGTAAGCTAGCTGTTGGTCTCGCTGTTCGTAGTGCTGTTCGACAATGTTGATCAACTGAAAATACAGTGCAAAAGCCCTAGCCGCGCGGATGGCGGCGTTGAGGTCGAGCTTTTCGATTAGCTGTACGACATTCGACTCGCGAAAGTGAGTGGCCTGTCCCTCGGCGGAATTGACCGATCGCATTTGTTGGAGCAAATCCACCAATTCCTGCCCGCACTCCTGTCGCAGCACCGATTCCCACAAGTCCTCTACAACTTTGAGGCGATTTCGCAGAAACAGGTCTGATTTTGAGTAAGCGGGAGAATGGGAAATAGATGTTGCATCAATAGCCTGTTCTGAAGACTGGAGGACTGAACTCATCGGGCTGTTCCTCAATAGCTGCGGGTGTCTGTGAAAATTGTATGGTTTAGTTTCGCCTAAAACACTTTTGTTTGCAGTCAAATTTGAGACAACTTATTGCAACGTAGAAAGTAGAAGGCACTTACGTACAAACTATAAGGAAAGATTAATTCTTAGACCACATATTGTACCAATTGTCAAGCTTTCATATCAGTTGACTTGCGATTTTAGATTTTAGACGATCGGCGTGAGACGTTCGGCCAGGGGTCAGTTGCATCGCGCTAAGTCGAACAATTTGAGATTTACTCCCAAGATGAATCTGGGAAGTTGAACTAGGGTCGAAAATTTTTATCTGTCCCCGACAGAAGTACGTGGCACCGCATCCGTTTTTGGGCGGGGTCACAAAATTTAACTTCTAGCAGCAGCATCCATCCTCGGGCTTTCTAATCCTGTGATTGAGGAAAGTTTAGTACGGGAAGGCGCGAACCCCGAAAGACTTCTTCGCTTTCAACGCCGATCGACGCAACAAACTCAGCAGCAGCTTTAGCCACCACCAACCCGCCCAGCATGGGTAAGGCGACCAAGCTCAGCAAAATATCTGAAGGAATTGGCAAATTTTGACTCTTGGGTGCAGCAGTTTTTGGCAAGTCTTGGTTTTCCGACGGCATAAATCTTTCCTGCGTATTCTGTTATCCCTAGTTTACAAGCTAGCGCGGGTTTTCTTGCCTCGTTGTATCCTAGATTGGAGCAAGCTCCGGTGTTCCTCCAAGAATTAGTGCCGTGTCGATCGCGCGCCAGGCAGGGGTCGTGCTGATATCCCCTGAAGGATGTGACACAAAAATGAGAGGATACGATCGCCCGTACAAAAGCTTTTTCAAGCCGATCGCTCGGCTGCTGGATTGATCCTGCGGCGTGTAAAAAAGTGAGAACGCCCGTTTGTTCAATCAGACCGGGCGATCGACGAGCGAGGAAATTGTACGGGCGATGTGCGATCGTCCGAGTCAGGTCAAACTATCGACAATCAGAGAGAGCGCACAAAATGACTAGCCCGAAAAGCCGATCGACTCAAAGGAAGTTGTGCGCGATCGGGAGATGCAAATTTAAAGTTAATCAGTGTCATAATCAAGATCCTCCCACTCACCCCATTCATCTTTACACCACCCCAAACTACGCCAATATCCATGACTATCGGATTGTTTTTCAAAAACAAACTCAAGGAGGCTCTCACCAGTTTTTAAGCATAAACGCTTTTTGCTAGTCATGTCGAACAAAAATAGAGTAAGACTAACGTGAAAAATATTTTCCCCACTTTCAGTTCCTACCATCTCCCCGCCAATCACAGCCGACCATGCTGTATGATACAAAGGAACATTTTCTTGTTCTTCACTCCAAATCCATCTATTAAATGATGGGAAATGTGAATATTTGATATGTAAGTTTATTTCAGGAGCGCGGTGAAACTCCTGTCCCATAAATTTTTGAAAATCATCAAGGATTGCATCAATAATTTCCTGCCAGGTTTCTTGGGTATATGCTTCTAGATTTTTCCCTGCATTCCAAAGCTTTTGTTCGAGAATAGGATTCATATTTTGACCTCAAAGGTACTCATTTACTGATTTCAAAATAGTTGGGGCTATTAATCCATTTATTAGGAGAGACAGGCGTTCCTGGTTTGACTCGACCGCCAGGAAATCTACTGATTCCGCTACGACCATATGCAGTTATTACACGAGTAAAATCATTATCTTGAGTGATAACTACGTTCCCTTCTTTATAGAATACAGTAACTTGCCTTTCGATGTTGATTGATGTGCAACATTTCATAAACCATTGTTTTTAGTATCGTCATATCGTCTGTATTCAAATCAGAATTGATGAATAGCCTACCATTAGTTACGAGACCATACAAATTGCCGTATTGCTGTTTAGCTTTTCCTGATGGCCAATTATTTGCTCTATCCATTGCATCCAGAATGCCTTGACTGTCAGTCACCTGTAGTACACCAGGCTGAATCAATTTATCAGCATCCTCACCATAAAATACCCGCAGTATGGATAGTGCTGATCTCCATATAGCCTCAAATCTGCTAATCGTACTAGGGCTACTTGCATTAAGATAGCCATCTCCATTAATCACCTTCTGAGACTTAAGCTCTTTGTAAATATCAGTTGGCAGCCAGAAAGTCTTGTCTTCAGAAGCATTTTTAGATGCAGAATCCTTAAAAATCACAGTCGGCAACTGCCAAATATCATCACTCGGCTTAGGAGGCTTCACCAAATCCACCGGCACCTGTTGTTTCGGCGGCTGATTCAACCGCGGCGCCTCCCCAAATTCCGGCAAATTATTCATCTGGGTCCCAGTCCCTTCCGGGTCAAATGACCCCCCCGTCACCTCATATTCACCCGGCAAATACTCGCCATCCTTCCAACTAGACTTCGACCAACTTTCACTCCAACTATTCCTGCCATCATCCCAAACTGTCCCGCTGCGAGTCCAACTCCAACTGCTGCCATTACTCGTCGTTTCACCCTCTTTCGTCACCGATTCATAGTCGTAACCGCTCAGGGTTTCCGTCCAACTGTAACCTCCCTTAAAATAAGATTTGCTGTAACTTGAACTCCAGCTAGAATACTGGGACACCAAACTAGCTACGCCGTTACTATCGTAAGTGCTTTCGCTCGACCATTTCTCGTAACTCGAACTGCCATTTTCTGTTTTTTGGCCATCTTGATAAGTGATAACTGTCTGTGAATTGCCAGTTCTTGAGGTATGGCTACTGTGAGATGAAGTAGAATTACTGCCCGAGGTGCTGCTGTTAGTTTTGGTAGCGGTTATTGTCGATTCGCCGCTGTTACTTTGAGTAGTATAAGTATCAGCTTTGTACTCGCTCTCCCACTGAGCATGATTTTCTGAATAATTTTCAAGTTCGGAATTATAACTGACTTGGCCCTCACTGTTGCTGCTGGAAGAGTTCGACTTGCTGAGAGAATAAGTATCCCGATTGTGGCTGCTAGTTGACGGGCCGTCTTTGTAGTTTTGCGTGTCATTGGTCTGAGTTACCGAGTAACTATTATCTCGATTGTTTTGCCAATAATTAGTGCTGTGTTGCTCGCACTTCAGACAAGGGTAACATCGATCGCCCGTCATACATACAAAAGTACGATCGCCCGTAACATCGATCGCCCATCATATAAAAGTTCGATCACCCGTAGAATTGTTCCAATAATTATTGTCGTGTCGATCATCCGTAAACTCGATCGCCCGTCATACATACAAAAGTACGATCGCTCTCAGAATCGCTCTCTAGTGCGGTTTACAAAAGTACGATCGCCCTAAAAGACCAAAGCATCGACAATGATTCGATATTTTATCGAGCTATCTCTATTAAAAAGTTTATTTATTAATAGAAGACAGCCATTGAGTGAGCTGAATATTCCACAATTTGCACTCTTCTAAACTTAAACTCACCGTTGTTATTGGCTCATTCAACTCATTTCTAAAATGCAGTTCTATGCCGGATATCGTTTGTCTTGCATATCCAAAATTATGCTTTTCAAAAAGTGCTATAAAGCAAGCATATTGATGCTCTTTTATGGCAATTTTTAACTCCGGAAATGTTGACATATCCAAAACAGACAAAAATCTGTTTATAACCACTTTTGTGCTGTCGGCTCCTAGTTCTTCTGTTCGATCGTTCAGGAATAAAAATACGGAACACCAACCCGCATTATCTACAAGTTGCAGGTGAAAATCATGAGCGATTAATTGAATACTTACCATGGGGGAGAAACCTCAACATCATTTACATAAAATTTTACAGCGTTTTTAACTTCTGCCCGCGACCAATTTTGACGCATGTAACGTAACTCTTGGGCAGTTACTGTATTTGCGAATCTTCCAGTATTGTTCAAAATACCGTGAATATCTTCTACATTTGTTAAATCAAAATGAATTTTATGTCCGTTCCGTAATGCTTCTTCCATAGTATCGATAGATGCTTGAATCCATGTTTTCCCTCCTAAATCACTTACAGCATCAGTTAACGTCTTTCCGCCAGCTCTTTGTTGTAGCTGACGCAGCCTACCAGCAGCACTTGGGCCATATACTAAATCATTAGAACCAAACCGCAAAGGAGGTGGACTTGGCAAAGGACTACCTGTTCGGATAGAACGCAATAAACGCCCTGTAAGTTTAAGCCCCGCTGTCAATGTAAGAACACCTACTGCCTCAACAAAATTTTTGAATTCATTAGCAGCAGCCGACAGCTCCTGCTCATTTTTAGCTTGCCAGGTTTTGAGTAAAAAGTTACCTAAACTGACTGCTGCAGAAGCACCAAATAAAATCAGGAGTATAGCATTGATCGCTTGACCAACACCTGGTATAGCTTGCAAAGCTGCAAAAGCAAGCCCCACAGCAATTAATTCAGCCAAGAATTGTGGGTCATTCACGAGTCGCTGAAAAGCAGCTTTAGCATCTCCCACAAGCAAACCTGGTACCAGTTGAATAGCAGCTTTTAGCTTTTGTATAAAACTCATCTTGCTGACATCGGGTTTTCCACTGCCCCCACCAGAACCACCAGACGGATTATTCGCTAAATAATCATTCCCACTTCCACCAGAAGGGGAATCAGAACCACTACTACCAAAAACCTCTTTAAACTGAGGCTCTTTAATCTGAATAAAAGTCGGTGCCCAAATATCATCACTCGGCTTCGGAGGCTTCTGTAAATCCGGTGGCACCTGTTGTTTCGGCGCCTTATTCAACCGCGGCGCCTCCCCAAATTCGGGCAAATTATTCATCTGCGTCCCAGTTCCTTCCGGGTCAAATGACCCCCCCGTCACCTCATATTCACCCGGCAAATACTCGCCATCCTTCCAACTAGACTTCGACCAACTTTCACTCCAACTATTCCTGCCATCATCCCAAACTGTCCCGCTGCGAGTCCAACTCCAACTGCTGCCATTACTCGTCGTTTCACCCTCTTTCGTCACCGATTCATAGTCGTAACCGCTCAGGGTTTCCGTCCAACTGTAACCTCCCTTAAAATAAGATTTGCTGTAACTTGAACTCCAGCTAGAATACTGGGACACCAAACTAGCTACGCCGTTACTATCGTAAGTGCTTTCGCTCGACCATTTCTCGTAACTCGAACTGCCATTTTCTGTTTTTTGGCCATCTTGATAAGTGATAACTGTCTGTGAATTGCCAGTTCTTGAGGTATGGCTACTGTGAGATGAAGTAGAATTACTGCCCGAGGTGCTGCTGTTAGTTTTGGTAGCGGTTATTGTCGATTCGCCGCTGTTACTTTGAGTAGTATAAGTATCAGCTTTGTACTCGCTCTCCCACTGAGCATGATTTTCTGAATAATTTTCAAGTTCGGAATTATAACTGACTTGGCCCTCACTGTTGCTGCTGGAAGAGTTCGACTTGCTGAGAGAATAAGTATCCCGATTGTGGCTGCTAGTTGACGGGCCGTCTTTGTAGTTTTGGGTGTCATTGGTCTGAGTTACCGAGTAACTATTATCTCGATTGTTTTGCCAGTATGATGGGCCGTTGCTGCTGTTGGTTTCTTGAGATTGATTGACTGTGTAAGTGGATTGATTGCTGGTATTTTTTGACGGGCCGTCATCGTAACTGCTGTGATAATTACTATTGGCTTCTGAATAAGTATCGCGGCTGTTGCTGCTGACTGTTGTGCCGTCTGTTGTAGTGCTGTCCCAGGTGGAATTGATTGCTGAGTAGTTGTCGCTGCTGTTGCTGGTTTTGGAGGGGCCGCTGCTACTGTTGCTCTCATAATTCGAGCGATTTACTTGGCTTTCTGACCCGCTGTGAGTGTTGGTGTAACTGCTGTTGTTACTGCTATTCGTCCAATCGGCTTTGCCTTGAATTTGAGTTGAACTGTTGTTGAGAGAACTTCCGGTGCTGCTAGTATAGTGAGTGTTTGAAGTTGATTTTGAACCCCAATCATCTTGGCGGTTGCCGTTATTCGTTGCATAGTCGGTTCCGTATTGACTGTCTGATTGGGAAAAGCTGTTTCGGTAGCTCTCGTTATATGTGTTTGTGGTTTGTTCGGGACTGGTATAATTGTTAGAACTGCGGTATTTTTGAAGATATGAGCTTTGGTCGTTGCCACTGCCTTCGTATTTGACTCGGCTGTAGTTGTGCTGCGATTGATTTTGGTGTTCTACTGAGTCTTGGGAAAAGTTTTTGCTGGTGTAGGTAGCAGCATTTGTGCTGGAATCGCTGGTGTATTCGTTAAAAGAGTTGCCCTTGCTGTTGGTGTTGACGGCGTTTTGATCCCAGGTTGATTCTGTGTTTGAGAAGTGGCTGTTGGTTTGAGTGTTTGTGGTGGTTGTACCGTTGGAACTACTGGTAGAGGTAGTTGTATATGGCGCTAATTCTGTGGTATAGGAGCTGGTGCCTTCATTACTGTTTCCGGTTGAGGTGCTGGTAGTCTTTGGTGTGCCTGGGGCTGTGGTTGCAGTTGCTCTTTCTGAGGGTTTGGATGGGGTATTGTTGGGTGTGTTGCTGGGATTTGCATCGGCATCAATTAAGGGTTTTGTCCAGTGTTTGGTGGCTGCCAATACTGGGATTGCGGGGATTGTTTCTGTGGCGGTGGCTATTGCTAATTCTGGGTTTAATATTCCGTATCCTGTCCTTTCGTCCCATGAGGGTACGTCGATGTCTGTTGCTGTTTTTAGGAGGATGTTTTTGATTTGTTGGTAATTGAGGGATGGGTTGGCTGCCCACATTTGCCAGATGGTGTTTGTGACGAAAGCAGCAGCGATTGATGTGCCTTGTTTTGTTGCGGTTGTTGATGGTTCTGCTGTTTGTGTAAGGCTTGTTGGTGCTAGGATATCTAAACCGCCTCCGTAGCTGGAATAGGAGGCGCGATAATTGTTTTCAGATGCGCCGACGGTGATGATGTTGTCAAATTCTGTGGAGGCTTGTCCGAGGGCTGAAATGAGTGTTCCTTCGTTTCCAGCGGCTGCTACAATCAGGATGTTGTTGTCAAGGGCGTATTTGAGTGCTGATTTTTCTTCTGCTGTCAATTTGTGCCGTGTGGTTTGTGTGCCGTCGGGGTTGATTTGGGTTAAGTCGAAGCTGAGGTTGATGAGGGCGTTGGGTTGTTTGGAAGCGATTGCTGCGTCTACAAATTCTATCAGGGATTGATGCCATTTGCCGCTGCCTGTTGCTCGTCCCAACCAAATCGGAGTCGATTTTTGGGTGGGGTTTTGATTGTCTGTGGTGGCGATAATTTCTAAAATTGTGTCGCCGTGTTGGTTGGCTTGGTTTGGTTGGAGTAGGGGGTTGTTGTCGCCCTCGATTAAGTCTTTTCCGAGGATGATTTGGCTGTAGTTGATGTGGGGATTGTTGGTGGTGAATCCGGTGTCGATGATGCCGATTAATGGTTGGTTTTTTTGGGGGAGGTTGGGGGTTGTTTCTGGTTGGGTTTCTGTCTCGGTGGTTGTGTATTCGTTGATGGTTGTTTCGGAGTCGCTGTCAGTTGCAGTTGCGATTTCGGAGTCAGCGATGATATGAAGTGAATTGTCTGGCTGACTGTTTTCCTCGGATGGTATTTCGGGAGTAATTGCGATGTTTTCGGAGTCGAAGTCGGGGTTTACATATTCATCGATGGTTGTTGGTGGCTGATTTTTGCTGTCGGCGGTGATATTTTCCGATTGTTGTGAGTAATGATTTTCAGTGACGGCAATTTCGGGAATAATAGTTTGGGCGTCGGTAACTATATATTCTGATGCGGATGGTTGATGATTTTGGCTGGATTCTGTTTCGGGAATGAGAGGGAATTGTTGGGCGAGTATGCTGTTGAGGCTTTCCCACAGTTGGGAAATTTCTTCGGGAGAAATTAGCGGGAAATTTTCAGGAGTTTGGCTGGCTATTTCGGGGGTATCGATAAGAGTTGGGGAGATGTTTTCAATTTCCCCAGTCAGAATGTCTGTGGATTCTGCGGGTATTGCCGATATTTCTGGTTTGTCGGGTTGGAAAAAGACGGGTGTTTCGATTTTGTCACCTGTGATGAAGTCGATTGAGTTGACATCTGCGATGGCTGGTTGAGTGTTTTCTGAGATAGTTGGGATTGTGTTTTCGGAAACTTGCGGGTTTTGATTTTCTGTCGTTGGGGAGTTTTCGGGTTTTGTTTCAGCAGGATTTGTCGCGCAATTGCAAGTTTCGGAAACTGTCGAGTTTTTGGTTTCTGCTGCTGGGGAGTTTTCGGTTTTTATCTCAACAGGATTTGGATCGGAATTGGGAGTTTCGGAAACAGTCGGATTTTTGGTTTCTACTGCGGGAGAATCTGTTTTTGGATCGGCAGGATTTGGATCGGAATTGGGATTTTCGGAAACAGTCGGATTTTTGGTTTCGGTTTTTGGATCGGCAGGATTCGGATCGGAATTGGGAGTTTCGGAAATTGTCGGATTTTCAGTTTCTACTGCGGGAGAATCTG
>JAUBST010000005.1:180743-245891 GCA_036702215.1 Microcoleus sp. F6_B6
TGGATCGGCAGGATTCGGATCGGAATTGGGAGTTTCGGAAATTGTCGGATTTTCAGTTTCTACTGCGGGAGAATCTGCTTTTGGATCGGCAGGATTCGGATCGGAATTGGGAGTTTCGGAAATTGTCGGATTTTCAGTTTCTACTGCGGGAGAATCTGTTTTTGGATCGGCAGAATTTGGATCGGAATTGGGAGTTTCGGAAACAGTCGGATTTTTGGTTTCGGTTTTTGGATCGGCAGAATTCGGATCGGAATTGGGATTTTCGGAAATTGTCGGATTTTGGGTTTCTACTGCGGGAGAATCTGTTTTTGGAACGGTAGAATTTGGATCGGAATTGGGAGTTTCGGAAACAGTCGGATTTTCAGTTTCTGTCGCCGAGGAGTTTTCTGTTTTTGGATCGGCAGAATTCGGATCTGAATTGGGATTTTCAGTTTCTGTCGGATTTTCAGTTTCTGTCGCTGGAGAAGTTTCTGGTTTTGTTTCAACAGGATTTCTTGCAGAAGTAGTATCTGCTTTTTTGTCTTCTAATTTAGTCTCTGTTTTTGGCGCAGCGTCACCTATCAATTCTTTGCCTTTTTCTGATGTACGCCAATCGGAGTTTTTGGCAATTACATCATCGATTGAAATGACTTTAGGGGTTGCGCCTTTGAGGGAAAATATGATATCATTGTAGTCAGCATCGCTGCCTTCGCCTATTCCCATATCTTCCATGACAAATATACTGCCGCCATTCGCAACACTGGCTATTTGTCCCCGTTGAAAAGCGTCGCTGGAATTAGCTGTTGCCATTGAAAATAAGGGTTTTTTGTCGCCGCCAATCGCTGGATTATTGTACGCTTCTTGTATTGTGCCGTTGGGAACTACGATGATACCAAGTTCGTCTCCCGGGGTCATTGCGAAGGTTTTAATTCCTCGGTATTCCCCGATATTGAAGTTGTTTTCTCCCTCGAAGCTGGAGAATTTGGCGGCTTCTGTACTGTCAGAAATGGCGATATAACCGAGGGAGGAGTTGCTTAAAGCGCGTCTGGCAGCTTCTTTGATAAATGCTGCGGAATCTGGAACAAATTCTTGCATTCCTGTCAGGCTGATAATTGCTAGTTCTCCTTGATACCAGCCTCCGTCTGATAGGTAATCGAACACTATTTTACCTGTTTCGTCTGCTTGGAAAATGCCGGAGTCGAAAGAAATGTTATTTTGAGTTGCTGGTTTGGCTGTATCGCCTGTTATTGGGTCGGTTTTAGTGGTGGATGTTTGCGGTTCTTGGGGGATTTGGTTGGTTGTTGGTGTGGGATTTTTGTTGAGGATGAAGGCGTCTGTGTCTGGTTGGGAAGAGTTTTCTGGGTTTTTGTCGAGGATTTGGTTGTTTGATGATGATAGTTCGATGCTGGAGTTTGTGGAGGATGTTTCGTTTGTTGTTAGGATATTTTTCGGAGGGTCAGAGTAATTATTGGTAGAATTAGCTAGTTGCAATTCTTCTGGAAGGTCGGGAAGGAGGGAAATATTAGCAGTTAGTTTTGGGGTAGATGCTTCGATTGGTGACATGATTTAAAGTTTGGTTTTTTGATGATGAAAGTGACTAAAATTATGCAGAAATTGAGGATGTTAATCTTGAAAAAAATCGCAAGCAAAGCGAGTCCAGACGATGCTGGAATTTTGTTTTTTTTATTGAGGACGCTAGCTGCGATATCGACAGGTGAAAACCTGCCAGCGAGGCTGACCCAAATTTGATGTGAGGGGATTAGGTTGATTTTTTTATTGCTGTTGTTAACAGATAGATTTGAGAATATCAGTAACTTTTATCGATCGCAAGTGCTTTTGGCCATCAGGAAGTAAGCTTTATGGAAGCTTTAATCCACTTCCGTGTACTGAAGTGTCTCGCTGCGAATTTTGGGATTAGCGAGAATTTTGGAGGTGCGATCGCCCAACTGGTTGACGGTATGCTGTATAAAAAGTAACGTAGTATTTGGGATTACGCAACACCCGATCGCAACAGTAAAGGCTTGGGAAACTACGTTGTACAGTCCTGGACGCAGAAACACTATATGTAGTGCGGTGCGATTTCTAATAATTACTAACGACCAACGAGTGATGACTTCGGCTAAGTGAAGCCTAATATATGCCAAAATACGGACGAAATGTGCTATCAGTAGAAGACGAAAGCAGCCTTGACGAAATTTAAAGTCCCATGTTGAATGCGAACGGGAGCATCTTGACAGATAATCGATCGACCGCCTCGCAGTGGGCCGGGGAAGCTTTAGGGCTTCCCGAAGTTCAAGTACAAGCGCGTTTGCGGGGAAATCACCTGCACATTTTGTGCGAAGCAGCGCAGTGTCCGTCTCAAGAATTGGTGACGGCGAGATTTACCAGCGCCCTCGAACACGCGGATTTAACGCGAATTCTGCCCGATCGACCTAAAATTTACCAGTTGTTTCTGTGCGGCCGCAAAATCGGTTCCCGACAAAATGACTGGACAGTCAGACTCGATTGCAGCAGTCCCAAGCGACAGCCACAGCCACAGCAACCGGAACCAAAAGTTGCCGAAGTGCCGCCGCCAGCGAGTTCCCCCGACGAACCGCCAGCAAGCCCTAAAAGAGGCGGATTTTTCGGCAAATTTAAGAACAACAACCAGAAACTCAAACAGACACCGCAACCGGTAGAAACAGCAGCCCCCCCGCCGCCAGTACGAGAAGAACTGGATTTTGACGCCGAAAGTCTGCCGATAGCCTCCCGCGTTCAATACCCAGAAGTTTTTGAAACTTCCCCGGTGACGATCGACACTTCGGCTGCTGCGACGCGGGAAGCTTTCGGTTCCACCGTTCCCCCGCAGCAGAAAGCGAACCGCGGCGCAGTGGGTTTGATTCAATCCCCCGAAGCTGACTCAGGCGACGGCGATCGCGCTGGAACATTGACGGTTTCGCCGGAAACGTTGGCGCGCCGGGGCTATCCAGATGCGATCGCCAGCTATCTCAGCGAAATCCTCGGGCCGATGGGAGTTTCGGTGAAAGTAAGCATTCGCGAAAAAGAACTCAAAAGCAGCCGAGAAACCCTGGCGGTGAATGCGCCGGAAAATATCAAGCCCAAGGAACGCCGACTGCTAGTGCTGTGCGAGTCAGCTTACAGCCCAGACCCCTCATTGCTGGCCGAACCCATCGCCGGCCGGCTGCGGAAACTGCAACTAGAGGACTTCCGGGAAGCCGCGATCGCCAGCCAAGTCAGCGGCGAAGCGAAGCCGGACTGGCTGCTGCGGGTGGATTTGACTTCGCCGGACAAAATTCTCAAGGAATGGGCCAGGTGGGGAGACGTACAGTCGATCGCCAAACTGCTAAATCAACATTTGGCTGCATCCAGAGTCGAAGTGCGGGCTACCCTCAAAGAAGCAACCCTCCACCTGTTTTGCAGCAAAACTGCCAAAAAAGGACAAAAGCCCAAACGGCAAGAATACCCCGACAAGCAGCAAACCACCGACGCGATCGCCCCTTTGTTAGCCTCCTTGGCGCCCCAAGGCATCCGCGCAGCTACTATCTACGGCGTAGAACCGGCCAAGGACTCTGAGGCGGCGCCGGAGTCGCCGGTCTGGATAGACTGGGTGGACTTGCCTGCTGCCCACCACCCCGACTTGGTGGCGAGCACCAGAACGCTGGCGATCGAGGGCGACCAATTGGCCTTGACTTTTTTATTGAACAGGCTGCTCAACCCCAATCTCAGACGCAAGCTGGAAACAGGAGGGATTCGGGCGGTCGTGCTGCAAAAAGCCAACGTGCTGCACGTCATGACAGAAGCTCTGACTTGCCCTTCTCAGTCGAAGGTAGGCCCGCCGGTGGCTAAATTTCTGCGGCACTTACAAATTCCGGGAGTGGCAGGGGTGCGAGTCTACGGACGGCGCGCCGGCCAGAAACTGCCCCTGTGGCGCTACGCAATTGACCTCAGAACGGCCGTTGACGAGGAATCAGCGACGGCGGCGAAGGCACCGGCTCCCTCGCAAGCGGCTGTGTTGGAAAAGGAACCGATGCCGGAGTTTGCGCCGGCGGAGGATGGGAGTTTTTCGGGTTTGGGCGAGAATTTGGTGTTCGATGCCCAGGCACCCAACCCCTGGCGGCCCCGCTTCAAAATCAGACTCCCCGGATACAATCTGGGCGAGCAGTTAGTTCAAGCTGCGGTGCAACCGCTTGTCGCTTCGGGTTTGTTTGTTCCCAACGACGGTTTGTCAACGAATGCTGCTGCGCCCGGTGGCGTGAGAGCCGATCGCGCGGCGGGCACGGCTTTGATTTGGGCGCTCGCCGGCTGTCTGCTGACTTTCAATACCGATTGGCTCCTCGGTCAATTTCTGCAATCTGCGGCGGTCAGTCAAGCTCCTAGCGCCTCCGAAGTTTGCAGCGGCCCAAATTGTCAAAATTCAGCTCCCAAGGCTTTGGGCGACGTTACAGCCCGACTTGGGAACGAAACCGCGAACCCCGTTCCCCCTGCTGATGAGGTGAATTTACCTCGAATTCCGTTGCAACCGTCGCCGGAAGCGAACCAGCAAGAGGCTTTCAATGGCTCCGGGTTTACGAAACCGGGAACTACTAGCGTTCCTGTAGCTGATGTTTCTGCTCCTCCTGTGTTCCCGACTTTGAGGAGCGAGCAGCTTGACGAGCAGATAGCGCGCTATCAAGAGTACATCCACCTGCACAAAAAACCGCCGGATATTTTAATTGTCGGTAGTTCGAGGGCGCTGCGGGGCATCGACCCGGCGGTTTTGGAAACTGCTTTGGCAGCTTCGGGGTATCCGGGGCTGAGGGCTTACAATTTTGGAGTAAATGGAGCTACTCTCCAGGTTGTAGATTCGATCGTCCGCCGGATTTTGCCGCCGCAGCAACTGCCGAAATTGCTGGTGTTGGCTGACGGGGCGAGAGCTCTCAACAGCGGGCGGCCGGATTTGACTTTTAGTGCGATCGCTTCTTCGGAAGGTTACAGGCAATTGAGCCGGGGTAGTTTTCTGATCCGCACCAATCAATTAGAATCCGAAACATCGAAGGAAAGCGCCAACAATCCGGTAGCGACTGCCGCTGAATTGGTGCAGAATTTGGGACAAACTCAAGCTAACGTTCAGCAATTGGTGAGTCAAAAGTTGGTTGAGGGTTCTGCAACTTACAAAAAGCGCGATCGACTTAAAGGGTTTTTGCGATCGATCGTGAATCCCTCAGCCCCTGTTGCAACCGACAGCCCCCAAACCGCAGCCCCGGGCGACCAAACAACTGAAAACGTTCAGCCTGCTGCTGCGAGTAAACCAGTCAGCGAGTATCAACCAAATGGCTTTTTGCCGATCGATATACGCTTCAATCCCGATACTTATTTTCAGAAGCACCCGAAAGTATCTGGTTATTACGACTCCGACTATCAAAATTTTAAATTGGTAGGCGAACAAGCTCTAGCACTCAAAAATCTGATCGAATTTACCAAGGTTCGCAACATCAATTTCGTGTTTGTGAATATGCCTCTGACTGAAGATTACTTAGACCCGGTGCGGACAGGTTACGAACAAGAATTCCGGCAATACATGCAAGAATTAGCAGCCCAAAGCGGACTAATTTTCCTAGATAATAGTTTATTGTGGCCCCAGGCGCGGGAATCTTTTTCCGACCCCAGCCACCTCAACCGTTACGGTGCTGTTGCAGTGTCTGAGAGGTTGGCTCGAGATCCCATGATTCCCTGGCCGGCAAAACAATAGTTCTAATTTTTGAGCTTTGAGTTATTTTAGAAGTTAAATGCTTCTCAGATGTTGCACCATTGTCAAGAACGGGCTCTTCGGCCCGTTCCACAAAGAGTGAGTTTTCTCGCTTCACAGGCCGGAAAGCCTGTTCCTAAACAAGTAATATCAGGTTCGGTTAAATAGATATAATTCCTGTAGGGGCGGGTTCACCAATAATAATTGCCTAAAATTGACAATCTCATAAACCCGCCCGGTCGGTTCTTACAAGCAATTAACCGAACTTGATATATAGCCTTTCTCAAAAAGATTCGCAGACGTAGTAGGGCCCCTGCCCTATACGTTTCAGCGGTTATATAAGCTGTCATTCATACCTCATATGAGAGCTCGAACCGCTATAATTGAGAATGGTGCAAGATGTGAGATGCTCCCAACGTTGCGAGTGCGGCTCTACTATCTCAAAACTATTCTTTCCTGCGGCTAAATACTGAAAATGAAAAGATTGATATTTCCTGAAAATAGCAAAAATACACAGATAAAAAATCATCTAAAAAATCTGCCTTTGATATTTTTTATATTATCTTTAGCATTTTTCTGTTTCAGTTTGTATAAAGGTTTCTTTTTACCTTTAGCTTTATCCTCTGGGCCGCCCAGCAACGAACAAAGTAGCGAACAGCAAACTCTGGCACCTTTTGAACAGGTTGTGAAAGACGCACAAAAGTTAGAGGGATTATTTACCCTTTACCGCAATCAAGCAACTGATAAAGTATATCTAGAAATTAAACCGGAACAATTCAACAAAAAGTTCCTGTGCTTTGTGACATTGGCATCGGGTTTGGGGGAAGCGGGCATTTTGAGCGGAATGCCGCTCGGCGATTTCTTGTTTCAACTGCGGCGCGTCCAAAATAACGTACAGTTTGTGATACCAAATATAAATTTTCGCACAAGTCCGGGCGACCCGCAAGCAGGTTCGGTAGCACGGGGATTTAGCGAGTCAATTCTCTATTCTTTGCCTCTCAAAAGCATTCATCCGCAAAGACAAACTCTGCTGATCGATTTAGGCGATTTGCTGATGACCGAAAAACGCGATTTACCTGGGGTAAAAGCGATTTTGCCGATGCTTTTGGGCGCTTCTTACTCGATCGATGCAGACAAGTCTTCTTTTAAAGATGTTAAAGCGTTTCCGCTGAATGTGGAGATTGCTTCTGTCTATGGTTTTTCTAGCGATAATGACAGTGCGGTTAACTATTTACCTTCGATTCCTGACAGTCGGGCTTTTAACCTCCGCATTCACTACAGTTTCTCGGAAGTGCCGCTAAATAACGGCTACCGGCCCAGACTTGCGGACGAGCGAGTGGGCTATTTCCTCACAGCATATAAGGACTTTTCTGACAAGAGCAGCCGGGAACCTTTTGTGCGCTATATCAATCGCTGGCATTTGCAAAAGCAAATCCCGACGGCGCCGATGTCGCCTCCGCTAGTGCCGATCGTCTTTTGGATTGAAAATAATGTGCCTCCCGAATACCGCAACGCAATTCGCGAGGGCGTTTTGGAGTGGAACAAAGCTTTTGAAAAGGCAGGTTTTACTGAGGCAATTCAGGTCAAACAAATGCCGGACAATGCTAAATGGGACCCGGCTGACGTTCGCTACAATACTATCCGCTGGTCGAGTTCTTTTGAGCCTCAGTTTGCCGGGATCGGGCCGTCTCGCACTAACCCGCTGACGGGGGAAATTTTGGATGCTGATATTCTGTTGGATGCTAATGTTGTCCGGGAAATCAAACATGGTTATCGGTCTTTGGTGGAACAAAATAGATCGCTATCTAAGAGTTTTCAAGGGAGAAACGGTTCTAATACCAATCCCTGTCAGTTTGGGATGTATTCTCGCTATTTAAATGTGCTAGAAAATGGAGATTTAGGAAAAAGCAGCGGGGAAAACGATCGAGGTGGAATTGCTGATGATTTGCCGACTTTGGTAGAAAGATACCAAGAGCAAAAGCGAGATACTTTATCGCGGTTGATGTCGAGTTCGGATATGTGTTTTGGGTTGGAATCGATCCGCCAGTTTGCGATGGGGGCAATGTCGATGGATATGTTGGAAAATGCAGCGCCTAGCAGTCCGGCAATTGACAATTACGTCAATGAATATATCCGATTTTTGACTGCCCACGAAGTCGGTCACACTCTCGGTTTGAGGCACAATTTTCACGGGAGTACGATGCTGCAACCCGAGGATTTGAACAATACTCAGGTAACTCGCACGCAAGGTTTGGTAGCGTCGGTGATGGATTATGTGCCGGTTAATTTGGCGCCTGCGGGAACTGTGCAGGGCGACTATTATCCAACGATTGTAGGGCCTTATGACGATTGGGCGATCGAGTACGGTTACAAGGTGATTGGCGGCCGGGACCCGAACAGCGACTTACCAGCGCTGCAACAAATTGCCAGCCGCGCAGCGGAACAGCAATTAGCTTACGCGCCGGATGAGGATTCTGTTGATATTCTCGATCCCGCTGCAAATACCTTCGATCTCAGCGCCAATATGCTGAGGTACTCGCAATGGCAATTGGATAATGCCAGGGCGATGTGGAAGCGTTTGGAAAAGCGAATTCCGGTTGGAGAAAACGGTTATAACGAACTGCGGGTGATGTTTGATTCGGTGTTCGGGTATTATGTCAACCAAGTGATGAATGCTACTTTGTATGTGGGGGGACAGTCGTTTAGTCGGATTCGCCCTGGAGATGCTAATGCGAAGTTGCCGTTTGTGCCGATCGAACTTTCTCAGCAGCGAGAAGCATTAGCAACCCTTGAAAAATACGTTTTTGCCCCGGATGCGTTTAGTTTTGCGCCGGAATTGCTGAATAAATTGGCACCTTCGCGCTGGGAACACTGGGGGAGTCAGGCTTTGGTGTTTCCTCTAGATTACCCGATCGGCGATCGAATTACTTTTTTGCAGCGGTTTGTCTTGCGGGTTTTGCTATCTCCGATGCGCCTGGCGAGGCTGCGGGATGCCGAGTTAAAATCCGCGCCGGAAACTGCTTTGAGGTTGCCGGAAGTGTTGGATACTGTGCAAAAGGATATCTGGCAAGAGGTTTTGCAGCCGGAAAAGAAGATGCAAATTTCAACTTTTCGGCGTTCTTTGCAGCGGGAACATTTGGCGATTTTAATTGGAATGGTGCTGCGAAAAACGAGTGTTCCAGAGGATGCCCGGAGTTTGGCTTGGTACGAGTTGCGGCAGTTGCGGGAGGGTTTGAGCAAGAGTATTCGGAATTTGGATCGGAATGCTGATGCTTATACGCGAGCTCATTTGGAGGAAACGCGCGATCGAATTTCTAAGGTTTTGAATTCGCAAATTCAGTCGAATTAATTTGGGGGTTGAGGAACCGGGTTTTTGAGGAAGATATTTCGTTGCCGCCCGCAGATTCGGTCAAAAAACCCGGTTTCTTAGAATCTCAGTCAAGTGAAAATAACACGGAGGAGATTATCCAATGGCAACCGCAAATCAACCCGTAGACGAATGGCGTGAGACGTTGGAGAAAATTCTCCAATACTATGCGGATCTTCCTTATACTTATGGGGATGTGATTACCTATGTGGTGGTCAGCCGCGATCGCAACCATTTTATGCTGATACATGAAGGTTGGGAAAATCATCTGCGAGTTCATGGTACTGTGGTTCATGCCGAAATTCGCAATGACAAAATCTGGATTCATTATGATGGTATTGAAGACGGCATCACTGATGAACTCGTCGCCTCTGGCGTACCCAAAGACCGCATTGTTCTTGCTTTCCATCCCCCGGAAGTTCGAGAGTATACTGGATATGCGATCGCGTAACCTCTGCGGAACTTATGTGGTATATGATAGATAAACATAACAGCCCCTATGCCTGCCAAAGACTTTTATCACGATACTGTCTGCACCGCCCTCATCAAAGACGGTTGGACAATTACTAACGATCCTTTCAAGCTCAGAGTTGGCGGACGTTCAGTCTAGGTTGATTTGGGCGCAACAAAGCTCTTCGCAGCCGAGAAGCAAGGGCGCAAAATTGCCGTAGAAATCAAAAGCTTTCTCGATCCATCACTTGTAAGCGAGTTAGAAAAGGCACTCGGTCAATACGATTTGTATTATCTGATTATGGAGGATGAAGATCCAGAACGAGTCCTTTACCTAGCGATCGCCCAAACCGTATTTGCAGGTTTTTTCTCAGAAGAGATATGTCAAATGGTACTTCGGAAAAAGAGCATTAACCTGATTATTTTTGATTCAGAAACAGAGGAGATTGTTCAATGGATAGACTAAAATTTTATCAAGATACAGTTGAGAAAATTCTTAAAGATCATGCTGCTATCTCTTATAGTCATGGCGACATTCAGCAATATGTCATCATTGATGCCGATCGAACTCATTTTCTACTCTTCAATGAAGGTTGGGATCGTAAAAAGCGCGTTCACGGTTGCGTCACCCATGTCCAAATTATCGGAGACAAAATTTGGATTCACTATGATGGCATTGAAGACGGCATCACTGACGAACTCGTCGCCGCTGGCGTGCCCAAAGACCGCATTGTTCTTGCTTTCCATCCACCCGAAGTCCGAGAGTATACTGGATATGCTCGCGCATAGCTTTTCGCCTTGACCGAGATTTTAGATAATATCAGCTTGGTAGCAAACATTCACGATCGCACCTGCTTTCTTGCTGCCTTAGCTGCAATCAGTTTGTTGTACAAAGCTGGATCGCTGGTTTGTAGAGGTTGAGGCATGGCATCAAATGCGCCTTCTTCGGCGGCTAGGTAAGCGTCGATTTCAGCGCGCTTGGCTAGATAAAAGGCGATCGCGCCATAAACCTGTTCCAGTGTCAGTAGTGGGAAAGACTGAACAATACTTTCAGGCGATAATCCTTGTTGGAAAGCATAGGCGATCGAGTCAAGAGAAATCCGAGTTCCTTTAACCCAATAGGCATCATTCCGATATTCTATGTAAGTTTTAACTGCTACAACTGGCATAAATTTTTTGAGACTATAACTACTTCTTATTGTACACGGATTCGATCGCCACAAGCCTTGAAAAACTAATAGAGCGATCGCCCATCAATTTACAAAACCTGCGTTATCTCTGACTTTAACCAAGGGGATGGTGGATTGCTATCGCAATCGATGAAATAATTGTATCCCAATTGCTCGTACAGTTCGTCAACTAACGATTGCAAGTCTAATAATTTGCAAAGACTAAACTTCTGTCATCGCAACGATTTGAGCGATGGTTAATACCAACTGAGGAAACGTTGGAGAAACAATAATGGCTTCTCCTTGATATCGCTGTGCCTGATATTCACCATCGATTAAGCGGTTGATAGTCACTGTAGACTGTTTTGGAGAACCAATATACTGAACTCCTCCCAACCCTGCATAATCAACGATCCAATACTCCAGGATTCCTAAAGTTTCATACTCATTCAATTTGATGCGGTAATCATCCCGCCAATTCGTACTGACAACTTCGATCACCAAGGGGGGTGGAATATAGGCAGCAGCAGAGGCAGAACTTTGACGCATTCTGACCCATTCTTCCTTGGCAAACACCACAATGTCGGCTTTACGGCTCGATTCACTTTCACCCGGGGCAGCGTTCAATCTGACTTGTTTACTTTGTCGAGGAACGTAGGGAAGGTTCAAGGATTGGCAATGATCCACCAAGAGACGACATAATCCATCGACGACATCCTCATGTTTGGCTGTGGGTTCACTCAGGGGCATGGCAACTCCATTGACTAGCTCGAATGACCTACCTGAGTCGTCATCCCAGTTGAGAAATTCCTCGAAGGAAAGGGTTTTTTGGGCGATCGCAACCATTGATATTAACCTTTTGCGTAGGTTGGCTCTCTGTTGTCTGTTTCCAGCTTAACGTGAGGTAGAGAGATAAATCGCTGCTTTTGTAGGGTGCGTTAACGAAGTATACCGTAAACTTTGACACCTCTTCTCGGTTTTACTGCCCGCGTCCTGGTTTGCAATCTACGAAACGTAATGCTTCTGTGTCGAGAAAATTGGCGATCGAAATGGCGATCGAAATGGCGATCGGATATTCGAATTACGAATCATTGTGAGGTGGATGTAGAGCGATAGAATGCAGGACTCCTCGAAGATTGACTACTCCTTCTCGGTTGAGTTGCAGCCGATCGATGGTAGCGCGTCCAGTTGGTGTTAAGCCCAACATTTGAGTCGAATCGCTGCTCCAAGTAAAGTGTTCGCTCCAGTTATCCCGTCGAGGATGATAAAGTGGGACGGAGCCACCTGTAACGGGGTCGATCGCCTCACTATGACTGTATTTGAAATTGTTGCACCCTTGACAAGCTATCGCCAGATTATCCAAGTCACTGGTGCCACCTTTGGAGCGAGGGATAATGTGTTCAATAGAGAAGGGATCTGGAGAGAATTTAGCTTGACTGAGACAATACTCACAGCAACCATTGGCGCGTTGTTTAATGAATTGTCGTTGCTGCTGTGTGAGGCGGGATTCAGGCATAATCAACGATGTCGGGATGAGGATTGATGCCGAGGGTTTGCATGAGATCCGCCAGAGGTTGGTTGCGGAAGGTTGCGAGTTGAATTAAGGCTTGAATGCGGGCAACATTGAGTTTTTCAAGGCGATCGCTCATTTGGATCAGTTGCTTGTGTTCTTCGGGAGTCAGGGTTTCGGCATGACGCTTGGCGATGAGGGCATGGTATTCTTCCCAGGTTTGTGCACTAAAGCCGATGTTAATTTGTTGCAGCAAGTCGGCTTCTGTAGGTTGGGTGGTTGGAAGTCTAGGCTGGAGGCGTTCTTGGAGGGCGTTGAGGATGTAGCGATCGGGTTCAACGCCCTGTCGAGATGCTTCAGTGCGGATCTGGTGTTCGAGTTCGGGAGAGAGGTTGAGGGTGATGGTGGTCATGGTTATCTTGGCAGCAAAATCTATTCATCATTTTAGCGATCGGGCTTTCACCTTATCTCGAACTTCATCGCCTGGGATCTCTCGATTTTACTGCCCGCGTCCTGGTTTGCAATCTACGAAACCTAATGCTTCTGTGTCGAGAAAATTGGCGATCGAAATGGCGATCGGATATTCTCTTTCCGCAGCACGCGCAATTAGAGCCGCTTTAATTCGTTCTGGCAAGCCTCCCCAAATAACTTCGGCATCAGCAGGAGAAAGTGGTTCTTGAAGTTTGGCTTGCATGACATTCATCTTTGGGTTGGAATT
This sequence comes from Microcoleus sp. F6_B6, assembly GCA_036702215.1. GTDB lineage: Bacteria > Cyanobacteriota > Cyanobacteriia > Cyanobacteriales > Microcoleaceae > Microcoleus. The sequence goes on from JAUBST010000005.1 coordinate 193,662, forward strand.
TGATAGATACATTCAAACCACCCAACTCAGATTTAGCCATCTAACGGTGAAGTTGTGCGGCGATAGATCAATCTTGAACTCTTACAGATAACCCTCGTTCCGCCGCACCAACGCAATGTTATGCGATTAAATTGTTTGCTCCTATCCCTTTAAATCCAAAATCATCTAGTCACCAATCTGTTACCGGAGCAGCCAACCTTTTGCTGCCATATCAACGGCTTCTTTTGATTGACCATATACAGCAACAGAGTCATAAATTGAATCTTGATTCCATTTCAGAACAGCTTCTAAATTGGCGGCAATAGGCTCACAAGTTGGATGACGATCGGAACCTCCAAACTGTAGAAGCAGTCGAGAGCTTATAGGAAATAGTCCTAACGTAATTCTTCCTCGATCATCGCTTTGCAAGAAAACGGGATCGTCTGGACAGACAAAAGCGTTATCTTCACTGCGAATTAGATAAAGGGGGAGCTGTTCGATTTCCTTAAAGACTGTTTGGTAAAGATCCATAAACATCGGCAAATCATATTCTGGATCAAGTTTCATCTGTACTTGCACTTCCATATTCATAGGTAATTCTTTAGCAATGTGAGGCAAAACAACACTGCTCATAAATTTCCTTGTAGCTGGGGAGCGTGCATGCTGGAGTGATGTAAAAAGCCTTAGCTCTTTTTGCCTCTCAGCTTTACTTGGAAGTAGTTCTTTAGAGATTACCTCCTCCACAGATGGTTTGAGCCAGTTCTCTAAACCAGTCAATAGTTTTTCATAACATGAAGGTCGTCTATCATGAAGCGTTTTATATTGATCCCTTTTGACAGCAACGTTTTCCACCTTCGTTCGTATGGGTGAGCTATCTCGCCGTTGCATCCAAATTTTGCCATTTGTATCTGCAAAGTGACTGAGAATTGATCTAGGTATATGATGCTGGCGCATAATGGCTCAAATCAGTAGCAGAAAGTATAGTCCTAAACTTAACATCAGCAGATTGGGTGAACTGCCTCATCGTTGCATCCAAATTTTGCCATCTGCGTTTGCAAAATGATTAGGAATTGATCTGGGTATGTGATACTGCTGCATAACTTATAATTATATCGCAGTTGCGGTACAATACCCAATACAATAGAAAAATACCGCCGATCGCTAATGTATTTCACCAAAAGTAGCAGTAATCCACACAGCAATGGCTGGTGATAGATGAGCATTCAACCAAATAGTCATGCGGCTAAAACGGGATGGTCGAGTTTGCGGACTGCATACAGAAGCGCAGCTTTGATATCTTCAAGTTCCAAGTCTGGCAATTCATCAATAATTTGTTCAAAACTCAAACCAGCAGCTAGCAACTCTAGGATATCGATGACTCGAATCCGCATTCCCTGGATGCAGGGACGATCGCCACATTGTCTTGGGTTCACTGTGATTCTGTCAAACAGATAAGCAACGGATGCTGGCATTGGTTAAAATTGTTTAAAACCTTTGTCTCTAGCTTACCTCATTTCTCGCTCGAAATTCACACCGCGATATAATTCTGCGATGCCACCTCGCTAAAGCGCATCAACTAAGTTGCGATCGTTAGTATGAGTTCTTGAGAATTAAACAGTTTACGTTTGGAGGCATTGAGAAATTCGATGCTAACTGGTTCGTCACTTTCGTCATAACTGACAATCACGCCTCCAGGTTCAGAGATAGCATTAGCTGGAAACGCATCACGGAAAATAAAAATCAGAATGTCTGCTTCTGCATCGTATTTAACTTTCATTGGGATTCTCCTGCCAATATCGCTTGACTTGATTTGTCCAGTACAGGGTTAAAATTCGCCTGGTTTGGCCAATTTCAACAAAGGGTACTCTCAGAAGACCATTGCCTCGTTTAATTGGAGCCACCAAAACATCCTCTTCCACGATAATCTGTTGAGGATTGGTGAGGGCCGCTTCAACCTATTCCCTGGTAATTCTCAATCGCTCCTCCCATTGTTGCTGACGCTCTTGGGCGTGTTTTGTCCAAACAATTTGCATATATCCTCATACTCCCGATTCCTCTGTAGGTTCCATTTTGCATTTTGCATTTTTAATTCTAACGCCTCTATAGGGTTTTCATCTATTATGAGCATATAGCGGATCGAGCTCTCATATGAGGTACGTAGTTGGGATGCGAGCCCTCTACGTTTTAAGCGGTTATATAATCTATCAATCATACCTCATCTTTTTGAGAAAGGCTATAGTTAAAATTCTAAAATTTATCACCGCAGTAACATTTATTGACATTGGTACGCTCATTACACGCACTCCCCGACTGCATGGTGGATGTCCCCACATCCTCGGTAAAGGCGTTACCGTTCGCCGCATCGTAACCTGGTACAAGCGAGGATTGAATGCTGAAGAGATTTGCGATCGCATCCGACATCTCACCCTCGCCGAAGTCTACGCCGCACTCACCTACTCTCATGCCAACACGCAAGAAATTGAAACTTATTTGCTCAATCAAGCAGCCGAAGCCAAGCGTCTTGAAGCTTTGCATAGCAACTTTGGTAAATATGAAATGCTAAGATAATAAATAATACATCGTCCATCGAAAAATCTACTAGATAAGCACTATCCTCAAACTGGGAAAGAGAAACTGATTTTTACCGGATAAAATTAGGGGGTGTAGGAGGAATATCGGCAATGAAGTAAAGTTTTATAACAAAACTCAACACTTGTGCTTCTTGAGTAAACCGTAAAGTTCGAGTTCTTCAAACTGCCCTCGGTGAAAAACACGCTGTTTTTGGCTACCTTCCTGCGTCATTCCCAGCTTTTGTAGCACCTTAGCCGAGGCTATATTCCGCCTGAAACAAGTTGGATAAATGCGATCGAGCTTTAATGTTTCAAATATTCAAGACTGATTTAGTGTAATTAATTCGTTTTTTTCTCAATAATTATGTCTGCTAACGCTGCAAAAAATCATTACTTCCGATTGGCATTGTTCTGGGCGTTTCTGGGTAGTTTGGGAAGCTTGGCGGTGTTCCCTTATGCCCTGTCTCTCAATCCGGCAGTAAGTCAATTGCCTGCACCGCTACCTGTTTTGGCGATCGCCTCCGCCCTGCAAACCGGAATTTTTCTAATTCTCTTTTGTTGGATTGGGCTTCGCCTCGGTAACTCGATCGGACTTGATACGCCCATAGCTCGTGCTTTGGTATATCGACAGCCTGTTCCCACTCTTTCTAAATCTGCCCTTAACACGGCGCTAATTGTAGGCTGCATCGGTGGAATAGTCCTGATTGGATTGAGTTTAGCTTTCCAACCTTGGATGCCGCCAATGGCAACTCCAACAACGCTCGAAATTGACCTCTGGAAACGCATATTAGCTTCCTTCTACGGAGGCATCACCGAAGAACTATTGCTGCGACTGTTCGGTATGACATTGATGGCGTGGCTACTTTGGAAGATTTTTGAGCGAGACAAACCGCAACCCTCTACATTGATTTTTTGGCTGGCAATTGTGGTGGCGGCAATATTGTTTGGTGTGGGTCATTTGCCCGCAGCTGCGAATGTCTGGCCATTAACCCCGATCGTCGTTATTCGCACCATTACACTCAATGCCGTCTTAGGGATTCCCTTTGGTTTTATTTACTGGCGTTGGGGATTAGAATACGCTATGTTATCTCATTTTTTTGCCGATTTGGTACTGCACGGAATAGGAGGAAGTTAGCAGGAGATGCAAACAATGCAATGGTACAACGAACCTTTACAATGGCATGAGGATAACGATGTTATCCACATTACCGCCGACGCAAAGACTGACTTTTGGCGGCAAACTCATTACGGATTCATTCGCGATAACGGCAACTTTTACTACCGTCAAGTGTCAGGCGACTTTACAGCAGAAGTCAAAATTACTGGTTGCTATCGATCGCTCTACGATCGAGCAGGATTGATGATTAAAGAGAGCGAAAATATCTGGCTCAAGTGCGGCATTGAGTTTGTTGAGCGAGTGCAAAACGTGAGTGCGGTTGTGACACGAGACTATTCCGATTGCTCTGTTATGCCGCTTGAAGTGCCGCCTGTTTCCTTGTGCCTGCGGGTAAACCGCCGAGCTGAAACGGTGGGAGTGCAATACTCGTTGAATGGGTCAGACTATTCAATGATGCGACTGGCATATCTAACTGAGTCACCAATCGTTCAAGTTGGGTTAATGTGTGCGGCTCCCCAAGGTGAAGGCTTTGCAGTCAAATTTGAAGGGTTTAAGCATAGTAAGTCGATCTAATGTGGATGGTAAAAAAACCGATTTCTGCGCCACTCCCGATATAAAATTAAAATTAGGGGTGAGTGTTTTTAACTTACCCCTGCCATTTTTTCTCCGTCTTTTAACAAACCAATTGCAGCAAAAAATCACCACAAAAGCGAGGCAATTTTTCCTAAGAATACTTGTCGATGTTGAGGGTCAAAATCAGGAATGTTCCCAGCAAATGACCGGCGCTCATGCAAGCCAGAAATGCTGGTACGCTAACATTATTGAACAAAGACGGGAAGGGCAAAGGCATTTTCGGCCCGACGTGGGGATACCAAATTCGGCGGCTGAGAACTAGCAATGCTAAGATATTGCAAACAAACATCACCAGAGGCTTTTGCCAATTTCCTGATGCTGTGTCAGTCACAGTCGATGCTACTACTGCCAGTAAATTTGAGTTAATCATTGTTGATGCTCCTGTTTTTCATAAACTATCAGAAATGCTCGATGATATTTCTGGCAAAAAATACAGCAGGGGCGATCGCCTTTACGCAATAAATATCTGTTGGTATCAATATTCACCGCGTCAGCGACAGCGCCCCCACCCACAATCATCGAATCACAGAAAGAAGTCTTTTAATGCCATTCAACAGTAACGAAAGATACAAAGATACACAACTATACTTGCTGCCATTTGTAACTTTTAGCCTGTCTGGCGGTGGCGGCATTTTCTCACGCCGCCAGACAGGAAAGACACCTAATCATTAGTTAGCAATGTAGGTAGGCAGGAAGTGGAGAATGTCGCGCAGAACGCTATATCCAGCAGCATCCCAAAGCAAATAAGCTAAGAAACCGATCATCGCTAAACGACCGTTCCACAGTTCTGCTTGCGGGTTGAAGCCAAACAAAAAGGCATTCCGATCTTTGCCGTTGTAAGCATTAGTTGTAGGAGCCAAGTTGGTAGGACGAGTTTCCATTTTTTTACATTCCTTAACAATGTTTCGCTTCTCATGGTAGCGACCTAATTTCTACTTTGCTATCTGCCGATAGGCTCAAGATACACACAAGTCTAAAGGAGGAGTTTGAGACAAAAAATATGTGTAAACTTTTATTGCTCCCGATGATTTAAGCGAGCGCTTGTATCTGTAGATACTGAATACAACCGCAAGTTTATAGGGCAGCAGTGAAATGTCCGATCGCCCCGTAGTGACAAACAACGGCGCTGGTGACTCGACAATACTGAACCCCGCGCTCTGCTAGAGGCAAGAAAATTTAGTAAATTTCAATTTAAAACCAGAACACGATCGCCCTGGAGTTAATTAAAATAGGAAATAAACAGATCGATCGGGAGAAACAGTTATCGAAACCATCTACGGCAATCTTCAAGGTTTAAAGTCCAGCCAGCTCAAGCAACTCGAAAAGCTTTACCACCAGCGACTACCGGGCGATCGCATCACCACTGCAGAATTCGCCCAGCGCGTCGCCGCCATCAGCACGGAAATAGACAAGCCAATCTGCACCTACATCAACCGCCGCGGACAAGTAATTCGCGTCGGCGTCGGTACACCCCGGCAAACGCAGATTGCGCCCCTAGAATTGCCCCGCTACGGGGGAGGTCGCCTCAGCGGCATTCGCTGCATCGCCACCCACCTGAAGCCAGAAGCCCCAAGCGAAGCAGCCCTCACAGCAATGGCAATTCAGCGCCTCGACGCCCTCGTTTGGCTGACACTGACCGGCGGCGGATTTGTGCGCCGCGGCGGCGGTGCGACTGGTTACATCCAAGAAACTTATCTCGCTCACCTAATACCCCAGGGAGATGGGCCAAATTTTGAGTTCTCTGTTTTGAGCGCTCGGTTAGAACCAGATGCAACTGATGAAAGAGAAGAACCTTCAATTCAAAAGTCACTAATTCAAACTCCACACTTTCCGTGGAAAATATCAGAACCGCTGAATTTGGACGAACTCGCCGACCAAGACTTTCTGGATTTGGTGGAAGGACTCGAAGCAGAGTTTGAAGCAGAGTTTGTCGCCAAGCAGGTCGATGCAGACCAAGACAAAGTGCTGTTGGTAGGTGTGATGACTCAGCACATGACTCAGTTGGAGTTTGAAGACGGACTCGCAGAAATCACGCGGTTGGTTGAAAGCGCCGGGGGTCAGGTTCTGCAAACAGTGCGCCAAAAACGATCGCGCCCCCATCCGCAGACAGTCGTCGGCGAAGGCAAAGTTCAGGAAATTTCCCTTACCGCTCAGACGATTAGCGCTAACCTCGTGGTATTCGATCGCGACCTGGCCCCCGCACAAATACGGAATTTGGAAACTCAGATAGGTCTTCGCGTCGTCGATCGAACAGAGGTAATTCTCGACATCTTTGCCCAAAGAGCTCGATCGAGCGAGGGTAAATTGCAAGTGGAACTCGCTCAGCTAGAGTACGCCCTGCCCCGGCTCACAGGTCGCGGTCAGGCAATGTCCAGGCAGGGCGGCGGGATCGGTACCAGAGGCCCGGGGGAAACCAAACTTGAAACCGAACGGCGGACGATCGCCAAACGCATTTCTCGATTGCAGCAAGAAGTAAATCAACTGCTGGCGCACCGCTTCCGGCTGCGGCAGAACCGGCAGCATCACAACGTACCCTCAGTGGCGATCGTGGGCTACACCAACGCCGGTAAATCGACTCTGCTCAACCTGCTCACCAATTCCGAAGTCTATGCCGCCGACCAGTTATTTGCCACCCTCGACCCCACAACCCGACGGTTGACCATTCCCGGCACTGTCACCAGGGAACCCGTGTCGATCGTCCTCACAGATACAGTGGGATTTATTCGCGAACTGCCTCCCGCCTTGATCGACGCTTTTCGGGCTACCCTCGAAGAAGTCACTGACGCCGATGCTTTGCTGCATCTCGTCGATCTCTCCCATCCCGCGTGGCAGAGCCAAATTCGATCGGTCATGAATATTTTGACAGATATGCCCGTAACTCCCGGCCCAGCCCTTGTAGTCTTTAACAAAATAGATGCCGTAGATGGAGAGACTCTCGCCCTCGCCCGAGAAGAATTTCCTCAAGCAGTATTTATTTCGGCCGCCAAAGGTCTTGGGATGGAAACTCTCCGCGACAGACTAGCTCAACTCATTCAATACGCCCTCTACCCTCGGTAAACACTTAAATATTTCTTTTGAGTAGTTGACATGGGGGAATATACGTACATATACTGAGGACAGATCTAGTCGAACTATGAGATGATAAAAGAGTAGTCAGATTGTGCATTGTAAAGTACAATACAGCAGCTCTATTTGGCGAGCGGTTAAATAAATAATTTCCGGAGGCCGCGGTCAAGGTAAAAAGACTCTTTGTTAATGGCTGTAAGGGCTGTTGGTTCAGAGGTGGCAAAAAGATGTTGCTTCACTCTGTGGAAACTACACTCGGTGCAAACTACCTGTGCAAACCACGGTACGGGATGTCAAGGTAAAAGAGAATATACTTATTAAAGTGTTTGGGCACTAACCTCAAGCGCTATAATATCTTTTACAGAAGTCCTCCTGAGAATACACCCATTTATTGTAAGAACTCTAAAACCCTTGCCCGTCGTACAACGCTAATCTCTAGGACTATTTCTATTTTTCGATTTTACCACTGTTTAACTAAATAGTTATGTGTACGCCACTGGCAAAACTAGCAATTGGACTCTCTGCCACAATGGCAACAGCGTTTTACTATCTAGCTGCCGCCCCTCCGGCTTCAGCAGTAGATGTGTGCGGCCCGGGAAATTATTCTAGTGCCTGTGCCTCCAACGAGACATCAACAGCAACGCAACCCGGCCCGCAAGTGACTACCAAGTCCAGTTTTTCCCAAATATACACAAATACACCTTCGAGAGGCTCAACTTCTATCCCTGAACCGGGTACTGCGATCGCAGTCCTACTGACAGGTGCAGGAATGATCTGTTCGTGCAGAAAGCGAAACAAGCAGGTTGGTCCGCAGCGCTAGGCAGGCTGATGACCAACCTGTTTGCCTTTACAATGTCTCCGTTTTTTTAAGCGTGGGTATTTGTTTACTTAAATTTATATAAAAAATAAAAAATTTTCTAAAAAATAACTTGACACCTCGCTTGTGCGCTGCAAATAGAGCCGGATGTCGAAGGCAGAAGGCTATAGCGACTTCAGTCAGGGTAAAAATAATGAAGAAGGCAAATGCACTTCCCGGCAAGGGTTTCAGGAATCAATAACCTCCGGTGCTAAAGATAATCTATACATAATAAAAATTAAAATATAAAAATTAAAATAAGATTGGTTAAGATAAATCCTTCGGAGAGTTTTAGACAGCCAACCGTAGAATAAGGGTTTCAAGGCTCCAAGGCAAATTCCCTACCAACAAAAAATTGAGAGTGTCAGCCTCGGAACTAAAAACAGTCCGCACTGTGGTTAAGATTACAATTAAAAAATATTGTTATTGTTCGATCGTCCCATGACCCCTAAAGTAGAAATTTACACTTGGAGAACCTGTCCGTTTTGCATTCGTGCCAAAGCACTGCTGAAGCGAAAAGGGATTGATTTTACAGAGTACGCGATCGACGGAGATGAAGCAGCACGGGCTCAAATGAGCGATCGAGCCAACGGAGGTCGCACCCTGCCCCAAATATTTATTGACGACCAACACATAGGCGGCTGCGACGACATCCACCAACTCGACGCTCTAGGCCAGCTAGACCCGCTGCTAGCAGCAAAATGAGGCATTCCCTGTCGAATTTTCAGTTAGCCCTAGTTTTCCTGCGACCAATTCTTAATTATAACTGACAATGAAATTTGCATTCATCATCGATCCCCTCGCGCGACTAATTCCAGGACACGATACCAGCGTAGCGCTGATGGAGGCAGCTCAAGAGTTAGGTCACGAAGTCTGGGCGACTCAAGCCAACGAACTAAGCGTCATCAGCGGCAAAACCTGGGCAATGCTCAGTCGGGTAGCCCTCACCCCAGTAAAAGTGGTAGAGGGACGCTGGGAGGCTGCTGAGGCTTGGTACGAGGTAGAACATCCTACTTTGCAGCCTCTGGAAGCAATGGACGCAGTATTTATGCGGACAGACCCCCCAGTCAACATTCCTTACCTCTACGCCACTTACCTTCTAGACGGGATCGATCGGGCTAAAACTTTGGTAGTTAACAGTCCCAAAGGATTGCGGGCGGCAAATGAAAAAATGTATGCTTTGCAATTTGAGGGAGCGATCCCCGAGACAATTGTTTCTCAAAACAAGCAGGTAATTCGGCAATTTGTTGAGAAAAAAGGAGCAGCAGTTCTTAAACCCTTGGGAGGCAAAGCTGGCGAGGGGATTTTGTTCTTGGAAGCGGGCGATCGCAATCTCAACTCCCTGGTCGAAATTAGCACTCAACAAGGGCAAATTCCAGTGATGGTTCAGACTTATCTGCCGGAAGCCAAAGAGGGAGACAAGCGGATTATACTTTTGGACGGCAAGCCGATCGGCGCTATCAACCGCATTCCCACTGGCAATGAATTTCGCGGCAACATGGCCGTCGGCGGCAGAGTCGCAAAAACAGAAATTACCGATCGCGAACTGCAAATTTGCGCTCAGTTAGAGCCCGTACTGCAACGGGACGGACTGTACTTTGTCGGCATTGATATTATTGGCGGTTATCTCACAGAAGTTAATGTCACCAGCCCTACAGGGATCAGAGAAATTGACTTGTTTGACGGCGTTAGTTTGGGCAAACAAGTAATTGAATGGGTGGAGAAGGAAGAAGGAAGAAGGAAGAAGGAAGAAGGATGAGGGAAGAAGGAAAGCACGACACAGATTAGGACACGGATACGCCGATTAATTATCGAGCGTCACACCGATGTTGAAGTCATTAGTTATTGGTCGCAGCTAAGCTGTTATCCATTTAAATTGTGTGTCAAAAATTACTCAAATTATTGTGGTACGGGCACGCGAGCCCGTCCCGAATATGCAATTTAAACGTGCAACAGCTTAACAAATAACAACTAACAACTAACAACTGCCAACAGTCAACAGTCAACAGTTAACAATTACAAATTATTAAATTATGTCAAAAATTGGCGTTGCAGTAGTCGGTACCGGTTTCGGTCAAAAAGTACACATTCCCGGATTCCAAGCCCATCACCGAACAGAGGTTGTGGCTGTTTACCACCGGAATTTAGACAAAGCAAAGGCGATCGCCTCTAGCCACAACATCCCCTACGCTTGCGACTCGATCGCCGATATAGTAGCCATCCCAGAAGTAGCGGGCGTCAGCATTTCCACGCCGCCATTTTTGCATTATGAAATGGCAAAAACCGTATTGGAAGCAGGCAAGCATTTATTATTAGAAAAACCCACAGCCCTGACAGCAAATGAAGCCAGGGAACTTTACCGATTGGCAAACAGCGAATCTCAAACCGATTTTAACAAGGGTGGTGCCAGAGCAATTGCCACAATGGACTTTGAGTTTCGCTTCATCCCCGCATGGCAAATGCTAGCAGAACTATTGGCAGCAGAATATGTGGGAGAAAAGCGTTTAATTAAAATTGATTGGCTGGTGTCGAGCCGCGCCCCTTCGAGTCGCCCCTGGAATTGGTACGCGCAAAAAGAGCGAGGCGGCGGAGTTTTGGGCGCGACTGGTTCTCACGTTTTTGATTATATTAGCTGGCTGTTCGGCCCGCCGCAGAGGCTTTCTGGTAACTTGATTACAGGCATTTCGGCGCGGCCAGATCCCAATGATTCGGGAAATTTAAAATTAGTTGATGCCGATGATTCTTGCACGTTGATGTTGGAATTAGCCGGGGGAACGCCTTGTCAAGTTTGTTTGAGTTCTGTTACTTATCAAGGGCGGGGACACTGGGTGGAAATATACGGGAGTAAGGGTACGTTGGTGTTGGGAAGCGACAACCAGCAAGATTACGTCCACGGATTTCGCTTGTGGGGTTCCCAAGGTGGAGAACCTTTAGCTGAAATCAAAATTCCTCAAAGATTGGAGTTTCCTCAAGTTTATCCAGACGGGAGAATTGCACCGTTTATTCGAGTAGTAGATAGGTGGGTAGAAGCCATAGATGCCGGTAAATCTTTGATACCGTCCCTCAGAGAAGGGGTTTACTCGCAGTTGTTGATGGATTTGACCCAGGAGTCGAATGCTACGGGAACTTGGGTAGATTTACCGAATCTAGATAAATTTTTGGACACTAAGTAAAAATACAAACTCCCAAAGCCATCTCTCTCCGTCGATCGCACCCCAAACCCGATAAACTACAAATAGAGAAACTCAATCCAACCCTATATCCAGAGTCGGTAGTTGTGAATGGCGCGCCCTGAAAGTCCTTGCCTCAGTATAGCGATCGCTCGCCTGAGAACCGCTGGGGCAAACCATTTTGCCACTTGGGTTCTACAAGCTCCCTATCCCAGCGGGTACGTTCACCACGACTGTATGTGGCCCGATACCCTCTCCCAATCATGGAAAGCTTGGCAGGAAATGTTTTCGCCCTCCGGGACAATTCACGAATTGCCCCTACATCCTGATGGCAGTTTCGTCTCGCCGGAAAACAACCAGAATATACTGGTAGAAACTGAACAGCGAAGTCTTCAATCGCTAGACCTCGCTCCACCGACGCCCTCTGTGCCGCTCCACCTCGGTCAACGGGGGTGGGGCGACAAGGGGGATCGGCATCCGCCTCGGCCGCCGGCAAGCTACAGCAGCCGCCTGATGCAGCATTTGGGGATTAATCTTTGGCAGTGGCTGTTTGAAGGGCCGATTCAGGGTAGTCTCCAGGAAAGTAAAGGTATCGCGATCGGGCAAAATCTACCCCTGCGAGTGCGCGTAGACTTGCGCGAACCGTATTTAATTGCTTTACCTTGGGAAATTATGCAGCCTCAAGCCGGTCAACCGGCAATTTCTCTGTCGCAGCAACTGCTGTTCAGCCGCACTACCAGCAATGTTGAACCTTTGCCACCCCTGCATCCTGCGGAGTCGCTCAACATTTTGCTAGTTTTGGGACAAGCAGAACCCGGCCGCGGTGCTAATTCTCAATTTTCCAGCAGCAATAACGGTCATTTGCAGTTGGAAGCAGAAGCACTCGCCCTAGGTGGCGTTCTCGAAACCGCTTTTCAAACCGACGACAGCGGCAAATATTCTGATATCAGCGTTCCGAGTCGCGTCGATACTCTGATCGAACCTACTGCTGCAGAACTCATTTCTCGGCTGGAAACGCAAGCTTACAACATTCTGTTCTACGCCGGCCACGGGATACCCGGCCCCGACGGCGGTTTGCTGTTTTTGGGGCCGGAAACGGCGATTAACGGCACTGAACTAGCTCAGGTATTAGTTCGGTGCCGCGTGACGCTGGCGGTGTTTAATGCCTGCTGGGGAGCTCAGCCGGCGGTGGAGAGGTTGCACTCAACTAACGGCCAGCAACAGGCGATCGCCCGCAGCAGTTTGGCTGAGGTACTGATCCATCACGGGGTGCCGGCGGTGTTGGGGATGCGGGACTCGATCGCCGATCGCGAGGCCCTGAGTTTTATCCAAAGTTTGGCTCGATCTTTGGCCGGGCGGATGTCGGTCGATCGGGCCGTCGCCGTCGCCAGACAGCAGTTATTGACCCTCTACAAGTTCAATCAACCGGCTTGGACGCTGCCTGTGCTGTATATGCACCCTGAGTTTGACGGTCAGCTAACTGAGCCGGTAGATGACCTCAAAACTGAATTGCCTTTAAATTCTTCTACTTGGCTGGGACGGTTGCCGTCTTGTGCTTATTTGCGGGGGCGCGATCGACCCAATGCTAAATCCACCGATTCGACCAATCAGGTTTGGCCGATTCGCGCCGGTATGGTTCGAGTCGGACGCTGGGAACAAAACGACGTAGTGATTCGAGAACAGTGGGTTTCTCAAAAACACGCCGAGATTTTCTGCAGAAACAGTATCGGAGATAGCCGGGAAGAACCTAGCTACTTCCTGCGGGATTTTTCTCGCTACGGGACTCTAGTTTTGGGATCTGAGGGATGGCAGAGAGTTCACCACCAAGAATTGCTGCTACGCAGCGGGACTCAGCTAAAATTTGGCAGTTCTCAAGGTCAGATTTTTGAGTTCACTATTGAGGTTCCTAAAACTTCGGGGTACAGTGAGACTGATTGCGGAACGAATTAAGGTGCGGGTGTAGCTAATGAAGGCAAGCGGCGAGTAGCACAGCAAAGTTCTGGGCGTTGAATCTCCAGTCTGAATAAAAGAGTTATTTACCACTGATCGCTCGCAACTCGCTCTTGGCACAGTCCCCCTTCTGTATTTTCCTTTTCCCACTTAGGTATTACATCATGGCTACCCAATCTCCTGATTCTGAATATTTTCGCGACTCTCAAACTCATGCCCAGATGGAACTTCTCGCCACAATTGTTCAGACTGATGTTGCTTATCCCTGGAATCCTGCACAGATTGAATCAGAATCTTATTTGAGTGCCATAGAACAGGAGTTTGCGCTGTCTGATTCCTTCAGCGACAGCGATATTGCCCTGAAGTCGCAAGTTTTATTCTCGCAATTAGAACAAGTTTGGCTGACGAGTGCTCTGCAAAAGTCTTTGCGCGAAAAATTTTCTCGCGTTCCTCAAGATTTTCTGGCCAGCATCGCTCAAAGCGTTAAAAACGCAACTGTTAAGTATCAATCTTTAGCTGACCAAATGGTAGAGTGCGTCTTAGATATTTTGCCTCAGTGGGCTGAGGAAGATTTGCAGGTGTTGGCGCGTCCTTTGGCTTATGCCATGCGAGATGTAGATTCGGAAGGGGCCCAATTGGTCATGGCTGCTCAAAAACCTTGGGCCCAATTGTCGGAAATAGAACAAGCCAGAGTTAGTTTGGCTGTCGCCCGCTATGCAATCTCGCAATTAGAAATTGCTGATTAGTTTTTTGATTGCTGGCTTTTTGGGCTGCGATCGCGGTAAATTTTTTTAATAAATATAAAATTTATCTACCTTTAGTTAGATGTCAAATTCGTCTAATGGTTTAATTTTAGGGATTGCTATAGTTTGATATAGCAATCCTATTTGATTTGTAGACAAGATAATTTTTTTTGAACTGTTGCAAGCGCGCCCGAATTTTAGGACTCAGATGTGCCAGCATTTTCCACAAGCTTTTGTATGGGCGGTGTCGCAGAAAGGGCCCACAAGAAATATTTTTGATTGCCGAACAGGCCGTCGGGCCTGTTGCTGACATTGATGAAATCCTTACCGAAGATTGCTTCTGATATCTTTTTCGGTTGGGTGGGAATGATAAAGTCAAGGTCGCGCAATTCCACATTCGCCCACTCCCCACGGACTGCTCCCCATCATAAAGAGTGTTACCTGAATTGATATGGCTTCTATCCTAGGTAACTAAAGCCTTCTTCCTTCTTCCTTCTGCTATATTTGGCCTGGTTTGGACTCGCTAAGCAGTTTGGCAACAGCAAGCAAGATGAAGTATCATACAATGGTCAAAATGTTAAAAAATGTAAATAGAGCAATTGGGGTGTGTGAGAATTTTCAACTGAATTAAAAAGTGGACAGCAGGAAACCCTTACTGTTGCATGCGCGATCGGGACCTTAAAATTATTTTATGACAACTTCAAGATTTGATTTTCAAGACTTGAAACGCCGCTTTTGGCGGATTTCGCGGGTGCCGACGGCAACGCTAGTCGTGTTGGGGGCGGTTGCTTTCGCAGGTGCGATCGCCGGGGCCTGGTTTGGCAGTGAAGGCACTGTCAGCGGTATTTTTGCCACAATCAACTCTTGGCAGCAAAACCCGCCTGTGTGGCTGCAAGTGCCTGCTACGAGGAAGATGTATTTGTTGCTGCCTACTGTGGCGCTTGTCTCCGTTGCTTTAGCTGCAATTAAAATTTCGCCTCAACCGCAGAAATGGTCGCGCGCCGTCGTAGTTGCAATAGTTCTGGCTTTAACCATTCGCTACGTTTTGTGGCGATCGCTCGCTACTCTAAATTTAACCGATCCCCTCAACGGTATCTTTAGTTTGGGGCTGTTTTTCCTAGAAATGCTACTGGTTTTCAACACCAGTATTCAACTGTATTTAATGCTGAGAATGAAAGACAGGCGTCGAGAAGCCGATCGCATGGCAGTTGCAGTTGAAGCTGGAAACTTCACCCCGCCCGTAGATATTTTCATCCCAACTTACAACGAACCGACTTTTATTTTACGGCGCACTGTAATTGGCTGTCAAGCTTTAGATTATCCCAACAAAAAAGTATATTTGCTCGACGATACCAAGCGACCTGAAATCAAGTTGCTGGCAAAAGAACTGGGATGCGAGTATATAACCAGACCCGATAACATTCACGCCAAAGCTGGAAACATCAATCATGCCACAGCCCTAACTAATGGAGAACTAATTGTAGTTTTCGATGCAGATTTTATTCCAACTAAAAACTTTTTAACTCGAACAGTTGGATTTTTTCAAAATCCCGAAATCGCCCTCGTTCAAACACCGCAAAGCTTTTACAACCACGACCCAATCTCCCGTAATTTAGGTTTAGAAACTGTGCTCGCGCCGGAAGAAGAAATCTTTTACCGGCAAATTGAAATCATCAAAGACAGCGCCGACAGCGTGGTTTGTTGCGGTACATCTTTTGTAGTGAGGCGAACTGCTTTAGAAACAGCGGGAGGCTTGGTCACAGATTCGATCTGCGAAGATTATTTTACCGGAATTCGGCTGTCAGCAACCGGATATCGCTTAGTTTATTTAGATGAAAAATTGAGTGCTGGTTTGGCGGCTGAAAATATAGAGGCTCATCTAAATCAAAGGCTACGCTGGGCGCGAGGCACGCTTCAGGCATTTTTTATTGATTCCAATCCTTTAACAATTCGCGGTCTCACATTCGTACAAAGGCTGTCTCATTTGGAAGGATTGCTGCACTGGTTTACCAGCTTAACCAAGGTTTTATATCTGTTAATACCTTTAGCTTATTCGTTTTTAGGCATAATTCCTTTGCGGGCAAGTGCGCGGGAATTGCTGTACTTTTTCCTGCCTTACTATTTGGTGCAACTTACAGTGTTTTCTTGGCTGAACCGCAGATCGGGATCGGCTTTGCTTTCCGATATTTATTCCTTCGTCCAGTGTATTCCTTTAGCGGTGACGGTGGTGAGTTCCATGCTGAATCCCTTTGGGAAAGGGTTTCAGGTGACGCCAAAAGGAATGGCGAGCGATCGCTTTCGTTTTAACTGGAATTTGGGATGGCCTTTGATTATCTTGTTCGCAGCTACAGGATTCAGTTTGTGGCACAATTTAAACATTAATTTAGTTAAAAATGTTGCCAGCGTACAGTCAATATCAGAAAGTGCACATTTGTCAAAAGGAATTAGTTTGGGATGGATTTGGAGCGCTTACAACCTGCTGATGCTCGGAATAGCCTTACTGATTTTGGTGGATATTCCTAAGCCGGAAATTTACGAATGGTTTAATTTACGCAGGGTTGTACAATTAAATATTGGCGGTAAAAGTTTTTGGGGTACAACCACTGTAATTTCGGAAAGCGGCGCTGAAGTTGCTCTGACGCAGCGGCCAACTTTTGCGGTGAAAGGTAAAGGTAGTAAAGAGAGTTTGACCCCAGCAGAAATTTTGCCAAAATATGCCGTTTCGACAAGTTTATCGCCGGGTAAAATAAAAGCGCTCTCTCGCAGTGCGGCGGTCAAAGCAACGAGATCGGTAGCGCCGTCTGTTGTTGAGTTGGACACCGATCGTCGTTTGGCCAAAGATTTAATTGATTGCGATTCGGCGACTCTGAAAATTATGGAAGAGAACTGTTTTATTCCTGTGGCTAAGATTGAGTTGGTGAGCGATAAATCTCAGTTGGAGTCGAGTTTTCGGGATGGAAAAGAGTGCAGTTTTGCAGAATTTCCCACTGTGCGAATTGCGTTCGATCGCCTGAATATTAGCCAACACCGCTGTTTGATCGAAATGCTTTACTGTCGCCCGGGCCAGTGGCAGCGGCAGGAAACTCCCGGAGAATGGCGATCGCTGTGGCTGTTGTTGAGAATTGCTTTGAAACCGAGGGCTGTTTTTGAGAGGAATAGGTCAGTTAGACCGATCGCAGTTTCGCAACTTTAGATCGAGTTTCCATCCCGCGCGGCTTGCACCAAACCTTTATCGCGCCAACAAACAATCTCATCAAGTTGCCCCCGCCAAGGAACAATCGTAGATTTTATAGCAACCGCCAAGACGGTTAGGACTTGTTAGGAATGAGAATTAAATAACTTAGAATTTTGATGGTTCTTGTGGGTTGGGCGTCCCGCCCGTCCAGAAAGGGCGGGCGGGACGCCCAACCCACTTTCAAGAGTGTAAATTATTTAATTCGCGATCCTTAATGGCTGACACGATTGATTTTATTGCTTCTTCCTTCTTCCTTCTGCTAAGCTGTTGCGCGTTTAAATTGCATATTCGGGACGGGATCGCGTGCCAATCCCACAATAATTTGAGTGATTTTTGACACGCAATTTAAATGGAGAACAGCTTATACATAGACAAATGACCAGAACTTGTTTTTTAATTAATCGGCACAAACTCGTAACCGTAACTCGTGCGATTTCCGGGTTTAACAGTTACTAATTGAACTGCGCGATTGCGATCGCCCGAAGGTAAAAACCGAATCGGGCCCGATGCTCCATTTGCCGAAAAATCTGACGCCGATAAAGCTTGTTGAATGCCTGTACGAGTCGGATTGCGCCCTAAACCGACAATTAAGGCGATCGCCGCATCGTAGGCTAAAGCTGTGCGCCAACTTACTTCAGCATTCCAAAGTTGTTTGGATGTTTGGGGAAAGTTTGACTGCGGATCTGCGAGAATGTGCCAAGGAACAGCCAGCACCATATCTGTTGCTCCTGCGCCGCCGATTTGCAGTGTTTTAGCAGTATAAGCATCGTCTCCCGCCAGTAATGGCAGCCGTTTGGCGTTTACTTGCACTACTTGCAAAGCTTGGTCGAGCGTGGCTGAATTGGATGCTAACATAATCACTTCTGCTCCTTGGGCGATCGCACTTTTAACGTTCTCTGCCGCATTAAAATTACCCTTGGCAAAGTCAAATTCCGATACTATTTGCCCTCCATCTCCGTAAAGAGCAGTAGTAAATTCATCTTTTAAAGATTTGCTGTAACTGCTGGCAGAATTGAAAAATACAGCAGCTTTTTGCTTTTGCAATTTTCCCCGCATATACCGGGAAAGAGCATTAGCCGCAAACCGATCGCTCGGCACAGTCCGAAATATATTGCTGCCAACTCCTGAGAGCTGCACAGACGTACTTGTCGGAGAAATTGCTACTAATTGGTTTTGCTGGTAAATCTTGCTGGCTGCTAGCGTTGCGTCAGAACTAAAATGCCCGATCACTCCTAAAACTTCAGAGTTATTTGCGATCGCGCTGGCAATTTGCGAGGCAATCTCTGGGTTGTTGTCGTCGTTAGCAATTAGCACTTTTAATGGAGTACCGCTAATGCCGCCGCTTTGGTTGATTTCATTTTGAGCTTGAGCTACGCCCCGCAGAATTTCTCGAGCACCATTGATATCTGCGCCAATGGGAACTGCGGCGGCAATTGTGTAAGATTTTCGATATCCGATGCGGGCGTTGTTGAGGTAAATTAAGGCTTCGGGATCGTTGCGGTTGGTGTTCAGCGAAGCTTGTAAATCGGAAATACCTGCGTTGTAGTTGCCAGATGCGATCGCCTCTACTGCTGCTTGTTTAGTTGTTGTGGCTTGCTCTGGAAGTAACAGTTTTTCTCCCGCACTCAGACGCTGCCCAATTGCCTCCTCTGACTGCTCGGCATTTCCCGTCGGAGGCTTGGGAATTGTCTGATTTGGGGATGATGAACCTGCGAGATTGATGCCGCCTCGGCTTGTCAGCCACCAAATACCTGCACCGGCTAGCCCGATCGTAATTAGGAGCGATAATACCAGAACAACAGTTTCATTTTTTTGAGACATGGCTGCAGGATTTTAGATTGTAGGTTTTAGATTCAAAGAAGGAAGGAAGTTCGGCAACGAGCAATGTACGGGATGTAACGCATTTAATAACAAGTTTTCCTTCATTTAATAATGTATGTACCAATTATTCTAATTGTGCTACTGGAGATAGATGATTTTTGTCTGACATATACATATATTTTAGCGCTTGGTAATTTATTTCAACTTGATATTCTACAATCTAACTGCGTAGCAGCTTTGAGCCAGTGACGCTGACTGTGATACCTGCAGATTGTCCCGTTTCTGAGGGTTGGGCTTCTTCGCCGCATTTGGCGCTGCTGGGGGTGGGAGGCATTTCTGGTGCGATTTCTGGTGCTGTTTCAGATACTGTGTCTCCTGAGTCTGCGATCGGCGGCAGGGCGGTTTCACGATCGCGAAAATCCCGATTTTGACTCTTGTAGTGCCAAGAAAGCCTACCCCCTGCAGACGACTTCACAGGCGTTTGAGATATGGGGGCTGCCACGGGGGGCAGCCCCTACAAGAGAATGAAACAGCCGTGCGATCGGCGGGAGCGCGATCGCGGTGTTGTACAATTTGAGGATGATGCTTGTGGGGATTAGGATTTAGCGTCCCGCCTGCTGTGAAAATACACGCCTTCGGGCGAAGAGATTCCATCCCGCAAAACAATCAACATCATCCCGCTATGGTGCAACGCCATAAATAGGGCTGTGGCGATTGCGATCGCGTGAAAAAATCGTCTACCATCGGTGCTTGTTCTGAGGCTTGCTGTGGCATCAGGTGATTGCTTTGACCGTACCACAAGCTGATTGCTGCGATCGCTGTGCCATCATCTAGGGCCACCAGGGAACCCGCTATTTTCCCCTGTTTCTTTTTCCATCCTCGAACAGCTTGCTCGCGGCTGTGACGCCTGGAGTAAAGAGTGGCTGGCTTATAGCTTGCTTGACTTGTTGACTGCCGTTTTATTTGCCGTCATACTTCCTAGTAAGGTAGAACAATCAGCTAAATGTAGTTTGCGGTGAATCCTATTTTCTAGGTTTTTTATGTTGCTTAGCTTTTTGTAAACATTCTCGATCGGTTCATATCACAATTATTTAATAACCTTTTTTTCTTAATTATATCTTTATGATTTCCCCAAGACTCGACAGTGGGAGAGTTTTTAATTATCCAGGGGCGGGGAAAGATTAAAGTTTTTTTAAGTTTGGCAAAAAACAGGAAATTTTTTGTAATGTAAAGAGGAAAGTTGAAAAATATCTAAAGACAAACTAATTGGATTGCGATGTCGCTAAGGTAGTATATATGACGGTTTGTCACAGAAAAAGAGTGTTAAGCTCGGCTAAGCTCAGCAAAAGTAAAAGCTCCCTATTTCATTAAGTTCGATCGATAACAAAGGCTAAGGTAAAGTTCATGGCAAACTCAGTTTTAAATCAGCCAAACGCAGCAGCAGGAGTGCAGTGGCAGCCAAAAGATATTATCCGCGGCCTAGTGTGGAAAATTGCGATCGCAACCTGGCTGTTAATGGCTGTAGGCAGCGCCACGCGAGTCATGAATGCGGGGCTCGCTTGCCCCGACTGGCCGCTGTGCTACGGTCAATTAATACCCGCAGCGCAAATGAATTTGCAAGTATTTCTGGAATGGTTTCACAGATTGGACGCTGCGGCAATTGGCTTAAGCGCGATCGCACTTTTAGGACTATCTTTGTTTTACCGCAGCCGCCTGCCAAAATGGCTGCCTTGGGCAAGCGCCGGAGCACTATTTTTAATCGTTTTTCAAGGCGTACTGGGCGGATTGACAGTAACGCAACTGCTGAGATTTGACATCGTTACCGCTCACTTGGGAACAGCTTTACTATTTTTTGGCGCCCTGCTAGTCATCGGTTTCATGCTGATTCCCTACGAAGCTACAGGAAATGCCGGCAAATTAGCTTGGGTAAGTTCGATCGCAGCACTGTTAGTATACCTGCAAAGTTTGCTAGGAGCATTAGTAGGCTCTAGATGGGCACTGCACCAATGTTTGAGTTCCTCAGAATTGTGCTCGGTAATGAACAGCCACATCGCCGGTATCGTACCAGCTACAGCAGCGACTTTAGCATTAGCAGTTATGGCTTGGCGGCAGCCTGCACTGAGTCCAAAATTGCGACAACTGGCTAATTGGGCGAGTGTTTGCCTCATTGCTCAATTAGTTCTGGGATTGGCAACATTCCGGCTGCACCTTCAGGTAGAACCGCTGACAGTCGCCCACCAAGCAGTCGGTGCTGCTTTGCTGGGAACCCTGATAGCTTTTAGTGTTTTAGCTTGGCGCGATCGAGTTTTATCAGCTTGAGAGTAATACCGTGTCCGGTAGCATCGTTGTTATTATAATCCAAGCTCTTGTAGGGGCGGGTTCACCATGATTCTCGATAAAAGCCAACAGTTTCATAAACCCGCCCCGCCCATACAAGCACGAATCAACCGGACATGATATAGAACGCAGATTTATCTATTCCTTGAGTAAGAGAGGGCTGATTTATCCCTCAGTGGGGGCGGGTTTATTAATCCTTTTAGCTACAGCAAATATCTATCGTAAAACCCGCCCCTACGAACCAATGACAAATGACAAGTGACAACTAACAACTAACAACTAATAACCGATGCAAGAAGTTCTTACAAACAATAGCCCTCGCCTCCACGAAAACTTTTCGCAAGTCGTGAAAAGTTACTATCAACTAACAAAACCCAGAATTATTTTACTGCTGCTAATCACCACATCAGCAGGAATGTGGATGGCCGCCAAAGGAGAAGTTGACCCGCTATTGCTGGTATCAACTATTACTGGAGGTGCTTTAGCTTCCGCGTCGGCGAATACGATTAATTGTGTCTACGACAGCGACATCGATTATATTATGGAGCGCACCCGGTGGCGGCCGATTCCTTCCGGGCGTGTCAAGAAGCGGGATGCTTTGATATTTGCGATCGCCCTAGCTACAATATCCTTTACATTGCTGACTGTTGTTGCCAACTTATTAGCCGCATTGCTAGCAATGTCAGGCATCGTTTTCTACGTCCTAATTTACACCCACTGGCTGAAGCGCCACAGCGTGCAAAACATCGTCATCGGCGGTGCCGCAGGGGCGATTCCGCCGCTAGTTGGGTGGGCTGCGGTGACGGGAGATTTGAGTTGGGGTGCGTGGCTGCTGTTTGGGATTATCTTCCTGTGGACACCGCCGCATTTTTGGGCATTAGCAATGATGATTCGCGACGAATACAAGGAAGTAGGCGTCCCGATGTTACCAGTAATTGAGGGCGACGAAGAGACAGCCCGCCAAATTTGGATGTACACGCTATTGATGATTCCTGCAACTTTGCTGCTAGTTTATCCCCTGAATTTAGCCGGCGCGGTGTATGCCGGAACAGCTATTTTCCTCGGTGCTATTTTTGCCCAAAAAGCTTGGTTGCTGTTGCAGACTCCAGAGGATAAGATTGTGGCGCGATCGCTCTTCAAATACTCTATTCTGTACCTGATGCTATTGTGCGCCGGGATAGTGGTTGATAGTTTGCCTGCGACTCATAATTTGACTGCTGCTGTTGTACAAAATGTGCAAACTTTGATTAGTGCAGTTGTGATGTAGTTAGGACTTACGCATAAATACCAAAGAAACCGGGTTTTTCACCAGTATTAAAGTCTCAAATCCACTATTTCGCCAAACAACCCAGTTTCTGCCTAAGTCCTAGTAGTGATATCATGTCGGATCGAGCGACCGTGATTTTTGTAGCCCGCATTCCGCACCCACTACCTATAGCGGTGTCACATGGTCTTTATGGGCTATCTATAGCGTAAGTCTCAAGACTCAATTGCTATAGATAGTGGACAAATACTTTGGCTTCCCTATAGATAGCGTATCTGACACTTTAGGGTGCGGAATGTGGGTTGTAGGGGCGGGTTCACCAACAATACCTGCCAACAATGGACAATCTCAAAAACCCGCCCCGACCGGGATATTATGGTTAATCGATCGGACATGATATGAGTTAAATTGCAATTCTTAAAATTCAGCCCGCATCTAGCGGGTTTTGTTTGTTTACTTTAGGGAATGGGATACAGCCATTTGCGAAATAATTGTGTTAAGCGCGGCATGACCAAATAGGTGAGCAATATAACAGTGATACCTGTGACCGTCAGAGATACGAGCAAGGCAGGAAGCCCTGATAGTAGCGGTACCAGCAAACGATTGAGAATAGAAATGGTAAAAAACACTCCCAACCATGTAACTAACGCCATTTTGTAGCGAGGGGGTGGAGCCTTCATCGATTTATTGGGCAGGGTAAACCAGGTTTCCAATCCCGTCAGGGTTTGAATATCTTCTGGCCTTTCAATCAAAGGCTGCAACCGCTCAATCCACTCTCGCCGCACATCAGATTCTAGCCATGTCTTGAGATTGTCGTAGCAATCGAACTTGAGAATGACCACGTACTCAGGATGAGCGTGATGCTGGGGTCGAATAGTGCTCACACCCAGAT
This sequence comes from Microcoleus sp. F6_B6, assembly GCA_036702215.1. Lineage (GTDB taxonomy): Bacteria > Cyanobacteriota > Cyanobacteriia > Cyanobacteriales > Microcoleaceae > Microcoleus. The sequence continues at coordinate 217,295 of JAUBST010000005.1, forward strand.
GTCCCTTGAATTTTCGCGCATCTGCGGCGATGCCGTGAAACCATGCTTCGTAACCTTCCTCGCGCCCCGGTTTCACTACATGAGAAATCACAGCGGTGACTAGATAGTTTTCTTCACTGCTATTGCTCGCCAACGGTTCTTCCAACATAGAATTTAGAAAATTAACTCAGAGAAAAGTTTTATTCAGAACAACCACCCTAGAGACACCAAGTTGCTCGGCAATTTTTGGCACCAAGTCTTGAAACAGAAGGGAGATTAACGAATGCGATCGAGAGGGTTTGGCATGAGATGAAATGACTATAAAAAGACTTACAATCATTGACGTAAGAGCTATTAAAAACACTCTCTACGTGACTTACAATGAAGTAGTTGTTACCGACGTTTCACGTAAAATTGATAACTTAGCGATGACAATATTAACTCAGTTACACACGAGCTAAATAAACTATAGCCTTTCTCAAAAAGATGAGGTACGTAGTTGGGCTTTAGCCCTCTTAGTTTAATTGGTTATATAAGCAATCACTCATACCTCATCTTTCTGAAAACGGCTATAGGCGCTTTCTCACTACTTGCTGGGAGAGCCAGGATTTGCCTTTGCTGCATAGCTGGTCATCAGGTTTTTGTAGTCAGGAATAAACCCTGCTAACAGATTACCCAGTCCTTCAATATCGTTGCGCCAGTCACGGTGCAATTCACACACAACGCTAAACCAATTGACCAACTGAACTCCAGCACGAGACATTCGATCCCAAGCTGCATAGCGACAGGCTTCGTCGAAGGTTCCAGAGGCATCGGTGACAACAAAAACCTCATAACCTGCCTCCAATGCCGAAAGCGCACAAAAAGTGACACATACATCAGTGACAATTCCGGCAATAATCAATTGCTTTTTACCTGTGGCTTCTACTGCTTTAACAAAATCCTCGTTGTCCCAAGCGTTGATTTGTCCGGGACGCGGAATAAAGGGAGCATCTGGAAACTTCTCTTTCAGTTCAGGGATGAGGACTCCGTTGGGGCCTTGCTCAAAGCTAGTTGTCAAAATTGTAGGCAGGTTGAAAAATTTGGCTGCACTTGCCAGCGCCAGCACATTATTTTTGAAGTCGGCGGCACCAATATCGCGCACGAGCGAGAACAGTCCAGTTTGGTGATCGACGAGCAGAACCGCAGCATTATTCTTGTCTAGACGGTTGTATTTGAATGCAGACATGAGGTATTTCTCCTATTGGGGTTATGGGTGAATGAGCAATTGCAGAATGCAGTCAAGAATCAGAAAGCCTTGAGTTGTACCAATTAAATGTGATTTTTTATTAACAGCGAAACGTCTATTTCCTCTAAATGGCTGATGGCGTAACCTGTTGCCGCATGAACTCAGTTTGCAAAATCTTACCAAATTTCACCGATCGAGATCCGCAAGTTAAGCGCTGAGTTCACGCGATCGCCCTAATCTCGACACACGTTGTTACACCAACGCCATTAACGCTTTCAATGTCGATTTTTGAGAATTCGTCAATCCCGCGGCCCCTTGAATATTCATACCTTCATACAGCCAGGAGCCCATCAACGTCCTAATACAGCCACCAGTTGCGACATCCCACACTTTAATGGTGCTAAGGATAAATTAGGTCTTTTGGGCAATAATATAAACATGATTTTCGGGATACTGGTCATATTCGAGATGGCGACAGGTGCAATGATGCTCAACCAGAATTTGCAGGAAAGTATCTGCACCCAAAGTGCTGTAATCAAAGTCTTGACCTTGAAATGCTCCCGAAACCTCGCTGCTTGTATGTCCGCCGCCACAAGTGAATAGAAGCACTCCATCGGGTTCAAGCGCATCGCATAGCTTTTGTATCACAGGCGCTTGCTTGTTGAGTGGCAGATGAAAAGTGCTATCCCACGCTGCAATCAGGCTGTAAAGTTTCGGCGGCTGCCAATCACAAATGTCTTCCCGGTAAAACGTGATTTCTGGATGTAACCGCTGAGCTAAATCGATCATTTCCCTAGAAATATCAAGTCCTTCAGGCTTAAATCCATGCTGGGATAAACTGTTGATAAAACGCCCGCTGCTTCCACACCCGACATCAAGTGCTGCGTGCTGCTTAGAAGTAAATGCGATCGCCCGTTCTAATTGGGCAATCCCGTAGGTTGAATCTTGATGCTGAGTTTGCCACCATTGGGCAATTCGATCGTAGCGGGCAGATGTATCATTTGGCTCCATAGACTCACCTCATAAGTGTCGATCGATATTTTCAGCGAAATTAAAATCTCCGGCCCACCCCACAAGATTCATCCCAAAATTATGCAAAGCCGAAAAGACAAGTGCGATCGCGCCTTGTCGGGCAAATCGAGACACGCAAGGTTTTGGAGTTGCAGGCCGAAAGGGTCTATTTGGTTGGATTCTTAAGGATTAGGGGCGAGGTCAAACAAATTCCCTGTGGTTGTTCAACATTGGCTGATTGCTGACGGTCAAATATCCGTTGCTTCCCTTGGAGTAGCGCTTGATCGCTCATCACCAAGTGAGGATGGCGCCTGACATTCCTCTAACGGATTGGAGAGATCGATCGGAGTTCCAGTTATGGTTCTATTGGCACGAGATATTGAGCGTAATAATTGAATTAATTTTACCATTTGTATTATAATTAAACTCAAAATTTAATATTAATTAATTAACAGGGCTTAAACAAAAAAAATAATGCTCAGCATGGTAGGATTTGGCGGCAGAGCGAGCTAGTTTCGCCTTTGGTTCGGCTTGAAATGTGTTTAAGTCCCGCTAAAGCAAAATGCCAGAGTTCGATCGCCTTGTCAAGTGCCTCATTGAGATAAAACCTTGGAAAATCGACGATATCTGATGCAGGTGGCAGCACCCTGCAACTACAACGAGTGACAGCTAGCCTTAGCCCCAGCAATAAAATTTTTCTGATAGTCATGCACACTAATGATATCGTTTTGTTATGCAAGAATTATTGTGATGTACAAACTTCAAAATTGACCCAATATGGTGAAAGCAGTTTTTTTTAGAAAGACAATGTTTTACTAACCAAACGAGGACTTCGCTGCCGTCAAGTATTATTAAGTGTTTCAATATAACTGGTTTTTCCAGATTATTTACCTACAGGTCGAGGTCTTTTAAAAGGTAGCACTTCCTTATCTATAGCCTTTCTCAAAAAGGTGAGGTATGATTGACAGCTTGTATAACCGCTGAAACGTATAGGGCTCGCATCCCAACTACGTACCTTATATGAGAGCTCGAACCGATCTATATTCCCAAGAATCAGTATAAGAAACAGCACATTGTCTACAGACATGAGGTAAAGATTGCCAGAGTTATTCCGCAGATGTTTTTGAGCGGTCTCTAATATAAAGTCCAACAACTTCACGGGTATTTCGATCTAAAGCTATCTAGAGCAATTGTTTTTTTCGCTTGTTTTTGACAAATGACCGCATTCGATCTAGCTGTAAAGTCAACTGACCTTTCTGTTTTTTCATCACCAAATCTTTTTGGGAAATTTCGGCATACTTTTTATTTACATATAGCGGTTCTCAGAAAGATGAGGTACGTAGTTGGGCTTTAGCCCTCTTACTTTAAGTGGTTATACAAGCTGTCAATCATACCTCATCTTTTTGAGAAAAGCTATAATTCTCTTGCCATCGAAGGGATACCTCCGTAGCTCTAGCAATTCCGGCTCTATATTTTTTCTCTAAACTCAGCCGCTCAATTAAGGCTTTAGTATAGGAGTGAAATCTGCCTGTATTGAAAAATTTTCTGACGGCTAGAAACTTTACATTTAAATCGCTATTATTCGTAAAAATTTAGTCTATTAAAGCGGCAAAAAATAGCAGGCAAAGTTATAAGATTTCCTACTTTTACTTCGGAAATTTATGTTGATTTAATATTAAACCATTACTGTGCATCACTGCCAGATTTTGAAGGATGTGGTATTGCAATTGTTAATCCTTGGGAGCCTGAATAGCTCTAGATCCTAGCCAACTAGACAAAATCTTTATGCCTGAGGACGGACGGACACTCGTCATACTATGTGGTACATCTAGTTAGGATGCTGTTATTGCACCATGATGCCTGCAATTGACCATCCTCAGTTAGCAGATATCGTGCGGGAAAAGCAACACAGGCTGGCAAAGATTTGCTGGTTGAGTATTTTTCAGAGTGAGGATAGATACTTATGAACAATCATCTGCGTCGCTCTATTTCCTCAGACAATCGTTCATCTCAAAACATTCGTGAGAGTATGGCGGAAGCTCGTCCAGCAACAGCAGAAGTAGCAGATTCTCTGGATCGACAGCCCGATTTCAAGCTGGAAATGCAGGCGCTGCAAATCCTCGACAGTAGCGATGACTGTATCAAAGTATTGGACTTGGAGGGACAAATCCTGTTTATGAGTCGGGGAGGGCAGGTATTGCTCGGTGTCCAAGACATAACGCCCTTTGTCAACACTTCCTGGATAGAATTTTGGCAAGGAGCCGATCGACAATCAGCAATTGATGCGATCGCCAGGGCAAGGGCAGGCGAAGTTAGCACGTTTCAAGGCTATTGTCCGACACCCAGTAGCGAACCGAAGTGGTGGGAATGCAAAGTTAGCCCCATGCGAGGAATCGATGGGCAGGTTGAACGGCTGCTGTGCATCTCGCGCGACATCACTGAGCGCAGGCAAATTGAAGATCGACGCAAACAAGCAGAAGAAAAACTGCGGGAGTCAGAAGAACTGTATCGCGCCATTATCAATCAAGCTGTGACAGGTGTAGTCTGCGGTGATTTCGATGGCAACCTGACGTTGGTCAATCAGAAGTATTGCGATATCACTGGCTACTGTGCCGATGAACTGACGCAGCTACGAATGCAGGACATTACGCATCCTGAAGACCGGCCCCGTAATGTTGAACTGTTTCGTCGGATGGGGACTGACGGCACGCCGTTTGAAATTGAGAAACGCTATATCCGCAAGGATGGCTCGATCGTCTGGGTCAACAACACTGTATCGGTAATCCGCGACCGCGATGGCAAGCCGCAATCGGCCGTCGCGATCGTGTTGGATATTACCGATCGCAAACAGGCACAGTTGAGTGCCGAATTTCTCGCTGCAGTGACTCAAAACCTGGCTGAAGCAACTTGTGTCGAAGACATTATTCAAACAGTCGGCGAACAGTTGCACCGTTATCTTTCAGTATCCCATTGTGCGTTCATTGAAGTTAATGAGAGCACTGAGGTCGCGACGATTGGTCACAGTTGGCATCAGGAAGATGTACCCAGCTTAGTTGGCATTCATCGTCTATCAGAATTAGTCACAGGAGAATTTTTTCAGACTGCCAAAATAGGATCGACCATTACTATTCGAGATGTTGCAACCGATCCGCGCATCGCAGATTCACAGCGATTTGCAGCACTCAAAATTGGTTCGTTTAGCAGCGTTCCTTTGATTCGAGATGGTGAATGGAAGTTTACGCTCGGTATTTATCATCAAACCCCTTACAACTGGCGTGACGATGAAATTGAGTTGATGCGCGAATTGGCAAATCGCATCTGGACGAAGCTGGAACGAACTCGTGTCGAGATTGCCTTGCGCCAGAATCAGGAAATGTTCTCCGCTTTGGTCGCGGATGCACCGTTTGGGTGTACGCGATCGATGCAGAGTTTCGCTTCCAGCAGGCCAACCAAACTGCGATCGCCACCTTTAACATTCAGCCGTTAATTGGGCGAGATATTGCCGAGGCGCTGCGGATTATCTGGAAAGAGCCATTTGCCACCGAAGCGATCGATTGCTTCCGCCACACGCTTGCCACCGGGGAGTCTTACTACTCGCCGCCGAGGGTTGAACCCCGTGCCGATATGGAAGAAATTCAGTCTTACGATTGGCAACTCCACCGCATCACCTTGCCGGATGGCAGCTATGGTGTAGTTTGTTACTTTTACGACCTTTCCGAAATCAAACGAGCCGAGGAGATTATTCGTCGCAATGCCGATCGCGATGCGTTCCTCGTCACCCTGAACGATGCGCTGCGTCCGTTAACGGACGCTTCGGAAATTCAGGCGGTCGCCGCCCGCATTTTGGGCGAGTGTTTAGGGGCAACTCGTGTTCTTTATGTTGAAGTGGTCTCTGATGGTGAGGAGGTCATCGTTCACTGCAACTACACCAATAGTGTAGTGGAGTTGGGTGGACGATACCGCTTAGAAGACTACCGACGCAACCTGAAGGCTGACCATCAAACTGGGCGTACCCAAGTTGTAATCGACATTCCCGGTAATCCACAATATACCTATGCCCAGAAGGCTAGATACCGCGCGATCGATATTGCTGCCCACATTGATGTGCCGCTGATCAAAAACAATCAATTCGTTGCCCTGCTTGCCGCTCAACAATCGACACCGCGCCAGTGGACAGAAATAGAAGTCAATCTGGTTGAAGAAACCGCTGAACGCACTTGGGCTGCTGTTGAACGTGCCCGTGTCGAAGCGGCCCTGCGTGAATCGGAAGCCAAATATCGCCTGTTGTTCAACTCGATGGATGAGGCTTATGCCGTCGTCGAAGTCATGACTGGCGAGAACGGCGAGTGGAACGACTTTCTCTTTTTAGAAGTCAATCCCGCGTTTGTGAAGCAGACCGGCATGGAGTACCCGGTCGGGCGCAAAGTCACAGAACTGCTAGGGAGACTCAATCCACAGTGGGCACAGATTTATGGACGAGTCGCCCAAACGGGTGAACCGATTCGGTTTGAAGAAGGCGAAGCCACTCTGGGGCGCGTTTTTGACCTTTATGTTTTCCGTTTGGGTGGAGAGGGCAGCCGCCGTGTGGCAGTTTTGTTTACCGACATTACCGATCGCAAACGCCGCGAAGCCAATCTCGCCTTCTTAGCTGAGATTGCCCACGATTTCTCGCAGCTTTCGACCGCAGATGAGATCATGCAAACAGTCGGGGCAAAGATTGGTGATTATTTGCAGGTGACGACCTGCAACTTTACAGATGTTGATGAAGCCAACGATCGGGTGAGGGTCCATCACGGCTGGAGCAGTCCAACTGTGCCCAGTACGGTGGGAACGTTTCGCATATCCCACTACTTTAGCCAGGAGTTTTTGCAAGCGAGTCGTGCAGGCGAAACGATTGTAATTTGCAACACCCAAACCGATCCGCGCACGGATGCTGCGGGCTACGCGCTACTGAAGATGCACTCCTTCGTTACGGTTCCGTTTCACCGGAATGGGCAGTGGACTCACTACATCGCCATCTGCCACTCCCAACCTCGCAACTGGCGCGACGATGAAATTCAACTGATTGAGGAAATCTCAAACCGCATCTTTCCGCGTCTGGAACGCGCCCGTGCCGAAGCCGCCTTGCGCGAATCGGAAGCAAAATATCGATCGCTGTTTGAGTCGATTAACGATGGCTTCGCACTGCTCGAAGTGCTGTATGACGATGACAATAGACCGATCGACTGCCGCTTCCTAGAAGTCAGTCCCTCGTTTGAAGCCCAAACCACATTGCCCCAGGCTCAAGGTAAAACCCTCAGAGAACTCATCCCGTCTGTTGAGCCAGATTGGTTTGAATACTACCACCAGGCTCTCGTCACGAACGCCCTGGTTCACTTTGAGATGTACCAGAGTCATATCAATATCTGGTTTGAAGTTGATGTGTTGCCCTACGGCAATCCTCATGACCGACAAGTGGCGATCGTTTTCCGGAACATCAACGATCGCAAGCGGGCCGAAGCAGCCTTGCGGGAGAGCGAAGAGCGACTGCAAAAGGCAATTTCCATCGAAACTGTCGGCGTTGTGTTTTTCACGCTGGATGGGCACATCACGGATGCCAACGATACCTTCCTGCGGATGAGCGGTTACAGCCGGGACGAGCTACGCAATATCCCAGACTGGCAAGAGCTGACCCCGCCTGAATTTTGGGACGCGACAAGCGGTGCCGCCGAGGAACTGGCAATCCTGGGGAAAGCTGCGCCCTACGAGAAGCAGCTTATTCGCAAGGATGGGTCTCGCTGGTGGGGGCTATTTTCACCGACGCGGCTCAAAGGGAGCGGGCGCCATGCTGAATGCGTCGAGTTCGTCACTGACATTAGCGATCGCAAACAAGCCGAAGCCGCGATCGCCGCTGACCTCAGAGATACCCAACTACTGCGCGAACTGAGCGCACGACTCGTCACCGAAGACAGCATTCAGGCGCTTTATCAAGAGATTATGGCAACAGCCATTGCACTCACCCAAGCCGATGCCGGAACGGTGCAAATTCTGGATGAAACGACGCAAGATCTCGTGCTGCTTGCTTCACAGGGCATTGAACAGAAGATGGTTGAGCAATGCCATCGGGTTAAGGCCAGTTATAACACACCCTGTGGCATTGCTCTGAGGAGCGGTGTTCGCAGCTTCGCCGATTTTGATGTCCCCGAAAGCGAAGACCCTGACGGATCGATGCGGCTCCATGTCGAAGGCGGGCTTCTCTGTGCCCAGTCCACCCCTCTGATCTCGCGATGGGGCAAGCCAATTGGCATGGTTTCCACCCACTGGCGCACTCGTCACCGACCGAGCGATCGCGAATTGCGATTTCTCGATTTGCTAGCGCGGCAAGCGGCTGACTTGATCGAACAGCGACAAGATGCCGCCCAGCGCAAACAGCTTTTAGAGCACCAACAAGCCGCACGGGAAGCAGCCGAACAGGCCAACCGGATCAAAGACGAATTTTTGGCGGTGTTGTCCCATGAACTGCGATCGCCCCTCACTCCCATCCTGGGTTGGTCTACACTCCTGTTAAACGCCAAGATAGATGCAACTAAAACGACCCAAGCGCTAAGTACCATTCAGCGCAACGCGAAGCTGCAATCGGAACTGATTGACGACTTGCTGGATATTGCTCGAATTATGCGCGGTAAACTGAGCATTAATGTGGCTCCGGTCAATCTTGCCTCCACCGTTCGAGCCGCGATGGAAACGGTACGGCTGGCAGCAGAAGCCAAGTCCATTCAAATAGCAGCAAGCCTTACAGAGGATGTTGGTTTGGTTTTGGGTGATTGCACTCGATTGCAGCAAGTCGTTTGGAATCTTCTCTCGAATGCAGTGAAATTCACACCCGCAGGCGGACAAGTCAGCATTCGCTTAGAACGCTTTGACTCATCTGCTAAAATCACGGTTAGCGATACTGGGCAGGGAATTGCGCCTGATTTTTTACCGCATGTTTTTGACTACTTCCGCCAAGCAGATGGAGCAACAACTCGCAAGTTTGGTGGATTGGGATTAGGATTGGCGATCGTGCGACAGTTAGTTGAACTGCACGGCGGCACAGTTAGTGTTGCCAGTCCAGGTTTGGGGCAGGGCACAACCTTTACGGTTCGGGTGCCGCTGAAGCCGGCATCCTCAGAAAAAAAGCAGGATGTGCGATCGACCCAACAGTTTCTCGATTTAAGCGGCATCAAAATTCTGATCGTGGATGATGAAACGGATATACGAGAATTGGTGGCATTCGTATTGGAGCAACAAAGCGCAGAGGTGATAGCCGCTACTTCTGCCCGTGAAGCACTGCTCATTCTGCCTCAAGCCAAGCCGGATATTCTACTAAGTGACATTGGAATGCCAGAGATGGATGGGTATATGCTGATCCGGCAAGTGAGAACATTAACCCCCGAACAAGGAGGGGACATCCCAGCGATCGCCGTGACTGCTTATGCAGGGGACACCAATCAACAACAGGTGCTTGCCGCAGGCTTCCAAAAGCATATCTCCAAGCCCATCCAACCACAGGTGTTGGTGCAGGCGATCGCTCATTTAATTCATCCTAGGCGGGCATAGGGCATCGGGCATCGGGCATCGGGCATCGGGCATCGGGCATCGGGCATTGGGCATCGGGCATTGGGCATTGGGCATCGGGCATCGGGCATTGGGCATCGGGCATTGGGCATCGGGCATTGGGCATCGGGCATTGGGGAGTGGGCATCGGGCATCGGGCATCGGGCATTGGGCATTGGGCATCGGGCATTGGGCATTGGGGAGTGGGCATCGGGCATCGGGCATCGGGCATACCTCATTTTTTTGAGAACCGCTATAGTTCTACTGAAGTAACAAATATATTGGCGATCGATTCAGAGTATTTTTGACTCAAAAGCAGGACAAAACCCTGTTAAATCTGAGAACGGCGCAAGTACCGCAAAAAGTTAAAAATCGAGCTCTTGTAATCAGGTTAAATGCACGTGGCTGGTATGTTGAAAAAATAGCTGCTCGCTGAGGAGCTAGCCGCAAGGTGTAGGCAATAAATGTTGTCCGCAACAACTACAAAAACATTCTTTTTCATTAGATATAACGAGTATTGGAACCGGACTAAACTAAATTATGGTAGAGTTTCGGCCGAGTTAGCGCCGTCTATCTTAGGTCATAAGCATTTTGATTGGAACAGCGGCTGCAAACCGGGTTTTAGTTCGGAGATGAAATGCTCTACAGCAGGCGATCGTTACTTTAGGCAGACGCAGGGGCCATGTCAGGAGAGATACATTTTAAAGAATCGGTTGTTTTTATTACAAAACCTCTTAGCAAAGGAGTTTCAGCGGTGAACTTAATATCTGTAGAGGAACTCAAAGCGCTGGTACAACAATCTCCTGGATTGTGCGTCTCAATTTATATGCCAGTCGCTCGAGGAACAGAAATTCAACAAAATCCGATTCGGTTCAAAAATTTAATCAGAGAGGCTGAAGACAAAATAGTAGAGTACGGATTTGAGAAAAAAGAAGCAGCCCAATTGCTAGAGCCAGTCCGAGCAGAAATTGACAGGGAAAACTTTTGGGAAAACCAAAGCAACCTGCTGGCGATTTTTGTCGGTTCGGGATTTTTCCGCTACTATAGCTGTCCGGTGGATTTTGAGGAATTAGTGGTTGTGAGCGACAATTTTCACGTCAAACCGCTGATGCCTCTGCTGACAGGAAATAATTTATTTTATGTTTTAGCCCTCAGTCAAAAGGAAGTGAGGCTGATTGAGTGTACGGCTTACAGTGCTAGGGAAGTTGAAGTTGAAAACTTGCCGAAAAGCCTTGAGGAGGCTCTGCAATATGACCAGACTGCTAAAGATGGTCAGTTTCGGATTGCTACTTCAAAAGGAGGCACTAATAATTCTTTTCAGCAGCCGGGAAGTTTTCACGGTCAAGGAAGTCCGGATCGAGATGAACCCCAGCAGGAAATTTTGCAGTATTTCCACATAATTGATGGGGCGCTGCACGAATATTTGCACAATAAAAAAGCTCCTTTAGTGTTAGCTGGAGTTGAGTATTTGTTCCCGCTTTACCGAGAAGCCAATACCTACGCGCATTTAGTTGAAGAAGGAATTACAGGCAATCCGAAACTTCTCAAGCCGGAAGAGTTGCGGGCAGAAGCTTTGCCGCTGGTGGAACCTTTGTTTTTGCAGGATCGGTCAGAGGCGATCGCACAATACCGCGATCTGACAGGAAGCGATAAAATTTCTGCCGATTTGAAAGAAGCTGTTTCGGCTGCTTATTTTGGACGGGTCGATCGACTGTTTGTTGCACTTGGCGTTCAGCAGTGGGGTACTTTTAATCCCGATACGAACGCGGTACAAATCCACCCAGATGCAGAATTGGGCGACGAAGATTTGTTGAATGCGGCAGCAATTCAAACTATTCTCAACGGCGGAACTGTTTACGCGGTGCCGCCGGAACAAGTGCCGGAGGAGGCGCCTTTAGCTGCTATTTTCCGCTATTAATTTACGAGGTTTAAACCAATGGAATCTAGTTCAATGACAAATTCCGACAAACAAAACCAAAGTAGCAGCGGCGATACCGAACGCTGGGCATCTTTAATTGGCGGCGGGGCGCTGGTGCTTTTTGGTTTGTCGCAGCGTTCTTTGCGAGGTGCTTTGCTGGCGGTTGCGGGCGGCAGTTTAGCGGCGCGCGGGCTGGGGGTTGTGGAGGGTTTGCAGTCGGCTGCCGACCCGAATCAAAGCATTAAAGTTGAAAAGACGGTGACGATCGACAAACCGGCTGATGAATTGTACCGTTTATGGCGCAATTTTGAAAATTTGCCTCGGTTTATGAAGCATCTCAAACACGTTTCGGTAATAGATGAAAAACGTTCTCACTGGATTGCCAGCGCGCCGATCGGCAACAGTGTAGAATGGGATGCAGAGATTGTCCGCGAAGAAGAAAATCGCTTAATTGCTTGGGCGTCTGTTGAAGGGGCTGATGTTGACAATTCTGGCTTTGTGCGCTTTCAACCGGCACCAGCGGGACGCGGTACTGAGGTAAAAGTTGTCATCGAATACAACCCTCCGGGCGGTGCGATCGGTGCTGGTGCTGCTAAACTATTTGGCGAAGCTCCCGAACAGCAAATTGCAGATGATTTGCGCCGCTTTAAGCAGTTGATGGAAGCTGGGGAAATAGCGACTACGCAAGGTCAACCTTCGGGCCGCAAGTAATAAGTTAGCTCGGGTTAGCTCGTCTAAGAATCGTCAAGTTGGATCGTTCGGACTTCAGTCCTTTGTTGGGACTTGGAAATCAATTATAGATAGTCCTGGATGCAACTGTCACATAAAATACAAGGTACGTAGTTGCGCTTCAGCGCTCTTTGTTTAAATATATAAAGAGCGCTGAAGCGCAACTACGTACCTAAAAATCAATTCCCAGAAGAGTGCCAGTTGTGTTTAGGACTAAAGTCCTTACTACGAACCGTTGAGTTTGTGTTGCCAACCTATTTATTTTTGAGATTATTAACTGATGTCATCTCAAGTGGTTTTCGGAAATGCGGGCGCTGAAGGTGCAAGTCGCGGCGGTTGGTTTGCGGGTCATTTTATGACGCCGGGCGATGACCCGCGATCGACTTCTGTATTGGAGGTAAAATGGGGCACTCACCCCGCCGGAGATTGCAGGACTCAGTGGGCGGTAAATGCACAAGCCACGACGCTTTCTATCCTGGTAAAAGGGCTGTTTCGCCTGCAATTTCCAGAGCAAGAAATCTTGCTTTCTCGCGAAGGAGATTATGCTCTCTGGCTGCCGGGAGTGCCTCATTATTGGTCTGCCGAGGAGGATTCGGTAATCGTGACTGTGCGGTGGCCTTCCCTGTCGGGAGATAGTTCTGGCGTTAAGAATTAACTTTAATTTCGGGCACCAAAACACGGCCAGTATAACCCGTGCGCTGGTAGCGATCGATCGCCTCTGATGCGATAACACCCGCTTTCCCACTCTCCACCAGCGCTACGCAAGCACCTCCAAAACCTCCGCCCGTCAGCCTTGCGCCAAAGACTCCGGGGATTGACTGCAAGATAGCCGCCAGCGCGTCTACTGCCGGCACGGAAACTTCGTAGTCGTCGCGCTGACTGGCGTGGGAAGCATTCATTAACTCGCCAAAACGTTTTGCTGGCAAAGATTTTACCGCTTCTAGCACGCGGTTGTTTTCAGTAACGACGTGCCGCGCTCGCTTTCTGAGGGGTTCCGGCAATACTTCGACAGCTTGGGGATCGGCGATATCCCTGAGAGCTTTAACTCCCAATATGCGCGCGGATTTCTCGCACTCGGCGCGCCGCTGATTGTAGCCGCTTCCGGCTGCTAGTTGGTGGCTTTCGCCGCTGTCAATTACTAAAATTTCTGTGTTTTTGGGAAAAGGTATCGGGCGGCATTCGAGGCTGCGGGTGTCGATAAATAGCATGGTGTTGGTGTCAGCTAAACTCGATGCCATTTGATCCATGATCCCGCAGTTCAAGCCGGCATAGCGGATTTCGACTTGCTGTCCGATTTGAGCTAGCCGCACGTCGTCTATGGGGAGGTTGAGCAGCGCGCGCATTCCTCTTAGGGTTGCTATTTCTAAAGCGGCGCTGCTGGACAAACCGGCTCCGATCGGCACAGTCGAGGTAATGTAGAGATTTATAGGCGGTATTTTGTATCCTTCTTTTTCTAAAAGTCTCAGGCAGCCACAGATATAAGTGACAAATTTTTGCGGTATGGTATCGTCGTCTGAAAAATTTATGAGTTCGTCATATTCTGCTGAATAAAAATGGTGTCGATTGTCGCTGCTGAAGCCGATTTGTACTGTGGTGCGCTGGGGAATCGCAGTTGGAAGTACAAATCCATCGTTGTAGTCTGTGTGTTCGCCCAGCAGGTTTACTCGGCCGGGGGCGCTGGCTGTGATTTTGGGTAATGTACCAAATACTCGTTGGAATTTCATTTTTGGGGGAATTGGTTATTTGTTCTTGGTTATTTGTTATTGGTTATTTGGAAAAACAGCTATCCGCGTCTCCGTGACTTACGTGTTGTGCTGTTGGTAATTGGGAAGAAATAAATTTGTTTTTTATCGTTTGTCATTATAGTGCCCAAGTTTTTTGGTTAATTCAACCGATGTTAACAAAAATAAACATGGCCGTAGGTTGGGAAAAGATATTGAGCTGTGATAGAATGACAGGCTAAGATTTCTCCAAGAATTCAAAAAATGCGATCGACCAGACCCCGGAAACAGTTTGCTCAACATTGGCTCAAAAGCGAGAAAGCCTTAGATAAGATTGTGAAAGCAGCTTCTTTGGATCGCGATCGCGTCCTGGAAATTGGGCCGGGTACGGGGATTTTGACTCGGCGCTTGCTGCCTGCGGCTGAGTCTGTTGTTGCTGTGGAGATCGATCGAGATTTGTGTCTCAAGCTAGCCAAACAACTCGGCAAAACCGACAACTTTTTACTGCTGCAAGGCGACATCTTGGAAATGGACTTAGAGGCTGAACTAACGGCCTTTCCCAAATTCCAAAATCCCAATAAAGTTGTTGCCAATATTCCTTATAATATCACCGGCCCGATCCTGCAAAAACTGCTGGGAACGATATCTGTTCCTGCTGCTAAACCCTTCGATGCGATCGTGCTGTTAGTGCAGAAAGAAGTAGCCCAAAGGCTTTACGCTAAACCTGGTTCGACAGCTTTTGGCGCGCTGTCAGTGCGGGTGCAGTATTTAGCAGAATGCGAGTTAATTTGCGATGTGCCGTCTAAAGACTTTTATCCGCCGCCAAAAGTCGATTCCGCCGTGGTGCGGCTGCTTCCCAGACAGATAGAAACTGCGGCGGTTAATCCGCGCTATTTGGAGAATTTAGTTAAGTTGGGATTTGGTAGCAAGCGCAAGATGCTGCGAAATAATTTGAAAGGGGCTGTGGATTTAGATAAACTCGTTCAATTGTTAGAAGAGTTACAGATAAATCCTCAATCTCGCGCGGAAGATTTAAGCGTTGAGCAATGGGTCAAGTTGAGCAATAATATTATGTGCGAGGTTTGAAGTTCAGGATTCTGTTATAGCTTTTCTCAGTAACATAAGGCATCGGGCATGGGGCATCGGGCATCGGGCATCGGGCATCGGGCATCGGGCATCGGGCATCGGGCATCGGGCATCGGGCATCGGGCATCGGGCATGGGGCATCGGGCATCGGGCATGGGGCATGGGGCATCGGGCATCGGGCATCGGGCATACCTCACCACGCTTGAGAACTGCTATAGATACTGGAATTTTTAAAGAAGTCTGGGATCTGGCTGTTTTTTTATAAATAAGGACTCTTCGGCATGACTACAAATTGTTTAAATTAGGTGGGTTGTGGATTTTGAAAGGTTTCTTGCAGGCTAATCGGAATTTTAATAATAAATTCTGCACCTTGACCCGGTGCAGAAATACACTGCAATTCGCCTTGATGTCTTGCTGTGATAATTTGATAGCCAATCGATAAACCCAATCCTATGCCTTTACCTACTGGTTTAGTGGTAAAAAATGGATTAAATAACTGGTTCATTACCGATTCTGTTATTTCTGGCCCGTTGTTGCTAATTCGGATTTCTACCACTTCACTGTCTAAAAGCTTAGTTGAAATTTTGATGCTGCGGGGATTAGCTTCATTGGCTGCAATCGACTGGCTGTGGCTGTCCTCTTCTAAAGCATCAATAGCATTAGCCAGGATATTCATAAATACTTGATTTAGCTGTCCGGGATAGCACTCTATTGGGGGTAAATTGCCATATTCTTTGATAACTTGAATATTCGCCAAACCGGGCTTAGCATTCAATCGGCTTTGCAAAATCATCAGTGTGCTGTCAATTCCTTCGTGAATGTCGGCTAATTTCATTTCTGCTTCATCATGGCGAGAAAAAATTCGCAGCGACTTGACAATACCGAGAATGCGCTCTGCCCCGTTTTTCATAGAAGTTAATATTTTGGGCAGGTCAGAAATGATAAAATCTAAATCTACCGACTGGAGTTTTTCTTTAAGTGTGGGTAGGGGATTCGGATACTGCTCTTGATAGATATTCAGCAATTCTAGCAAACTATCGGCATACTCGCGAGCGGGAGTAACATTCGCGTAAATAAAGTTAATCGGATTGTTGATTTCATGAGCAATTCCAGCGACTAATTGCCCTAAAGAGGACATTTTTTCGCTGTGAATTAGGTTGGATTGAGCCTGCTTTAATTCAGACAATGCTTGTTCTAGTTGTTGAGTTTGAGACTTTAACTCTGCAGTGCGTTCCTCAACTCGAATTTCTAATTCTTCTTTAGCTTTTTGTAGTGCAGCTTCGGCTAATTGGCGCTCGACAATTTGCGCTGCTAGGAGTCGGTTTGCCAATTCTAAATGTTGAGTTTGAGACTTTAACTCTGCGGTGCGTTCCTCAACTCGAATTTCTAATTCTTCTTTAGCTTTTTGTAGGGCAAATTCGGCTAATTGGCGCTCGACAATTTCCGCTTCTAGGAGTCGGTTGGCGGATTCTAACTGGGCGGGACTGGGAAGTGCTAGGGCTTGAGGCATTAAGTCTACCAAAAGTATGGCTGTAGCAAATGAAATTATGGCAGTAATTGCTTTCATTGTTCCTGAAAGCCAATAGGTAGGATGCCAAAGCGTCCAGAGTTCAAATATGTGAGTGATGCCGCAGGCGACGATAAAGGCTCCAAACATGGCAAAGATCCAATCAAAGGGCAAATCTTCGCGTTTGGAAATAAAATAAATCAGTGTAATGGGGATGGAAAAATAGGCCAGTGCAATGATCGAATCTGAGGCAACGTGAAGCCAGACTAAGGGGGTATGCCAGAGATAGCAGTGACCGTGAGGAATAAATGACCCGGAAGTAAAAAAAGTTTTCCACATTTCCTGCATAATATTTCCTTTGAGTTGTGAGAAAATGGACTCGGACTGGTGTCAATTAATTTCAACCAGGGGTTTCTTTCACCTGCGGCTTAATCACCTATGCGTTCATATTCTCTGTTAGCTTCAGCAAAAATCAATCTCTATCTGGAAATCATAGGCGATCGCCCCGACGGATATCACGAACTGGCGATGGTACTTCAAAGCATAGATTTAGCCGATCGAATTGACTTGCGCGCGATCGGTACGGACACGATTCGAGTGCGCTGCGATCACCCGCAAGTCCCTCCTGATAAGAATAACCTGGCCTACCGGGCGGCGGATTTGTTGGCGAAGCAATTCCCCGATGCTTTGGCGAAATACGGCGGAGTCGAGATTGCCATTCACAAGCAGATTCCGGTGGCGGCGGGGCTTGCCGGGGGTTCGGCCAATGCGGCTGCGGTTTTAGTCGGGATGGATTTGCTGTGGCAATTGGGACTTACTCAGTCGGAGTTGCAAGAGTTAGGGGGAACTTTGGGTTCGGATGTGCCTTTTTGCATTACTGGAGGTACGGCTTTGGCAACCGGCCGCGGAGATAAACTGTCGCCTCTGCCGGATTTGGGGGGCTTTTCTGTGGTGTTGGCGAAGTACCGCAATCTCAGTATTTCTACTGCATGGGCGTATCAAACTTATCGCCAGCAGTTCAGTAGTTCCTATTGTGCAGCGGAAGATTTGGAGTGCCGGCGGGAACGGCTGCATTCGGGCCCGATGGTGGGGGCGATCGCCCAAAAAGATCGATCTAAAATTGGTCAATTGCTGCACAACGATTTAGAAAAAGTTGCTTTGCCCGTGTACCCGCAGGTGTTGCAGTTGCGGGAGGCTTTTGAGTCGGCGGGGGTTTTGGGCACGATGATGTCGGGTTCCGGGCCGACGGTGTTTGCGCTGGCGGAGTCTCCCGAGCAGGCTCAGCAGGTTTTGGAACGGGTTAAAAGTGCGATCGCTTCTCCAGATTTGGATTTTTTTGTAGCAAAGTTTAGCAAGACGGGAATTCGGATTTTTTCGGAGGGAAATGATGTAAAAACGCCGATTCCGAGGGTGTAAATCGAAGATGATGCGATCGAGATCCGAGTTAAATGCGTCTAACAGGCGATTGTCAAGATGAATCTAACTTTGCACAGAGTCTATTGAACTCGAAGAACTGATAAAATGCCGTGAAACACTGATTTTAATTTTGGTTAATTAACCAGAAATCTAAAATCTAAAATCTAAAATCTAAAATCGCAATGGCTGATTTAACTAATCCTAATTCTAGTTCTCAACCTCCAACTTCTGCTGAGGATGCTTTGCCGCCCAAGTCGCCGACGGTATTGCGGTGTCTGACTGGTTCGCTGATGGCGGGTAGCTTTGCGGTACCTTTGTACGGGCTAACTATGTCGATCGCTCAAAGTTTTGCAAGTAAACCAGTTCATTCGGACAATATTACTGCGATTAAAATTTCGGTAGCCGTGCGAACTTTAGTAGTAGGAATGGCTGCTTTGGGGACTGGTGTTTTTGCTTTGGCGGCTGTGGGTTTGCTGCTGCTGGCAGTGCAAATTTTGATTCAAAATTTGGGAAAAAAACCCGATAGGTCTTCTGGTGTTTAAGCGTTATGTCTCTTGGTTCGTGGTATAATTCTGCGGGACTGTAGCAGAAAGGGGTGCTTTTTTATGAAAGCAGAATTTTACTTTGACCATCGGACATATACTTGCAGTTTAGTTCAACTTGATTTTGTCAAAGAATTAAAAATTAAAAATCATCAAGGTTTTGTCTTAGCAGTTAAGCAAGGAGAAAAAATTGGACTTTTAGGAAAAACTCGCCACAATGCTAAAAAAGTTGATGTATCTCAGTCGCATTTTTATAATCTAATTAAAGCCGCAGTCAACGCTTTAGAATTGCAAACTAGAAATGACATAATTTTAGAAAGAGATCGGATTATTGCTGATTGCGAAGAAAAGATTCAGCAGCAAGATAGAGAAATTCGGGTTCTTAATGAACAGCTAAGAATATTGGCAGAGCGAGTTGAACATTTGTTAGCCCCGCAGCAGCAGCTACCAATGGAACTCGTAGATAATCAAATTATAGAAAGTGAAGTTAGTCAAGAAGTAGATAACTGTTCAGTGTCAGAGGCAGATTTATCGACGCAAGAAACAGAGAATGAGATAGGAGAAATTGAAATCGATGGCGAAATAGAACAATTAGCGGTTCAAAATCCTCAGTTAGCAGTGCAACTCATAGAAAATCAACTGCCGTCGTCGGAAATTGAGGAAGTTCAAGAGGCAGAAATCAGCGAAATTAATGATGAAATTGTCGATTCCCAACTCGGAGAACCGGAAGAAAATCACATAGCAGTCAAAGTTCAAGTAGGCGATCGTCAAGTTAAGCGATTGCCTAAAAGAGGTTCAAATAGAAGAATGAGAAATAAATCTTGATGCTTTAGTTACTGAATCGTATTGTCACTATTCAACGTAAAATGCTCTTCTTTTATAGCCGTTCTCAGAAAGATGAAGTACGTAGTTGGGCTTGGGCCCTCTTAGTTATTGTGGTTATATAATGTGTCAATCATACCTCATCTTTTTGAGAAAGGCTATAGATACCGGACTTCTTAAAGAAGTCCGGTATCTGCGTATTCTGTTTTTTATGCGGGCTTACTTATCAATCTTTTCATGAAAACAATTGAGGGCAATAATTCCCTGGATTTGATATCAAATTGTTTAATATTCCTAACTGTTGCAACACCGGAGAAGACAAGCTGACAGGTAATGCAACTGGCCCGCAGGTAATGCTGTTGTCTTTGATATACACAATTCCGAAATAAGATTGAACGCCTAATTGTTTTGACAAAGCTACTTGAACAGCCAGCGGATTGTTATTATAAGTGGCAAGTTTTATCCCGTATAAATAATTGTTTGTTTCTGCCACGGAAAAGCCAACAGATTTTAAAATTCCAGCCACAGAACTCGGTGTTTGCTGCTGCGGAAATGAGAGAGTGCCAAAAGAGTTTGTAAATTCAGATCCTTCTAAATATTGTGCAGTTTGATGTTTGTTCAGATAACTAATATATTGTGTACCTTCACTTTCTTTAGCTTTGCTGATTAATCTGAGGAAAGTAGGTAAAGCAATAGCTGATAATATCCCAATGATAAATATCACAACTAACAATTCAATCAAAGTAAAGCCGCAGGAGGTATTATGACTTTTGTCTACTTGTAAATAGCGTTTAGGGTGACAGACATATAGCAAAAATATTAGATTAAATACAGACATTAATACCTCCAAAAAATCAACTATTGTTAAAATAATTGCTCGCCCTTAAGTATGCCCTTGCAATCCTCGCCAAGTCTTGGGAAACTCAGCTTGATTCTGATAGATAACAGGCAACCAGCTAGCACCGGGAATTTCCATATCCCAACGCTGTTTGAGTTTTTCTCGCGCTTCCCGCACGGAAACATAAAAAGAATTGCCGCCAGCAAAAGCTTTGAGAAAAATTTTCAGAAACTCCTGGGCGATTAAATCCGGCACCGGTTCCCGCATCACGATAATTTGAGGGATATCTAGATGGGCTAATTGCTTCCCCAATCCTAAACCATCGCAAGAGTTAAAGATTGCTATTTCCAAACCCCGTTCAATAGCTATTTTCAAGGAATCTTTTAGCTGTTCCACAGTTAACTTGTCTGTCTTATTAATACAAATCACCCCGGTACTACCATCTACTTCGCTCTGACTGTGACCCGAAAAACACAAAATATCCCAGCCTATTTCATCGGTGAGATATTCCTTAAGTTCGCGGTAAGTTGGTTCTACCAAAAATATGGTTTTTGCTTCTGACAAATGCTCCAATATCTGCCTGTCTTTATCGATATTAATTCCTGTACTGTCGCCCAAAATTGCCAAAATTCTTACTTTATCTCTGGATGGCACTGATTTTTTGACTCTGTTAGATACCTTGCGACTTAAAGCTACTTCTGCTTGACAGTAATTATTAAGAAATTCCCATTGATGCCAGGGTAGTTTTCGCAGTAAGTTATCTTCAGTTTGGATGATTACCCGCACTTCGTCAGTGAGGTTTAACTTGTCGCCCAATCCCTGCTCGATCGGGGAAAACTGTTCTGATTTCAGCCAAGTTTTTACATCCATTTCTAGTTCTTCAGCTAAGGTTTTTAGATCCTCTATGGAACAGTTAGTGATACCTGGTTTTATTTTTATGGCACGGTTGTTTCGCTTATCCTTTTGAAGGTTATACATTTTTTGCCACTGTTGATAGCGTTCTGAAATTTCCGCTTTTGGCGGTAACTTGCCTTCTAATTTTATTGGTAAACGCTGGCGATCGCACAAAATATCAACTGTCACCTCAAATCCTTGTTTCAAGTCGCCGCTAGCCAAGTTTAACATAACTACTTGTTCAGACAACGGTCTGACTATATCCTCCATTACTGACAGCAAGTATTTGCGTTGTTCTGCTGAGTTTTGCAGGGCGGGCGCTTCTGTTCCTAGCACTTGTAGCGCTTCTTGATAGAAACTATTGAAATCATTGTTAATTTTTGCTTTGTCGGTTTCAGGAGGTACGGCGAGTTTAATGACAATTCCATTGCCTTTATTTTCAATACTTTGAATATTGAGTTTTATGCCAGGATTTTTTCGTTGCACCTGTTGGAAAGATTCCATGAAAGCTTTCCAGTCAACACCGTACTTAAAAATCAAGTCAACTGTATTTACAACTTCTGCAAAAAAGGTGGTAAATTCTCCTGGTTGATAGTTGTCGTTACCGCTGGGACGGCGTTCGCGATCGTCCGTTTCCGGTTTCGGTGATTCTAGCAAATAAACCCACTTACAATCTACCCATTCTAGTTTGGTAGTGCTGTCAATATTCCAGGTCCCTAAGCCGCAAATACCAGTCATTTTGGCATTGCTAAAATCAGTGCCGATCGCCTGAAGTTGAGTAAAAATTGCATATTCTAAATTAGCAGCTTCCAAAGTCGCTTGACTGAGGTCTGCTGTTTGCATTTTGGCATAACTGAGGTCTGCACCTATCAGGTTTGCTCCTCTCAAATCCATGCCTTGATAGGATTTTTGATAACCGTTGCCGGTGACAAGCAACTCTCGCACTGCTGGATTAATTAATATTGTCTCATCGACTCTTGCCCAGTCGAGAAAACGAGCGTGATGCCACATAGTTCGGTGGATAGTAGCAAATCTAAAATCGGTGTTTTTGAGGGTGGCGTGGCTGAAGTTAGTATGGGCTAATTGAGTATTGCGAAAACTGGTGCCGCCGATCGCACCAATGACGGTCGCTAACTGGCGAATTACGCTATATTTATCGTCTTCAGCTAAAACTCTCTTAGCAATATGAGTTCCCAATAATACTAAAGCTACAGCTAAGGTGATAGCTCCAGCGACCGTCGCAATAACTACAGGCGGATCGGGAAATTCTTGCACACAATTTTTTATGAAGTCATAGCATTTATTGTTTGTGTTGTCAACTGCTCCAGTCTGGATTAATACAGATGCTTTTAAATATCTAGTTGAATTTCTGGCAATAATTCCGGTGGCGATCGCACTTATAGCCACAGCTTCAAATAGAGCCAAAGCAGCAATCGTCCTCCCCAGAACAACTTCAGCCAATGTTAGGGCTAAAGGGAAAGCTACAATGGCGATCGTAGTCGCAGCCACAGCCGCAGTTAATGTCACAATTAAAAACGGAATATCATTAGCCTTCGTTTCGCCAGACAAGGCACTCATTAAGGCACCAGTTCTAAAAGACCTTAACCAGGAAAGTATTGGATGTTTATCATTCGAGAACGCAGATAAAAAACCAATTAAAGGTACAAAAATAGCAGCCGCAATACCTAAATAATCTAAAGCTTTTTGTATTCCTTGGCGAAGCATAGTAGCCAAGAGAATAGCATTGACTAATAAGATGATTGCAGTGGGAATAAAACCGATATGCTCCGTAGTTTTTGGAATAATAGATTTGAAGGTATTATCGATCGCCATTACAGCAGCTATTCCTGATATTGCCGAGAGCAGTGCTACAGTTATGAAGATTCTGATTTGCGATTTTCTGGCTAGTCCGCAACGAGCGCAATGGAAATTAGCACCATCGAGAGTTGCATTGGTAAAATCTGCCCCTCGGATATCTGCATTCGAGAAATCTGTATTAGTCAAGTCAAGGCCTTTGAAAGAATGACCTTGGAGATTTTGACCGCGAAAGTTTTGAAAGGTTAATGATGACATATAAAAAAAGGAAGTTCGGCAACGAGCAATGTACGGGATGTAACGGATGTTTGGCAACGGATTCCTCGTTTCCAGGCTGTGCCTCATGAAATCAAAGAAAAATCTTCTTCTCAGTCCTCATAGCGAGGACTTTAGCTTTGAGGCAGGGGTTTAAACCCCTGCCGGACTACAAACTACAAACGAAAAGATTGCTTCACATTTACCTCTCCCAGTGCCACAGTAATGCTGAACAATTCTCTTAAGTCAGAACTAAATTCAAAATTAAGAAAGTTGTCAGCCTCTCTCGATTCAGCCTTGAAAATTACTTCTTCTGACTCATCCATCAGCATCAATTTCAACCCAGGAGGCAAATAAGTTTGATTTCCCATCGGATACACTCGCACCTGAATATCCACTTCTGAATCCGGTTCTGGCGGCAGCGTGACTACCAGTGCCACGGACTGTTCTCCTAATTGCATTCCCAAATCAATTTTCTGGCCGCGATCGATGGGTAATGCGTTGTTGCTTCTAAAAGAGCGAAGTTGCAATTGTTTGGGATTTAATAGCTCGTCGATTACTTGCCATCCTGCATCAAAAACTTCATCGAACCAGTTCATTAAATTAACTGGTTTCAGTTGTTGAATTCGATTCATGTAGACGAGCAAATCTTCGAGGGAATTCATTTCATCCAGAGGTACTTCTTTAGCTACTGTTCTGGTAAATCCTAACAGCGTTGCTTGTTTCAAAGATTGGTCTAACTGTACGGCTACATAACCAATTCTGTCTCCCCAAGCATCGTAGGGAATCTGACAAGCGTCGGCATCTGGCAAGACGGGACGGCATTCTATTTTTCCTATTTGTTTAACGTCTAAATCTGCTACATCCATAAGTTTAAGCATTAACGGATTGCGGCTGTCGCTAGCCAGCCAATCTGTCTCAAATCCCATGCAGCGGAGGTAAAAATCTACTGCATACACTGCGAGGGTATTGAGATAAACTTGTTTGAATTTTGTTTGACTGGATTGCTTGCCGCACTGTTGAGCAATTTCGTGCGCTTCAAAGGATAGTGGCACTGTGAAAGTTATTGGTTCAATCATTTTACTCATCATTAATTTCTCCGCTCCTGCTTAACTCTTACTGTAATTTATTACGAATGTAATCTGAAAAATTACGTAAATTTCGATCGAAAAAACTTTGGAGTGTTGAAATGGTTTTGGTTGGGTGAAATCTTTGAGCTATGGTATCCCATGTTTCATCATCTAATTTAGCTAAACTTATGATTTGCCAAGTGATATCGGGACGGTTTCTGATGGTTTTATTTCGGAAAAGATGATCGGGATCTTCTTCTATTAATTCACGTAGTCTTTCGGTATCTTCCATCATTTGCATCTGCGGATAATTTTTTTGATAAATCTCCGATTCTTTTTGTTCAAATATTTCTAGGTCATCTACCGATAAAGGTTTAATTCTTGTTTCTCTTCTATATCGAGCGCACACATCTTTAAATCTAAATTTAAAGAAGTGATTCACCCAAGCCATGACTGGTTTTTGTGAGTCATAGATGTCAATGTTTTGACAGATGTACTCAACTATTTTCAACCGGGCTTCGCTGTAAATGTCTTCGTAAAGATGACGAAGGTTCTCATCATGTATGTGAGGACGAGTAAGTCTGTTATGACGGTAAATTTGGTCTATCAATTTGGTTAATGCTATCTGTCGCTCTTGGCTTCCGGCTGGGTGCTGTTGAGCTTCCAGGGCTAGCTGTCGAAGTATTTCGTCCATCTGGATCTCCTCACTCCTCTGGGCATTTTTATGCAGTTTGGCGGAACTTCTATTTATGTTTCGGATATCGTCGGAAGTTTTTACGCATTTATGGCGGAATGGTTACAATACTTTACTTTTGAGGGGTTTTGAGAAAAAAGTTTTGAGGTTTGCGTAAAAAGTTTGGGGTTGTTCCGTAAGTAAAGGTGAGGGGGAATTTCCTACCCTTTGGGAGCCCCTACGGGAAGATGGCTTTGCTGGCGGGGCTTTTGGCGAAAAGGGCGATCGTACTGGCGATCGCCCTTTTCAAAAAAAAGTTGCGAGATTTGCGTAAAAAGTTTGGCCGCATTCCGTAAGTAATAACAATAGGTCGATCGCACTTTTGGAAAAAAGGGCGATCGTCCTTCCGAAATATTGCCATTTTTTACTTTTGCATGAGAATCATTTCTATGACTACTATGAAGAAATTATCAATGATTGCGATCGGAGCAACAGTTTGGGCTGGAATTACCAATCCAGTAAGTGCGATTATGGTGTCTTTTGGAGGTACATCAGTTCCCGGACAAGGGCAATTCTCTAGCGTACCTGGGGCCAACATAATTGATTTCGAGTCAGGTGCGCCAACATCTGGACCTGCTATTTACTCGGCTCCTGGTATCGGCCCTACTGTTGTTTCAGGCCACATCAGCTCTGTTTTTTCTGCACCAAGCGATGACTACACGAAATACCTTACAGTTGCGCCATTTGGCGATGGTCGAGGAAATAATAATGTCACCATTAGCTTGGCTGAAAACATTGATTACTTTGGTATGTACTTGGGTTCGTTTGATAGTTATAATAGCGTTGCTTTCTACCAAGACAATGTTCTTCTAAAATTGTTTACGGGCAATGATGCTGTCAACAATTTTTATGTAAATTTCTTTGCAGAAAAAAACGAATCCTTTAACAAAGTAGTTCTAGCTTCTAGTCAGCCTGCATTAGAGAGTGATAACCATAGTTATCGGGTTGCAGAACCTGTTCCCGAACCGACTACTGTGTTGGGTACTTTAGCTTTTGGTGCTGTTGTTTCCAGTTGGCGGAGGAAGGGTAAACAGCAACAGAAAGTTTTGAATTAAACGGTTGATTAATTTGAGATATTGCACTTCGTTGTAGTCCATCGGGGATTTAAACCCCCGCCTCACAGCGAAAGTCCGGCGGGGGTTTAAACCCCCGCCTCATAGCGAAAGTCCTCGCTATGAGGACTGAAGAATTAATTAGATATTTCCAATAAAAACATCAAATATTCTGGTCACATTTAGGTGAAAACAGAAATTATTCCCATGTCTATTAGTCCTCATAGCGAGGACTTTAGCTTTGAGCCAGGGAATTAATTCCCTGGCGGTCTTTCGGGTGAAGTCGAGACTAATAAATATCTTGCGATCGCCCGTTTCAAAAAAAAGTTTCCAGATTTGCGTAAAAAGTTTGGTCGCATTCCGTAAGTAACAACAAGAAGCCGATTCCCTACGGGATAGCTTCGCACGCGCGTACTTTTGGAAAAAAGGGCGATCGATTTCACTTAATTGTATCACTTTTGATTCAATCACAGACTAGGAGTGCAATTTCAATGGCTACCATAAATGAAGTTTCAAGCAACCTTCTGCTGACAGATGTTTTGACAACCGACACTTTACCGGGAAGTGCCGCAAAAAATCCCATTTTAAACCCTTTAAGCAACAGTCAAAATATTGGTAGCAGTGTTTCGATGGCTGACAGCAAAACTCAGCCAGTTATTGAACCAGAAAAGCTATCTACTGCGACAGACACGCTTAAATCCCAAAGTGCGATCGTCGAGCCAAATAGCAAACAATCTGATGATTCATTAATTGTTTCCGACACTCTCAAAAGCGGTTTAAGCGGTTCAGCAACCAGCAGTAGCGTTGGCGACACCTTATCTTCCAGTTCAGGTACAGATGTCAAAGATACGCTGACTGGAATCGGTCAAGATGCACCGTTAAGTGCAATTAAAGATGACACTATTACAGCAAACGATTCCTTGACTAATCCTCAGAGTGCCGAGGAAATACCATCAGAGAAAACTCCCGGTGCATTACCTGAAAAAGAAAACAAGCCAGAAATGGCGATCGCCCAAAATACTTCTGTCTCAGAACCAAAAGCAACAACAAGTTCAGAAGCGATTAAACCAGATAACTCGCCAGCAGAAAAACCTGCCGCTACAGCGGCCGATATCAGCCAAGACAGCAACAAAACAGCAGAAAAACCTGCCGCTACAGCCGCCGATACCAGCAAAGACAGCAACCAAGAAAAATCTTCAACTAACAGCGCAGACAACAACAAACAATCTACAGACAATACAGAAGTCGTCGCAGTTGCAACATCAGAAGAATTAAGTCCAACCGTTCCTACATCAGATCCAGTCCCCGATAATTCCTTTACATCCGGGAAATTTGTTGTTGACTCTACAGGTCAAGTCGGCATTGATTTCTTATTTGACGGCGGTTTGTATAAGGGTCAATTAGCTATTATCAGTCTCAAAGGAATGGAGAAGTTTTCTCCAGGTTCGGAAGAGTTTATCAAAGAAGCGGCTTCGAGAGCACTTAGCAATTCTGCAAAAGGTCATGTAGTAATTAATGACTTGAGTGAAGGTGCAAAATTCACCGATAATTTACCTGAAGGCAATTCTAACGATGGAAGTTATTTAGGAGTCAAGACTTTTGCGATGACTCCGGGTGAGGAATTTGGGGTGATGTTAGTGCCTAATGGGACTGTACAAGAGGTATTTAACAATCCGGCGATAGCAGGAGACAAACGTCCTTTATTTTCGATGGTGACAGCGAATCCTGCTGAAGGATTTCATGTGGGTCAAATTGCCGATGTAACCGGTAGCGGCAAGACTTTTACAATGGAGGATATGCGAGTCGATTTAGGGAGCGATCGCGATTACAATGACTTCGTATTTCAGGTGCGGGGTGCAACGGGTCAAGCTGTGAATTTAGATAGCGTGATTAATGCCGGTAAAGATTGGCGAAAAACGGATATTGGTAAGGCTTTGATTACTTATTCTCAACCCGACCTTGAAGCGAAGTTAGATCCTGCAAAAGAGGATGAAAAAGCGGCAAATAATACTGATTCAAATTCTGTTTTGGATGTTCCGATTTCCGAGCAGGCAGCGACTGCAAAAGAGGATGCAAAACCTGTAACTAATTCTGTTACAACTAAAGATGGGGCGGTTTCTGAAACAAAACTGACGCCAAAAGATGAAGCTCAAAAAGATGCGCCACCTTCAGAGCCAACTGTGACGACAGCGGTGGAAACTGAAACTAAAATAGAGGCGATCGCACCGAAAACAGAGACTAATCCTGTGTCTGTTTCTGAGCCAAAAACCGCGCCACTAGAAGCTCAACAAGAGCCGATCGCAACTTCAACTGCTGTTTCTCCCTCAATCAAAGATGCTGTGGCTTCAGAGCCAACTGTGACGACAGCGGTGGAAACTGAAACGAAAATAGAGGCGATCGCACCGA
>JAUBST010000005.1:245901-286708 GCA_036702215.1 Microcoleus sp. F6_B6
CAAAGATGCTGTGGCTTCAGAGCCAACTGTGACGACAGCGGTGGAAACTGAAACGAAAATAGAGGCGATCGCACCGAAAACAGAGACTAATCCTGTGTCTGTTTCTGAGCCAAAAACCGCGCCACTAGAAGCTCAACAAGAGCCGATCGCAACTTCAACTGCTGTTTCTCCCTCAATCAAAGATGCTGTGGCTTCAGAGCCAACTGTGACGACAGCGGTGGAAACTGAAACGAAAATAGAGGCGATCGCACCGACTTCCACTAATCATGAACTCAACATAAATAAAGATGCGAAAACTTCAGAAACTCAGGAAACAGCATCAACTTTAATAGGACTTACCCACAGGGCCCCAGAAACCGGGTTTTTCTACGAAAATACTTCGTTCGAGTCCGCAGATTTGGTAAAAAACCCGGTTTCTTCGATCGAAGTGCCTAATTCCTTTTTAACTGAACCTCAAACAAAAACTAATACAAATCAGTCAACAGTCGAAACTACTAACGCTCAAAATCCAGTTGTTCTCCCAACTCAAGAAGTCCCTAAATCAAAATTAGATATTCCTGCAAATAACTCGCTGAATCTCACACCGGGAGTATGGACTGTTGGCGAAACGGGTCAAGTCAGCTTTGATTTCCTCGTTGATGGCGGTCTTTATGAGGGAGAAATTGCGATCGTTAATTTATCGGGAATGGAGCAATATCCGCCGAATTCCGATGCTTTCAAACAAGAAGCAATTAAACGTGCTTTAAGCAGTTCAGAATTGGGTCATATTGTGATTCGCGATCGCCTCGAAGGTGCAAGATTTAGCGGTGAATTTGGCGAACCTAATGTTAACAGCGGTGCATACCAAGGTATCAAAACTTTTGCGATGCCGCCTGGGGCTAAATTTGCTGTGATGTTAGTTCCTAATGGCACTGTGCAGCAGATATCGGAATCTCCCAGTCTTTGGCAGGATAAAACTCCCCTGTTTTCGATTCCAGCAGCTAATGCCGACAGTCAAGTAATGCTGGCTGATTTCACTGGCAAAGGTAATACTTTTGCTTGGGAAGATATACCAGGAAACCAGGCAGATCGCGATTTTAATGACTTAATTTTTGCGATCGATGGCGCGACGGCAAACGTACCAGAACTCGCAGCAAATGTCAATGCCAATACTCAATGGCTGGAGTCAAAAGCAGGCCAGGAAATTTTAACTAAGTCCTTAGTTAACGATAAGCCTCCTGCGATTAAACCCGTTGCAGATATTGCCTTAACTCCCGCACAACCAACCCGCACAATTGACCTTCCTCAAGTATTTGTTGACCCGGCAGCCAGCACTTTAAAATATGAAGTCGTTGAGGGTAACAGTGCCTCTTTAGCTGTCAGTTTAGAGGAGGATAAGTTACAACTGATAGGATTGCCACAATCGGGCGTTACTGATGTCGTAATTCGGGCAACGGATGCAGCAGGTAATTCTGTCATTCACAACTTTTCAGTTACTACTAGCAATCTCAGTACAGATTCCATTGCTGCTGTCAATACTGCCCTGACAGATTTAACGAAAGTCATTAATCAAAATTCGGCAAATTTCATCGAAGGTTTGAGCAGCGAAGCAGCAGCAGAATCCCTGACCAATCTCACAACTTTATTAGAGCAATATCCCGATGCCCTGCCGCTGTTCAATAAACCAGATTCTCTGGCTAAACTTGGCATAAGCGACAGCAATATTCCCACTCTCCGACAATTACTGCAAAGTCCAGAGGTGGGAGCGGAATTCGGGCTATCAGTGTCTTTAGGGGAAGCTTTGAGCCAGCCTGATTCCACGGGATTTGATGAGTTTTTGCTGAATGCTGATGAGGCTATTTCTCTGCTTCCCTCTGATGCTAAGCAGCCGAAAGTTGGGTTTATTGACTTTACTGAGGGAGAACACGTTCAGCGAGTTACTTCTGCATTTTCCTCGATTAATTCTCTGGCTAAGTACGACACTTTTACCGTCAATCGGGGGGATTGGGCTGAGCAATTGAGGCGGTTTGTAGATGGGGTGAAAGCAAATGGTGAAAATCGGGCGATCGCCAATCTCAGTTTCGATTTATCCCAATTAGATGATATCGGCATTACCACTCGTTACGAACTCACTCCTGAAGAACAAGCAGCGATTCAATATGCCCGCGAAAATAATGTTTTGCTAGTTGTTTCCGCAGGCAATACTGGTGGTATGATGTCTGCTTTGGGAGCGGCTAGCAAGATATTTGATAACATCATTACTGTCGGTGCTGTCAATCAATTTGAGTCTAAAACTGACTATTCTGCCTACGGTGACGGACTTGATTTAATGGCTCCTGGGGGTTCGTGGGCGAACGATCCTAATGCTTTTGTCGGCACTTCGCGATCGGCATCCTATGTCACAGCCGCAGCTTCTTTAGTTTGGGCGGCAAATCCAGCATTAAGTTTGACACAAGTCAAGCAATTGCTGATAGATACGGCAGCGGATTTGAATGCACCTGGATGGGATAAAGAAACGGGATCTGGATTGATAGATGTGAAAAGTGCGATCGATCGCGCTTTGTCAGTGGAACCAACTCCAGCCCCCGTCCCACCTGGGGTGCAGGTAAGTTTATTCAGTGGGGAAGGTCGCGTAGAGACTTTAGCTAGACCTGCATCTGAGCCAACTCAAAAGGCGATTTCTGAGTTAGAAAAAGCTCAGCAAGATTTACTCGAACAGTGGCAAATCTTAGCAGATTTGGGCAATCCGTCTCTCAACTTGTCAGATTTGCAAACTGACGCGATCGCGAAAATTGCTGATGCTTTGAATAAGTATCAACAAGTTAGCACTGATGCTGAGATTACTGATGCTCACAACCAACAAAGAGTCGAAGAATTAGCCCTCGCAACGAGTCACTATCAAATTGAAAACGAGCGACTGCAAAATCTTTTGGCACAGCAAAAGGAACTTGAGGATAGGTTAGCTAAACTTGGGGCAAATAAATCTGCTTTAGAAACAGAAACTCAAAAACTGTTAGAGGGAATTCAAGCACAAATTGCCAAAGCTGAGTCAGATTTGGCTAAAGCTAAAGCTAAATTGCTCAATCCTTTTGCGAATGTTGGTGATAATTTGCAGACAGATCCCGCACCTTGGCGCGAAGCTGCAAATAAACAACAGGAATTTGCCTCTAATTTCCAGGATCAAGCTGCGATTCAAAATGCAGAAGCGGCGAGATTTAGTGCGATTTCCAACAGCATTAACCCCGCCCGCTGGCAACCTGTTGGTTCAGAAAAGGGCGCATCCGGCCGCCGGCGAGAAATTTGGGGTTGGGCAAATGACCCAAACTTGTTAAAACAGAAAAATCAATCGCAATGGCAATCCCAAATTGCTACTCAAAATTCTCAAAGTTTACAGCAGTTATCGCAGCAAGCAGCACAGCAGGAAGGTGCTTTAAATCAGTACGCTCAATTCCTAGAAGCAAGACCAACTAATCTCGGTGAAGAAGGTCTCGATAAAGCTGGTAAAGTGCTGCAACTTTTGCAACAACAGGCCGCAGAACAAGCAAAGATTGCTGAAAACTATACCAATTTAGCGGCTATTGCTGGGTCGCGCCAGCAACAAAATCAAATTCAAGCTAATTGGCACAATTCTCAAATTAATCGTTGGGAACAAGTAGGTACTAAACGGACTGGTAGTTCTGGAAAAAATACCGAACCTGTTTATGGATGGGTACACTATCCCGAACATATTGGGCCGCGGGATATGGCTCAAAATTTAGCTAATCAAGCTGCTTCGGAGTCGCAAGCTTACGCACAGTTAGCGCAACAAGCACAGCAACAAGCAAGCGCGCTGCAAGAACAGGCAAGAAAGTTAGAAACTGGAATTAAAGATTGGCCTGTTTTGAAACAGGGAATTGACTATGAAATTGCGGCGGATGCGTTACGGTTGCAAGCTGAACAAGATTTGTTGGATTTGTACGATCCGGTACAGCGGCAAAAATTAGAAATGCTGCTTCAAGAAATTGATTTAGCCGAAAAAGAACTGCAAAGACTGGAAAATGAAAAGATTCCCGCGCAACAGCAGCTAACCGATTTAACTGAAAATCGCTTGAAAGCAAGTCAGGCTAAGTTAGAGGCAATTCAAGCTGAGAAAGCTGAAGCTGCGAAGAATTTGCAAAACTTCTTAGAAACTGCTGGTTTCTTGTTGCCTTATCGCGAGCGTTTGTTGGCGGTTGACAAACAAATTGAGAAGTTAGAATCCGAACAACTGGATGCGTTCAAGACAATGCTGGAGTTGCAGAATCAATTGCAGAAAAATCCCAGCGATAGTTTGCAGCAACAGTTGGATAACTGGGCAAGTTATTTGCAGAATTTAGAGCAAGAATTGGCTTGGGCTAAGTTGCAGCGCGACCAGTTAGCAATGGCTTTGGCTGATTCGCCGGAACGTTTGGCGATCGCATCTTTAATCAAAAATCTCGAAACCGCACCCACATCTATCAATCCAAAATCTAAAATCCAAAATCTAAAATCCTATGAGGGAAGTGGCGCGAATTTCCTCGCCGGTTTTGATAATTTAGATAGTCGCTTAACTCAAGGGAAAACTGAGCAAGTACAAACTGAGAAATCTCTCGAAGCACTCCAGAAAGAATATCGCGAATTGGGTTTGAAGAAAGCAGATTTAGAAGATGTTCAGATTCCGGCTAAACAAAAGCAAATTGCTGATAAAGACAATGAAATTGAAGGGACGGAAAGTGCGATCGCCCAAACTCAATCCAGTTTATCGACGGTTTCCGCAGCACAACTGACGGATATCCCAAGTGCGATCGCCTCTACAGATGCGGCAATTCAGCAGCAAAAATCGGCGGTACAAGGCTATCAAAATCAAATCAATCAAGCCTTTGCTGCTGCTAACTTCTGGGAAGGGGAACGACAAGCTAATCAAAATGCAGCTAATTACTGGAACGGTCAGATTTATGTGTTTAATGCCGATGCTTATCTAGCTTACAACCCTGATGTTGCAAAAGCCTTTGGCTGGAACGGACAATTAGCTTACTGGCACTATCTCTCCTATGGCAGATACGAAGGACGATTGCCTAATCCCCAAGCAGCCGTCTATCGAAATAATCATCAAGCTGCTGCTAATTCTTTTGCACAACAGCGAGATTTAGCTACCTCCAATGCACAACAACTGAATGCCACTTTGCAGCCTCAAATTGCCACGGCTCAACAGCAAATAGGTACACTGGAAACGGACAGAAACCTTTTAGTTCAGCTATCGGGATTAAATACTCAACTGTCGCAACAACAACAGCAGCGGGATACTCTTGTCAAAGATTTGGATAAGCTGAATCAACAAAAAGCTGATACCGAACAAAAATTGATTGACAAATATCGAGAAATTGAACTTACCAGTCAATACTTGGAGCAAGTTGAAGGTGAAGTCGATCGCCTGCAAAGTCGCCTCGATGTTCTCAATCGCACTGGTGTTTTACAAACTAAGTATCAGCAGGATTGGAACGCATGGCAGCAAGCAAATCAAACTCAAGTAACTGCTACTCAATCTTTATTAGCAACCCGTCAAGCTGGGGAAGCTGACAGGCAACAATTGGCAGATTTGCAGTCACAATTAAAGCCAGTTCAAGAGAATCTGCAAAAAGGGCGATCGCTCGAAACATCTCTTGCCGATACTCAACAAGCTCTCGCTTTTACCAACCTGCAAATCGGCAATCAAAATTTAGTGATTCAAAGTGCGATCGATAACGATGCTGGACTCGCAGCAGCGGAACGCTCTTACTTGAATTTAGCTGATGCAAGTCGGCAAAAAACCTGGTATTGGAACGGCAGCGCTTGGGCTTACAATGCTGGGGAAGCTGCGGCCTATCGCAGTCATTTGCAAACAGCTTCATTGATGGCAGATGAGCGGAATAAATTGTGGCAGCGCCGTCAAGATGCAGAGAATAAAATTAACGAATTAACTCAGAAAGCAGCAGAGCAACAGTCACAAATTGCCAGTCTGAACTCTCAGTTACAAGCGTTGGGAGGAATGCCGCAACTTGAGGCGGATTTTAATGCGGTACAAAGTGCGATCGGCACTGTGAATCAGCGCTTGCAACCCTTGCAAAATCAAGAAAATCAACTGATTCAAACCATCCAAAATGCGGCATCTCAGGCCGCAAATCTGGCAGGAGAACTCGCCCAAACAACTCAATTAAAATCAACAGCACTGCGTCAGTTAATTGGTTTGGGAATGCTTGCTTCTGAATCCGATGTTGATTTCTTTGCAACACAAGTCGATCCGCAAGTCAATACTCATTTGGAAAAATTGCGCGGTCAAGGCCAGGATTTGACAAATCAAATCAACAGCATTAATGAGTTAGTTGCTGATTGGGAACAACAACTCGCCAATACAACAGATCCCGTGAGTCAGGAATATCTGAAGAATTTGATTCAACTATCAAAATTTCAGCTTAGCAATTTAGAACCATTGCAAGCATCGAGTCAGACTGCCGCTGACGATTTAGAAAAATTGCTGAAACAAGCAGCAGAAGCGCTGCTTCCTTTGCGGCAAAAGCAAGAATTAGAAATCCGCCAGAAGCTAGAAAGCAATGAAAATCGCCTCAATGCTTTGCAGTCTCAGCTCAATTCCGAAAACGCGGCTGAGGCGGCAATTAAAGATGACACTGTGCTAGCTCATGCCCAACTTACCGACCAAGTTCGCCAAGATTTAACTAATAGCGTCACCAATACAACTCAAGAGCTATTAGAGGGCAACCCGATGACTAAAAAATTGGGTGATAATCAGCAAAAATTGTCTGAATCTGTTGATACTTTGATAGCTGAAATTAACAGTCAATTTGCCGACCCCTACGGCGCATATCAGCGCAGTGAGGCGAATCTGGAGGATGGGATTAAGACTCTTGGGGTTGTGGAAAATCGTGCGGATGCACTGGATGGTAGTGTTACTTCTACTGAGCAAGCAATTGAGAAAATTAAACTCCGCATTCAGCAGGATGAAGAGTTGTGGCAAGAAATTGCTCCTATTGCGATTCTTTACGGTGTTGAGTCGCAGGAATTGAAGGATTATCAGCAACAGTATCAAGCGATATTAGAAGCTAAATCACCTAAGTTAGCTCAAGCTCAGACTTTACTCACCAATGCTGAATCATTGCAGAAACAGGCTGCATCGGAGTCCAACCGCTCTACAATTCTGACTCAGCAAATTACAGCCATAAAAAATACACTCCCAACACAAATCAGGAATTTATTGGAGCAATCAAACCAAAGCAATAAGGTTCAGGGGATATCTCTTTTTGGTCAAAATTTAAACATCAATCAGGCTAACCTATTGACATCTATTTTGAATACTTATCCTTATGCTAGTTATGCTGGCATTATCGGACAGATAAATTCCCTGCAAGAACAAATTCAAGCCGCTCAAAATCAATCTTCAGCCCTAACTCAACAAGCAACTGACTTGCGTAAACAGGCTGATATTCTCAAACAACAGGCTAATGATGATGTTAACGCAGAAGTAAAAACATTGCGTTCAAAATTTT
Organism: Microcoleus sp. F6_B6; assembly: GCA_036702215.1. GTDB lineage: Bacteria > Cyanobacteriota > Cyanobacteriia > Cyanobacteriales > Microcoleaceae > Microcoleus. The sequence continues at coordinate 253,416 of JAUBST010000005.1, forward strand.
TAGAAGACCATCCTGAAAACGGTACAGCGATTAATTTGTTGCAAGGAGCAACTTTAGAAGGACGCAGCCCAAATCAGCAGATATCCAACTTGTTAAATTCAACGGTGGATACATTGCTGGCGGCTGATGCTGTCGAAGGGCGAAATCCAAATCAAGCGCTATTTGATAAAGCAAAAGCCGAACAAGCATCACACGAAGCGCAAGGTTATGCGGCTTTAGCATACGCAGATTGGCTCGAACAACAAGCGGCTTATAATTGGGCTGTCAGTCGCAAAAATGGGCCTTACTGGTACGAGCAACGCTGGGTTAAAGGACGCTCTGGAAAAGGTCATTGGGAGACTGTTACCCATGTTGACCATAATTGGATTCTTTGGAGTCAATACTCACAATTATTTCCCCAGTTGCGGCAGCAAGGAATTGCACATCTCGCAGAAGCCGATAAATGGCGCAAGGAAAAAGAGCGCATCGAACCGCTGGCGAAGCAGTGGACTGAGGCAAATAATGCAGCCAATGAAGCCCAACCTCCTGTTAAAGAATCCCGCGATTTATTTGCACAATTAGAAGAGGCTCGCAAGTCGATTCCTGGTGACAAAATTCAACTAGAATTTTTAGAAAATCTGTTGCCAACGCTGAAGCAACAGTTAGAACAAGCCGAGGCTGAAGCCGCCGCCCAAAATGCTAAAGTGCAGCAAGAATGGGAAGACTACGATACTAATTCTGAGGAGTATCGCGATGCTGTTGCTGATATTCTGGCACGTCGCGGCGAACTCAACAAACAAGCCATAGAAACTCAGCAAGAAATTGCTGATGTAGAAAAATGGGTTGAGCGGCAAAGTGTAGCCCTAGCACCGGAATTAGCTGGCACAAATGCGCTAATTGATTCCCTGAAACAGCAACAGCAGGCAATTGCTAATCAAATTACCGAATTTGTCAAACAAGGTGCTACTGTAGACGGTTTGCAAGACTTATACAGCAAAGAAGCACAGTTAAAACAAACCTTGCAGCTACTAACAAATAAAGCTGCAATCCTCACCGCACAGCAAACCGCGCTGACCCAAAAACGCACGCTGTTAACAGCACAAAATGAGGTAATTCTTGCCGAACAAAGGTTACTCGATGCCTACACCAAAGACCCCGATGCCGACACTAGCAATTTGCAGCAACAGTTGCAAGATGCCCGCGCTGCTTTAGCCGAAGCCCAGCGGTTAGCTGAACAAGCTGAAGCTGCTAGCAAGATTCTTACCGCACCATTGCAACAGTTGAAAGAAGATTTGTTGGTGCAAAATGACGAACATCTCAAGCAAGCGAGGGAAAATCAACAGATTCTGAAAGCGCTGGTAGAAGCAACTCAGGCGAATGCTAACTACACCATTCAAGCAGCACAAAAACAGCAAGAAGTCAACAATTTAGAGTTCCAAATTTTGCAGCGATTGCAGCAAGCAACTGACGCGGGTTTCAAGGAAGCGAAAGCGCTGTTAGATGTAGCTAAACACAACGACATGGCGACGGCGGCAGAGATTTACTATCGCGATTACAGCGATTTAGCGAGCGATAAAGGCAATAGCTCTAGCCCCGGTTTAGCGCAACCTCAAGACCGGATTTTAGCTGACAGATACTATCAGGAAATGCTGGTAAATCGGGAATTGCAGCGCCGCGCTCGATCGCAAGCAGATGCGTTTGGTGCGGCAAGGAGAACCGCAGAAGCGCAGATGAAAACGCTGCAAGCCCAGCAAGAAACTGCTGCTAAAATGTTGAGCGATTTGAATGCCAAAATTGCCACTACCCAGGAAGAAAGGGAGAAAAAAGAACAGGAATTAGCGATTGCTCAAGCACGTTTGGATGGCATTACTCGCATCCGCGAACAAACGGAACAAACCTTTTTTCAGTTAGTCACCATCGAAAAGCTGAATTTAGCCGAAGCACAATTAGAGCAAGAAATTGCCGAATCGCGGCAGAAGGGAATTGATGAAGCAGTGCAAGCGAGGATGGAACGAGACAGACTAGAAACGGAACGTCAGAGAACAGAAACTGTTGCCAAAATCGAACAGTTGCGGCAACTGCAAGCGGAAGATAATCTGCGGCAGTCTTTAAATGAGGCGCGGGGAAATCTGGGAATGACTACCCTTGAAGCAACGGACGATCCGGTGCAATTGCAAACACAATTAGCGGGACTTCTGGCATCGCTGAAAGATTTGGAAACTCAGCAGCAATCTGATTTGCCAGCGGATTTGAAGGCGTTGTTAGCAGAAGCGCGGGGCGATATCCATGAAGCGCTGCAAGGGAAAGAAGCGGCGAATATTCAGGAAAATCTGCTGAAGGCAATGGATGGTTTAATCGGGCAAATTCAGCAGTACAAAACTGAGATAAGTCGCATCGATTTAGAGGAACAGTGGGATACTCAGTTGTTGCAAACAGCCCAAACAGATTTGCAAGGTGCTTCTCAACAATTGTTGGAAGAGTTGCGGCGTGCTGAGGAATTATCGGGTGAAAAGCAGGTGATTGAACCGCTGTATATGGAGGCTTTGACTAAGGTTGCTTATGCGGAACAAGCGGTAGATATTTCTGAGGATTTGGCTGGGCAGTCGAAGGAGATGTTGGAGCAAATTATCAAGCAGCGGGTTGCGGAACGGAAGGCGCGGAAAAAGGCTTTTTGGAATAAAATTTTGGGCATTATTTCCCAAGTTGCCGGGATTCTCAGCACTGTTTTGATGATTCTCTCTCCTGCTTTTCCTGCACTGATTCCCTTTTCTATTGGTTTGGGTGCTGTTAGTGCCGGAATTAGTGCCATTCAATCAGCCATTAATGGTGACTGGATGGGAGCAATTTTCAGTGTAGTAATGACTGGAGTAAACGTCGTTACTGCTGGCATGGGCAATGCTATTTCTTCAACAGCATTGAACGTCATTCAGGGATTACAGGCTGTAGCTACAGGTGCTTTCAATGGGGCACGTTCTATTATGTCCGGCGAAAGCATTTTAGGTGCGCTGCAAATCCTCGGCGGCTTTGCTTCAGCAGTGACACCAGGACTGAAATCGCTGCTCGATAAATGCTCCCCAGCTATCCAGAAAGTGATGATATCGATAATTGGTTCGCTCCAGAAAGCCCCAGAATTGATTTACAAAGGTGTCAAATCAATTCAAAAAGGCGACTGGTTTGCAGCAATTGGTAATATTTTCAACGCTGTTCTTGCGATCGGTAAGAGCTTTGCTGGCAATTTCAACAAGGCTGTGGAGGGTATTTTGAAGACAGTTGATAAAGTTGGTAATACTGCTTTGTACTTAGGTAATGCGATTAAAGATGGCGGGATTGAGGGTTGGTTGTCTGGTATTGATGGGATTTTGGGTATTTGGAAAGACGATATTGGAAAGCTGGTTAAAGATATCAAGGAAAAGGATAAATTTGTCCCTAGTGCTGATGAAAATACTGCTGAAGATTCTACAATCTTAGAAGACAATACAGATCCTAACCAGCTAGATGGATATCCAGTTGATGGAGAAGGTACAGACAACTATTCTTGGCTGGATGTAGAACAACCGTGGCAGGGACAGGTGAGCGAAATAGACAATCAAACAACGCTTATAATTCAACCTGTCGAAGGTTCGATACCGACCCAAGACTCTGGATCAACTGGAAACTCTAGCACAAACTCAACTGGGAGCAGCCCATCTAATCGACCATTTAGATACCCAACTGATGTAACCACTATCAGGTCACCGTTTGGTTACAGAATACATCCCGTTAATCATCTTCCTGAAGGTCACAGAGGTGTTGATATAGCTGCACCAGCTAATGCCTCTGTAAATGCTGCGGCTGATGGAGTTGTCATTAGTGCAGGAGCGGCAGCAGGTTTTGGAAATTGGGTCAGAATACAACACCAAAATGGATTAGTTACTGTCTACGGTCACTTAGATCCAAGAATACCAGTAAATGTAAATCAAAGGGTAACACAAGGTCAACGCATAGGAACAGTGGGTGCAGGTCGGGTTGGAATATCCACAGGCCCTCATCTACATTTTGAGGTACGGGAGAATGTCTCAGCCAGCAATCCTTTGGGAACGCCAAGAAATCCCATAAACTATCTAATCCCTTCAACTTATCGCCCATAAAAGAGGTATAATCCGATGATTTATTTGCCAATTACCCAAGTTCAGATAAAAGAGCGATCGCCGCCTTGCAAAAGATGTGCGATCGGATCTTATTCAACAATCAGCACTCATATTTGGGGAGGAATTAATTCTATGACTGGGATAAAGAAATTATCAATGAGTATCGTAGGAGCAGCAGTTCTTACTCTAGAAACTGTTGCTACAGCACAGGCAGCATCATTCACATTCGGCATCAATTCCAAGGCAACTTTTCTTCGCACTCATCAAGATCCACAAGCCGCAGATAGCATGGCTATTGACTTAATGAGTCTTGGCATTAGTAGTGGCGATTTAATCAGACTTGAGCGACTGGGGGATGAATCCCTTGGGGCTGGTTACACAGAGCGACCTTATGCAAGTTGGGATTGGGCTACATATATGATGACGGGGGTGTTCAGCACCAGTAGTATTCTCCTACCTTCTTATTTACAAAATCGAGTCTCTGGTGCTGTTAATGCTGGAGAAGACATTTTGACCGATCCTACTCCGAAGGGTTTGCTTGCCACAGATATTCCTGAAGATTTCTGGCTCAATGACTTAACAATCAAAGTTCCAACTTCTGCATCTTATTTGTTTGTTGGCACTTCCGATTCCTATCCTGGCGACAATACAGATCCAGACGGAGATTATGGATTGAGGATAAGCACGATCTCCAAGGCTGCTCCAGAACCCCAAGCTGTACCCGAACCTTCTACTGTATTAGGTGGATTGGCGTTTAGTGCTTTTATTGCCAAAATGCGGATGAAACGCAAACGGCAACAAAACTCCCTAGAATCCACTGGTAGTTGAGAAAAACCGCGTGCTCGCTCCTCACAAACCCATCTCTTTCTCCAACCTACCCAAAGAGCGATCGCCCTTCCCCACCCCCACCACAAACATCATCAAAAACTCAGAGGTAATCATGTCTTCCTCAAACCTACTGCAACAAATCAAAAACTCGCACTCCCTTTTACCAGCCAGTCGCGATCGCCCCCGACACCCACTCGATCGCCCTTGGCAAAAATCTCAACAAACAGAAACTTGCGCGATCGCACACCTCTGGCAGAAACCGGGTTTCTGCAATAACTTTTGCATTTCACCGCAATATTTAGGCAGAAACCCGGTTTCTTAATCTATGCGATCGCCATCTCAACTCAGCAGCTTAATTAAGTTAGAAATTAAATTCGGACAAAATTTTTAGATCGTGCTATAATCTAAGCTAGATTTAATCCGGGAATCAAGACCTATGAACATCACCTTAAAACCCGAACAATCCGAGTTAATCCAACAAAAACTCAACAGTGGTAAATACAACAATGCTGAAGAAGTAATTGCCGAAGCATTACAATTATTATCTCAGCGCGATCGAGAGTATGAAACTTGGGTAGAAGAAACACGAGAAAAAGTAGATGTAGCCATTGAAGAACTCAGACGCGGCGAAGGAATTGACGGAAATGTAGTTATCGCTCAATTGAAAGAAAAGTTACGTCAAGCGCGTCAGGAACAAGCATGAATCGTTACATTATTGCTCCCTCTGCCAGTCGCGATTTAAACGAAATTATAGATTATTTTGCCAACCTCAATGTTGAGAAAGGAGAGCGTTTAATTGCAGCTTTTGAGAAAAAATGTCAAAACTTAATCAATTTTCCAATGATTGGGCGCATTTATGAAGAAATTAGAGCAGATTTACGGGCTGTACCTTTAGATGGGTATATCATTCTTTACCAACTTACTGACAACACCTTAGAAATTCTCCGGGTGGTGCATGGTTCCCGCAATCTAAAAGACTTGTTTGAGTCAGATGAAGAAGAGATTTAAACAAGAGTGCAAAAGACTGCGATCGCCCTTGGCAAAAATCTCAACAAACAGAAACCTGTGCGATCGCACACCTCTGGCAGAAACCCGGTTTCTGCAATAACTTTTGCATTTCACCGCAATATTTAGGCAGAAACCCGGTTTCTTAATCTATGCGATCGCTCTATGATATAATGCAGAAATAACTCTAATTTTTACTATGAAACAATTAACCAGAATCACCCTTAATCCCCAAGTTATGGGTGGCAAACCTTGTATTCGAGGCATGAGAGTGACAGTAGGCGCGATCGTCGGTCTCATGGCCTCCGGTCACACCCCCGCCGACATTCTTAAAGCTTACCCTTATTTAGAAGAAGCGGATATTTATGAAGCCCTAGCTTATGCAGCTTGGCGAGTGGAAGAACAAGAAGTTCCCTTGTTGCTGGCATGAAAATATTAATAGACATGAACCTATCACCCGACTGAGTTTTGGTTTTTGCTAAATACTCAATTTGACTCTGTTCACTGGTCAAATGTAGGAGATCCAACCGCCACAGACCAAATTATTATGGCTTGGGCAGTTACCAACGACTACATTGTTTTCACTCACGACCTAGATTTTGGCATACTTCTAGCTACTACCCAGGCTAATGCTCCAAGTGTAATTCAGGTAAGAACTCAAGATATTTTGCCCGCTACTTTAGAAAATATAGTAATTCCAGTTCTGCGTCAGTTTGAATCAGAATTAGATGGCGGTGCTTTAATCACGATCGATCCCTCGCGTTCCCGAATCAGGATTCTGCCGATTATTACATAAGCCAGAAATATAACCCCTAGAATTAGAGAGCGATCGCCCCTAAAAACAAGTTACAATTAAAGGACGTAATCAGTCCCACTATCCAGTAGGAGACAGCTATGCAAATTCAAACTAACAAAGCAATGGGAAAAGTCTTCGCCACTCTGACAATCATTAATCGAGCCGACCAAATCCTGGCAGAGGCGGGGGTGAAATCGGAAGACCAAATTCGAGCGATAACTCTCAAAAATGTATTAGTAGACACGGGTGCAACTACCTTGTGTTTGCCACAAGATGCGATCGCCCAACTCGGACTGAAACTCCTGAAAGAAGTAGACGCAGCCACTGCAATGGGCATTGGCAAAGCCCGAATTTTCCAAGATGCCAAAATATCCATGTTCGATCGGGAAGGAACCTTCGAGTGCTTGGAGTTACCGGGAGGTAAAGATGCTCTTTTGGGAGTCATACCTTTAGAAGCTTTGGGGTTAGAAATCGATTTGCAAAATCAAATTTTAAAACCGTTACCCATCAGTCCAACAGAAACTTATTTGACGATTTTGTAGCGATATTTATCATTATGCAATTAAAGAAACCGGGTTTTTCACCAGATTAAAGGCCCGGATGCAGTATTTTGCTAAAAAACCCGGTTTCTGGGGCCTATGTTTAAGTCCCATATATTAACTTTTATTACAAAAACTCCCCTTGTGCGTAAAAATACCCCGCTGAATCCGAATAAACAATAGAAGGCTTTCACCTTTGATGCAAATTCATCCCCAAAAACTATGACAGCCGCAACTATGCCGATCGCCCCCATCGCCCCTTACAGCCACCGTCTAGCCACCGCAACAGACGCAAACACGATCGCCCCCCTCTGGCAAGCATTCGCCGCAGAACGCGAATCCATCGACCCCTCTATGCTGGTCAAACCTAACTTCGACTTTGAAAAATACGTCACCAACCAAATAGAAAAAACCCTTTCTTTCTGCTGGGTACTAGAACACAGCGACAGCATTATCGGCTGTCTATTTATCTACTATTACGACGAAGCCCCGCCCGCCAGTCTCCCCGAATACTTGATTAAGCAACACGACATTGAAAATCCGTTTCAATCCCGCCGCGTCGGTTCCGTTTTGGGGATGTACGTCCAGCCAGAACATCGGAAATCCGAAGCAATTCAAATGCTAGCAAAAGCAGCGATCGCCCACGCTAAAACCATGAAAGTCAGCGATATAGACTTGCTAATTGCAGCCGACCAACCGGGCATTCAAGCCATGTTGCAGCGGGCTGGATTTACCAAAGCCGCCGTGCAATATACCCGCCATTACGACATTGCAACTGATGCTGAATTACCGAGTTTGCACCCGCCCCATCCCGAATTGGACGATGTAGAATTGCTTGCACCGAGAGCAATTCCGCTGCGCCATCCCCAAACTAACGAACTACTTCGCAATTCTCAAGGAGAACCTGTTTTCTTCATGCCATTAGTTGATGAACAAGGTGAATTGCTGAAGTCATCTAGCGGTCAAAATATTTACCCGGAATTGTTGCTAGATCCCGCAACTAATTCTTGGGCTATTGATGCGGAAGACAAATTAGTGAGTTGTCCAATTTTGCGGGACGAACACGGACAAATTGTGGAAAATCAAGGCATGGTTCAATTTTATCGTCCTGCTTACCAAATTGTTGACGGACAACCTGCTTTAATGCTAGATGCGAGTGATAATTATGTATTCTGTGATGTCGAACTGGATCGACAGGGGAAAATCTTGAAAACTCCTGATGGATTTCCCATTTTTAAACAGCCGCAAATCTAGATTAGGAATTACGCATAAATACCAAAGAAACCGGGTTTTTTACCAGTTTTTCAGGCTGGGATACAAGATTTTTATAAAAAATCCGGTTTCTGCGTCCAGGAATATCATGACTTATATCAAATCCGGTTGCATCGTCCTGGTACGGGCAGGGCGGGTTTATATAATTTCTCGATACTTATTAAATATAGCGGCGAACCCGCCCCTACAAAAATTTATATAATACTAGGACGAATCAAACGGAAATGATCTTACGTACTCCGACGAAAGAAACCGGGTTTTTTACCAGTTTGTAAGGCTGGGATGCAATATTTTCGGAAAAAACCCGGTTTCTGTGTTCAGGAATATACTTATTTACCCACGATCGCCTGTCGTTCAGCTATTACATAATCCGGCACCCAAAATCGATCTGCAGACATGAGAATAGCTACCGGCATAAAAATATCAACATTCTCTCCCATCTCTGCCGTTGGTAGCAAACCAAATAATTCGTCAAATTCACTGACATCTGCTAATATATTATCAATATCGTCTACAAGTTCGTCTGGGTAAATGCAGTGGATTGCTCTTTCATCTTCATAATATTCCTCTTCTTCAGACAAGAATTGTGAGGGTTTGAGTTCTGCCATCAGATAATCTAGCTTGTGAAACTCTGCTTTCAAAATTATCGCCGCTACATCTTCCCCGGCTTGCTGCAAGAGAATCCGATCGCCCTGGAACATCACTCGTTTAATTGCGGCGATCGCATTTGCACAAAATTCGTCAGCAGTTAAGCGAAAAAATCCCTCGCAACTCGCCCGTTTTCCCCCCGCAGCCTCGCCCACAACAGAATTTTGACAGTTATCCAGGGCGATCGCTAAAATTACAGGTACGATGGCTACGCCCCGGCTTGCGCCTACGAACTATTGTCAGCAGCATTAAATCATTCAGTAATTAGTCGTTTGCCAACAGTCACATAATTGTTGACAATATTGCACAATAGATAAAATTGTAAATATATAGCACCGGCGTTTTTTTTGACCGCTTATGAATAGCAGATTCCTCGATCGCCTCCACCACCCCTCGCGCCCCGTCATCGTCTTCGACGGCGCAATGGGAACCAACCTGCAAGTCCAAAACCTCACCGCAGAAGACTTTGGCGGCAAAGAATACGAAGGCTGCAACGAATATCTCGTCCACACCAAACCGGAAGCCGTCGCCAACGTGCACCGGGGATTCCTCGAAGCAGGGGCCGATGTCATCGAAACAGACACCTTTGGCGGCGCTTCCATCGTACTCGCCGAATACGATTTAGCAGACAAAGCATATTATCTCAACAAAACAGCAGCCGAACTCGCCAAGGGTATCGCCGCCGAATTTTCCACAGCAGAAAAGCCTCGATTTGTCGCAGGATCGATCGGGCCGGGCACCAAATTGCCCACATTAGGACACATCGATTTCGACACACTCACCGCCGCTTTTACCGAACAAGCAGAAGGACTTTATGACGGCGGCGTTGACTTATTTATTGTCGAAACTTGTCAAGATGTCCTGCAAATTAAAGCAGCATTAAATGCTATTGAAGAAGTATTTAAGAAAAAAGGCGCGCGAATTCCGTTAATGGTATCAGTCACAATGGAAGCCACCGGCACAATGTTAGTCGGTTCCGACATCAGCGCCGCCCTAGCCATTTTGCAGCCGTACCCGATCGACATTTTAGGCCTGAACTGCGCCACCGGGCCCGATCGCATGGCAGAACACGTCAAATACCTTTCCGAACATTCGCCCTTCGTCGTTTCCTGCGTTCCCAACGCCGGTTTACCCGAAAACATCGGCGGCCACGCGCACTACAAACTCACGCCAATAGAATTAAAAATGGCCTTGATGCGCTTTGTCGAAGACTTAGGCGTGCAAGTCATCGGCGGCTGCTGCGGAACCCGCTACGATCACATCCGCGAACTATCAGAAATTGGCAAAACTCTTAAACCCAAAATCCGCGAATTTACTTGGGAACCTTCCGCCGCTTCAATTTACACCGCCCAACCCTACGAACAAGAGAATTCCTTCTTAATTGTCGGCGAAAGACTCAACGCCAGCGGTTCCAAAAAATGCCGCGATTTGCTAAACGCCGAAGACTGGGACGGTTTAGTAGCAATGGCCCGGGAACAAGTGCGAGAAGGCGCGCACGTTCTCGATGTCAACGTTGATTATGTCGGCCGCGACGGCGTGCGAGACATGAAAGAATTAGTTTCCCGCGTTGTGACTAATGCCACTCTCCCTTTAATGCTGGATTCCACAGAATGGGAAAAGATGGAAGCAGGCTTAAAAGTTGCGGGCGGCAAATGTTTGCTGAATTCTACTAACTACGAAGACGGAGAACCGCGTTTTTATCAAGTTTTAGAGTTGGCGAAAAAATACGGCGCGGGTATAGTTATCGGTACAATTGATGAAGACGGAATGGCGAGAACGGCAGACAAAAAATTTGCGATCGCCCAGCGCGCATATAACGCCGCCGTCGCCTACGGAATTCCCGCCGAGGAAATCTTTTTTGACACCCTAGCTTTGCCCATTTCCACCGGGATTGAAGAAGACAGAAAAAACGGCAAAGCCACCATCGAATCGATCCGCCGCATCCGCCAAGAATTGCCCGGTTGTCACGTAATTTTAGGAGTTTCTAATATTTCTTTCGGCTTGAATCCGGCGGCGCGGCAAGTTTTGAACTCGATGTTTTTGCACGAAGCGATGCAAGCCGGGATGGACTCGGCAATTGTCAGCGCCAATAAGATTTTGCCCCTCGCCAAAATCGACCCCCAACACCAAGAAATCTGCCGTAAACTGATTTACGACGAACGGGAGTTTGACGGCGAAATTTGCGTTTACGACCCCTTGGGCGAGCTGACAACGGTGTTTGCGGGCAAAACTACCAAGCGCGATCGGACAGAAGACGCAAGCCTCCCCGTCGAAGAACGCCTGAAGCAGCACATCATCGACGGCGAACGCATCGGGCTCGACATCCAACTCGCCAAAGCATTAGAAACCTATCCGCCCCTCGACATTATCAATACCTTCTTGCTAGACGGCATGAAAGTAGTCGGAGAATTGTTCGGTTCTGGACAAATGCAACTGCCATTTGTATTGCAGTCAGCAGAAACAATGAAAGCGGCAGTTGCCTATTTAGAACCGTACATGGAAAAGTCCGAATCCGGGGACAATGCCAAAGGAACATTCATCATCGCTACTGTCAAAGGCGACGTTCACGATATCGGCAAAAACTTGGTTGATATTATCCTATCAAACAACGGCTACCGAGTGATTAACTTGGGAATTAAACAGCCAGTTGACAATATCATCGAAGCCTACGAAAAGCACAAAGCCGACTGTATAGCGATGAGTGGCTTGCTGGTAAAATCCACCGCATTTATGAAAGAAAATCTGGAAGTATTCAACCAGAAAGGAATCACCGTCCCCGTAATTTTGGGCGGCGCGGCTTTGACTCCCAAGTTTGTACATGAAGACTGCCAAAATACTTACAAAGGTAAAGTGGTTTACGGCAAAGATGCGTTTTCTGATTTGCATTTTATGGACAAACTCATGCCAGCAAAAGCTGCTGGTAAGTGGGAAGACTTGCAAGGGTTTTTAGATGAAATAGGACATGAGAATGGATCGGTTAAAGAAGCTAAAGCTTCGCCAGAAACTTCTGTAGAAGAGGCCAAGAAAGCAGACACTCCGGTGGTGATAGATACCAGGCGATCCGAAGCAGTTGCAGCAGATATCGATCGCCCGAATCCTCCTTTCTGGGGTACGAAACTGTTGCAGGGAGAAGACATCCCCTTTGAAGAGATTTTCTGGCACTTGGATTTGCAAGCCTTAGTTGCCGGTCAGTGGCAGTTCCGCAAGCCAAAAGACCAATCGCGGGAAGAATACGATGCTTTCTTAGCTGAGAAAGTTTATCCCGTATTGGAAGAATGGAAACACAAAATTATCGCCGAAAATTTACTGCAACCGCAAGCAATTTACGGGTATTTTCCCTGTCAAGCTGAAGGCAATTCTCTGCATTTGTACGACCCGGAAATTATGAATGGGGGGCAAGATGCCCGCCCCACAACAGAAAGTGGCACAGGCATCTTGCCTGTGGCTGCAACATTCACATTTCCCCGGCAAAAATCGGCGCGCAGGCTGTGCATTGCCGACTTCTTCGCGCCCAAAGAATCGGGTAAAATCGATGTATTTCCGATGCAAGTAGCGACAGTGGGAGAAATTGCTACAGAGTACGCGCAAAAGCTATTTGCTAACAATCAATATACCGACTATCTCTACTTTCACGGATTAGCGGTACAGACAGCGGAAGCAATAGCAGAATGGACTCACGCGCGAATTCGGCGCGAATTGGGATTTGGTAGCGAGGAACCGGACAACATTCGCGATATGCTAGCCCAAAGATATCGCGGTTCGCGGTACAGTTTCGGCTATCCCGCTTGTCCGAACATGGCGGATCAGTACAAGCAACTGGAATTGTTAAAGTGCGATCGTATCAACCTCTATATGGATGAAAGCGAACAACTTTATCCCGAACAATCAACAACCGCAATTATCACCTATCACCCAGCCGCCAAATACTTCAGCGCTTAATTTGTGGCGTTGCACAATTTGAGGATGATGCTTGTGGGGTGTCCCGCCTGCTTTGAAAATACACGCTTTCGGGCGGGACGCCCATCCTGCAAGAAAAAAGGGAAATTATTTAATTGACGATCCTTATCTTCTCTTATCATCACGAGCTAACTAGCACTAACACGCCACTCAGAAGGGCGCATCTTCGCGGTTCATAAAAAAATAGTTCACAAATTAAACTAACAAAAAAGCACTTTTTTTAAAGTGCTTTTTTGAATATAAACTTTCCATGTCGGATCGAACTTTTACGAGTGATGGCGCGGAGTGCGTGCACCTGCAGATGCTCCTACCATCGAAGCAACTAAACCCAATAGCGAGCCGAACAAAAACGACCAACCAGCTTTTGCAGCATTACCAGCAATATTGCGAGTATCCTGAGCAGTTACGTTAGGCGCTTGGTTCGGCAAATCGACCCCGCCCTGCTGCGCTTGATTAATCGCTTCTCCAGCATTAGCGGCGATTACGCCAAAAGTACCGGCCACGCCATTTGCTAACAGCCAAGAGCCAATTGTTAAGGTAGTTGCCCACAAAATTGCTCCGTTCAAAAGCGCTGTGTTGCGGTTCATCGGGCCGCAAGCGCGAGCAGTTACCCAACCGCCAACAGCCAAGCTAATTAACAAACTAATAATTGACCAAATTCCGACGCCCGTACCCACGTCCCCTGCAATAGTGCGCGGAGCTCCTGAATTAGCAATATTGCTCAACCCGATCGCAGCGCCCAATGCACTTAACACCAGTTGTGTGCCGATCGCAATTACCAAACCCGAAAAAATCGGGCCCCACCGCACTCGATCGTGGTATTCCATGACTGAATTTACCACCACGGGTTCGTTAACAACGTTATCTACAGGTCTATTTACGTATGACATAGGTTTTTCTTTCCTCTTAGAGTTGCTTTAATTTTTAACAATCTTTCACCTAAGCATTGATTGTGGCTGAGATTGATAGAAACTATATCTGCCTGGGGAAATAACCGCTATCTATGTCTGAAGAAAGAAACAAAAAAGTCATCAGCCCTCAGCCAGCCGCTAACGACTGATGACTGATGACTGATGAGTGATAACTATTTTATCCCGTTAGAAAAGTTCCCGGATGTATACAGGAAATGCTGACGTATACAGAACATACAGCTTAACGCAATCTTACAGCCGTTCCAACGGCAGTAATCAGCAGCAAAGCTCCGCTCGAGTCTACATTAATCGTGCCGGTGTCAACTTCCACGCCGATTACGGCATTGGCGCCCAGGCGCCCAGCCCGTTTTTCGAGTTCCGCGAGGGCATCTCGCTGTCCCTTGAGAAACACTTCCTCGTAACTGCCCGTGCGCCCGCCGATGATGTCGCGAATGCCCGCGAAGAAATCTCGCAGGGCGTTGGTGCCGTAGACCACCTCAGCAGTTACTATTCCCAGGTAAGATTGAATTTCTGCTCCTTGAATGATATCAGTTGTTGTTACAATCATCAGTTGGCCTCAGTCGCGAAAATTTTGAGTGGGTCTTGTTCTGTAGATTTACTACATCTCGCCGTTCAAAGATTCCCGGCAAACCCTAAGCTGTCAGCTTGGCAGGCTGACAGTAACTCGCTCTTTCATTCCACACACTCTTTGAAACAAATGGCCGTATACAAACAAAGTCTCTTGGTATTCAGTACGCTTTTGGTAGCGGGATTCGCTGTCGCTACGCCGCAGATAGCGTTCTCAGCGGAAACGTCAGTTCAAGTCAATCCTGAAAATAATTCAAATTTAGATGCTCTGCTGCGACAAGGACGGGAATTTGTTGATTTAGGGGACTACAGTAAGGCGATCGCCATTTATCAGGAAGCGGCGCGTTTAGATACAGAAAACCCGCGCATTTTTTCTGGTATTGGCTATTTAGAAGCCCGTCAAGGCAACTATCAAGCCTCAGTGGAATTTTACCAACAAGCGATCGGTCTGGAACCGAACAATGCTGACTTCCAATACGCCTTGGGATACGCTATGGCGAATTTGCAAAACTATCCTGCTGCTGCTGCTGCTTACCGCCGCGCCGCTGTGCTCGATCGCAAAAATGTCAATGCCCGGATCGGTCTCGGAGTGGTACTCTTTCAGCAAAAAGATTACAGCGGTGCTTTTAAAGCATACCAAGAGGCGATCGCCCTCGATCCGAAAAATTGGCAAGCTTATTCTTCAATGGGTTTAGTATTGATCCAGCAGGGAAGTTTTGCCAGTGCAGTCACCGTGCTCCAACAAGCAGCCGAACTCGCTCCCAAACAAGCAGGTGTCCAGTTAAAATTAGGCACTGCTTTGCTGCGTGCCGGCTATACTTCCGAAGGGCTAGCAGCTTTTGAAGAAGCTGCCAAATTGGAGCCCCGGAATCCAGAAGTGCAGTTAGAAATTGGCGAACTTCTCCAGGCTCAAAATGACTTAGACGGAGCGCTGGTAGCTTATCAGCGGGCTGTTGCGGTGCGACCGAATTTAGTGGAAGCACACGCAGGAATCGGGGAAATTCAACTGGAAAAACAAGATTTTTTAGGAGCGATTGCCACTTTTCGGCGAGTGATTGGGCTCGATCCAAACCGGGCTGAAGCTTATTACAATATGGGTACGGCACTCCAAGCGCGCGATCGCAAATCCGAAGCAATTGAAGCTTTTAAACAAGCCCTGGACACTTACCGCCAGCAAGGCAACAATGATGGTGCCCAAAAAGCTGAGGCAGCGCTCCAGCAACTAAAGTAATGAGTAATTGGTAACGGGTAATTGATAATTACATCGTTCCCATACAATAGATCCCGGAGGGCGGGTTTATGTGTTTCTTCAATTACCTCAAAGATGGCTGGTAAAACCCGCCCCTACGAGCGAATCCCAAAATTATACATTTTGATTTATCTTTGGGTGGGGGCGGGTTTAGGAAATTATTTGTTTGAGGCAATGATTGTTGGTGAAACCCGTCCCTACGATTTATGGAATTTGATTTTTCTCCATTATGGATATCTCTGAAATCCTCCGCTATTGCGACATTTATCACATTTTTTGTGGGAATAGCCGCCGCCCGGTGGATGCTTTCAACTCGCATCAAAGGTAAAGCTTTAATTGAAGGGATTTTCATTTCTCCCTTAGTTTTGCCGCCGACAGTAGTGGGATTTTTGCTGCTGCTGCTGTTTGGGAGAAATGGGGCGATCGGTCAATTCTTGCTACAATTCGACTTAACTATAATTTTCACTTGGCAAGCCGCCGCCGTTACTGCCACAGTTGTATCATTTCCCCTCACGTACAAAACTGCTTTGGGAGCTTTTGAGCAAATTGATGCCAATCTTCTCAATGCAGCCCGCACTTTGGGAGCATCGGAGTGGCAAGTTTTTTGGCGGATTATGTTGCCGCTAGCATGGCCGGGAATTTTAGCAGGAACTATTCTCGCATTTGCTCGCGCTTTGGGTGAATTCGGCGCGACGTTGATGTTAGCGGGGAATATTCCCGGACAAACTCAAACTATTCCGATGGCAATTTATTTTGCTGTGGAAGCTGGGGAGATGAGGCAAGCTGCTATTTGGGTTTTGATTATTCTGAGTATTTCTTTGAGCGTGCTAACTGCTGTTAATTTTTGGACGGATTTACAAAGGAGATCGCCCAAAGGGAATTCGAGCTACAGATTGCAATCAAATATTCCCCAAATAACGTCTAGTTTTACCACCAAACCCCAAAAACAACCGAAAAGCGGACTTTGTTTGCACATCTTCAAACCTCTTTCCAGCTTTGCCTTGGATGTTGGCTTGGATATCGGCCCGGAAGTGCTGGGAATTTTGGGCGCGTCGGGTTCCGGCAAAAGCATGACTCTGCGCTGCATCGCCGGTTTGGAAACTCCAACGAGCGGTAAAATTGCCGTCAACGGCAGGGTTTTATTTGACTCAGCACAGGGTATTAATGTAGCTTCTAAAGACCGCCGGATCGGTTTTTTGTTTCAAAACTATGCTTTATTTCCTCACTTGACTGTTGCTCAAAATATTGCGTTTGGCTTGCAGCATTTATCTGAAAGCGAGCAACAACTTCGGGTAAAAGAACAGCTAATTTCGGTGCAAATGTCGGGACTGGAAAACCGCTACCCGCACGAACTTTCAGGGGGCCAACAGCAGCGGGTGGCTTTGGCAAGGGCGATCGCCCCTTCTCCAGAATTGCTGCTGTTAGACGAACCGTTTTCTGCTTTGGACACTCATTTGCGGAGTCAACTGGAACGGGAGTTAATGCAGACTCTGGCTAATTATCGGGGAATTACTTTGTTTGTCAGCCACAATTTAGAGGAAATTTACCGGGTGTGCAAAAATCTGTTGGTATTGGCCGAGGGAAGGCCGATCGCCTTTGATACAAAACAGAACATTTTCGATCGCCCTGGCAACTTCACCGTCGCCCAGTTGACGGGCTGTAAAAACTTCTGTGCCGCTAAACAGATCTCCGTAACTGTCGTCGAGGCGATCGACTGGGGCTGTACTCTGACTGTAGTCGAACCAATTCCCAAATCTCTAGTTTTTGTGGGAATTCGGGCTCATCAACTGAGTTTTGTTAGCGGGTGCGATCGCGAAAATACTTTTGCTTGTTGGATCGCCTCGACTGTGGAAACTCCGCACCGGGTGACATTATATCTCAAATTGCACTCGCCTCCCAATGATTCCCAAGATTATCACTTGCAAGCCGAAGTTTTCAAGGAAAAGTGGAGGGCTATTAAGGACAATCCTTTTCCCTGGTATGTTCATTTCGAGCCAATTAGGTTAATATTAATGGAAGCCTGAGTTAACTAGCAATATACCGTTAACCGCCAACACTCAACAGTTAACAGTTAACCGTCAACAGCTAAATACATCTTAACCAAAGATCAAATCATGACTGCAAAAGTTAAAAAAACCGACGCTGAATGGCAACAACAACTCACGCCTGAACAGTTTAAAGTTACCCGCAAAAAAGGAACGGAAAGAGCTTTTAGCGGCGAATATCACGACAACAAAAAAACCGGAATTTATAAGTGCATTTGCTGCGGCACTGAGCTATTTAAATCAGAAACAAAGTACGATTCCGGTACCGGTTGGCCGAGTTTCTACGCTCCCGTTAGCGAAGAAAATGTCAAGTGCGAGTCGGACAACAGCTTGTTCATGCGCCGAACAGAGGTACTGTGCGCTGTTTGCGACGCTCATCTCGGTCACGTATTTAACGACGGGCCCAAACCTACCGGTCAGCGTTACTGCATGAATTCTGCTGCTCTTAATTTCGTTCCCAAGGATTAAATTTAGTCAACCTTTCTCAGTCAAGTGTTCTGGAACAGGCTTTTGGGTCTGTTCCGGGCAATTGATGTTCAAAATGCACCCGTACTGCTATCTTATGGTGGAGGCAAAAAGAGTAAAAAAATAGTGGCGGCATGGGGATGGTTTATCAGCGAGTTTTGCTGAAGCTCAGCGGTGAAGCGCTGATGGGCAGCTTGGGCTACGGCATCGATCCGGTAGTCGTTGGGTCGATCGCCCAGGAAGTGGCCAAAGTCGTGTCCCAAGGCATTCAAATCGCGATTGTTGTCGGTGGCGGCAACATTTTTCGCGGGGTGAAAGCTGCTTCGGCAGGGATGGATCGGGCAACGGCTGATTATGTGGGCATGATTGCTACGGTGATGAATGCTATCACTTTGCAGGATGCCCTAGAACAAGCAGGAGTGCCAACGAGGGTGCAATCGGCGATCGCCATGCAAGAAGTAGCTGAACCCTACATCCGGCGGCGGGCGATTCGCCACCTAGAAAAAAAACGAGTAGTGATTTTTGGTGCCGGTTCTGGCAACCCTTTTTTTACTACTGATACTACAGCCGCTTTGCGGGCGGCTGAAATTGATGCACAGGTGATTTTTAAAGCTACTAAGGTAGATGGGGTGTACGATTCCGACCCCCACCTCAACCCCAACGCGCGCAGGTATCAAACCCTCACCTATGCCCACGTCTTGAATCAAGATTTGCGGGTGATGGACAGTACGGCGATCGCCCTTTGCAAAGAAAATAATATTCCTATTATGGTATTTGACCTCTCGGTGTCGGGCAACATCTACCGGGCTGTAATGGGAGAATCTATTGGAACTCTTGTCGGAGGTTTTTGTGAAGTTAGCTGACGCAGAAGATCATATGCAAAAGGCAGTTGAGGCTACTCAACGGTCTTTTAATACTATTCGGACGGGACGCGCCAACGCCTCCCTCCTCGATCGAGTCATGGTAGACTACTACGGCTCTCCAACTCCGATCAAATCCCTTGCCAACATCGGCACCCCGGATGCGACTACGATCACCGTTCAACCGTTCGATCGCACAGCGCTCAACTCGATCGAAAAAGCGATTTCCCTGTCCGATGTAGGACTCGTTCCCAACAACGACGGTTCAGTTATTCGCTTGAACATTCCGCCGCTGACGAGCGACAGACGCCAAGAATTTGTCAAAATGGCCGGGAAGTTTGCTGAAGAAGGTAAAGTAGCAATTCGCAATATCCGCCGCGATGCCGTTGACTCGATTCGCAAGCAGGAAAAAAGCAGCGATATCTCTAAAGATGAATCCCGCGACTTGCAAGATAAAATTCAAAAGCTGACGGACAAGTACGTTGCCAAAATAGAAGAAGTTCTGGCAGCGAAAGAGAAAGATATCACGACTGTTTAGGGAATGGGAAATTGGGCATGGGGATTAGGAATAGTTTTGAGATTGCCAACAGGCGACCGCGAACAACGCGCCGACGCTAGATGAGTTCTCATTTGTGAGTTAAAAACTCAAGATTTAACACTCATAAGTTACCAATTCCCCGTTCCCCATCACCAATTGCCCATCACCAATTACCCATAACCGAAAATGTTTGATTGCATTATTGTCGGTGCAGGCCCTGCAGGTGGCACAGCAGCTTATCACCTGGCAAAGCAGGGACGTTCTGTTTTGTTAGTAGAGAAAGCATCTTTGCTCCGCAATAAACTTTGTGGCGGCGTTTCTGGGACGATCGCCCAATGGCTCGATTTTGACAGGACGCCAGCTATTTCGATGAAAGCTAATAAAATTAGCTACACCTGGAAAATGGGAAACCCGGTGAAAGTTGAGATAGATTCGCCAATTTCGACGCTACAGCGAGAT
The DNA here is from genome assembly GCA_036702215.1 of Microcoleus sp. F6_B6. GTDB lineage: Bacteria > Cyanobacteriota > Cyanobacteriia > Cyanobacteriales > Microcoleaceae > Microcoleus. The sequence goes on from JAUBST010000005.1 coordinate 273,682, forward strand.
GTATTTGACGATTATTTAATTAAACAAGCTCAAACAACTGGTAAGGAAATTGGAGAATCTACAGAAGTCAAAGAAATTGAGTTTAGAAATTATGTTTGGGAAGTTAAAACTAACTCAAAACCAGTTTCCGGCCGCTATTTGATTGCTGCTGACGGTGCCGGCGGGCCGATGACTGAGTGGTTCGTATTGAAAGAACCAAAACTCTGTTCGATCGCAATTTTAGAAACTCGCTCAATCAAGGGCGATGCCATCTATTTCGATTTTGGTACTATAAAAAAAGGTTTTATCTCGAGCTTTCCCAAAGCTGACGGCTACTCTTTGAGTATTGCTGCGATGCGCGGCGACAAGCCAAAAGATATCGAGAAAATTTTTGCCGACTACGCAACCAAGTGCGGTGCCGATGTTAGTGTCAGCAACGTGCGGAAACGCCCCAGGAGTCTGCGGGATGGCGATCGCCAATTGCACTCGCAAAATGCGCTGCTTTTAGGAGACGCCGCCACTCTTGCCGACCCCCTCTCCGGTGAGGGGGTTCGACCTGCCCTATTTAGTCGATTTAAGGCTGCTAGGGCGATATATCGAACTCTTGGAGGTGCCGGTGACGCTAAGGATCGTTACACTAAATCGATCGCCGAACAATGGGGAACCGATCTGGTTTGGGCCTGTCGCTGGGCTGGGGCATTCAATCAGTTTACAGGAACTGCTGGCAGAGCGGGCATCAAATTAGCGATCGCTGCTGGCGTCTGGCAAAATTTTGCGTGGCGAACTGCGTTATACCGATATCGCTAACCCTGCTATTCAAAAGCTGATGCCATTTTAGAACCAAGGAAGTTCGGCAACGGATTTAACGGATGGATTTTGAGGAGCGAGGTGAAGAAAGAAGAGAGAATATTCTTAAATCCCAATTCCTGATTCTCAATTCTTCATTCCCAATAGCGGTAAGGTGCGCCCCTAAGCACCCTAGATAATTAGGTTCTGCGTAAATCTTGTAAAATCTAAAATCTAAAATCTAAAATCAAATGATAATTTATTTTTATAAAGTAGAGGAGCCTTACGGCTGCTTTTCTAATTTTTCACTACACGAAATTAGCCTGTACGGTCAAGATTGGTTGACTGTGGAACATTACTATCAAGCCCAAAAATTTGTCACCGTTGATGAAAGATTAGTGGCGGCGATTCGAGCAGTAGCAACTCCCCAGGAAGCTGCCAAATTAGGTCGCGATCCCAACCACCAGATGCGCGCTGATTGGGAAGCGGTGAAAATTCCCATTATGCGCGAAGCAGTTTTAACTAAGTTTCTCGCTCATACAGACATTCAAGCTATTCTCCTCGCCACAGGGGATCGAGTGATTGTCGAGGATTCGCCAACGGATTATTACTGGGGGTGCGGCTGCGACCGCACCGGCCAAAATCATTTGGGTAAAATTCTGATGAGCGTCCGCAGCGAGATTTGTCAGCGCCAGGGGAGCTGACAAATCTCAAATTCTTTCGTTAATGCTCATTATATGAAGTTATACAAACAAATGTCAAACTATCCTAACAATCAATAATTCTGATAGTGAGATTTTAAGATTGCGAGAAATTTATAAGACGATTAAAATAATAATTATTATTTGCTTAAGTCCGTGTGCTTCAAGAAGGCAACGACTAAACCGGGGCGGGGCGATCGCAGATTTTTCTTACCCCAGCCCACCAGAAACGATACACCGTCATCTCTCACAAGTGCGCGGCGGATTAATTGTACAGATCGGTTGAGTCAAAAACTCAGGGTGAGGCATTTGAGTTTGAACTATCCAACAGCACATCAAAACTTCTTATTATCATTGTATTGTATAATTACAAAAGGAGATTTATGCAACTCACAGAAAATACCCAAGAATTACATCATAAACTAGACAGAGAAGTTTTGATACGGCGGATAACAGAACGCATTCGTCAATCTCTAGAATTAGAAGATATTTTAACCAGTACGGTAGCAGAAGTGCGGTCTTTTTTGAAAACAGATCGCATTATGATTTACAGGTTTAGTACCGACGGCAGTGGAGAAGTTGTTGCTGAGTCAATTAATAACAACTGTCTCCCTTCCTTGAAAGGACTGCACTTTCCAGCCGACGACATTCCAGCGAGCGCTAGGGAGATGTATGTCACTTTGCGCCAGCGGACAATAATAGATGTTAACTCCGGGACGATCGTCCTGAGTCCCCTAGATGCCGCAGACACAGGTCAACCTTTAGTAAATGAAGAGATGCACTACCGATCGCTCGATCCTTGCCACACAGCTTACCTGATGGCAATGGGAGTGCAATCTTCCTTAGTAGTGCCGATTTTGCACCGCAGGATCGCATCGCAAAACAGCAAAACAGATACGATATGCGATTCCCCTACCTGCCTGACTCGATACGAGCCAGGAAACAATCAAAAAATTCACATCGAACTGTGGGGACTTTTAGTGTCTCACCACTGTACCCCCCTCAATATTTCACCACCAGATTTAGAAGTAGTTCAGATCGTATCAGATCAATTGTCTAGCGCCATCGCCCACGCACTCCTCCTCCAGCAAACCCGCTCTCAAGCTGCCCGGGAAGCCACCGTGAGCCGCATAGCAGCCCTGTTGTACGGTCACGTCAACATTCAACTGCAGCAGGGTTTAGAAGCCACCGTCACCGCTTTGGGCGGCAGCGGCGGCCGACTCTATCTCAACCAGCCGAAAATCAACGGTGAAAAGTTATCGGCTGCCAAGATGGAAGGAGGATTGCCAATTGCCCCGGCCCACAGTGATGCTACCTTTGAACTGTTCGCCACAGGAGAACAACCGACACTTCCCAACTGGGAAAAAGTTAAGGCGATAGAAGCTCATCCCCTCTGGCAGGAATGGCTAACCAAAGGATTCCAAAATACCGCAGAGATTCCCAACTTCCCAATTCCTCATACTTCGGCTGCGCTCAGCACAAGTTCCCAATTCCCAGTTTGGATAATTACAGACTTATACAAAGAACCTGTATTTAGAGTTTTAGTTCCTGCTTTCCAATCTACTCAAATTCGGGGTTTGCTGGTAATTCCCCTGCACCACAAACAACAAGTAGTCGGCTGTTTGACAGTTTTTCGCAATGCAATTGATACCGAAAAACTGTGGGCCGGCCGCTTTGACAGCAGCGCTGCACAAATCCTTCCCAGACAATCCTTTGAAGTCTGGCGAGAAATAAAAAAAGGTCAGTCGCCCGAGTGGAAGTGCGAGGACATCGAGCAAGCTTTAGCTATAGGCAGCCAATTTTGTTCGGCAATTGGTCAGTACGTTCTTTATAAAGAAGTGCAGACCCTGAATGCCAACTTGGAGCGCCAAGTTCTTGAACGTACCGCCCAATTGCAAAAATCTTTGGAATTTGCTAAAGTATTGACGCGAGTTAGAGACCAGATTCGCAGCACCTTAGACTTAAAAACTATACTGCAAACTATTGTGCGAGAAGTGAGAGTTTTGCTCGATACCGATCGCACGGTAATCTACCAATTTGCTGCTGGGTTAGACGGCGAGGTAGTTGTAGAAACTGTCCGGGGCCAGTGGCAGTCAATTTTAGGTATCAAATTTCCACAAGAATGGTTGGCGGAAGACTCAGACTGCTTTTACCGAGCAGGACGGGTGCGAGCAATTAATGATATTTATACTGATGATTTAACGCCCTGCCACCGCGAATTTTTGGAAAAAGTGCAGGTGAGGGGAAGTTTAATTGTGCCAATCGGCAAAGATTCCCATTTTTGGGGGTTGCTGATTGTCCACGAGTGTTCCGGACCGAGAGTTTGGCAAACAGCAGAACAGGAATTGCTGCAAAATTTGGCTGCTCAAGCTGCGATCGCCATTCACCAAGCAGAACTTTATCAAGAAAGTCTCAATGCAGCAACTGCCGATCGAGCAAAGGCCGAACAGCTAGCTAAAACCCTCACAGAACTGCACAATACCCAAGCCCAACTGATTCAAACCGAGAAAATGTCCAGTCTCGGACAACTCGTGGCGGGGGTCGCCCACGAAATCAATAACCCCGTTAACTTTATCTACGGCAATCTGTCCCACGCCAGCGAATACACCGCAGATTTGCTCTGCTTGGTGGAACTCTACCGCCAGCACTACCCCAATCCCGACCCAGAAATTAGCGAGTGTTCCGAAGCGATCGACATAGAATTTCTGGCTGAAGATTTGCCCAAAATTTTGGGTTCCATGAAAGTCGGAGTTGACCGTATCCGCCAATTAGTTGTATCTTTGCGCAATTTTTCCAGAAGCGATCAAACCGAGAAAAAAGCCGTTGACATTCACGAAGGCATCGAGAATACCCTGTTGATTTTGCAGCACCGGATAAAAGCTAAATCCGATCGCTCCACTGTAGAAATCATTAAAGAATACGGCAATTTGCCCTTAGTAGAATGCTATGGCAGCTCGCTCAATCAGGTATTTATGAATCTGATCGGTAATGCCCTTGACGCCCTAGAAATGGGACAAAAAGAGCGAGTTATTAATCTTTCCTTTAAAGCGGCAAGTGCAGCGGCGACACATTTAAGCTCCCAAAAGCTGGCTGTCGAGTCAGGAGATATAAATGCCACCACCGAGTGTTTGATTCCTGATTTGGCATCTCCTTGCATTCGGATTCGCACTGAATTAATCGATGAAAAAACGGTAGGAATTTGTATTGCCGACAACGGTCACGGCATCCCCAAAGAATTAATTTCTCACATATTTAATCCCTTTTTTACTACTAAACCCGTCGGTCGGGGCACGGGTTTAGGACTGTCTATCAGTTACCAAATTGTAGTTGAGAAACACCAAGGCGTACTCAAGTGTATTTCTGTACCCGGTCAAGGTACAGAGTTCTGGATCGAGATTCCGCTGAATTAACTAGGGTCTGCTGAAAAAGTAAGAAAACAGTATTCAGAAAGATGAATTAAGTCGCAAGCAAGTAAAGAAGATAAGTTTTGATAGATTACTTCTTTGCTAAGTATAATATAATACCAATTCACTATAAAGGTACACGCTCAGGTAGGCTAAAAAGTAGAAGAGATGCAATATGGCCAACAAATTTAAGGTAGAAATCCAGGAAACGGTTGAGGAACTAGAGCATCGACTCAAACGGGCTATAACCGCAGTTTGCACAATAAAAATTACTGCTATTATACCCACATTCCGCACCCCCAACTGGCACATAGGCAGATTGAGGGGATAAAAGTGAATCATCCGAGACCATCATGAGTAAAAACACTCAAAAATCTGTGCAACGAGATCATCACTCAGTTAGGGATTCCTAAAAATTGACATGAGGGCATTAATTCAATCTTCTTAACCCATTGAAAGTCAAAAATCAGACCATTAATAACTATTAATTTCCAGCATATATCGCCCGCATTATGACAATAATACATCACTGCTGAATCAAAAATTATTTAAATGTAAGTCAGGTTGACCAATCAATAATCGAGTTCATTTCACAACAAAAAGTAATAAGACCGACAGGTGACTGGAAATAAACTTAATATGACCAACCGTTCCGATGTCAAATTAGAAACTTGCTGAATTCCTTGAATACAAACCGCATGAATTGATTGAAAACTTTGGAATATCCAGCGCAAAGTAGGTCGATTTGTTCCTTTGCCCAATTGATTTTTTACGGTTTTATTACTGAGTTGCAAGTTTTGCCTGAGTAACCTTTGACCTAAAGTATAAACCAACAAACATAAACCCATTATTAAAGTTAAAGCCTCGATTCTTTCTGGGGATTTGAGGAATACACTATCCGTAAAAAATAGCGGGTCTTTTAGGAACCCAAACCCTCTCTCTGCCGACTGCTGTTCCTTATATTTTACAATCATTTCATCAGACTTAATTGCTCTGCATCCAGCACATTAGTAGCTAAGATGAATCTGCCACTAGCTTGGGTTATTCGGGCTACCACATTCGCATCTAGTTCTAGTTTTGCTTGAACTTTAAATATCAAGCTAGAGCTAGAATTGTCATGAGAAATGGTCGAATCAGTAGCGGATTTTACTGTAGTTTGCCCCAGGTAATTTGGGTTAAATAATGATTTTTTAGTTGTTGGGATAAACGATTTGCTGCTGCGGAGGCATCTGCCGAACAAGCAAATTCAATATTTGATAACTCTCGCAACTTTTTCTGACCCTCAATTTCAGCTTTTTTGAGGTTTTTTTCTAACTTACGTTGGTCAGCATCACGACGCAAACTGCTCTCTACTACTAACCATCTTTGTGCAATTCCACTATAATTACTTTTGTGTTCTGACCCACGATATCCGGTCACTGAGCTTTGATGAAATTCTGATTCATTTAGCTGAGATACCAGTTGCTGCGCTTGTTTCAGGCTCAGTGGTACACGAGTTAACCATTTTAAATTGGTTAACATTTCTAAGTTGGGAGCACTATATAATGCACTGTCAGCTACCATTAAACTGTCGAGATTTAATTGTTTTTCAAAGTCTTGACAAATTGAGGCGAATATGGAATTATCTGATTCGTTTCCTGAAGCTACTCGTAAAAATAGTGGCACATCTCCGTCTCCACTACAAATTAGGTCTAAAATGAACTGTTTTAAGTCGGGGCGATGGTCGCTCTTGGTAGCCGTAGGTAATCTGAATTGGTACTGGGGATGTTTGATGATTGATTGATGAATTATCTAACTGATTGTTATCTTTTTATGTGGTTTCAAAAGATATTGATGGTAATTCTTGTTCATATTTGCCATGTAGATGAAATGAACTTGAGTCGAGGTGAGATGTGTCGGTATTTATCTCGAATTTTTGAGCGGCTGACAGGGCAATAGTTGTGAATATTTCTGTAATTCGTGCCAAATATAACTTATCTAATACTCTCCCTAAACGGTCATCATTTAAATGTGATGCTTGAATCCCCGTTCCAAGTAAATGTTCTACTGCTTTCCCTTCAAAAAATTTAGAAAATAAATATAATGGGGCAGAAACCATCCCTAATCCAGTAATAATCATGGCTTTAACTATCAGACCGGGACTGACTATTTCGCCCTGTTGTTCGCCTATTAATTCATTGATTTTTGGGACAATTCCTATTTCATCAATTAGACCGGCTATCAAGCCTAGATGATCTAGGTTTTCTACTTTCATCTGGGATGCTTTCTGCATGGGCTGCTGAATCCTGATTTGAGCCTTCATCGCTCTCGCCAGTTTACACTATTTTTGGTGATGATTGGTTACGGAAGAGCGATCGCAATTAACGCTTTTTCGCTGCTGTGAGCGCGTTACGGATACGTAATAAAGTTGGTTTTTTACCGAGCGCAATTTTAACTGATATCAGATTTAACTCACGCCCTCACCTCAATTTTCCAGAATGGACTACTGGGTAATCCTGAGTGACCGAGATAGTTGAGTATTTCTACTCATGAGGGTCTCGGATGATTCACTTTTACCCCCTCAATCCGCCTATGTGCCAGTTCGGGGTGCGGAATGTGGGATTATACTGGATGGCCACCAAAAAAATCAAAACAATAGAAGAATTAGCCACGATACTGAAGCGAGACTCTTCAACAATATATCGCAATACGGTTCAGTTAAGGCGTGCGATTCGTTCTCTCTAAATAGATTAATTTCAGGGACGAGAGGCAAGGTTTTAAGGAAAGATTAAAAGTCTAACCAAAGCCTTGACAACTTAGGGACTTGCAATTAAATATAACCCCAGTTATACTCAAAGGGTTATGAAACAAAAAATCTGACATCAGCAGTTGTGACTGGGAGCATCCCAATTTTGTAAAAGGGGAAAAGTATGATACAGTCCCCCTTTTATAGCGTTTCCTATAGTCATGAGGTACAGTAGCAACAATGAGCAAACCAGTTATGAATATCTTTTTTAGTAACTTGTAGCATCGCATCTGTAATTGAATCAATTAAGTCTATATAATTTCTGGCTTTAAGTTTTCTTAACATAGATTTCACTTTTGACCAAAAATTCTCGATCGGGGAAAAATCGGGAGAGTAAGGAGATAAATAAATTAACTTTGCTCCTGCCTCTTCGATAAATTTTTTCACCATTTCTCCGCAATGAATTTTAGCATTATCCATAACTACACAAGCACCTTTCCAAAGTTTAGGGACTAATTCTCTCAGAATAAATGCAACAAAAATGTTATTCCATTTACTGCACCATAAATATTTCTTGAAGCTACCACTTCTGTACTCGATAAAGCCGAGATCAAAGAAATATTAGTTCCCCGTTTTAGTGGTTTTTCTCCTCTTGCTCTTTTACCTTTTAAGGCTCTTCCATATAGTCGTACCATTGCTAGGTTAACTCCGGATTCATCTATAAATATTAGGTCTTCTGTCCTAATGTCCCTGATTTTATCCCAAAATTCTACTCGCGCTTTTTGAACTCGCTCGCTTGTTTTCTCTGTCGCTCGTGAGTTTTTTTTTTTAAGTATAATTGAGTTGATTGCTAATTCTTCCCATCGTCGATATACTTACTTTTATTCCGGTTTTTAACTCAAGCATTTCAGTTAGTTATTTTAAAGTTGCATCATTATTCTCTTCTATTATTTCCACTAAAGTCACTAATTGTTCGCGGGAGCATCCCAGTTTTGCAATGAGTATAAATACTGAGATAATTGCCTTGCCAAGTTGATGGCATAATAGAAAGCAGATAAATTACCATAACCTAAGTGCATATGACCCCAGAAGAACAGCAGAAGATCAAAATAAATCTCCAAGCAATAGCAGAGGTATTTTATAAGAATACCTCGCCCGACAATCTCAAAAGCTTTGAATCTATCGAACTGACTGTCAGAGAGTATTTAGTTGAGACAGTAGCACCAGAAATTAGCAGTTTTTTTTTAACTCAGCAGGGGGAAAGGGTGAGGGGAGAAAAAGAACCATAAAAAGTTGTGTAGGAGAAATAAAGCTATCAAGTAAGCAAGCCCAAAAGCTGGGAATAAAGAAGGGAAGTCGTTTGAGTCCTCAATTAGAAAGATGTTGTTTATTATTAGTGGCAAATGAATCATTTGCCAATGCTGAAAAAGACTTAAAAATGTTGACAGGAATTTATGTACCGCACAGTACACAACATCGACTACTAGAGCGTTATAAATTCTCTTCACCGTCGAACGGCGAGCAAGTAGAAGCATGTTCGTATAGACGGAGGAAATGTCAGGCTGAGAACTCCATTAGGAAAAGAAAGAGTAGGTCGGAATTATAAAGCAGTTAAGATCCATAATCAAGTAGCAGCCGCCTTCTTCCAAAATAATCCAGATTTAGTGGAGTGGGTAAATAGTCAACTTTCAAATGAACCGATAACCTGTTTGGGAGATGGTCATGATGGGGTGTGGAATCTGTTTAATCAAATTGGGACTAATGAGCAAAGAAGAGAAGTATTAGATTGGTATCATTTGAGAGAAAATCTACATAAAATAGGGGGGTCACTCAAACGAATCAGAAGAGTCGAGAGCCAACTGTGGCGAGGGTCAACAGTAGAAGCTATAGCCGAATTTGTAGGAGTTAAAGGTAAAGAAAGTGAAAATTTCCAGAATTATCTGAGAAAACATCAGTCAAGAATCCCAAATTACCAGAATTATCAACATCAGGGTATTGATATTGGTTCGGGAGCTGTAGAGTCTTTAATTAAACAGATTGGAGCAAGAATTAAGATTGTAGGTGCACAGTGGAAAGAAAAAAACGTGCCTCAAATTTTAAGACTAAGATGTGCGTATTTAAATAATGAGATTAAAATGGGTAGTTATGCTTAGTCAAAAAGCGGGATGCTCCCTTGTTCGCTCTTTAATTTGGTGGGTGGACTTCCTCCTTGAGCATTCTTGACTTATATCTCCTGTCTACGCAAGCTCTTTTTAGTAATTTTTGAACAAAGCTCTTGGCTACCTTAAAACGTTCTGCTAGTTTTCTTATTGAGATATTTTCTTGTTCTCTCACTTCTATTATTTTTTTTATAAAATCTAGTGAATACGGTTGCATTGATGATTTTCCTCTAAATAGTTTTACTTGATCGAGTGTACCTCATAGCTGTGAAAAACGCTATATTTTAGCTTATCCCTATATTATAGGATGTAAAAAATTAGCGATACTATCATCAAATTCGCTTATCAAAATATATAAATTTAAACAAGTTGACCAAAAATACCTAAAGAATTTTTGAGAACTTATAATAATTCATTTAAGTAAGTACACCTCAGCTTAAGCATTTTACTAATATTTTTTAACGACCACCCGGCCCCGAAATTTTTAATAGCCTATCAATCTGTTTGACCGTTGATTCAACGACCCCTGATCCAATCGAACCAATATTTTCCTCCGCTAAAAGTTGATAATTTACTATTCGATGACGATGTTTAGTTAGGTAGTTACAAAAATTAGCAGCCTGGCGACGACCGGCGGATTCAAATAGCTTAATTGTCTCATTTACCTGACCCTCCCACAACAATTTTCTAGCTGGTTTCAGTCGTTTATTAGACCCTCCTACTTTGTGCAAGTTTTCCATTAAATGGAACCAGTCTAAGATTTCTCTCCGTCTGCCTTGAGGATTAAATTTATTAATTAAATTCCAAATTCCATCATGTCCATCTCCCAAACAGGTTAATAGGGGACTTAAAGGCTGATAATTTACAAAATTAATTAAGCTTTCATTCTCTTGAAAATATGCAGCATAAAAACTGTCATGAAGCCTGACGGCTTTATAATCAAGCCATTGAGACCCTTCTCCCTGTTGATCTCTAACACGAACTTTACCTCCATCAACGCTAGTTTCTTTTATTGATAATTCTGCGATTGGTTCGCTCCACTCTTTCTGGGTTACTAACCTGTGTAAAGCTGAATGACCTATCTTAATACCCGTCTGAACTCCCACTTCAGTTGCCGCTTTTTCAAAAGACAAAACCGCCGCCATTCTCAAAGAGCATTTTTCCAATAATGGAGAGAGCCTTGTCGATTTTTTAACCTTTAATTTTTTCGCTTGGTCTTCGGTAATTTTTAGGGTTACGATACAGCCCCCCAGGTCCTTTCTCGTCCTTTTTCTGTCCCAGTTGCTGCTTTGATAAAAAAAAAGCAATATCGGGTCCCATGACCTCTAACCATTGTTGTCTAAGGTGCTGTTCAATGCTCTCTAAGTCCTCTAAAGACTCCGGGGGGCTGTTTCGGTATAAAATTTGGGCGATTTCATCATGACAGGCTTTTAACCGTTCGCGCTCTTGAGGATTCATCATAATGCTCCAGAACAATTTACTTTATTGTACGTGGTTTTTGCTGAAGACAGCGCTTAAATTATAGAAAAATTGTAAGGATTCAGGTCTGAGTTCGAGGAATTAGAGAAGGCATAAAAAAGTCACAAGTATGGGCAAATATCGTATCTCGGAAAAAAGCCATCGCACTTTTGCCTTGAAACCGACAAGTCTGTATTGCAGATAGTAAATCAGCAGTTTGTTCAAACCGAGACATCGCTCGGGAACCGCCAGATACTTTACGTTTAGTCACCGCTAATCTCCGTGAACGTTCCGCTAAATTATTGTCAGGGGGAATCGATGGGTGGTCTAAAAAGTACCACCATTGATCCGCTTTATCGCGCAACGAGCGCAATAATAGTCCCGCAGCATAACCCACACGCCCCAGCCAAGTATTTAATAATTCTGCTAGTCGGGTCTTAAAGTCCGTTGCCCAAGCTTGATAATCGAACTTTTCAGGGTGGTCGCGCCATTGCCGATGTTGTCGAAAAGCCTCGTCAATTAATGCCAAGAATGCTTCTGCGACTGCTGCATTGTTACCATCACTCAGTTGTTGAACTTTCTTAAAGTGTCGTCTCAGATGTGCCAAGCATTTCTGTTGCGCTCCCACCTTCGCACCGTTATATACGCTAAAATCATCAGAACTCAGCACTCCAGCAAAGTCATTTCCCAGCATGGTTTCTAATTCGGAACGACTGCGAGTGTCTGCTGCTCCGTGAACAGGCAAAAATTTTGACCTGTGGCAGTCCACAACCATTCTTTGACTCCCTTGACGCACCAGGGGGTTTCATCCACATGGACTGCTGCTTGCGATGCTGCCCATTGCCACAAGTCGGAAACGGCGGGTTTTACAGCATTAGCTACCCGTGCGTTGGTCGCTTGTAATGTGCCGATGCCAATCTCGATACCACCTAATTCCCGTAGGAATTCTTGTTGCTTTTCATAGGATAGGTGTCCATAATTGCCTAACCAGACCAATAATGCTTGTAGGTCGATGCTCAGGTCTTGTCCTGGTACGATGCCCGGTACTTGTGGTCCTTTCACCATTGCTCCACATTCGAGGCACTGACATTTGGCGAATTGATATTCCACTATTTCAATTGGTTTGGCGACCGGCACAGGCTACTTGCTTCTGGCGATAACCGAGTGCGTCACTTAATTCTCTGCTACGGCAATGCGAGCATTCGTCAGGGAAGCTGATTTGAAATCTATCTACTCGTCCAAATCCTTTTCGGGTTTTGCCGAGATGTCCCGGTTGTCCTCCTGGTTTTCGTTTTGGTCTAGACTCTGACTTTTGGGGACTCTCAACAGGAGCTTTCTCTGATTTTTGTAATAAATCGCTAGATGGAGGTTTTGATGATGTTTTACTATTACTCGGTTGTTGCTGTTTGAGTTTTTCGAGTTCTTCCTGTAATTTGGTGATGAGCTTCTGTTGTGCCAGCACAAGTTGTACCAGTTCCTCATGGGTGAACTGCTTAACTATCTCGATTTTTAGTTCGGCTGACTCTGTTTGTTTGCTCATTTAACTACTTTACCACATCTCTTTAGGGTTCTCTGAACTTTTTTTGACCTGAATCCTTACGAAAAATTTAGTAGTTGCTTCCATAGCAGTTTTTGGGGAAGCCGTTGGTTTAAAAAATGTAAAATTATATCATTTATTGGGAAATTTACAAAATCGGGATGCTCCCGTTGTGACTTGTGTGATTGGGATGGTACAAATGATCTTGAGTGAGCCAGTTAAATTGACATTTAAAGATGCTGCCAAAAAACTAACGGGCTATCGCCGTCGAGACTTTA
>JAUBST010000006.1:0-158964 GCA_036702215.1 Microcoleus sp. F6_B6
TCTGATTTTTCCCTCATCTGACTACATTACCATATTTTTTGGCTCTCACTCTCACTTTTTTTTACCTGAATCCTTACAACGAGGGATTTTCCCACCCGTTAAATCAAACGGTTCAAGTAAATCCTGTGCTACCTCATCGCTCATCCCCTCAGATTGTTTCAACCTTGCCCACAATTCATCAGGGCTGGGAAATGAACCCATCTCAGTAATTAACCCAGTTGTGTAGTCAAATTCATAAATACTCTGACCATTGGTAGAGTAAGCAAATTTTAATCCTAAAAGTTCAGCATATTCTTTAGCTTGTTGCAACCCATCTTGAGCGTGTTTATATTTGCGCTTTGCTTCAACAATAGCTAAGGGGAAGTCGCGAGTGTAACAGAGAAGATAATCAGCAATTTTTTTGCGTTTGCGACGGCGGACTTTCCCCCCTGTGGTCAAAATTCGACTTGCATCAATATAGTGCTGCTCAGTCAAGAAATGAGGCTCTGTATCCCATTTTTTTAGCTTGGGCAAAACATACTTGCGGCAAGTATCTGCTTCGTTGAATTTCATTATCTATATCCTCGATGTTTCTTCTTCACAGCCTGCAAATTGATAAGTAAGTGGATACAAATCAACATTACTTATGAAAGGCGGGTGAAATTACTCCTCTATTCTCTTGTATCATATATATTAACTGACACGTGCCCCTACAAAATACTATTGTTTTTGTTGCTTGGCTACTTAGATATATTTTCTGTTTCTGACGATAATTGAATAAAGTTAGAGAATTAATTACGGATAATTATTAAGTTTGATATCGATAAATCTAAAATCCCAAATCCCAATTCTTCAATCTAAAATCTAAAATCTAAAATCTAAAATCAAATGACGCCCGCTAAAGTTTCCCACCAGTACAAAAGCACTTTACAGGAAACCCGCAGGCGTCAAAATCAAGCAAACTTAAATCTTAGAAAAGACCCAGCGTGAAAGATTTGTCGATCGGGAAAATAGCACCAATACCCAACCACAGAGTTACCGCAGTTCCGAACAGGAAAACAGTAGTAGCAACAGGGCGGCGGAACGGATTTTGGAACTTGTTAACGCTCTCGATGAACGGAATCAAAATCAAGCCCAGGGGAACACCGGCCATGCAAGCAATACCCAACAATTTGTTAGGCAAAACGCGCAGGATTTGGAACACAGGCCACAAATACCATTCCGGCAGAATTTCCAGCGGAGTAGCAAAAGGATTGGCAGGTTCGCCAACCAAAGCCGGGTCTAGTACGGCCAAACCCACGCACAGAGAAATCGTTCCCATGATGACTATAGGGAAAACGTAGAGCAAGTCATTAGGCCAAGCTGGTTCGCCATAATAGTTATGACCCATGCCCTTAGCAAGCTTAGCGCGGAGCGCTGGATCGCTCAAATCAGGTTTTTTGAGAATAGACATAGTAACAGTGTTCTCCTTTTAGTTTTACCCGGGGCTGCCATTCCACTGTATTCGTTAGTTTGAATCAGCGGCGCGATCGCAGGAAGTATTAGCCGTAAATAAATATCATGAGTGATGAATTCTGAATTTTCAACTCAAAATTCAGCGGGGGGCAAAAAAAATACCGCCCCCACAACTCAAAACTTACAACGGGCCAGAGATACCTTGCTTGCGAATCATCAAGAAGTGAGCCAGCATGAACACTACAATCAGCCAAGGCAACACAAAAGTGTGCAAGCTGTAGTAGCGAGTCAAAGTGCCTTGACCGACGCTGACACCGCCGCGCAGCAGTTCTACCATCAAAGAACCGACAAACGGGATAGCTTCGGGGACGCCGGAAACGATTTTAACGGCCCAGTAACCGATTTGATCCCAAGGCAGGGAATAGCCGGTCACGCCGAAAGAAACAGTGATGACTGCCAAGATTACTCCTGTCACCCAGGTTAACTCGCGGGGCTTTTTGAAGCCGCCTGTCAGGTAAACCCGGAAGATGTGCAAAATCATCATCAGCACCATCATGCTCGCAGACCAGCGGTGGATGGAGCGGATCAGCCAGCCGAAGTTGACTTCAGTCATCAGGTATTGCACTGAAGAAAAAGCTTCTGCTACCGTGGGACGGTAATAGAAAGTCATGGCGAAGCCGGTGGCAAACTGGATCAGAAAGCAAACCAGAGTAATTCCGCCCAAGCAGTAGAAAATATTGACGTGCGGGGGTACGTACTTCGTAGTGATGTCATCGGCGAGCGCCTGAATTTCCAGGCGTTCCTCAAACCACTGGTAGGTTTTTGAGTCGGTGATTTGTTTAGAAAACATGGAGCCAGAATTCCTAAAAGAATATTGCTGTGGTTGAGGTTCAGGGCAGCAGCCACAAGGTTTTTTGTCGCCCCGCGCCGAGCAGCTTGCTTTTACTAGCAAATGCCTGAGGCTATTTTTTTAATTTGGAGCTGACGAAAGGAACTCTCTTGTGCGATCGCCTGCAAGCCCTGGGAAACTAAGCGGTGGCTTGTCCCTACTCGCTGGCGTTGCCCGATCGAATTCCAGACTGTGATAAAAAATGTAACATAATTGCCGTGCAATTTTCACGCGCGCGATGCTTTTTGGACACTTAAAAGGCTTTTTTCGGAATCTCAACATCCGCCCAAGCTACTATCCGGGGAAGGCTGAGCTGCAGCAAGCAGTCCGAGCCGGAAACCGGTTTGCCGGGAGATCCCAAATTTCATCTCGATCGCAAAACTTTACCTTTTGGCCCCAAACGACCTCATTGTCGATCGAGTAGCCCGAACCGGTTCGATCGTACAATCGAATCTTGTTTTGCAGTCAGGACTGCAGTCCTTTCTAACAAAATCTGCTGGCTGCAACCTGCGTATTTCCGTAAAAAAAGCCGGTGATTGCCCCCCTCCGCAAGTTTTATCAAAATTGAAAAGAAGCCAAACTTTCCACAAAAACTGGCAGTATTGGCGAGAAAGGAGTGGGAAGCGGCGGTATCGGGAAGGGAATTTCCGGCAGGGACGGGAAGGATGGAAAGTCTGGCGATGGCGGTGTAAACCCAGTCGAAACGATCGCGCAATCTGATAGATTCACATCAGTAATATTTTGAACATCGGCGATTAAATCAGATCCGACAAATATCCGAGTTCCCCGTCTCGTACCGTCATCATAAGATTCAAAGCGATAAAAGAAGAAGTTAGAACCATTACGATCTTGTACGAAACCAACGACTTGGATTTTGTCGCCTTCGCCCCGGTTAAAATCCTCAATAACCGCATGGCTATCTTCACCGCTATAGAATAGGTAAGGGCTGGGATTTAACGAACCGAGAACAAATATGTCAGCATCACTTTGCCCGATCAAATAATCGATTTGTGCTACTGTTGAGGAAAAGCCGTAACCCAATAATGTGTCATTACCCGGCCCGCCAATCAGGGTGTCGCTGCCTTGATTTCCCTCCAGCAAATCGTCTCCTGTATTGGCGTTGATGTAGTCATTATCTAAGTCACCTATTACAGTGTCGTTCCCACTTTCTCCAAACAGGCGATCGTTACCCTTGCCGCCCATTAAAAAGTCGTTGTTGCTGCCACCAAACAAGCGATCGTCTCCATCTCCTCCGATCGCCGTATCATTGCCTTGACCGCCGTTAAGACAGTCATTGCCAGCCCCTCCCAAGATACTGTCGTTATTGTCTCCTCCTCTGATTAAATCCGCGCCTTCGCCACCCTCAAGAATATCGTTCCCGGCACCTCCTTCAAGTTTGTCATTGCCTTCTCCACCGCTGAGACTGTCGTTACCAAAGTCGCCCAAAAGGCGATCGCTACCGACTCCACCTGCGAGACTATCATTTCCTTCTCCGCCATCTAAAGTGTCATTACCACCCAAACCAGATAGAGTATCATTCCCTCCCAGCCCGCACAGGGAATCATCGCCAATTTCACCTGCTAGCAAATTATCGAGATTGTCACCGCATATAACTACCATAAATTTGTCCTCCTGAAAACTATTTCACAATTACAGTCACTCTATTTTAGATTTTAGATTTTAGATTTTAGATTTTTACCCTCCCCGCAATTTTAAAGTTTGAATTTGGTATTTTGTCAAGACTTTAGTCCTGAGATATAATCTGTTCTGTTAGCATCAAAATTATTCCTATTTCTCTTCTCTTTATCTGCGTATGCCTGCGTCAATCTCTTGTCATCTGCGGTTCAAAAATTATCTTTTTTGACCGCATATTATGGCAGACAAACAAAGATTAACGCAGATGAATTAGAGCGCTTTTGGTTAGATTCGTGATTGTTGAATTTTGACTGTATTTTACTATTTCGATGTTACCACAATTGCTGTAATTGACATTTTGGAATAAGGGATGCAATTTTCGATCGAGCAAAACTTCTCAGGGATGAAGTTTTACTAGAAAAAATAATTTCATTTAGGGACACAGAATTTGCCTGTGTCCCTAATTTTTTAACTGAAATCGGCGATGCTAATTTGGTTAGCTGTCACGCCATTGATAGCAGCTAAAATTTCCCCGGTTGCTGTCAAGCTGATTAACGTTGCACTGTTGCTGGGAATAATAGAAAGTTGCGAGAAGGTTAAATTTTCTGCAAGTACGAACAAGTCGATGTCGGCTTCAAAATCGAGAATGATATCGCTGCCAGAATTGGCTGAAATTAAGAAGCGATCGCTCCCATTTCCTCCTATCAAACTGTCATCGCCGTTTTCACCGCTGAGAAAGTCGTCGCCGTTACCGCCCAGCAGAATATCGCTAGCTTGACCGCCGTAAAGACTGTCATTGCCTTCCCCTCCACTCAAGCTATCTTGACCGCGATTTCCAAATAGGATATCTTCCCCATTATTGCCGAACAAATTATCGATTTCTTTGCCGCCGTAAACAGTGTCATCGCCGTCGCCACCGTCGAGGGAATCGTTGCCTTGATTGCCGTGTATCCAGTCGTTGCCGCCAACACCGCTGAGAGTATCATTGCCGCGTTTGCCGGCCATTGTATCGCTGCCGCTGTCGCCGTCGAGGCTGTCGTCGCCGTCAGTACCGGTGAGATTGGAGTTAGCTGCGATCGCATCTATTTCTCCTTCAATCACCGCAACAGCAGGTGTATCGGGCAATGTCGTTTGTTGAATTTTGGTATCTAAGGCAGTACCAGTATTTTCGGCAATAACTTGGGCGATCGATTTCGTACCTGTACCGACTGCTTTTAAGTCTTCAGAGGTTTCGCCTAGGGCTACTTTTTGCAGGCGGGCAACTTCTCGGTTAATTGAAGCTGTTGCAGTGTTGGATACAACTCGGTCAATGCGCTGATTTGCTTCGGCTATTACCTTAGCTGCATCCGGGGCAATTTGCAACAATTGCTGAGTGTTTAAATCCGAGTCAAATTGTTGCGCTGCGGTGGCGGCGCGATCGACAATTGTTGCTAACTGGTTGGCATCGCCCAGATTGAGAGTTGTCCCCGATTGAATTTGTTGAACGATCGCGCTGACAACTGCTTTTACGGTGTCGGTATTGTCCAGAATCGACGCACCGTCTATTAAAGCAGCAGTTTGGGTAATGACGTTTTGTACCTTGACCATTGCAGTCAAAGTTTCTACTCCACCCGCGATCGCATTTTCGGTAGCTGCGATCGGATCTAAGTCAGTGATGTCAACATTAGCGGGAATGGAAAGAGAAGATTTGACGAGAGATTCGGCGCGATCGCTGTCAATTCCTTTGTCAATTAAATCCGCTACTAAACTGGTTAACAAGGTGACAACAGTAGCGTAAGGCGGCGCAGTGACAGGCGTTTCCAAAGGCAAACCCGTAGCAGTATCAATGCCGCCGAAAGCCACAATATTGCCTTCTTCCGGATCGAGTTCGCCGTTGCGATTTTTGTCAAAATTTTCCAAGGAAATATCGAGTTCGTATTCACCTTTAGGGCCAGTTGTTGCAGAGGGTTCGCTAGCATCAAGTTCGCCATTTTTGTTAGCGTCTAAGAAAACTGTAGCCCCAGCGATGTAGCCGTCAATAACAGAACCTCGACCTCGATTATAAAGATCGAAAAATGCTATATCCGATGCACCAGCAGCATCCCTTGCTGTTACTCGAATCCAGTAGTTGCGATTGCGCTGCAAGCTATCATCAACCCTGAAAGTACGGCTAGCCGGATCGAAACTCATGCCAGTTGGTAAGGGGCTAATGCGACTCCAACTTGTCGGAATTGGCGATCGTCCTCCGCTGACATTTCGCCACTCAAAGTTGGTGACATTTTCATACCAATCTGCTGTATAAGTTAAGGTATCGCCCGGATCGGGATCGATGAAAGTGTCGTTTTGAAAAGTAAACTGCAATTGAGGACTCGAACCCGGTTGCAAACTCAAACCTTGTTCCCGGAACGGAATATTTAAGACTGGCGGACGGTTGACAGGATTGAGAACATTGCGAAGATTTAAACGTCCTCCGCTAACAGTTCTGCCTGCGAGAGAAGGCAACGGGTCAACTGTTGAGAGAATAGAGTTTCTTAGTTGGGCGACAGTCAAGGTTGGATCTTGGGCTAACAGCAGCGCCGCCGCACCTGCTACGTGGGGTGCAGCCATAGAAGTTCCGCTAAAAACATCGTAGTTATTACCAGGAACTGTGCTCAAAATGCTGCTTCCGGGCGCACCTAAGTCTACGGTAGTAGCTCCAAAATTGGAGGAACTCCACAAACCATCATTACGGTTGGTTGCCGCCACTGAAATGACATTGGGCAGATCGAAGTTAGCAGGGTAAAAGCGATTGCTGTCATTATTGTTCGCATCATTACCTGCTGCTGCGACGAAGATAATGCCAGCATCATTGGCATCTGCGATCGCATCATACCGAACATCTGTAAGCGGGTCGAAATCAGAAGGACGATAACCGCCAGCGCTGTAGTTGATTGCGTCCGCACCCTTATCAGTAGCGTAGCGGATGGCTCTGGCAGCATTAGCTACCGAACCTGTGCCACCCGCACCGATAAATTTCAAAGGCACGATCCTGACGGTGTGATTAATGCCTGTTATGCCAAGACTGTTATTGCCAACAGCACCGATGGTGCCGGCAACGTGACTGCCGTGGTCATTATCATCCATCGGATCGCTGTCGTTGTTAGCAAAGTCATAGCCGCGCACATCATCTGTGTAGCCGTTGCCATCATCATCAATACCATTGCCGGCAATTTCCCCGGAGTTAGTCCACATATTGGCAGCCAGGTCTTCGTGATTGTAGTCCACGCCACTGTCCACAACGGCGACGAGGACACTGCTGCTACCTGTTGCGGTGTCCCAAGCTTCCGGCGCATCAATATCGGCATCTGCTGTTCCGCCATCGGCTCCTGTATTATTCAAACCCCAAAGTTCGCTGAACAGGGTATCATCGGGCACTGCGTTGATAGATTCCAGATAGTTCAGTTGCACGGCTTCTATTCTGAAATCTGAAGCTAAGTTTCTCTGAATTTGCAACAAGTCTGCATCAGTCGCAAACTTGACGACTCGCCACCGATCTAATCGGCGAGGTGTTGAGCTTAACTGTTCGGTTGGGGGTACTAGATTTTCAATCTCGATCGCTCCATTAAACTGAAAAGCACTCTGGATTGCCTCGTTTCCTGCACCTTGTTTGAGTTTTACCAAAAGTTCGCCCGGTTTATATGCGACGCCAGTTGCGCTATCTACGGGAAATCCTGTATTGTTGTCGGTTTCGCTGTCGCTATTGGCAACGGTAACATCGGCTGCGTTTAAACCAGAATAGTTGCTGTCATTGCTAACAGCAGGTGTTGTAACAATGCTGTAAGTTTTATTCCCGTCGGCTACAAGGTCATCAACACCTGTTACTGTTACCGTTTGCGGTGAATTCCAGTTAGTTGAATTGAAAGTAAGCGAGACTGGGAAAATAATTCCTTCTGCTGTATTGGAACTTGCTAAATCAATTTTGACATCAGCAGTTGGCGGACTATTTAGTTTGACGGTAAATGTTGCTTTACCTCCCGCTTCTGTGGTGACTAATCCTGATGTCGGATCGACAGTAATGCCAGCAGGTATCGTCGGCGGCATGATTACTGGCGGTAGTGGAGTTGGCGTTGGTGGAGTTGGCGTTGGTGGAGTTGGTGTTGGTGGAGTTGGAGTTGGTGTTGGCGGTGTTGGTGGAGTTGGTGTTGGTGGAGTTGGTGTTGGTGTGGGTGTTGGTGGAGTTGGTGTTGGTGTTGGCGTTGGTGGAGTTGGTGTCGGTGGAGTTGGTGTTGGAGTTGGTGTTGGCGGTGTTGGTGTCGGTGGAGTTGGTGTTGGAGTTGGTGTTGGCGGAGTTGGTGTCGGTGGTGTTGGCGGTGTTGGTGTTGGCGGTGTTGGTGTTGGCGGTGTTGGTGTTGGCGTAGTTTCGTTATCAGTAATGGCGACAGTAACAGGCCCGATCGCAATTCCGCTATATTTCGCGTCGTTACTTGTTGCGGCGTGATTGATTGTGCCAGTATGAGTACCTTCTACAACTGTGTCGTCCGTCGCAATCACAGTTACAGTTTGGGCAATATTCCAATTAGTGCTGTCGAAGCTAATGGGGGCGATCGCACTTATTTGATTCCCCCCGTCCAAGCTGACTGTTACCGGCGCTGTTGGCTGCGAATTTAGCTGAAGTGTATAACTTCCCGTTGCACCGCCTTCTGCTGCTGTTGTACTGGCGGGATTAACGGTAACGCCGACTGTATCGCTGTCGCTGTTAGTAACGCTGACATTGGAGGGATTGAAATTGCTGTAATTGCTGTCTGTACTAACAGCAGCCTCAGTGACAATAGTGTAAGCAATATCGCCGTCAGCGATATTGTCGCCAACACCTGTCACCGTTACCGTCTGCGCCTGATTCCAGTTATTGGGAGTGAAACTTAAGGTATTAGTAGAAACTGTTCCTTCAGCGGGATTAGAACTGCTTAAAGCGACAGTAACAGGTGCCGTAGGTTGAGTGTTGAGGACAACACTGAAATTAGCCGTACCTCCCGCTTCTGTTGTAGTTAATCCTGCTGTGGGATTAACGGTAATGCCGGGAGTTTCGTTGTCGCTATTCGTAACGCTGACATCAGCAGGATTGAAATTGCTGTAATTGCTGTCTGTACTAACAGCCGCAGCGGTGACAATATTGTAAATTTGATTGGCGTCGGCAATATTGTCGTCAACCCCAGTAATAGTTACTGTTTGCGGCGCACTCCAATTGGCGGGAGTGAATGTCAGCGAGGGTGTAGAAACTGTTCCCTCGGCAACATTGGAACTGCTTAAGCCAACAGTCACGTTAGCAGTTGGTTGAGAGTTGAGTTGGACGGTAAATGTTGCTGTTCCTCCTGCTTCTGTTGTAATTAATCCGCTATCGGGATTGACTGAAATTCCAGCACTGTCGTCATTAGTAATAGTAGTTGTCGCACTAGCAGAACCAATTGTTGAGCTGCCGCTGGGAAAACCACCATTAGGCAATGTCACGGGATTTGAGAGAGTGACAGTAATAGTTTCGTCTGGTTCAACGCTACCATCACCTAATACATCGAGGGTGACAGTTTTTGATGTTTCTCCCGATGCAAAATTAATAGTAGCATTTGTACTTGTTGCGCCCGAAGTACCGCTGATATTATTGTAATCGCTGCCGTTGGTTGCAGTTCCGCCAATTGCATAATCGACAGTCCCTGCTGAATCTGTACCGCCACTGCGACTAACAGTAAATATCAGCGGATTTGTGCCGGAGTTGCCTTCAGGAACGGTACCAGCACTAGCACCAACAGTGTAAATAATCGGATCGTTAGCAGGAATTGTTAGGGTAGTTTGAGGGATTGTACCTGCGAACCCTCCCGGACTCGTACCAAAACTCAAGACAACTGCTTCATTCATTTCTGCAAGGTTGTCTGGTTTGAT
Source organism: Microcoleus sp. F6_B6 (assembly GCA_036702215.1). Classification (GTDB taxonomy): domain Bacteria; phylum Cyanobacteriota; class Cyanobacteriia; order Cyanobacteriales; family Microcoleaceae; genus Microcoleus. The sequence goes on from JAUBST010000006.1 coordinate 9,848, forward strand.
AGTGACAGCTATATTTTGAGTCAAACTGCCACTACCTGCGGGAAAAGTGAGAGTGTTAGTAGAAAGAGTATAGTCAGAACCTAGAGTAGCTCGTGAGGTGCCAGCAGGAACGGGCAAGACAGTTGCGATCGGTACAATCAAGTCTGTAAATCGCAAACCGTCTTCGAGTGTCACAGGAATATTAACATTCGCCTCTGCGTCTCCTTCAAGGCTGCTGTACGCAGAATTAGCAAAACTTGCTTTCAATAGCACATTCAACAGAATTGAAACTCTGTTACTGTTGGTATTTGCGACAGCAATATCTGGTCTGGTATCAGAGTTAAAATCTCCAACCGCGATCGCGATCGGAGTGCTTCCCCCAGTATTATAATTAAACGGCCCGTTAAACGTTCCTTGACCGGTTCCAGTTAAAATTGAAACATCATTAGAACCGGCGTTCGCTACAGCTAAATCGGGTTGACCGTCAGCGTTGAAATCACCAACGGCAATATCATCAGGACTTAACCCAACATTAAAGTTAGCAGGATTGCTAAAAGTTCCTTGACCTGTTCCTGATAAAATTGATACGTTCTGATTGCCTGCATTGGCTACAGCCAGATCGGATCTGCCGTCAGCGTTAAAATCTCCAACTGCGATCGCGCTGGGACTTGTGCCGGTATTCAAGTTGGTTGGATTGCCAAAAGTGCCTTGACCCGTACCGAAAAAAATAGAAACACTGTTAGCCGAATTCCTGTTAGTGGCAACGACATCGAGATTGTTGTCGGCGTTAAAATCTCCGGTCGCGATCGCTAAGGGGTTGGTTGCAGTTCCCACATTGTTGAAATTACCAAAACTTCCTTGACCATTGCCTAAAGCAATAGAAACTTGGTTGTCTTCTGCCACAACTAAGTCAGCGAAGCCGTCTTGATTAAAATCTCCCGCAGCGATCGCCTCTTTAGTGATCCCAGGGCCAAAGTTGTTAGGATTGCTAAAGTTGCCTTGACCTGTCCCTAACAGGACATAAACTCCCCCTCCTATATCGCCGCCAATTGCTGTCGATACAGCTAAATCCGGCAGCGTATCTCCATTAAAATTGCCCGCAACAATACCGCTGGGAGATCCTGCACTCCCCAAGGTCAAGTTAGTAGCAGTTCCAAAATTACCTTGACCTGTTCCCAACAAGATCGAAACACTGTCAGAACTTCTGTTAGCTACGGCTAAATCTAGAAGGCCATCTCCGTTAAAGTCCTGGCTAACAATAGCTGTAGGGAGATTTCCTGTTGTCAAGCCAGTAGGTGTTTGTTTAAACGTATTGAGAACGTGGCCGTAAGCTGCGATCGCTTCTGGCCCAAATGCAATGCCAGCTTTAATTGTCCCCGCTGTCACTGTTAATTCCCAGTCGCCGCCTTTTGCCGCACAACCTGTCAGATTATCCGAAGCAGCAACACTTGCCCCTGTTAGTTGACTCAGGCTGTTTACAAATGCTTTGCCTGTATTTCCTTGGCCGACATTGCACCCGTAGAGGAGAATTTCAGCATCTGGTGTTAGCGATCGCGCCCATGCTTGGACTGCTGCTGCGTAATTACCCGCGCGATCGCTCAAATTTTTCCAACTCAATTCAACGTTCCCCAGTTGCAAACAACCGGGCTTTCCGTGGGCAATAATGTGAATTATTGAAAATTTCTCTCCCTGCAAAGCTTCGGCAATTTGTTCCAGGCTGTTGCGGTTTGACTCTAATTGAATTACCTCGGTTTCAGGGATAACGCCGTCGATTAAGGTTTGAGGGTCGGGGACGGCAGCATCGATAAATGCGATCGCTTTTGTGGAAACTGGAGTCATTGAGTTTAACATGACACACCTGCTAAAATTAAAATAGGATATCAGGATATCCTATGACTGATGTTTTTGTTTAGCAGCTCTCCAAAAAATATTTGTTTTTGCCACTTTTATTCTCAAAAATTCATATAAGTTTTGATAACTTAACCAAGTATATAATCATTAATTTTGAACGTATCGATGATGTACGGATGCTACTCAATCTTGTTGCATCCAGACAGACACTCCAGGAGGCACTGCGAGACTCAGAAATCGAATTTTTTACCGAAGCTGCGCGTGATAACGAAGTAATTTAGTACATCAAACCCAGTTTTTCAACTCCGATGCGTCCGCGACTAATTGAGATAGTTAGGCTGTGCTTTAGTATCTCTGCGGAGAGTCGAACAAAGTTTTCCAGCAATAGAGCGCGGGTCGCGCCAGCCCAGGGCGCAAGCGAATCGCGCCCTATTGCTGAGACGATCGCCCGTAATATCATCGACGACCGATCGCTCATATTTATTTACAAGTGCCAGCGGGACGCTCGCGATCGTTCAAAAGGCGAGTTAAATCTGCAACAGCGTTCCCAGCGTACAAACGTAAAATACATAAAATGTAATACTTACTGGTATTTTACGGAACAATCATGCACAGACGAGTTTTCCAAATTCCTATTTTACTTTTCCTCCAAGTCGTCCTAGTTCTAGGTGCCTGGGTCGGGCCTGCCGCGGCGCTGACTCCTGAACAGCAGCTATTGAGCGAAGCTTGGCGCATTGTCAATCGCTCTTATGTGGATAACAGCTTCAACAATCACAATTGGTGGTCGATTCGCGAAAAGGCTGTAAAGCAACCTCTCAACGACAGACAGCAGACTTACACGGCGATTCAGGGGATGCTGGCGAATCTCGACGACCCCTTCACTCGACTGCTGAAACCCGAACAGTACCGCAGCCTGCAGGTCAACACTTCGGGAGAACTGACGGGTGTGGGGCTGCAAATTGCGACCGACCCTCAAACAAATACCCTGACTGTGGTGGCTCCTTTGGCCGGCTCACCGGCGGACAAAGCCGGCATCCAACCTCTCGATCGCATTCTGAAAATTGACGGCACTCCTACCTCAGAATTGAGCCTAGACGAAGCAGCAACTCGAATGCGCGGCCGCATCGGCACTGCCGTTACTTTGACTTTGGGGCGCGAGGGAAGGGACACTGCTGAGGAAATTGAGCTAGTGCGCGATCGCATTACTCTGAATCCGGTTTACGCCGAATTGCAGTCGGGAGCAGAAAATTTGCCGGTGGGCTACATTCGCTTGAGTCAATTCAGTGCTAACGCTACTGAGGAAGTCGCCCGCGCGATCGACCGTTTGGAAGAACAAGGAGCCGCCGCCTACATTCTCGACCTGCGGAACAACCCGGGCGGACTTTTGCAAGCAGGGATTGAAATTGCCCGCTTGTGGCTCGATTCCGGGACGATCGTCTACACGGTGAACAGACAAGGCATTCTCGGCAGTTTTGAAGCCTCTGGAGAAGCCCTAACTGACGATCCGCTGATTGTTTTGGTGAACAAGGGAAGTGCCAGTGCTAGCGAAATTTTGGCCGGTGCGCTGCAAGATAACGGCAGAGCTCAACTGGTAGGCGAAAAGACTTTCGGCAAAGGGCTGATTCAGTCGCTGTTTGATTTGTCTGACGGTTCCGGGTTAGCCGTAACTGTTGCTAAGTACGAGACACCGAACCATAAAGATATTAACAAGCTGGGGATTTCGCCCGATCGCGTAGTGCCTTTGGAACCCATCGCGCGCGATCGGATCGGCACCGAAGCAGACTTGCAATATCAAGCTGCACTGCAACTGCTGAAAGAAAAAACCGTGCTGGCAAAGTCAGTACAAGCGCGAGTTTGAAGTTTTGAGATTGCAACAGGCGTCAATACACAGGTTAAGTCTGTCTCTGCGTTTCGTTCGCAATCACAGACAAAAATGATCCTAAAAACTCTTTAAGTCAAAAGTGATATCACGTCCGACACATTCATCTGTCATTGTTCGCCGTGCGAAGCAACGACATAAAACAATGATGCACATCGGACGTGAGATCAAAACCCAAAACTGCCGTTCCCTTAAGGTTGCGGGGTTGATTCCTCGACTTCGGGTACGTCGGCTTCTTGCAAAATCACCGGACGCTGCTGCGGGTCAGCTTGGTTGCTTTGCTCTTGCATCACAGTTTTAGCAAGACTAGGGTCAAAGTAGCGGTTAAAGTCCGATCGCTCGCGATCGACTCGTCCTTGGGTAAGATTTACTTCAGCTTGGATTTCGTGCAATTTTTCTTGCACCGCCCGGTAGTGAGGCCAAAGCTGAAGCAAAGCAGAAGTGGCACAGACTGAAAGTACCATGTTGACTGCCAACTTGACGCCTGTTTCGGCCGCGAGGGTTTGGTGAGGGTAGGAACGCTGGCGGCTGCTGCTGCGACGAGGAGTAACCCGAGGGGAGTTTTTTACAGGACGCACTGGGGTAACGGTGGGTTGAATCGCTTGCATAATTTTTTTTTCAAATATCTGAGACTGACGTTTTAGGGTTCAACAGAGCAAATTCTGAGCTTAACGCACACTCGCCGCTGTTAGTCAGGGTGCTGGCTGCAAAAATTGTTAAGAAAAAGTGACGCCTGAAGACGGAATTTTCCCATAAAAATGCCTGCCCTTGCAGTCTCGTCTTGCTGAACACAAACAATCTACTGCACTGGGGCAGCAATTGTCTGTAAAGCGAGAGATTTAACTGGTCAGGCAGGCGTTTTGCGGTTCGCAACGGGTGTCTGGAAACTATTTGTACAGTTCAGTTGACAGCCGGAAAGCCAAGATTCCGGGAATCAAAGCAATTACGAGCGCTACGTAGACTTGGGTATCTGTTAAAGACATATTCGCAAAACTCCTTTTCGCGGGGACGAGCTTTCACCAATTTGAGACAAATTGGCGCTTTTGGGAATCATTTGTTACAACTTGCAACACAAATGGTGCGTCCGGGGAGGAGTGGCCCAGCGGCCCAGCGGCCCAGCGGCCCTGTTTTTGAGGTTCGGAGGGGGAGAATTTTTCCTTGTTTCCTGGGAATACTTCCTTGGGAAGTTGTTGGGACGATGGCCTCCCACAGAATTACCGCGTTAGGTTAAGATTTAAATGAAGGTGAAACTAATTTTAGACAGAGCGGGTAATTTGCGCTGCGCTCAACCCTTGCCAATCTTAGGTGCACAAAATAGTTTAATGATAGATCAATTTTTCGACGCTTCACCCAATTTTGGAGTTGACGGCTTTTTATTATTGTTGGTTTTGGTGGCTTTGGAGGCTGTACTTTCGGCTGACAACGCGATCGCCCTGGCGTCTATTTCTAAAGGTTTGGAAGATGCCAATGCTCAGCAAAAAGCTCTCAACTTGGGTTTGATAATTGCTTTTGTACTGCGGATCTTACTAATTTTAACTGCTACTTGGGTGATCCAGTTCTGGCAGTTTGAACTGCTGGGTGCTCTCTACCTGCTGTGGCTTGTTTACCAACATTTTACTTCAGATACAGACTCCGAAGGAGAACATCACGAACCCAGATTTGCGTCTGTGTGGCAAGCAATTCCCATGATTGCTTTTACGGATTTAGCGTTTTCTTTGGATAGCGTTACTACTGCGATAGCCGTTTCTGACGACACTTTTATCGTCGTAACCGGCGCTACTATTGGAATTATTGCCCTGCGCTTCATGGCCGGATTGTTCATCCGCTGGTTGGATGAGTTCGTTCACCTAGAAAGTGCTGGTTACATCACAGTTGGGTTCGTGGGAATGCGGTTGTTGGTGAAAGTAATTAATCCGGAGTTAGTGCCTCCGCAATGGCTGCTAGTTTCCAGCATCGCCTTGATGTTTGTCTGGGGATTTTCTAAGCGTACTCCCGAGCCAGTCGAGATGGCAAGATCTCTAGACGACATTGCTCTCCATCAACCGGATTCAGAAGTTGCAGTACCGGAGTCGCAAGGACACAAGTCCGAAATTTAATATACTTTCACCTGAATAACATAAGCTTAAATCTTTCCAACCAACAAGATTGAAGGCTGGTCAAAACGTGCAAACGCCTTTCATCCCCAGACTAAAGTCACCGGGATGAAAGGCTTTTATTTGGTAATATCCTTTCCGATACTTTTTTGCTAACATTGCTGACGGGGTTGGCGGCATATTGGCGATTGCAGGCGATCGATCCGGATCTGATTTGAGCCTTGGTGGTGACTGTATTTTTTGAGGAGAGGGAAAAAGGGCGATCGACGGGGAGGAGTTGCAGGCGATCGCATTCACCTGTCGGGAAAAAATGTAACCTTCCTGTTGAGTGGCTGCAAATAACCTTTTCTATATAGGGCAACGGTTTTTGATTCTTTTTTGGAGAGGTTTATTAGCAATTAGCGATTAGCTATGGCTTAGGCTTACCGGCAAAGAAAGCTAAGGGAGAATTCTCACCACAAGATAACCGAACTTTAGAACCAATGGGAAAAACATTTCCTGTGGTTGTCAGTGCATATATTTTTTCGCCCGAAGGTGTTTTTAAACAATAACGATTTTCTCTACCTAAAAATTGGCGATCGCAAACCACAACAGCCGAATCTTCATCTAAGTATAAACTCAAGTCTTCCTGCCGGAGCATCAATTCTCCTTCAGTAGAAACATTACAGGGAACTTGTGAACATGAATCTCTTTTAACAGCAAAACAACCTACTTCTGTTTCCCAAAAATCCTGCTTCAGCGATGCAGAAACAAAATTAGCTTGCGTCACAAACTCAGCCACAAATCGAGAGGCCGGTTCTTGATAAACTTCCTCTGGAGTGCCAAACTGTTCTAATTTGCCTTGACGCATCACCGCTACCCAATCGGAAATCGAAAGTGCTTCTTCGCGATCGTGGGTGACAAATACACCAGAGGTTCCCGTTGCTTTGAGAATCTCGCGGACTTCCTGACGCAATCTCAACCGTACTTGCACATCTAAATTACTCAACGGTTCATCTAGTAAAATAATCGCAGGTCTGGGGGCTAACGCACGGGCCAGGGCCACTCGCTGTTGCTGACCCCCCGATAATTCATGGGGATAGCGGTTTTCTAGTCCTTCTAATCCCACCAGCGCTAATGCTTCTGCGACACCTTTGTGAATATTATGCTTTGACTCTTTTCCTTGATGCGTTAAGCCAAAAGCTACATTTTTCGCGACTGTCAAATGGGGGAAGAGTGCATAATCTTGAAACACCATACCAATGTCTCGCTGTTCCGGCGGCACTGACATATTAACACTGGCTACAGTTGTTCCTGCTAAAGCGATCGTCCCTGCTTGTAGCTGTTCAAAACCAGCAATTAACCGCAGCAACGTTGTTTTCCCACAACCCGACGGCCCCAACAACCCCAGTATATCTCCCTGATGTAAAGTCAGGGTGACAGATGCCACCGCAGGTGATGCTGCTCGGGCATACTGTTTTGTTACACCATCTAAATGCAGAATTATCGGTCGAGCCATTATTGCTATAAATAATCAACAACTTAACTATTCTACAATAAACCAGTTTAGTGAGATAAATTGTCATAAAGACTTGACAAATGTTTACACCTACTGATAAAGTAGCAAGCTAGACTTTTTACTAGCAATGAAAAATTCCCAAAAATCACTGCAGCAAACACCAATCAGCACAATCCAATGGCGATCGACCTTACGCGGTTTATCCGCTAGCGGGTGGACACTTGCAGTTATCGCTTTAGCATTGCCGATCGCCATACCAGTTCTCAGTGTCTTGTCCAGTATCTTTGTTGAAGCTAAAGATACATGGCAACATTTAGCCGATACAGTTTTAACCCGTTATATCGCCAACTCTTTATTGTTAACGATCGGTGTAGGCTTTGGTGTTGTCGCGATCGGCGTAGGATGTGCGTGGCTAGTAACAATGTGTCGCTTTCGGGCCAGTCGCGTATTTGAATGGGCATTACTGTTACCATTAGCGGCCCCAGCTTATGTACTAGCTTATACTTATACAGACTTTTTAGAATTTTCCGGCCCAGTTCAAACTGCTTTGCGTTATATTTTTGGCTGGAGTTATGGAGACTATTGGTTTCCTAACGTGCGATCGCTCCCTGGAGCAATCTTAATGCTAATCTTAGTTTTATATCCCTACGTCTACCTATTAACAAGAGTTGCTTTTTTGGAGCAATCCACTTGTACCCTAGAAGCTAGTAGAATACTTGGCTGCAGTCCTTGGCGGAGTTTTGTTACAGTTGCCTTACCAATGGCAAGACCCGCAATAGTTGCAGGTTTAGCACTGGCTTTGATGGAAACTCTCAACGATTACGGTACTGTTCAGTATTTTGGAGTTGATACATTCACCACAGGTATTTATCGGACTTGGTTTGGCATGGGAGAACGAATAGCAGCAAATCAATTAGCTGCGATGCTGTTATTATTTGTTCTCGGTTTAATTTTACTAGAACGCTGGTCGCGAAGTCGGACAAAATATTATCAAGCTAGCAGCCGCTATCGCCAACTACAAACTTATCAGCTTAAAGGAATCCGGGAAATTTTAGCGGTAATGGCTTGTTTGATGCCGCTGTTTTTTGGTTTTTTATTGCCCGCAGGTCTTTTAGTCAAGTTGACCTTAGCGAATTGGCAAGTAACCTTAGATGAACGCTTTTGGATCTTTGCCCGTCATAGTTTAATTTTGGCCACCCTGACAGCAATTTTAGCCGTAATTATTGCCTTGAGTATGGCTTACGGTTTGCGGTTATATCCTAATTTAGGAGTGCAGTTAGGAATGAGAGTTGCGGCAATGGGCTATGCTGTACCCGGTTCTGTCATTGCAGTGGGGATTATGGTTCCCATTGGAAAAATTGACAATCTATTTGATAGTTGGATGCGCGAAAACTGGGGAATTTCAACAGGCTTGTTGTTAAGCGGTACGATCGCAGCTTTGGTATTTGCCTATATAGTTCGCTTCCTAGCTGTTTCTTTAAATGCCGTGGAGTCAAGTTTGAGCAAAATTAAGCCTAATTTAGATGATGCTGCCAGAAGTTTGGGTTACAGTCCGATGCAAACTTTAGTTACAGTTCATACACCAATGATGACGGGAGGTTTATTAACTGCTATGATGTTAGTATTCGTTGATGTCATGAAAGAGTTACCTGCTACTATAATTATTAGACCTTTTAACTTTGATACCTTGGCTGTGCGAACTTATCAACTTGCCTCAGATGAGCGATTGGCTGAAGCTTCTGGCCCCGCATTGGCAATTGTTTTAGTGGGGATGTTACCGGTTATTTTATTAAGTTGGAAAATTGCGCGATCGCGCCAGTCTTCAATACTATAACCCCCACATTTCTTCCCTGCTTGCAGAACTGATTGATTCTTTTAAAGCTATAGTCCGACAGGGGTTTCAACCCCTGTCTCATAGCGAAAGTCGTCTGAAGACGACTAGACAGCTAGGATTTCAGTCGGTTTCAACCGACTTTAGCTATGAGACAGGGAATAAATTCCCTGACGGGTTTCAGGAGAATGTATCAACCCTTCTTTCCTCTTCCTTTTTCCTTCATAAATCAAGATGATTAATAAAAAATTAGCAATGTTACTCCGCACTACTGGCACGATCTCTTTCTTACTACTTACTGTTTTTGTCACCTTTGGATGTCAAAAAGAGGCAGGAACCCCCCTCGACACATTACAAAAAACTAAGCAATGTCCAGGATGTGACCTGACTGATACCAAGTTAAGCAACCTGGATTTAACAAGCGCTAATCTTAATGGTGCTAATTTGGAAGGTGCAGTCCTAGAAAAGGTCAAACTTAATGAAGCCTTACTCGATAGCGTCAATCTCAAAGGTGCAAATTTAAAAGGTGCTTCTCTGGAAAAAGCAGGTTTATCTGCCGCTGATCTCACAAAGGCTGATTTGAGTAATGCAAATCTCAAGGGGGCTTTTTTGCGAGGGGCCAAACTGAATAATGCCAATCTTAGTAATGCCGATTTAAGTGAAACTGACTTAAATAGTGCTGATTTGACAGGGGCAAACCTCAAAGGGGCAAACCTCAAAGGGGCTATAATGCCGGATGGTAAAATTAAAAATTAAAGTTGGTTGGATTCGGCGGTTGCAACCGCCGAATCACAAAGAGTAGCTTCTCGTTCAAAAAGCCTCTATTTCCATCCTGCGCGATCGGCAATCTTTAAAGCTTCGGGGTTATTTTTCCCAAACACGTCAGGGTTGAGAGGGTCAGATTTGAATGTACCAAAACTTCCAACGGCAGGATCGATCGCCACACCTGAAATCACAGGGTATTCGTAATTACTCCTAGCAAAAATTTGTTGAGCTTCGCGACTGGCTAAGTGTTCCAAGAATTTGGTCGCACCTGCTTTGTTACGGGAGGTTTTGACTACACCAGCACCACAAATATTGACGTGGGTACCGCGATCGCGCTGGTTGGGGAAAAATACACCTACTTTCGCCGCGATCGCCTGTTCTGCTGGATCTTTCGATTTCATTAAGCGAGCTACATAATAGGTATTAACCAGGGCAATATCGCCTACCCCATCAGCAACAGCCTTGATTTGTGCCGTATCATTTCCCTCTGGAGGACGGGCAAAATTAGCCACCAATCCTCGCGCCCAAGCTTCTGTTTTTTGAGCTCCATGAGCGGCTAACATCGCCCCAACCAGAGACTGATTATAGATATTAGTGGACGATCGCACTAAAATTTTGCCTTTCCACCGAGGTTCTGTCAGCGCCTCATAGGTTGACAATTGGGCAGGGTTCACCTTGCTTTTGTTATAAACAATCACCCGTGCCCGGCGCGATAAACCGAACCAGAAACCTTGAGGATCTCGCAAACTTGCTGGAATTGCCGATGTCAGGACTGTTGAAGAAACAGGTTGCAGAATACCTGCTTGTTTTGCCCGCCACAAACGCCCACCATCCACCGTGATCAAAACATCAGCGGGGCTATTGGCACCTTCACTTCTGATCCGTTCAATTAGTTGGTCAGCCTCCGCCTCAACGAGGTTAACCTTGAGCCCAGTTTTTTTTGTGAAGCTTTGGTACAACTGATTATCAGTGTCGTAGTGACGTGCTGAATAAAGGTTGATAGTGCCGGTTTGGGCTGCGACAGGGGCTTTTTTGCTTAGTTCCCCCACGGCCGCGACAGCCATTGCTGTACCGCTGGCAAGAAAAATACGCCGAGAAATGCTCATTGTTCTATAATGATAGATTTTTTCATCTGGTAATTGACACGATGGTCTCTCTACAGCCACCTGCAGTCATTGCTTTACTATATTAATGCAAGTAATTCTTATTTGATGATCGAAAGCGTAACTATTTTATGGCTGACGCACTGCTGGTCAGAAATCCGGTCTCGGTTTCGCTCAACGGGCTGTTTTTTTCCGAACAGACTTTGTTATGGCCCCCAGATGAGGCAAATTTAAAAAGATTCCTTAAACAACCTGCGACTCCCAAAAAAAAGCAACAGCCATCTCCCAAGCGATTCGCGCTACCGCCATGTATCAACTGCCGGAATTCTAGACCGGGCTCAACATCCACCAAGACGCGGGCTAGCAGTGCACGCCATACAGTTAGTGAGTTGCACGCTGCTAGCCCCTACGGATTATTTGTGTCTAATTAGATCGTAAATTTCCACATAGTCTTTAGCTGGATATTTCCACGAATTGTCACAATTCATGCCTTGAATCATGAGTTTTTCAAATTCATCATGATAGTCATACCACAATCCGATCGCCCGATCGAGCGCCGACTCTAAAGCGCCGTAGTCGCTTTGGAAAAACACGTAACCGTTGCGTTCTTCCGGCAGGTGGCGGGTGTCGTAATCTCGATCGAACACAGTATTCACCAAACCGCCAACTCCCCGCACCACAGGAACAGTACCGTACCTCAACCCGATCATCTGAGTCAGCCCGCAGGGTTCGTAATTGCTGGGAACCACAATGATATCGCCACCCGCGTAAATTAAGTGCGACAGTTCCTCATTAAAACCTAATTCTAAATGGCAGTCTGGATTATCATTTAAAAAGTATCTTTCGTGCTGGAAATGCGCGTTAATTCCCGCTTCCGTCGCGGAACCCAAAAGCACGAATTGCGCTCCCTTACTCAGAGAGTAATAAATTGCATGGTGGACGAGATGAACGCCTTTTTGGTCGTCCAAACGACCGATAAAGGTAATAATAGGCTTGTCAGCATCGCGCAGTAACAGCCGATCGCGCAAAGCTTTTTTAGTTTTGGCTTTTCCTGCCAAATCTTCCTTAGTGTAGTGCTGCGGAATGTAGCGATCGGTCTCGGGATTCCACACATCATAATCAATGCCGTTGAGCACCCCGCGAAACTTGTCTTGATACAAGTGCAAAGTGTGGCCCAAACCGTAGCCAAACTCGCCGTGGTGAGCCTCCCAAGCGTGGTGCGGCGAAACAGTGGTAACAAAGTTCGAGTAAACAATGCCACCTTTCATAAAGTTGATGGCAAAAGGGTTAAAGTTATCTCGGAGGCGATCGTACTCAAAATAATAATCCTCTCGATTCAAACCCGTTGCATTCAAAATATCGCTACCTCCCATGCCTTGATGTTTGAAATTGTGAATGGTATAGCAGACTCGCTGATATTCCATCCAATTGTATTTGTATATTTCAAACAGCATGACTGGCACCAAACCAGTTTGCCAATCGTGACAGTGAATCACATCGGGACGCTTGTTGCTTCTGAGCAAAAATTCCAAAGCGGCTTTGCTGAAAAATGCAAACCGCATATTGTCGTCATCGCACCCGTAATAACAGCCGCGGTTGAAAAAGTTATCTTGAGAGCGAGGTTCGATGAAAAAACACAACTGCCCGTGCACCCAGCCGCACAAGACATCGCAGAGGATTTCGCCGCCGTACCAAGGCACAGCCAAATCCCGGTATGCCTCGTGAAGTCCCCAAATATGGTCGTACCTCATGCAGTCGTACTTCGGTAGAATAATCTCGACGCATTGGCCGGAATTCTGCAACTCCCGACTCAAACCGTAAACTACGTCGCCCAAACCCCCTGCTTTGATGACGGGGGCGCACTCCGAGGCAATTTGTACGATGTACATTTTTTTTTCTCGCTCCTGGAAGAATCAAAAAAATATTTTCTTAACTTGACAAAGTATATGATTTCTAGGCAGATAAGCAAGTCGGCCATTGGGAATACAGGGAAAATACGGGCTGCTAGCGGATGTTGAGAGGGATTTGGGCGATCGCTGGCAATAGCCCAACGGGGAAGGATCATCGAGGCGAAGCTGCAAGCTCTCCTTCAGAGGAGAAATAATCGGTTGAGCAAGTCGAAATTGTGGCAACTCGATCGCAAATTCCGCAAAATTTAACTCATTTTCTCGCATTTGTCAACTCAATCTTTTGAGCCAAATCGCCATTTGTCTCGTCTAGTTCCGAATATCGATCGAATAACTCACTCAAAGCTTCTTCTCCAGAAATCTCTCCATTACTGACAAACTTCTCTACCTCCACCGAACCATCACTCAAAAATTCAATTTCCCACCTTTCCCCAGGTACAGATACAATTACCATCATAGCTTCATCGCGATGATGCGCTAAACTGTAATCAATCGCCTGTTTTTCCAATTTTTGCAAAAATAATATTACTTGGTCAAACCCATTATTTTTCATCTATCAAATCTCCGATCGCTCAACAATTTGCGAACTATCCTAAAGCCTGGGATATTTTCTTGGGCACCTCTTTCTATTTGCTCCCATATCATTTCGCTAAATTCTTCCCAACTTGGCGAACTTGCCGGAAGCTGTGCTTGTTTTATACTACCTTTTTTACCTTTGAGAATCTCAGACACTTTCATGCCTGCAAATTTGTGTGCAATGTTTCTTCCTCCTTATCTTACATAAATCCCACTCATATTTTTCATACCGCTCGACAGAAATGGAACAAGTTATCCCAAACCCATCCCATCATTTTCACACACTAACAATTTACCTTTCCCCTGATAAAACCAAACATAACCCTCTCCACCCCCTTTGCCAAAATGACCTAATTTTCGATAATCTTCTTCAATCCCCTTGGTAAATCCTTTAACCAAATCGCAATCAGCTATCAAAGTTTCACCTTGTTTGAGTTCGACAACCTTAGCCGGTGAACTTGTAGCTGCTACAACAGTAGCTTTTTGTTCGCGCAAAGCTGTAACAGCAATTCTCCACCTACCGTCATTAGAAGCGGCCACTTGTCGCAATTTCAGTTTTTTAGCACCGATAACTACATTGTCCGAACAAAACTGAAATACACCGTCATCAAATTCCCACTGCAGGGCATCCGAAAGGTCGATCGGCGTATAATGCAGGAAATTCCCTTTTTGTCTCGGTTCCAGTTTCACCGTACCAGTCCCTTGATATACGGGAGCGTTGTAGTCCATTTCTGTGGTCAAAGATACCCACATATCTTTCAAACGGTTATCGGTTTTATAAACACCGGAAGTCAATTTTCCCATACACCAATGCAGCGCACCTTTTTGAATTATTACTCCCGAATTGTTCAAGTTAATTTCTACTTGCTGAACGAGGGGAATATTCTTAGTGGGATGGTAAAACTTATTGGTTTCAGGATTGATGTTATTTTGGATGTACCACAAATCCGTTGGTTCCAAAACTTGGATTTCGTATTTCATAATATACCTCGCGTATTTACTTGAAATGTGTTAAACATTTGACCCGTGATTTGGGACTTCCGCACTCCCGGACTTATCTTGTGAAATTTATCTTTGGCAGACATCATCTGCTACTGTTAAAGTATCTAGCTATCTTAGCAATAGCAGACCGTGCCGCTCCACAATTCTTGAGAAAAATTTATGTCTGCGATCGCACAATCTCCCAATTTACCCATTTTACAAGAAATCAACTCAGGATTGCCCAATATTTGCGGCTCCGAAGCAGAAATCAGTGCCGCCGTCAATAGCAACGAACCAATCTTTCTACCTACCACAAATCTGCGCCTGGAAAACATTCAAGCCGGATTCGCCTGCGCCCTGCATATGCACCAACCGACAATTCCTGCGGGTGCAAACGGCGAACTGATCGGCAATCTCCAGCATATGTTTGAACATCCCGATCGAGGAGATAACCACAATGCCGGAGTGTTTGCTTGGTGCTATTCCCGCATGGGAGAATTCATTCCACAACTGATTGCCGAAGGCTGCAACCCGCGAATTATGCTCGACTATTCGGGCAATTTATTGTGGGGATTGCGTCAAATGGGACGCGACGATATCTTCAACAATCTCAAGCGGATTACCTGCGATCCTCAATATCAACCTCACGTAGAATGGCTGGGGACAATGTGGAGTCACGCCGTCATTCCCTCAACTCCAATTCCCGACATCAAACTCCAAATTCAAGCATGGCAACATCATTTTGCAGCCATTTTTGGCATTGATGCGCTCAAGCGCGTTAAAGGTTTTTCGCCCCCAGAAATGCACTTTCCAAATCACCCAGATACACTGTACGAATACATCAAAGCTTTGAAAGAATGCGGCTACCGCTGGCTGATGGTGCAGGAACATTCTGTAGAAAATATCGACGGTTCGGGATTGTCGCAGGATCAAAAATACATTCCCAACCGTTTGGTTGCCCGCAACTCTCACGGCGAAACGATCGGTATCACGGCTTTGATTAAAACCCAAGGTTCGGATACGAAATTGGTCGGTCAAATGCAGCCGTATTACGAAGCAAAAGGACGCAACAAACAGCAAATTGGCAGTGTCACAGTTCCTTCTTTAGTTACTCAGATTGCCGACGGGGAAAATGGCGGCGTGATGATGAATGAATTTCCCAGCGCGTTTTTCAAAGCTTGGCACGAAAACCGCGAACAAGGCGGCGGAAAATCCGGTGTTGTCGGTTTAAACGGCACGGAATATTTGGAGATAATTGAAGCGGCGGGGGTTAATCCTGAAGATTATCCGATTTGTCAGGGGATTAACCAGCACAAAATCTGGCAGCTAGTCGATCCTGATAGTGCGACGCTGGAAAAAGTAGAAAGTGCGATCGGGCAACTCAAGCAAACCGACCATAATTTTCACATGGATGGTGCTTCTTGGACTAACGATTTGAGTTGGGTGAAAGGCTACGAAAACGTGTTGGAACCGATGAATCAACTCAGCGCTGCATTTCACAAAAAATACGATCGGCTGTTGCAGCAAGATGCGGCCGTTACCAAGCAGTTTGAATACCAGCAAGCTTTGCTTTACAATTTGTTGCTGCAAACAAGCTGTTTCCGCTATTGGGGACAGGGAACTTGGACTGATTACGCGCGGGAACTTTACAACCGCGGCGCTGCTTTAATGAAATAGGAAAAGTTGGCAGTTGCGGTGTGGGGAAAAACCCGCAACTGCGAATTTTCCCAAATTTAACAAACAAATAATTCCAGTACACCCGGATTTGATATCAACTCTATATTCGCTGATTGTCTCCTATTTTAGGCAACAGCTCTAACTGTAATAGGACTGTCTGTGATATTTGACTGCTTCTTGCCAAGCCAGTCTGTTCTAGGAGCCACATCCTACTACATGAAGGACATTCATGGCAAGTTTTGTGTATTGTAAATTACCAAATCGCTGAATTTAAGGTAAGCTACTACTTTTGATGTAAGTGAAAACTTTTAGATTTATTTAGATTAATCGTAACACAATCAAAAGTTATCCGTAAATACCGAATTGCTTTATGCTAAAGGCTCTGATAAAGTAATTAGCAACTTATTAAACGAACGAAAAAAGCCGAGACATGAAATAAATATTTTTTCCTGTTTATATTGGCTTTAATCCTTTCTGGGGTAATTGCATTAGCCTCTGTCTCACCTGGAATTACTGCCCGCGAGGATAGGAAAATAGGAGGATAGCTGACTTGGATAGAGAAAACACGCCCTCAGTAAGTCCCTACTCTGTTAGTGGCTCACGCGAAGGTCAAGTTACTGTAACAGATACTGCATCTGGCGAAACGATCCGTACTTTTCAAATGGATTCTGGGGTTGTTGTTAGGGAGACTTTTCTCTTGGACGGTGGCAAAACTGTGGCTGCTTCGCAGAAAGACCATGCTGTTTTCTGGGATTTGACAACAGGCGAAGAAATTTGCCGCTTTCCCCAAAGAATTTATGGTTTTACTCCTGATGAAAGCAAATTTTTTACTTTTGAAACTCCCGGCAGCAAAGTATGTTTGTATACTTACCCAGATTCAAGCTTTGTCTGCCAATTATCAGAGAACACGTCAGGTCCTGAATCTTTTCGTTTTTCGCCAGACGAGCGCTTTTTGCTCATTCGATTTATGACGGGATTTCCCTCAACCGATAAAAATTACCCAAGAAGAAATCATGTGACGCGAGGGTTTGTATATACAAAACTGTTCAAGATTCAAGACTGTCAAGAAATTTCCGAATTTTCGCGCTTAAACATCATGGGAATTGGTGAGTTTTCTGCGGATTCTAGGTATTATGAAATTCCGGAAAAATTTATAACCATACTATCGCCCTTGAAAAAAGCTCGATGGCGATTCGATCTAACAACATATCAAATTCAAGAGTTCTAGTTACTAAGTTGTATTATCTTTTCAACAAAGAGAGGAAAAATGAAAGCAGATCGGCAAATTTGGAGTATTTCTATAAATGGCATAGGAATAGCGGTTGTAATTAACAATTTCTTGAGTATGCCAGCTCTGGGCGCTACTCTTGGACCTATTCAATTTCCCGTCCTCATCAACAATACTCAAGTCGGTCAAGTTAAAGTTCGAGTTGATGACCAATCTGACCCTTACTTTGATGCACTTGTGGGTGAGTTTGAGGCGACAAGCCAAATTCGAGATTTAGAGAATCAGTATAAAGTTCGCTTCAATTGGTTTCAGATAATCACGCAGGATAGCGATCCCAAAAATGACTCTAACGGAAACTTACTGACTCCGCCATACATCGATCCTCCTAGAAATGGGTATGACGATCTTTGAGCAGATGATAGACCTTGGTATTTAGATGAATTTTCCCAACCACCTAATGACCCTCGCTTTTGGGATGAAGGAGGATTGCTAGACAATAATGTATTCGGCTCACGACTAAGTTTTGAAGACAGCCCAGGAAATTACATTGGCGAGGAAACAGATTTTGCTACATTTCTCATAGCCAGCGATCCCCAAAACAAAATTTATGATTTTTTGGGTGGTTTTGAGTGGTCTAGCAGGGGTGTACCGCAAGGTGAAGAAGGAGCTGCAAAAATAGTTCGTTTGGAAAATAATGCAATATTTGAAGAAAGCTACAAACAGCAAATATTCAATGAATTTGGATACAGATGGCAGCCGATACTCCACTCCTCTGGCAGGTACTACACCGATCGACTCGGAGGTGCATTGGGCGGTCAGTTTTGTGGCGGTTTAGGTGGTGTGTTTGATAATGCACTTTGCGGTAGTATAGGAACACGCCCACCTGGATATAGACCAAACGACGACGGCTCCTTCGGGTCATATCCCTTGGGCTTTTCATTTAATTACTTCGGCCAAAGCTACAACAGTTTCTACATTAACAACAACGGCAATATTTCCTTTGGCAAACCAGTTGGTGCATACACGCCGAACCCTCTTCTGACAGAAAATATAGCCCCCCTAATTGCCCCTTACTGGGCTGATCTAGATACGCGCGGCACGGGAACTGTAGCAGTGCGAACAGACATTCCCAACCAACTGATTGTCACCTGGGACAAAGTAGGATATTACTCACAGCACACGGACAAATTAGCTTCTTTCCAGTTAGTGTTGCGCGGTTCCGATTACCCAGTTCCACCTAATGAAGGAAACGTCGGCTTCTTTTACAAAGATGTGCAGTGGGAAACAGGCGATGCCAGCGGTGGAATGGGTGGATTTGGTGGCACAGAAGCAGGAGTTGGCTTTAGCGACGGATTATCAACTGTCAACCCAGGCGAAATTTCGCTGCCTTTTTCTCAGCAGACAGGTATAAGTGAATACGTCCGCAACAAGCATTTCTGGTTTAACTATCCCGAAACTGCCACTTGTAGCGGTGCTAGCGGTGGCGGTGGCTGCGCTCCGGCTCTCGCTAGGAACATTGCCAGCCAGCCGATGCTGGTGTCTAGCATTGCTGGTAGCAACGCGCCCAACGCCAAAAATCTGTCAGATAAAGATAGCGAGGACGACGCACTCCCCGCAGAAGCGGTTCCCGAACCCACTACTGCATTAGGAACGCTATTTGCTCTAGGTGTATTGCCTGTAATTAAAAGACTCAAAAACCGGAAAAACCAAGAGTAATGAAAACCCTCTACACCATTCTGTTTACTCTCAGCATCATCCTCATCAACCCCGCAGGAAGCAGCCGGGGCCTCATCTGGACTTCCCCCAAAGTATTAATTATTTGGCTAATAGTAGGAGTCAATATCGCCCTCTTGTGGGAACAAAGAAAAGCCCTAACCATTCCCCGACAATGGAAAATCTCCCTAATACTTTGGACAATATTTCTCTCAATCGGAGCTATCTCCACTCTACAAAGTCCTTTCCCCTTAACCTCTTTCTTGGGTCAAGACCAAATGGGAGATGGCTGGCTCTACTGGCTGTTAATTGCCGCCTTCACCCTCAGCAACAGCCTGCTCTTAACCCTACACCCGCAACTGATTAATTCCCAATTCCACGGACTGCTAATTGGTGGCATCATTCTTTCTCTTAGTATCTTCCCCCAAATCATCGACTGGCGGATCGACTACACCGCCACAATGGGGCAAATTATCAGAGCTGATGTTAATGCAAGCAGCATTTTTCAAGGACAGCAACCCATCGGATTGTATTCCCACAGAGGTCACGCCGCCATAGTTTTAGCATTAATAATAATTGCTGCTATTGTCGGTTGGTTTTCGAGATTTACCGCAACTAAATTAACTGCAATTACTTTAATTTTAACTGTTCCCGCGCTGCTGCTAACATCTACCCGAAGTGCTATTTTAGCTTTGATGGTTGCCAGTGCCTATTTGCTGAGACGCAAATATTACAAAATCGTTGCAGGGATTGCTCTTAGCGCCATAATCGCTATTGGCATCATGACTGTCAGCAGACCCCTAGATTGGAGCAAACCTTCGATCGCCCAAATCATGTCCAGCCGATCGCCGATGTGGACACTCTCAGCCCGCGGCATCAAAAAACGCCCGCTATTTGGATGGGGATTTGACGGTTTCGGCATTGCCTATCCCTACATCCGAAATCCTCAAGTAACTCCGATTGTTGTCAATTTAGACCAGTTTACTTACGACTATATTAACATAAAAGGTGAAATCAGCACTAGAGAAATCCCTACTTACAAAGCTCACAATTGGATTCTGGATACAACCCTATCAGTTGGCATTTTCGGGCTGGTTGCTGGTATTGCACTTTGGGGATATTATATATGTTTAGCGCTGAATTCCTCTCTGCGCGGTATTGAAGCGGTTGCTATTGCTTATCTGATTTTTACTTTCACTTGGTTCGACTGCGCTCAATACGCACATATTGCCTGGTGGACGATGAGTCTCGCCGCAGTTAAATCTGCTTCTGCTACTCGTTTTTCTCGTTTCCGGGCAGAGTCCGGGCAATTACTAATTACCCATTAGCAATTACCCATTCCCAAAATCTTACATTTCCTGCATCAGCCGCAAATAATTCTGCCGCATCTGCGTCATATTTTCCATCATTCTATTAGCCATATCTTTCTCAACATCGCTCATTTGCTGCCAAAATAAAGCCGATCGCCTCGCCATAATAGCTTCTTCCCACAGCATCTCCAAAAGTTGCGCCGCCATTGGATTTTCAGCATCGATAATCCCGCACAATTGCTCGAAGGCCCGGTTCGCTTCGGCGTGAGTGTTAACATCCTGAACCAGGCTTAGGCATTTTTTGAGTTGGACGATCGGATTTTCAGAAGAGTAAGCCATAATTTCACTAAGATAAGCGACAAAATTTACACTGATACCTTTGACATTACTAGAGTTGTGACACAGCCGTAGAGTTCCCTACATACCAGCGCCAAGGCAAATCAATTCCTTGAGAAATCCCGATCCGCGTAGTTTGGACAAAACTTATTGTACCCTCCTCGACAGCTTGCTGAAAGTGCTCGCTCCGGTGTTCCAATCGCAGCGATTGGCCTGCACCCAAAGGAAAACCGCTTAAAGTTCGATCGATCTTCAGTACCTTACACAGTTTCCCAGGCCCGGCGGCGAGGCGCGATCGCTTCTTATCGGGAATTCCAGCGAATTCTTGGGGAACCGCATCTAGCTGCAAAGCTCGAACCAGCACAGCACTAGCAACTCCCTCTCCATCTGTCACCACGTTAAAACAGTGATATATCCCGTAGATTAAGTAAACGTAGCTCATACCCGGAGGCCCGAACATCACCTCATTGCGAGAAGTGCGCTGTCGGTAAGCGTGACAAGCGGGATCTCCCGGGCCGTAAGCTTCGGTTTCGACAATCATTCCCCGCATCGTCTCACCGTCAGGAAACTGCCGCACCAGAGTACAGCCCAGCAAATCTGGCGCTACGCTGGTAGATGGCCGCGCCAGCCAAAAAGATTCTACAATCTGAGTATTTGCACTCACTCAACAACAGCAGGTAAATTATGGACGTTAAGTTAGTTTTAGCAGTCTTGACAGCAGTTTTCACCGTTTGCTGTCTGTTCTTCGGGACAAAAAACGGATTCTACGATACTGACAAGTATCACGGTAACGGTTCTGCTCACTAATTTTAGGCGATTGTTAGTTGCTTAAAAAAACCGCCGCCTGACTGACAGGTGGCGGTTTTTTTAAAATGAACCACAGAGGCCACAGAGGACACAGAAAAAGAGAAAGAGAAAGCAGAAAGAATGAAAAGAAGTTAACAAATGATGACACAGCAGATTGCTTTATGGGCTGCAATTAAGGATGAATTTTGCCATCTGGCATTTTAGCTTCCTGCAAGCTAGCATTTGAGAAATCAGCGCATCCCATGAGGTTAAAACGCATTGTCTATCCTCGCTCCGTTGCTTTCATATTGAAACCTGCTACTGCATTTTCTGGGTTATTCTGTTCTGGAACAGCGGTGACATTAAAATCCATATTTGCTTCTTTTTCATTAGCCTCAATGTTGAAAGTAATGCCGCTACAGCCCAAATCAGCTCCGGTCAGGTTGGCTTTATTTAAGTTAGCATTTTTTAGGTTGGCATTGGTCAATTTTGCTCCTGATAAGTTAGCACCTTCTAGGTTGGCTCCCTGCTAGTTGACTCCTTGCAAGTCTAATCCTTTTAGGTTGGCATTGCTGAAATTGCATTCTGGACACTGTTTGGTTTGCAGCAATTCCTTGACTTGGTTTTGTTGATTTAAAAAAATTAGATGTTTTGCCGCAGTAAATACGACTGGGATGGACAGTCCAGCAGTAAATAAATTATTTAATTTCATAAATATCCCAAAAGCTTCGGGGGCTTTGTATCGCGGTTAATAGATTTATACAATAGTGCGATCGACCTCTCCAGAATTTCCCAAACAAAATTGTCTGCATCTGAGTCAAGCTGTCCGGCACAATTAAACACCGCTGGACTTATATAGCAGCAAGCGTCCAGACGGTTAGGAGGTTCTTAATTGCTCAAACCATTGCTATTATTCTTTCTTCCTTCTTCCTTCTTTTTACCCGCTCAGCTTCGCGGCGCACTGAGGGGAGTCAAAGTGTCGAAGCGCCTTCTTCTTTCTTCCTTCAGCTCTAAATCTCCCTTCCTTGTTCTCGCCAGTGCTGCTTTGAGTTTCGGACTCCCCGCGTCCGTCTGCTTCACTTCCCTTCGATCGGTTCCCAAACGGAATTTATTCTTACCCGAAGGCGGGCATTGGCATATACCTGCGGATATAAATAAAATAAACTTTATTTATATCCCTGGAATGAGTAAGTCTTCTAGAAAATTGAGGATAATTAAACAGAAACGCCATACCTTACCTGCGCTGTTAAGTTCTCAGCAACTACTTTTTTTGTCAAAATTGCTTTGAGAAATTAATTTACTCTAAAAACTGTTGGCAGCAGCTCAGGTTCCTCAACCTCGCCAGAACACACTCTACCTATAATCCCGACAATTCGGAGCGGCAATGAACACAATCAAACCCGAACCCAAAAGATCGCGCTTCATGGCTCTGCTGCTGACAACGCTGCTGATATTTCCGTTTATGAGTGCTTGCGGTTCTAGCCAGCAAAGTTCCGTTCCTCCGCCTCCTGTGGACGACACTCGCGCTGGAGGAGTGCAAACTAATCGCAGCCCGAGTCCTTCGCCACAAGCAAAAAAAGGATTGAGCAATACTCAAAAAGTAGCGATTTTAGCAGGAGCAGCAGCCCTTTACTATCTCTACCGCCAGCACCAAAACAAGCAAGAAAAGGGGCCGCAGGGAAAATATTACCTTTCCAAAAACGGTCGCGTTTACTACCGCGATGCCCAGAATCGCGCTCACTGGGTAACGCCCCCGCCAGAAGGAATTAAAGTTCCGGAGTCCGAGGCATTGCGTTACCGCGAATTCCAGGGGTACAACAACCAAACTACCGGTCGAGACCTTACTAGCGTGCCGGAAGCGACAAGTCCTATTCCAGCACAGTAGCCCCACCACTTGAGATTTTAGATTGCCGGTTGCATGATTTTTAATTAAATCTGGGATTCCCAATCTAAAACAGCCATTTTTCAACACATAAAAAAGAGGAACTTTATCATGGTAGATGGATTTTTCCGGAAGTTAAAAGATGCGGTCGTCGGATCGGACAGCGAGCAAGTCGATCCTGACGGCAATTACGAAGATCCCTCAAATCCCGGACTGTTCGGCAACGCGCGTCCGGCGAGCGAAGACCCCTACGGCGACCCGGCTGACTACGGAGAGTACGGCAACGCGCGTCCGGCGAGCGAAGACCCCTACGGCGACCCGGCCGACTACGCCGGTACCGACTACGGAGAGTACGGCAACCTGACTCCAGCCAGCGAAGACCCCTACGGCGACCCGGCCGACTACGCAGCGGATGCTGGAATGTTCGGTAACGTAAGCCCCGCCAGCGAAGACCCCTACGGCGACCCGGCGGATGAGGAAGAGTTTAGTTGAGTCAGTTGACTAGAAAAATTACCTGGTAAGCAACAGCACCCCTGCGGGGGTGTTTTTTTTGGGGAAATACCGCGAGTCAGCCACAGATGAGCGGAAAAGGGAACTCTTGAGGGCATAGAGAATCTGAAACCCTTAACGGACAAGAGAATTGTTAAACGGAGAGGGTGGGATTTGAACCCACGTTGAAGTTGCCTCCAAAATAGATTTCGAGTCTACCGCATTCAACCGCTCTGCCACCTCTCCAATTGATTTGAGATGTAAGCTAAAAGTATTCTACCGCACAGTGCGCCAGATTGTAAATCTTTATAAAAAAGAAGTTTGATTTTCTTCAGATTCCAAAGTGGTCTTAAATCCCCCTGCTGGAGTCCACTGAAGGGCTCCGTCGCGCCCTGTCCAGAATATCTGGGTTTTGCTTTGGCGCAGTTGGGCTGCGGTTTCTGGGTCGATTTCGTTAGCAGAGGCGATCGCCACTTGTGGCGCCACCGCGTTTAATAACTCAGCCGTCAGAGTTTTTCCCGACCACCACAGCACTTGAGCCGGCTTCAAGGTTCCCGTTGCTGCCAATTTTTTTTGCACTTCCGGTGTCATTTCACCGACGAGCAACCAAGTTCGATTGCCCAGGAGCAATTCTACCATCGGAATCTCCGCATTCACCAACTGCAACCGCGTCGCACCCAGATCGACGGTACTGTTAGTTTCTAAAGGAAAGTAAACGCCTTGGCGAGATTGCACAGCCGTCATAAATTCCTGATTGTTGCCACGGTGAATTTGTTTCGGAGCCTGGTTATCATAAAATGTTTTAATTGGCAACCGTTCTAGTAATTTTCCCCAACCACCGCTCAAACCTAAATGACCGTGAGCGGCGATCGCAAAATTCAAAGAATTAACTCCTTGCTGCTGCAAAAAAGGCAGCACTGTAAACCTCACGGTATTTTCATCACCGCTATTAATTAGCGCCACTTTTCCCCTATCTTGAATTACTAAGACTGGCTCGCCAGATGTCGCCAGCAAAGTAACTTGAAATAAAGATGATTGCACGTGCCAAGCTGGCAAAACTATGATACTTATTCCCGCCAGTAGCGCCAGCGGTAAAATCCAAGCCGCAGAAAAAACCGGCAGCGCAATAACTCTGCTTTTCCCCTTCTTCCCTTTCCCCTTTTCCTGGTTTTTCCCTCTGACTGCTTCCGGCTTCCGTCTTTTTTCTTCCTTCCTCCTTCTATCCGTTACATCCGTTACAGAATCCGTTGCCGAACTTCCGCCGAGCCAAACCCAGCCAATTAAGCTGTAAAGCGCGATTAGCTGAAACACCGATACTTGACCGACAGCTAGCGAATTACCGGGTAATTGCGAGAAATATTGGGCGATCGCAATTAACCCTTTTGCCGGATAGTCCAGCAGTTGCGCTAAAACACTGCCAGCAGGCGGAAAAATCAATCCAGCTAAAGCGCTAACCATCCCCCCAATACTCAAAATCCACAGCAAAGGAGCCGCAATAATATTGACTAAAATACTGTAAGGTGATACCACGCTAAAAACGTAAAGTAACAGTGGCAATACCCAAACTGAAGCGGCGATCGGAACCACAAAAATTGAAGCGATCGCCGGAGGCATCCAGTCCAACTTTGCCATCAGCGGCGGCGTTGTCACTATTAACCCCAAAGTTGCCAAAAAACTCAGTTGAAAACCTAAATCCCAAATCCACAAAGGGTTAACCAGGAGTAAAATAGTAGCAGCGATTAACAGCAATCCCAGCGGCTTAACTGCGCGGTTCAACACCAAAGCAAATAGTGTTCCAAATCCCATCAAAGCCGCGCGGCATATTGAAGCTTCAAAGCCAGTTAACGCCACGAGCAAAAATAAAGCACCGACGCCAAAGCTAAATTGCAATTGTTTGGAAAAACGCCTGGTTAAAGCTAGAACTAAAGCCAAAACCATCGAAACTTGAGTGCCGGAAGCTGCGATCGCGTGGGCTAATCCAGCTTGCACAAAAAAGTCGCGGATGTTGTAAGGTAAATCTACCGCTTGTTTGCCGAGGGCGATCGCACTAATCAAGGGCCCTTCGGGAACATTTAACTGCGATAGTTGCGATCGCACGATCCGCTGCCGCATCGCTTGAATTTTCGATGGCTGCATCCCGCTTGAATCCCAGAAAGCAGCCGTTTGGCTGTTAACTCGATTGACATCCGCGATCGCATTTTCTCTCCTCCAGTCAATTTGACGGCCTTTGAGTCCGACAAAAGCCCCTTCTCTAGCTAAATATGCTTGAAAATCAAAAGCCCCCCGATTCGACGGCGGCTGCGGTTTGTACAAGGAACCAACAACTGCGATCGTATTGTCGGCGTACAAGCCAGTTGCTTGCAGCAGGGGCACTGTAACGTAGAGTTTACCCGATACTGGGCGGTTTACAACTGCCCCTCCCTCGCCGCCGTTGATTTCGCTAACTAAATCTGTTTCTAGCCAAAATTGCGATCGACCCGATCGAGTCAATCGAGGCGTACTGACAACTCTACCGCGAACAGTCACTGCCACTTCTTGAGTGTTCCCGCCAGCCGGAATCAGTTTGCTGATGTCATCTATTGCCGGTTGGGGCGATCGAACTGCAAAATAAAAGCTAGCTAGAAATGCCACCAAACCCGCAACTGCCCACACCCATTTCGATCTCGGCAGCATCTCCAACAAACTCAACTCTTCCCTCGCATCTAAGGGTTCTTCAAGAGCATTTTCTTTTTGTCTGCTGCGTCTTTTCTTAGTAACTTTTACAGAATTTCGAGCAAATTTTCGCAACAATTTCGGCAGGGCGAGCGCTACCGCTATTCCCAAAGCAAGTATCGCGTATCTACCCCAAGGAACCGCTGTAGAAATCAATCCCAAAATGTAGGCAAGACAGAAGATGACACCCGTTGCTTGATTCATTAATTAGCCATTTAGAGGGGGAATATTTCAGGGAAGTCCATGCGGGACTTATGCACTCCTTACCAAAGAAACCGGGTTTTTCAACCGGGGTAAAGGGCTAAACGCCGTGAACTTGGGTAAAAAACCCGGTTTCTGGCTACCCGTGCGTAAGTTATAGCAAAATTTCTTTCCTTACATTCTTTCCCTTCCCCTTCCCCTTCCTCTTCCTCTTCTAAATAGACAGCCCCAATTTTAAACCGAAAGCCGCGTGCAGCACCATAAGTGCAAGGGCCGTCGTGCCTAAATAAGCGTGAACCGCGCGCAGTGCTAGCTTATTGCCCCCAAAACCCGTCAGCGAAATCAAGCTGCCAACAGCCAGCAAAACCAGCACTGCCGAACCCGTCCAAAAATGCGGACTTTCCATCACAGGCTGGTGCTGCATCACCAGCGACAGCAAGCCGCCGGTATAGCCCAAAGCTAGAAACAGAAACATCCACGGTGCAAGCTTGCGGTGATCCGAGCGACTTTTGAGCGCGACATCTTTATCGGGGGCCAAACGTCCCTGCCATCCCGTATACCCGACAAAACTGCCCATCGCCGCCACCACGATCCCCATCATTACCGGGTGTCCCCAATGGGTAATTGGTTCGGGAATTCCCAAACTGCGAAATTGACTGGCGATGGGTTCTAAAAGTTCGCTTAAATTTACCATTTGCTTGAGATTCCTAACTTCGCGAGCGCTAATTTTGATTTAACCAAAAACTTACTCTAAATAGCAATATACCGATCGCGATTTTCAATCACTTTTTCCAGCCAAAAGTCTGTATAAAATAAAAGAACCGGACACAGGAGAAGTGTATTGCCTAGCCTCAGCCGGGGAGCGACCATTTCAGTTAATTTGAACTCAGCATTATCCAGTTTTTTGTCCCCACACCAGTAAGAAAATGCTATTGCAGACGGCGCTATGATTAAGCCTTACCGATTTTTGCAGCGAATTGCTCAACTTCTCGCCTGCGCCTACTCAGCACTGATTGTCGGCTATCTGATTCTGAGACGGATCTTTTGGGATAGGCTGTGGCCGATTGCCTTGATGGGGGATTTTGTTCCTTGGATTTTCTTGCCTATCTTCCTGGTGCCAATTCTAGGGTTTTTTCTCATCAAGAAACGCTGGTTCGCGATTGTTTCATCTGTGGCTTGCATCTGTTTGCTGGGTTGGCTGCACGTCACCTACTTTTCTCCCCAGCCGGCGAACATCAGTGACTCCCAGCCAACCCTCAAGGTTTTTTCTCTCAACCTCGGCTGGCATCACAAATCCCCACAAGCTTTGGTTAACCTAATTCAGGAAGAAAAACCAGACCTCATTTGTTTGCAAGAAATTAAGGAGGATTACGCCGAAGAAGTATTCTCTAAGTTGGCCGCATTATACCCGCACCACCTGGGGCGCGGATACCATGTAATTCTCAGCAGATATCCGATTCGCTCTTTCCAAAAGTTACGCCTAGCCGGTGGGAACGAACCACAGGAACGAGCTATTATCGCAATGAACCAGCAAGATGTAGTTCTTTATAACATTTCAACAACCCCACCGTGGTTTCGCCAGCATAAAATTTTGCCTTTCCTCAAAATCCCAGTTTACGAGTACGGCGACCGACCGGCACAAATTCAAGATTTAGTGCGGCGACTCCAGAAAGAAACGCTGCCGACTATTGCCGCTGGAGACTTTAATCTGACTGACCAGTCTCAAGATTACTATTCTTTGAGAGCGGTTATGCAAGATGCTTTCCGAACAGCAGGACTGGGTTTTGGCTTTACTTTTCCTCACGGGTGGGATCTGAATTTACTGGTTAAACAGTTAAACTGGAAATTAACTTTTCCCCTGGTGAGGCTTGACTATGTTTGGTATTCTCACCACTGGGGGGCAAAATCAGCCAAGGTTTTACCGCCAATCGGTTCAGAGCATCTGCCGGTGTCGGCCCAACTGCGGATGCAACCGGAATTTGGACGAGTGTAGGCAATGGGCAATACTTTGGTGGGGCGACCACAAGGACATTGGTGTCAATTTAAGCTCCGGGCGAAGACGTGATGCTGTTGGCGAATCCGTGAAGGGTGACATCTTACATTTGCTCCCGTCGTACCCCTCTTAGGTCGTGTCCGGATAATTGCCCGCAATTAATTTTTCTACCCTTCTTCCACTTTCTTCTTCCTTTTTGGCGTACTTGGCGTTTTGGCGGTTGATTATTAAACCCCCCAAAGAAACAAACTATTGATTCACCAACAGTCTCATGGAATTCGCGACTATACAAACAGGGAATTTTAGACAAATGAAGATGTTTTCAATCAAGCACAGACTAATGGCTCGAATTGAGCCTTACCGACTTTGCAGTTGAGTGCTGAATCGCCCGTAGGCCATAGCCCCCCTTTGCGCTTCACCCCATCTTCACAGCCTTATCCTCACTCTGGATCTTAAATTTTTACCTGCCTGCTCAAAGTTAATTTCAATTCCTTGACTTTTGAATGGCAAAGTCAGAAATTAATATCGCAGCCGGCGAGCAGTCACACTTCTACATTTTGCTAATCGCTCTCAAGGGAGAATCAACTGCTGAAAAAAAACTAGAGGTTCCAAGTTTGAGACTTTTGGCATCAAGTATGCCGTCTGCCCAGGCTCACTTCGATCGACTGAGCGCTAAACAGTCTCAAAGCACCCTGATAGCACCCTTGTCTGTTGAGCAGCCATAGCTGTGCACCTAAATGAACCCTCTCAACTAACTCGCTGGGGATTAGGTTGTAGCAGACAAGCACCGACTTTCTGGCGTCGCCTTCCTCGGAACCGTGCAATCGCTAAACTCGCTGCGCCGTCGCTAAAGTAGCTTCCGAAGGTTGGATTTGATACTTTACGAGATTTGCCAGTTCTTGTAACTGACTAATAGCTTCTGCACCTTCTAGTTTCATCAGTTCGCGGTCGTCCCGCATCTCAGTCCAAGTGATACCGTAATCTGACACTAAGAATCGAATCAGATGGTTGTCCGTCAAACTGACCATAAATGAGGCACTGTTCATCTGACCCCCGCAAGTGTAGCAGGATGCCAGATAACCCCGATGCTCTAGCACGATCGCTAAAGCTTGGAGGTTCATTACCAAATCTTGAACGAATTTACGGTGTTGTTCTGCAAGTCTCAGAAACACAGTTCTCCTCCTATCACCACACCGTGTATTTTACATCCCATTTAATAATTTCTTAATAAGTGGGTATTTAGGTGCTGGTTTAGTATACGTTTAGTATGCTCAAAAAAAATCGGATTAGCGACCTCTTCAGCCTACCTATACTAGATTAACCGAGTTGTGGTCGAAACGCAGTATCAGCAGCGACATTCAGCTAAAACAGGCGATCGCGGGGGACTCCAGCCGGAAAATTTGCCTGCTGTCAGGGCTGATTCAGCCGTCGCACAGCCCAAAGATACAAATAACTAATGACAGCAATCAAATTAGTTAAGTATAAGAGTTCAATCGCCCTGGGGATACTCCTCCCAAAGCGTCGTCGTCTGCCGCAAGCTCCTAAAATCGCCATTCCCCAAAATCAAGTGATCCAGTAGCGGAATCGACAAAAACTGCGCTCCCGCCAGCAACTGCCGCGTCAAAGCAATATCCTCCGGGCTCGGTTCCACAATCCCCGATGGGTGATTGTGCGAGATAATCGCCCGCGTCGCCCCTTGGCGGATCACCTCCCGAAAAATATCCCGTGGGTGAGCCAAAGTTTCCGTAGCCGTGCCGATCGTAATTATCTGAGTACCCAGCAGCCGGTTTTTCACATCCAGCAGCACCACAGCAAAACGTTCCTGAGACTGCCACATCAAATCCTGACTCAGGGCATCCGCCGCCGCTTGCGGAGAGTCAACCACAGCCATTTCCGGCGGTCGCGACTGAAATACCCGCTTCCCCAACTCTACAGCAGCCAAAATCGAAGTTGCCTTAGCAGGGCCAATCCCGTGAATCTGCGTCAACTCCTGAACGCTAATACTGCGGAGCACAGCCAGAGGGTCGCGGTGGTGCAAACTCAACTGATTTAAAATATACTGTCCGAGCCCGACGGCGGAAAGTTTGCCTGGTCCCTGACCAGTACCCAGGAGAATCGCTATCAATTCTGCCGTCGCCAAACTTTTCGGGCCGCCCGCCATCAACCGTTCCCGCGGCCGTTCGCTCGTTGGCAAATCGACAATTCTCAAGCTGTAAGTCATAGCTGCACCCGCACCGCAAGCTCAACAATTAGATGATTTTAGCCGATCGATTTGCGTTCTTCAATTCGTACAATCACCGAAAAAAGCCTTCATCATTAACCGAGGTTGTTGGCAGAGCAAATCTAACGCAGCGTTTGACGAGCGATCGAGTCTCGCTCTCGATGCCGTAAAAGTGAGGTGCAGACTCAGCACCCTGCGTTCAGCGAAAAAGCGCGCTTACCCTAAATTCTGACCATTCAGTTGAGGCCAGCAGCCCCGATGAAACTGGTTGCGGCGGCCTAGGTGCTGTAACCCCAAGCAAAACGAACGAAACTGCCATCAAGCCACCGTACAAAGCAGCCGATCGCTTGCGAGTGCCCAGTCCCACCCATTGAGGATTTAGCAGACCCAGACAAAAGGCAGGTGTGGAAAACATGAAAGTTAATACAAACAAGCTGGACATCACGCACCTCCTACTAGCGAATTGCAGCGATTAATTACTTTTATTTCCAATTAATAGCTCAAAAATCCCCTTAAAAAAAGTTGCTATTTAGAATTTGTAACTTAAGAATTATTGATGTTTCTCAAATAATCATTAAAAATTTTTCAATCTCTTACTTTAGGTAGTTGTTAAAAAAATAAAAGCTTTATAAAAAGTCATAAAATTTAGCTTAAAATAGACATTAAATTCCTTACTCAAAATATGAAAGTCCGCTTTAATGTAGTCCGCCAAAATCAAAACGAGGCTCCCCGGGTTCACACTTACACCCTAGATGTGGAAGAGAGCAATACCATCCTCGACTGCCTCAACAATATCAAGTGGGAACAGGACGGCACTTTAGCTTTTCGCAAAAATTGCCGCAATACAATTTGCGGCAGTTGTTCGATGCGAATTAACGGTCGATCGGCATTAGCTTGCAAAGAAAATGTAGCCGGCGAACTCGCAAGACTGCAAAAAATAGCCGATTCCAGCTCAGCAGAAAAGCCTGCCGATTTCATCCCAGAAATCACCGTCGCCCCAATGGGAAATATGCCGGTCATTAAAGATTTGGTTGTTGACATGACGAGTTTTTGGGACAACCTGGAAGCAGTTGAACCCTATGTCAGCACCGCCTCGCGAGCAATTCCAGAACGGGAATTTCTGCAAACTCCACAAGAGCGATCGAAACTCGACCAAACCGGCAACTGCATCCTCTGCGGCGCGTGCTATTCTGAGTGCAACGCCCGCGAAGTCAACCCGGAATTTGTCGGTCCCCACGCCCTCGCCAAAGCTTACCGCACGATCGCCGACTCCCGCGACAGCGAAACCGAAAATCGGCTCGAAAAATACAACGAAGGTACTGCAGGCGTCTGGGGATGCACCCGCTGTTACTACTGCAACTCGGTTTGTCCGATGGAAGTGGCGCCGATGGATCAAATTGGTAAGATTAAACAGGAGATTCTCGATCGCAAAGACGACCAAGCCAGTCGATCGATCCGCCACCGCAAAGTCTTAATCGATCTCGTCAAAGAAGGCGGCTGGATAGACGAGCGCAAGTTTGGCATCGAAGTAGTAGGAAACTACTTCCGCGACGTTAAAGGCTTGCTGAGTCTGGGCCCGTTGGGTTTGAGAATGATCGCTCGCGGCAAGTTCCCGCTGTTTTTTGAGCCTTCAGAAGGTACTGAAACCGTGCGAAATCTGATCGAATCGGTTCAAAGTTTAGAAAAGTCAGCAGATTAGCGATCGGCTGTCATTTTCCTGGTAAATTACAAGTTGTGCGATCGCAAAGCTTCCCAAAAGTCACTACTCAAAACTCAAAACTCAAAACTTTTAAATGACTGCTAAAACTCCTCCCTCCCCAAAACCGACAACCCTAAATACCCCAAAACCAGAACCAGCGTTTGGGTGGAATGCCTATGCAGAACAAATCAACGGCCGATTTGCGATGGTGGGATTCGTGGGGCTTTTGCTGCTAGAATTCTTTACCCGCCAGGATTTTTTTACCTGGCTGGGCCTGCCTTAAATTAATCAAAATCAATCTAGAATGGAAGTTGAAATTTTATCGCTCTTTCAGCTTCCATTCTACTTTTAAGAGTTATTTAAAATACACTGGTTCGAGCTATCAATGCAAAATTTTGACTTTTATAGTTTCAGATAACACGTGAATGTACCAAAGCCGATCGCACTACAAGTAAGTGCGATCGACCTAGCATTATAGGGACACGGCAATGCCGTGTCCTGACTCCGAAGTTTCGTTCAAACTAATTTCCAGTTGTTTCGCGGACGGTTAAACTGTACTTGCCCCTACCTTTTGGAGGGGGATCGTAAGCATTGACAATCACCCGATAGCGACCGTTCGCAGACAAAGTAACAGTAAGCTCTGAATTGGAATTTTGCTGCGTTGCATCATCATTTTCTGCAAGTAGCTCGCCCTGGGAGTTGAAAATAGCGAGATAAGTATCAAACTCGGTACTTTCTACGGTAACAACCACTTTCTGACCCTGAGTGCCTTCAAAGGTATACTCATCGTACAAACTGCTGTCCGAGGGCAGTACAGAAGACTTAGCAGGGGTGAGTTCTCCGTTTTGCTCTAAAATGACTTTAGATGAACCCGGATCGGGACTCGGCGAAGTTTCTACAGTTGGACTCTGAGTTGGCGAACTCTGTGGTGATGGCGACGGATTGGGGGTTGCTTGAGCTACAACAGCCTTGCCAGCAAGCCTCGCATCAGGTAAATTTTGAGGAAATTCTGCAGAAATGAGGGTGGAACTGCTGTTAGCAACTCCACTTGAATTTGAAACTGGCAGGGAGAGATTCGGCTTGCCAGAAAAAGTAGCTAGTAGAGCAATTGGCGCGATCGCCCAAAATCTAACTTGACGCATGAATTACCTCGATTTGCAACGAAGAAGGAAGTTCGGCAGCGAGCACTGTACAAGATTTAACGGATGGAAGAAGGAAGTTCGGCAACGGATGAGTGTAAAGGATTTAACGGATAGAAGCAGGAAGTTCGGCAACGGATGAGTGTAAAGGATTTAACGGATGGAAGCAGGAAGTTCGGCAGCGAGCACTGTACAAGATTTAACGGATGGAAGCAGGAAGCAGGAAGCAGGAAGCATAATAATTCGACCAATTACCAATTCCCGATTACCCATTACCTTTTTCCCATTTTCACCGGACAGTTAGAGTGTAACGACCCCGGCCCGAAGCATCGTAAGCATTGACAATGACGCGATAGCGACCCGTAGCAGGCAAAGTAACGGTCAGAAACGCATTTTTAGTCGAATCGCTCCCATCGTCATTTTCTGCCACTAATCGATCGTTAGGGCCAAAGATAGCCACATAGGGATCGAAATCTGTGCTTTCGAGGGAAATGGCTACAGACTGACCCGATCGACCTTCAAAAGTATACTCTCGATACAGACTGTTGTCAGACGGCAATACTGGGCCGCCTGCGACTAAAGCACCTTCTTCTTGCAAAATCGCCCGAGAAGGCGCGGTAGGAGCACTCGCTTTCAGTTCTAACGTATAAGCCCCTGACTGCTTAGCTTGGTAGGAATTTGCAACTAACGTGTAAGTCCCGTCTGCAGGCAGCCTGACTGTAATTCTGGCGTCTTTACTGCCTGCCCCGTCATCGTCTTGCGCGATTTCGCGCTGGTTGGGTCCGAGCAAAATTAAATAAGGGTCAATTTCTTGACTTTTCATTTCTATCGTGACTTGCTGGCCGGCTTTTCCCTCAAAGGAGTAGAGGTCAAAAAAGCTGTTGTCGGTAGGCAGAACGCTAGACTTGTCGGTGAGGAGGCCGCTGACGGGGGGCCCGTTTAACGCAACTTTTTGAGGTGATTTGTTGCCACCAAAGGGCGATCGGGCTTGAGCCGCGCGGGGAGCTCGCCCTTCTCGCACCGCTGTCAGGAAAGCGGGTAATTTGTCTGCGGAAATTGCAAAACCGATACCGATACTGCCACCGCTCCGACCGCGAGTAAAAATAGAAGTATTGACGCCGATTAATTCTCCTGAACTGTTGAGCAGCGGGCCTCCTGAATTGCCGGGATTGATGGCGGCGTCGGTTTGAATTAAGCCCCGCTGTTGGTCGATGCGGCTGACGATTCCGACTGTAAAAGTACCTTGAAATTGACCGAAGGGATTCCCGATCGCAAATGCTTGTTGCCCGACTTTCACCGAACCGGGGCGGGCTAAAGGAATGGTGGGCAAATTGTTTTGACCGCGAATCTTTAGCACGGCTAAGTCTAGACCGTCTTCGCCGAATCCGATGACATCGGCGACAAGTTTTCTGCCGTCTGACAAAATGATATTGACGGTACCGCCTGCCGAAACAACGTGGGCGTTCGTTAACACCATGCCGTCAGGGGTGATAATTGTGCCGCTGCCGTTAGATTTATCTGTATCGACGGTAACAACCGCCGGACTGGCTTTTTCGTAGACTCGAATATTGGTTTGTTCTTCGACAGTTTGGGCGATCGCACCCTGGGAATCCACCGAGTTAAATTCCGTTAAATCTGTTGATTGCCGCACAGGGGATGCCGTCACAACCGCAGCAGCGCTGGCTGTTACCCCAACCGTTAAAATTCCCGATACTGCTAAACTTAGAAGTGTGAAATTCATGGCGATCGATTTAGTATTTAGCGATCGGTAGCTAGGAATTAGGTTTTGTGGTTAACTGCTAACTACCCTCTGTAATTATTTTAGG
Source organism: Microcoleus sp. F6_B6 (assembly GCA_036702215.1). GTDB lineage: Bacteria > Cyanobacteriota > Cyanobacteriia > Cyanobacteriales > Microcoleaceae > Microcoleus. Next base: position 45,523 of record JAUBST010000006.1, read on the forward strand.
ACTTGCACCGCAGTAGTGACATTCCTCACGCCGGTTCTCCAATTCGGGAATCTGAATCAGCAGCTAAATACTTAAAATTAGCTTCTCGTAGCGCAGCATCCTCATTTCCGTAGAAAAAAGACAGCAAAGCAAAACGCTCGCCGCTAATCACCGGCGTCGCTTCATGCAGCAAAGAACACGAAAAAATAATCGCCGTGCCGCAATCCCCTTTATAACCGTGCGGTGCGTACTCTGGAAACCGTAAAAATCCCCCCGTGTACTCTCCCACATTCAAGTTTAGGGTCATCGCAAACCTGCGGTGCAGCGTCGCTTTGCTAGTGTTGTCGCGGTGCGGCCGAAAATAACCGCCGCTCTGGGCATCGTAACAACCTACCAAATACCGCTCAAACCTAGTGATTGTAAACTGAAAAGCTTTTTCTACTTCCGGCTTCACCCGGCGCAAAATAATCGAATTCAATTGTCGCTGTAACTTCTGGTCTTCAATAAAGAAATCTCGGCGCTTCTTGAAATTCTCGTCGTGAATGCCAACAGTTTTCCCGTCTACTTGCCTCATAAAGCCCGATGGACTGCCACCGTGAGTTTTGTACATATCGATTAAACTGCGGCAAGAGGCTTTGTTCAAAACATTAGGAATTACCAACACCGGGGCGTGGCGAGTGGCCGATCGGGCTTCCTCAATTGGAGGCAAAGTTTTGATAAAATCTAATACTTGCTGGGCGTGTTGGTGCGATTCGCCCATCGGCAAAATATTAATTATCTGAAGGTTTTCGTTGAGAACAAAAGTTTGTGGTGCATAGTAAACTCCCGCAACTCCATTTTCTTCGACATCTCGGAAAACACCGTACTGGTGGCTGACTTTTTTATCCAAGTCCCAGAAAAAGATGAATGACGGAGCAATTGTTGTCGGTCTGTTTTGTTGTTTGTCCGCTGGGTCAACGCTCACTCCGAACATCGGGACTTGCAAGCTTTGGAATTCTTCTGAAAGCTCTTGAAAGCTTTTGAGGATAACTTGGATTTGTTCAAAAGCTGCGCTGGCAAAGAAAAACAGCACGACTCGCCGGCCCCCAACAGTTGGGAAATGAAATAAGGGGTTATTTGTAGAAGGAACGGAAAACCAGGGAGCCGGATCTCCTATTTCGAGTAATGGCATCTTGCTGATAGGATATTTGGAATTTTATATTATTTAGATTGTTATGCTGTCGATTAGTTCCACAGGTTCGGTAGGTCAATCGATTTTAGATTTTAGATTTTAGATTTTAGATTAAAGAATTGAAGCATTGACTTGCGCGGAATAAATACGTTCGGCAAGTTTCTCGGATACAGGTTTTTTATTTCTGGGTCCCGAGTCTGCTTTCGGAATGAATCACGTGGCGGGTATCCTGGATGCTTGATTGTCAAAATAATTTTGAAAAAAATTAGCTTTTCTTTGTGTATATCTCCGTTGGTCTGGGTTTTCACCCTCGCAATTTACAGTCTTTTGAATCACTTTAATATCTGAAGAATAAGTAGATGGGGATCAATAAACGCAACTTATTTTTTTGCCGACTGGCACGAGAAAAGTTTAGTTTCACCCATCTACTTAGTGTTTGCCTATTTGTCGAAACTGGGGGAATTATCCGGTTGGTCTTCCGGGTATTCTACAGGTCGATACTCCACGTAGTCTGACGGCGGTGCTTCCACGTCGCGGTTGGTGGGGCGAGACCTCGATGATTCCGTAGAACGGGGTTTTTTGGTTCTCGGCGGCGTATCGGAACTGCGGTTTTCCGACGACGAAGCAGGTGGGCGACTGCTGCGGCTGCGGGTCGGTCTTTCTTCGGGGTTGTCTGAAACGTCCCAGTTGTCCGACTCTTGGGCAGGCGGGGCTTCTGGGCGAGAGGGACGTTTGCGCGAGGATCGATCGGGCGAGTCGGGCCGTCCGGTGTTAACGCTGCCGTTGCGATTCGAGGGGCGGCGGCGGGGTTCGTCGTCGTAGGCTTCTCGAGAGGAACGGTAGTCTTGGCTGCCTCTAATGCGGGGACGCGGCGGATAGTCTTCCTCTGGTTCTAGCTGTTCCATTTCGGCATCGTAGCCGTCGTAACTGTAGGCGTTGCTGACCGGTCGGTCTTCATCTACGTATTGGACGCGACTTTTGGCTTGGGCTGTGGTCGCTCCTCGCAGTTGGATGCTTTCTGCTGCAAAAAATATGGCGGAACCGGTGAGCAGAAATTGACCGAAGGCCAGAATTGGGTCAAGCCGCCATCCTTGAAATAACAGAATACCGCCGCACAGCAAGCCAACTGCTGCAAAAAAAATATCGTGGTCTCGGGCTAGTTTGGGACGCCACGATCGCAGAAAGTACAGTCCTGCCCCTGCTACTGCTAGGACGATCCCTAACAGGCTGCTCCAGTTCAATCCTAAATTGACCATTAGCCTATCTCCTGTGTCTTTCCTATGTTAGCGAGTTAGATTTTACATCTATCATTAAGTCTGTTATCCCGACTGTGCTTTCTGGGGCAGCGTCCGGTCAGGGTTTCAGCTTGGGAAGCGAGTATAATAATGAGTTTAACGGGAAAAAACCTCAGCGAAAGCAGTCAACCGAAGGTTTTGCCTTCACAGTTGCTTGCAGCCGAGGTTTATGGGATCGGGGAAATTCCCGACGTGTAGCCGAAAATTGACTTTCACGCCGGACTCAGAGACCTGCAGACTTTTTAGTAGGTGCGCTTGATTTTGTCTTTTTGGCTGATGAAGATCAGGGCGATCGTTGCTGGAAGCACTACCACCACGACGCCCACCAGCAGGCTGTACAAAAAGTTCGCGAGAGAAGGAGTCATAGATTCCAAGCCTTTGTTACAACAATTTGATTTTTATTAATTTTATACTTTCGATCGCACCTGTCAAACGGTTAAAATTATGAATAGCAGACTTAACAAAACTTAAAATTTCGAGATAAGACCTATGACTGGTATTACCGTGGCAAGTTGGATGCTGGGATCTGTCCTAGTGCTGATGACTTTGCTGTTTATTTTTCGGATCGTTCTGACTTGGTATCCCGAGGTGAACCTGAGCAAGTTGCCGTTGAGTCTGATTGCTTGGCCGACGGAACCTTTTTTAGCCGTAACTAGAAAGATTGTACCGCCGATCGGCGGGGTGGACATTACGCCGATTATTTGGGTCGGTATCTGTAGCTTGCTGCGAGAAATGATTCTCGGTCAGCAAGGGCTGCTGACGATGATGATGTAAGAGTTGGCGGTTGACTGTTGACTGTTGACTGTTGGCGGTTGACTGTTGACTGAAAGCAGGCTTGGTAAAAACCCCCGGATCGATCCGTGGGGTTGCTTTCTTCAATCTTTCAATCCAAAATCCAAAATCTAAAATCCAAAATCGATTGACTAATGACTGTTTTGGTTCAAGAACTGTTCGACAAAATTGGTGTAAACTTCGCCGCCCAGAAATTCCGGGCTATCGAGGATTTTTTGGTGGAAGCCCAGGGTGGTGGGGACGCCGGTGATGGCGCATTCTCGCAATGCCCGTTTCATGCGCCGGATGGCTGTGGGTCGATCGCGCCCCCATACAATTACTTTACCGATTAAAGAATCGTAGTAAGCGGGTATTTCGTAATCGGTGTAAACGTGAGAGTCCATCCGCACGCCAGGGCCACCGGGAGGCAAAAAGCCGGTGATTCTGCCGGGGTGGGGTCGGAAGTTGCGATCGGGATCTTCAGCATTGATGCGACACTCAATGGCATGGCCGTTGAGAACTACTTGGCTTTGCTTGATTTGCAGTTTTTCGCCTTGGGCGATCCGAATTTGTTCGGCTATCAAGTCGAGGCCTGTAATCATCTCGGTGACGGGATGTTCTACTTGGATGCGGGTGTTCATTTCCATGAAGTAGAACTTGCCCGATTTGTCAAGCAAAAATTCGACTGTGCCGGCACCCGTGTAGTTGATGGATTTGGCGGCGGCGACGGCGGCGTGACCCATTTGATCTCGCAGTTTCTGGGTGAGGGCGGGGCTGGGGGCTTCTTCGAGGAGTTTCTGATGTCGGCGCTGAATCGAACAATCTCTCTCGCCGAGGTGGATGACGTTACCGTAGTTGTCGGCGAGGATTTGGATTTCGATGTGCCGGGGTTTTTCGATGAATTTTTCGAGGTAAAGTCCGGGATTGCCGAAGGCTGCTTCGGCTTCGCCTTGGGCTGCACAGAACAGTTTGGGGAGTTCGGATGCTTCTCTCACTAGCCTCATCCCGCGGCCACCACCGCCGGCGGTGGCTTTGATCATCACAGGATAGCCGATGTCGCGGGCGATCGACAAAGCTTCGCGATCGTCGGCCAGCAATCCCTCGCTACCGGGAACTGTGGGGACTTTCACCCGCTGCATAGTTTCTTTGGCGGTGGATTTGTCGCCCATCGCCCGCATCGCTGCTGCCGACGGGCCGATGAAGGTAATTTGATGGTCGGCGCAGATTTCGGCAAATCGGGCGTTTTCGGCGAGGAAGCCGTAACCGGGGTGAATGGCTGCGGCGTTGCGCGTCAGGGCAGCCGCGATGATGTTGGGGATGTTTAAATAGCTTTTGCTGCTGGTGGGGGGGCCGATGCAAACGGCTTCGTCTGCCAACTGGACGTGCAAGGCGTGTGTGTCTACGGTGGAGTGAACGGCGACCGTGGCAATCCCCATTTCCTCGCACGTGCGGAGTATGCGGAGAGCTATTTCTCCCCGATTAGCGATTAAAATTTTCGAGAACCCCATCTTCGCTGCTTAATTCACTCAATATTCTGTACAATAATGCCTTTCGGTATGTTCTGGATAATCGTTTTGCAAAAATTGTTCACAAAAATTTATTTTACATTTTGCTGGTAGTGGTGCTATGATTGTAAATCGGCGGTGCAAAAGGGCAAGTCACCAGTTAAATGTCAGGAACCTCAACCTGTGAATCTTTAACTCGTAACGCAAAAATCCCGGAGAGTGCCAGAAAGAGCGGATGTGGCGGAATTGGTATACGCGCACGCTTGAGGTGCGTGTGGCAATATGTCCTTGCGAGTTCGAGTCTCGCCATCCGCATTGAATATATAAAACAACTGTTGACGGTTTTGGCTGTTGGCAGTTGTTTTGTATTTGATGGGTGGGCGGCCAGAAACCGGGTTTTTGCGAGAATATTTGGTTGCAGGCGAAGATTTGGTGAAAAACCCGGTTTCTTTGATTTGTGGGTGATCACCCATCGGGTGCGGATTCATCAGATATCTTTAAGTGCGATTCCCTACGGGATAGCTTCGCACGCGCGAACTTCTGACAGATCCGCACCCTACAAAATACTGTTTAACTGTCGATCGACTATTGTGTTTGAATTAAAAACATAGATACTTATCGTTTGTCAAGTAGAATGGGGTTAGTTAGGTTCCGAATCCGAGAGTTGGCTGACGAAAAAGGATGGACGCTAAAGGATGTTGCCGATCGATCGGAGGTTCCGTACAGCACAGTCAGGCACTATGCTCGATCGGAAGGACTAGCAACGGTTGATATCACATCCATTCAAAAGATAGCTCGCACCCTCGATGTTTTGATTGAGGAGTTGATGGAAGTTGTTAAAGAATGAACCGATGAAATTATATTAGCAAACGGAAGTTAGATCGATGACATCCTACGCCTTAAACTTACCCGTTCAGTTACAGCAAGAAGCTGAAAAATTGGCAACACTCCAAGGCATTTCCTTCGATCAGTTTATCCTCTGGGCTGTAGCCGAAAAAGTCGCTACTCTCAAGCAGCGGAATGACGACCCGGCTTTTCCTGAAATCACCTATGTGCGCGGCGCTAGCGGCGAACTCGTTCCCGTTTTGCGCGGCACTCGGTTGCGGGTGCAAACAGTAGTCATCGCAGCGCAGAAATGGGGTTTTTCTCCAAACCAAATTGCCACTGAGTATGACTTAAGTGAAGATCGAGTGAACGATGTTCTCGCTTTTTATGCGGCTCACTATCAAGAAATAGACGCATCTATTGCCGCTGAGCAAATTATCGAAGCTGCTAATGTCTAAACCGCTATTGCATCTAGATGCCGATACCTCTATTAAAGCTTTGCAAGCGGCCCTTTTATCTCGCAGTCACGATGTCACTCGGACACCGAATGAGTGGATGGCTTTAGATGCTAGCGATGAGGCTCAATTGCTAGAAGCAACAGCGCGAGGGGGTGTATTTTTACGTTTAATATCCGGGATTTTCAGGTTTTAGCTAAGCGTTATCCCGAACATGGCGGCATCATTTTGGCTGCTCAAAACAGTTGGACATTATCTAGTCTAATTGCTTCGCTCGATTGCCTGCTTTCAGAAACACAAGCTGCTGATTGGAAAGGGCAAGTTCGCTGGCTTAATCAGTGGCGAACCTAATCAGGACTTACGCAAGCACACTATATACATTTATCCACCCAAAGGCGAAATAGTTCGACAATAATGCGCCACTTGCCATCAATTTCCCAAACTACATCGTGACGTATCAAAGAGTTAAGTGCTTGCTGTAAATTTGTCTCGTTCATGCCAGTAATTTCAGCTAGCGTGTTGATATCTAGTCCTTCTCGGTGAGGTGCGATCGCTCTTAATATCTCTTGTTGTCCGGGAGCACCCCGCGCCGCCTGACCCCAAACGCCATCGAAGTAGTAGCTTCCCCGCTGAAAGAATTCAGGGTTATTAATGACTGCCCTCACATCTTCTACTGTAAAGACCGGATCGCGAGAATTTCCCATGTCAAAAACTTGCTCATTGTAGCGGCGAACTAGCTGAAATCCCACTAGCTGAACTAAATAAGGCTGTCCAGCAGTCCAAGCATAGATTATAGATAACGCTTCTGGTGCGTAGTCAAGAAGGAAATCTTCATGTGGATTAGCGAGAATCTGACGGGTAGCTGCACTTTCCATGAAGCTAACCTTGATATTAATAAAGCTGGCGAAGAAAGGGTGAGAGTAATCCCCAGTCATCTCGTCTAAAGTATGCAAACCAGCCAAGGCAAAAGCTATTTTAGGACTCATTTGTACCATCCCGCGCAGAACCTCCATAAAGTCACTGTCAATCTTTCCTTTCTCAATCAGTTTTTCAATCTTCTCAAACTCATCTAAAGCAATAATCAAACCCGTTTCACTCAGATTTGCCTCTACTTGTTTCAAATAGCGCTCAAAAGTACGGTAGGGAAGATTCAGCAAATCCGCATCGGCAGGAGGTGGAATGTTGACAGCATCAGAAATTTCATCGCTAATTGCCATCAGCACCTCTGCAACTCCTTGAGGACTATCTCCCAATCGCAATAGATTGACATAGGCTACTTTTACCTGTGAACCTAGGGAATTAGCCACGTTAAGCAGAATAGAAGTTTTGCCCATGCGTCGATGACCGTAGATAACCACAGACTGAAGGTGCTGACTCAATATCCACACTTCTTTGAGCTCTTTGAGTATATCCTCTCGTCCAACAAACAGGTTCCCCTCAACAGGGTCGCCAACCACGTAGGGATTACGCACTCGCTCAGTAATAGAAACGTTCCCAACCTCACTAGCTACATCTAATATCGCTTGCGACCAATTCCAGGCAATTTTTCTAACTATTTCTCGCTCTGGTTGAGGTACAGCATCAGCTCGATCCCGCAAGTTTTTGAGTTCTCCTAAAGCATGGCTAAGAGCGAATGCTCTGGCAGAACGAGACGAACTCTTCTGAATAACTCGAATATCCCTTATAATCTCATACAAACTAGCGATCGCTCTCCAAGTATCCCCACGCAGCAAAGGTTCTTTAGGAAAAACATATATCGATAGCGCAGCAATATCATTCAACTTTAGAGTCTCCTGATAGATAGACATAATTACACTTATCATCAACATTTCTTTTCCATAAGGTAGAGACCGCACCTCATAAAATGCTTCCCCTGCATCGTAGAGCGACTGCTCGTGCAAACACAAGAAACCACGGGAAACAGCGCGAGCATGAGGCTCCAATTGAATAAAATTTGTATAGATAGAACCTGAAATAAAACGCACCAATTCCCATTTGTAAGGATGATCTGTTAAATGTGCTATACGATCGACAACTTGCTCTGGTTCTTCAGCAAGAACTTGGTTTAAAGCTTGAATTACAGGAATGAACTGGAGAGTATAAGTATAAATTTCATAAGCATTATGTATTCCTGTCTCCCAATCTTGTCGCAGCCATTCTTTTAATTGCTCTGTGAGATAGGGATTAGGCAGGACAGTTACACGAGGAAACAGCAAGTCTAGATGATTTCTATAGGACTTACGCATTTCAAAGACATAATCAGATGGCAATTCTTGAGACAGGGGAAGATGGGGAGATGAAGAAATCAGAAAATCTGAATATCCAGAATATCGGGAACCAAACTCATTACTGAAAATCCTTGGGCTGCTGTTTTCTTGAACTCTTGGAGTAACTTCTATTTTAAATAATGTTTGGGTTACAGGTAATGTAAACAACCAGTTATCTGGGCGCAGCAATCCTATACATGAACTAATTACACAAGTAACAAAGAAAACTACTCTAATTAACAGGCTTTTTATAAGTGTAAAAAAATCTGTTTGTTCTAAATTTATTGGTAAAAAAATACAAAGTGTAAATGACATACATAACACGCCACAAATAACGAATATAATAGCTAATTCGTCTACACCTAAAATGGCTAGTGCTGCAATACCTCCTAGACCCAACCATATACCTGTTAATATACCTGAAATTAAGATAACTGCCAGGTTAGTATATCCTTCTTTTATAGCACTCATAGTAAAAAATATTATATTTAAATTCACAATCAAAAAAATGATTATAGTTATAGGTTTTGTTATTTGTAAAATATTAAATTTTCTATCCTTTTCAAGTATTAGTAGTGAAAAAAACCACAAAGTCAGAAAATACCAAAAAATAGTTGTGATAAAGACAGCTAATATATGCTCTATTTTTACTGAGAAATCAATTAATATAAGAATTATACTCCAACTCAATAATGTAATGAATATGACTACCATTACTTGTATAATTAGCCGAGCTATGTAATTAAACACTAATCGTAAATATTTTTTAGATTTTTTGTGTTGCTCTAGAATAAATACTCTATTTTGAACATACCAACGCAAGGCTTGGGGAAAGAAAAACACCCAGTATAATAACCGCAAGTAATCGATGGGTTTTGATAATGAAAGACGTTGCTTGAATTTAGGAGCTAAGTCTAAACGGGGAACTTCGGTGTTGCGATCGCTCATTTTACATCCTCCACATATCGCGCATAATTTTGATAGCAGAACTGCATCAGCCGTCGGGGATGACCGCCACTTTCTTGTATTAGCTGGCTTATTTCTTCTTCAGTAAAATGTACGGAAGTCATAGCAAGACGAGCTTTAATAAAGGCACGGGCTGTTGCTTCATCCCAAGGCTTAATATTTTCTGGCTGACAAATAGTTTCAAGTGGAGATGACGAGATATCCTGACCGTCATTAAAGAGTGTCTTGAGGGGTGCGCTAGCAGCTACAATCAGTTTCAAAGGTGCCTTTTGCCCTTCAGCTAAACTCCGCAAAATATCTCTAACTTCGCGGGTAAAACCTTCTCTAGTCATCTTTTCAATATTATCTATAGCCACCAGCACTCTATGATTTTTCAAGTTACGATAGAGCATATTTCCATAGCTTTTAGGGATGCCAACTTCTTCACACAAAGCTGTGTAGAAGTCATCGTTATCTCGAACTCGATTGAGATCTAAGTAAATTGGCTTCCGTGGCGAGAATAGGAGAGTTTTAGCCTGTTGGCAAATAGCCGATAGCAGAGAAGACTTCCCGATACCTTCTTCTCCTATTAAAACTACGCTGTCATTGCTGTTAAGAACCTCGAAGACTCGCCTCATTTCCCCCTCTCTGCCGAAAAACAGTTGCGGGTCGTCAACTTTACCAGTCTGAGGAATAAAAGGGTTAGAGGAAATAGCAGGGGTACGATCGCCTGTACTGAATGCACTCCTTTGACTTGACCGCCACTTTAAATACTGCGGTTTCAGCCAATCTAGAAATGCAGCATCTTTCCGCTGACTACTCCTGTCGTTACAACCCAAAAAACCTTCCCGGTTTTCTGTTGGACAGAAACGCTCGTTGTATATCGTCCACATTTGCCGCCGAACATTCTCAGGGTCGATCAGAATGTCAGAATTTTCTTCTGTGATTCCTCCATCTGCAACCTCTCTGTTACTCTTGAACGTATTTTCATCGGGAAACTTAGCCAGAAAAATAGCTGTCTCTGTCGGAGTCAAGCCATAAACAGTAACTATCTCTAATCTTAAAAAGCTTTGCCATAAGTTCACAGTCCCAGTCACCTCAACCCCTCTCAGAACTTGGTGTCTCTCTTGTTGACTTTATCATAACTAGCGCGCAAATTGAAAAATTTTCCGCTTTTTTGAACAATCGGAAAAATTTTTCCGGTTATTTTTATGATACCGGAAATAATTTTCTGGGACTTTTTTGAAAGTAGCTTATAAGCTGTTATTTAGTGGTAAGCCTTCCACCGCAAACTTTGAAAAAGTCAGGAGATAAACATGACACAACTAATTGACTACATCCAGACAGCTAAAGAATTTGCTGATACTTATGGCATAGCACATCTAGATCGCCTCCTGGCATTAGCTGAAACTGTTCCCAATTCTCCCAAAACTCAATCATCGACTTTTAAAGTTATGTCTAATACAATTTTGGAGGAAGTGGAAATGGCTGGATTTCATCTTAACCCTTGGCTAAAGACTTTGATTCTAAGTAACAATGTTGAAGTAGTTCGAGATGCGATCACTGTAGTTGAGGAAAATCGCCGCCTGGGAATAGTGCGGAACGGCGAAGGGCTGTTAGTACAAGCTATCCGCAACCAATGGAAACCCCATATTTCAGCTTAAAAAAGTGCAAAAATTTGGGGGAAAACCCGGTTTCTTAGATTGTGCGATCGCCCAGAAACCGGGTTTTTGCCAGCATACTTCGTAACAGTGCAAATATTCAGGAAAAAACCCGGTTTCTTCGATCGTGCGCGAGTGGCGAGAAACCTCGGTTAGCCCGATAGTCCGCCAGGGGTTGAAACCCCTGTCTCATAGCAAAAGTCCTCTGAAGAGGACTAAAGAGTTTTTCATTTTTATCTCAGCTTTTCAGTCGGTTGAAACCGACTTTCGCTAAAAGCCCCGTGGGTTTCAACCCCTGGCGGTTGTGGGCGACAACGCGGAGGTCAAAAAACCCGGTTTCTTTGATTTTGAACCACAGATGATGGCGGATATACGGTATTTCACGATTCACTATCCAGTTTTTACATTACCGACCTTTTCCTTAACTTGCTCTACTTCTGAATGGCTATCTCGCTGCAAAAACTCATCTAGCAACTCATAAAAACGATAAAACGCTCGTTCTTCATTGTTAGTATAAAACTCGATTATTCTTGCCCATGAACCTGATGTTGATACTTCGTATCGCTTTTGCAACCAGGGTTGAAAGTCTCCATAAAATTCCATTTCCTTTTCTGTGGACTCAACTCCCAACTCTTCTCTAGCCGTTCTATAACCGACTATAAACATAAAAAGCTCGGTTGCAGAAGCCCGTCCGATATACATGCCTGGTTTTTTATGGATTTTACTCAATATCTCAAAAAGTCCGCTCATCTAAATACTCTCCTTTTTTCAACCAGAAACACTTTTAGAAACTGTCTAATTCTTCAACTATAAACTCTCCTCTACGACAGGAAAAATCATTCACCCAATCTTCTCTAGACAGTCCTTCAGTTGACAAATTATCAAAAACTCGCCCGCGTACTTCAACTCCGTAGTGAGTTCCATTCGTTGTAATAGACTCATTTGCACCCCCGCCAGATATTTCTAAGCGTGTACTTAAGATGAATTCTTCTCTATACTTAGTTTTGAGCTTGAGTAACTTACCTGGAATTCTCTTTTCTGCCAGCCATTTTAACATGGCTTTGGCACACAGGTCACATTTGAGGATATCGTACTGGCTGACGATCGCACCAATCTCTCGATAAATCTCCTCATCTGAAAAATCGCTCACTTTCCCTCACACCCTCTAAAATCTTCTATCAAAATCGATCGCACTCTCAGATTACAAAGGATGCTCAATTTCATCAGGGTCAAGCATCACTTCATCATCCTCATCCAAGTCGAAATTCTCTGGAACTAATCCATCGAAGCTATTGCGGGTAGGAAGCTCAGACATATCTCCCAGCATAGCAACTGCTTCAGCAAGTAGATTGAGATTCTCTGGATCGGGGTGTTTTTGTGCCGCGCGCACAGCCAAAATGACGACACGCAATCCTCCCCTGACGCGATCGACATCACGCGCTAGTCCATACATTGCTTGAAAGTCACGTTCCTCAATAATGCGGTACTGTCCTGTTTTTGTCTGGAGGGTAGCAATGACACCATTGGCGATCGAACTGAGCGCTTCTGCGCCCTGCAAACGAAACTTCTCAAACGATGTCCAGTTTGCACCACTTCGCAACCTAAATTTTTTATTTTTAATCTCCATAGTTTCACCTCTTTACTATATCCTAACGTAAATCCAACGAAAAAACAACGGCTATTGATTTTGATGGGTGGGTGGCTAGAAACCGGGTTTTTGCGACAGACTTTATTACAGTGCAAAGATTTAGGGAAAAACCCGGTTTCTTCGATCGCGCGCGAGTATCCAGAAACCTCGTTAGCCCGATAGTCCGCCAGGGGTTTAAACCCCTGTCTCATAGCGCAAGTCCTCTGAAAGAGGACTGGGGATATTTTGATTTTAATTGCTGTTTTTCAGTCGGTTTTAACCGACTTTTGCTATGAGACAGGGGTTTTCAACCCCTGGCGGATTTAGGGGAAGACGCGAGGATCGAAAACTGGGTTTTTTGAGATGATTTGTGAGGTGCGATCGGATGTAGGGTCGATCGAGCTTGTTGGTGGGGTGGGGGCGGGTTTTTCAGATGGTTGGCTGCGATTAAATATGGTTGGTGAACCCGCCCCTACAGCAGATAAATTCAGGGGATATTTTTTGAAGGGCGATCGAAATATTCGATGGCGCGGGCAGCCAGAATTTAACTATTGACTGTGAGGAACAGCATCAATTTCTACCCAATTCCAAACAAGTAATCGAAATTACCGTCTCCCACAGAGTTTTTAAGCGTATTGATAATTTTCCTTGTATTATCGTAAGGCCCTTCAACATAACAAGGTTTTCCATTGCGACCGAATTTCAAGCCTATTTCGCTGGTTGATTCTCCTAAATGAGCCTTCGACTGCTCGAAATCGCGATGCGGTTCAAAGCCTAATGTTTTGGCATAGGCGATCGCGCCCCAAACCAGGGCTTGTGCTTGCTCTAAACTAATCTCCTCGTAGCCCTGAAACGGCGAATAAGAATGCTCAACGAGATTTCTATATTGGCTATCGTTGCAGTTACGCGGCGGGATGGTATCCTTGACTCCCAAACACCAGTAGTCGATCAAATAAGTGGCTGCAAGAAAACGATTGTATCCCTTGGAACGGGTAACCATCACTAAACCCAAACCGCCCGCTTCAGAGGTTTCATTCCCCAACAATACCTTCGCAAAATTTACATCCACGAGACATTGAGCAACGGGCAATAACTCTCCTTTTTCGGCGCTAGCGAGGGCTGTTTGTTCTGCATGAGATTGAAGAAAGGTACTGACTTCGGATACTTTCAATCCTAACTTTCGGGCAATTTGTTTGGGCGTTAATTGGCGATCGCGCAGGTTGATAATTTCTTGTTCTTGTTCGGGCTGCATGGTTTTTCTATTGCCGTCAGGGCTGGGTTCGAGGTAAGTCGATCATTGTACCGCGTTTTTGCGACCAACTTCGTAACATTGCAAAGATTGAGGAAAAAACCCGGTTTCTTCGATCGTGCGAGTGGCGAGAAACCTCGGTTAGCCCGATAGTCCGCCAGGGGTTTAAACCCCTGTCTCATAGCAAAAGTCCTCTTTAAGAGGACTAAAGAGTTTTTCATTTTTACCTCAGCTTTTCAGTCGGTTGAAACCGACTTTCGCCCGACGCCAGGGGTTTCAACCCTTGGCGGTTGTGGCAACACCACTTTACTATTAGTTGCTATACTGTAGACACTCTGTATATACATCCTGAAAAAAGGTGAATTCCTCAGAGTAATATCACTAGCTAGAGGATTAGGCTATGGTTGCAACGATCGCCAAATGGGGAAACAGTCTTGCTGTTCGGATTCCACAGCATTTAGCCAAAAAGATTAACTTAGCTGAAGGTTCCCAAGTGCAGCTTGTGTTGATAGATGGTAAGCTGACGATCGAGCCGATAACTCGTCGGCGATATTCCTTAGAAGAATTGATAGACGCGATTACTCCAGAGAATCTTCATAATGAGATTGATAGTGGAGTTGCTGTGGGGAACGAAATTTGGTGACACAATCAAACCCCTACATTCCGAGTCGAGGCGATATTGTTTATTTAGACTTTGACCCAACTAAGGGACACGAACAAAAGGGACTTAGACCTGCTTTTGTGCTGTCGCCTCGTGCTTACAATGAGAAAAGCTCCTTAGCTTTATTTATGCCTATTACAAAGCAACAAAAAGGCTATCCTTTTGAAGTTTCTTTACCGACTGGATTGAAAGTTCAATGAGTAATCCTTGCAGATAAAATCAAGTGTCTAGACTGGAAGGTTCGCGGTGTTCGATTCGTTGAGTCTGTATCTGATGATGCGATCGAGGAGGTGCAAACCAAAATTGAGCCGTTGTTACTGTAAAACCCGGTTTCTTTAGTTGGGGCGACTACGAACACCATATTTTGTAGGGGCGGGTTCACCAACAATATCTAACAATTACCAACCATCTATATCGACCCGCCCCCACTACGAACACCATATTTTGTAGGGGCGGGTTCACCAACAATATCTAACAATTACCAACCATCTAGATAAACCCGCCCCCACATCACCAATAATCCACATCAACCTGTAAAACCCGGTTTCTTTAGTTGCGGCGGCTACGAACACCATATTTTGTAGGGGCGGGTTCACCAACAATATCTAACAATTACCAACCATCTAGATAAACCCGCCCCCACATCACCAATAACCCACATCAACCTGGAGCATGATGATTGTTGGTTGGGTGGGGGCGGGTTTTCGAGATTGTTTATTTGGGGCGATTATGGTTGGTAAAACCCGCCCCTACGAGGATTATTTACATATCGTGAAAAACCCGGTTTCTTTTAGTTTTGCGCTAATTCTGGCGGCCGGCCCATTAAACCTGTCATCAAGCGCAAGGCTAAAAACCTCACTGGGGGAATTGTCCGCAAACACCACAATCCGAAGCGGCGAAATGCTACAATTGGCAGCCAAGTATTGGAAAATAATCTGTCTAGAAAATCGGTAAATCCTAACACGATTAAATTCTCTTTTTTGCGCCAGTTGTGATACCGTTTCAATACTCGCAAATCGCCGATGTCTTCGCCTTTTTGGTGCGCTTGCTGCAAGATTTGGGCGATCGCCCCTGCGTCTCGAATGCCCATATTCAATCCCTGGCCGCCCACGGGATGGCAGCAGTGGGCGGCGTCGCCAATTAGTGCTAATCTGGGCAAAACGTAGCGATCGCTCTGCATTAACTGCACGGGAAATAAAAAGCGATCGCTCTCCAATTCCAAACGCCCCAAAAGCCCGCCCGTGCGATGTTCTAATAAAGCTAAAAACTCTTTTTCATCCATTTGTTGCAAAGCTTTTGCTTCCGCGTGGGGTGCTGTCCAAACTACTTGACAGCGGTTCCCAGGTAATGGTAAAACTCCCATCGGACCGCTCGGCCAAAAGCGCTCAAAAGCGATATCATTGTGCGGTTTTTCTGCTTTAATAGTGATAGCAACGCAGGATTGCCAGTATTTCCAGCCGCGAGTGCTGATGTTGGCTTCGGTGCGGATGCGCGATCGCGAACCGTCGGCGGCGACTAATAATTTGGTGCGAATTGTGCGGGTTTCGCCTTGTTGTTTGACTTCTATTTCGGCGCAATCGGTTAAATATTTTACCTCGACTACTTCCGCCGGACAAACCCAACTAAAATTAGGGTTTTTTGCCAAACATTCGTGCAAAGCTGACAGCATGACTCGGTGTTCGCCGACATAACCTAAAGCTGTTTTTGGTACGGGCAATTTGCCAGTATTTCCCAAATCCGGGCGGTGGAATTCGACGACACCGGGATAGTCGCCGTCGCAGAGGCTAATTTGCTCGAAGGTGGTAATTTGGGGCAAGATTTGCTGCCACACGCCGATACCTTCTAAAATCATTCCTGATAGCAAGGTAATTGCATAAGCTTGTTTTTTGGCTGCTGCGACTGCGGGGAGTTGGGTTTCGATTATGGCGATTTTTAAGCCGGAATCTTTTAAGGCGCTGGCTAAGGTGGCCCCAACTATGCCGCCTCCGACGATCGCGATGTCAAAGTCGAGTGTCGGTGTTTCGGTGGAGGCTGTGGTGGGAGAAAGTTGGTTTACAGGCATTTTCAAGGGATTTTGTCAAAGTTAATTGGAATGTTACTTTGTTATTGTAAAGAATTATTTCGATTTAGGGCGATCGAGAAAAGCAGAGTACCGGCATTGGTGACAATCAAGGTTTTCAGACTACGAGATCCAAATGCAAGTCCTGGATGCACTCGCTACCTCAGAAACCCGGTTTCTTGCTATATTTCTCGTTCCTGTTCGCAAAACTGGTAGAAACCGGGTTTCTAGCTTCCCCCGATGGGTGATATCATTTCCGATCGATTAACCATAATATCCCGGTCGGGGCGGGTTTTTGAGACGATCGATTATTGGCAGGTATTGTTGGTGAACCCGCCCCTACAAAAATCGCGGTCACTCGACAGGACATGATATGAGCCCTGAAACTAATGACTACTAACTACTGACTAATGACTACTAACTACTGACTAATGACTACTAACTACTGACTAATGACTACTAACTACTGACTAATGACCATTTCCTTTGTGTTTTCGGTAGCCAGCGCTGATAGTTCCTGGCAAATGGGAATCTCGATGACAAACTCTGCACCTTTCCCGGGCGCGGAAATACACTGCAATTTGCCTCGGTGTTTTTCAACTATAATCTGATAGCTGATTGACAGTCCCAAGCCTGTGCCTTTGCCGACTGGTTTAGTAGTAAAAAATGGGTCGAACAACTTGTGAATAACTTCTGGATTGATTCCCATCCCGTTGTCGGCAATCCGAATTGTTACTGTGTCTGAATTCGCGCTCGTGCTAATCCGAATTCTCTGGGGTCGAAAAGAGATTTCGACTTCGTTTGAAAAATGATTGTTGTTGTACTCTTCGAGAGCGTCGAGCGCATTTACTAAAAGATTCATAAATACTTGATTGAGCTGACCTACATAGCACTCTACTGGTGGGAAATTGCCGTATTCTTTGATAATCTCAATAGCGGGACGAAGTACATTAGCTTTGATCCGGTGCTGCAAAATTAGCAAAGTGCTTTCGATTCCTTCGTGAATGTCTACTCGCTTCATCTGCGATTCGTCGAGTCTGGAAAAGTTGCGTAAGGATACAACTAAGTCGCGGATGCGATCGGCTCCTACTTTCATGGATTCCAAAATCTTCGTAAAGTCTTCCATTAAGTAATCAACTTCAATATCTTCGGCTGCTTCTACAATTTCCGGAACGGGATTTGGGTATTTTTCCTGGTAAAGGTGGAGCAAACCGAGCAAGTCTGCTGCGTATTGGCTGGCGTGGGTGATGTTGCCGTAGATAAAGTTAATGGGATTGTTAATTTCGTGGGCGACGCCGGCGACTAGCTGCCCGAGAGAAGAGATTTTTTCGGTTTGGATTAGTTGAGTTTGAGCTTGGTGCAACTCGCGGACAGCTTTTTCGAGCTCGGCTGCTTGCGATCGATACTGTCCCTCGGACTGCTTGAGTGCTTCCAAAACTTGGACTCGATCGCTAATATCGGTGTGAGTTCCCACCCACTCGCGAACGCTGCCGTCCGCGTCCAAAAGTGGGACGCCCCGCACCCAGAAGTGTCTGTAGCTGCCGTCTGCAGCCCGCAAGCGGTGCTCGACTTCGTAGAGACTTTTTGTTTCTATGGCGCGCTTCCAAGCTTGTAGGGTGCGATCGCGGTCTTCTGGGTGCACTGCTTCTATCCAGTTGTCCTTCTCTTCCAAGCTCGTGCCCGTATAAGCTATCCAATCAGGCTGAGGCTTGTCGAAGATTCCGCTAGCGTTTGTCGTCCAAACCATCTGTGCCGTGGCCATTGCCAGCGATCGGTATCTTTCCTCGCTCAGACGCACACATTCTTCGGCTTGCCGGCTGGCTGTCACGTCGCGCAAAATTGCTGTGAATATGATTTCGCCTGCAACTTCGAGTTTGGAAATAGAAGCTTCGGCTGGAAACTCAGTACCGTCTCGGCGGCGGGCGAAAATTTCTTTGCGGTTGCCCATTTTTCGGGCTTGTTTAACGCCGCGGCCGAAATTGCTGACGAGGTGACTGTGATGCGTGGCAAAAGCTTCGGGCAACAGCAAGCTCAGGGATTGCCCGATCGCCTCTGCAGCCGTCCACCCGAAAATCCGTTCTGCACCTTGGTTGAACAGGATTATTTTTTGGTTGGCATCCACCGAAATAATCGCGTCGTCGGCAATTTCTACAATGCCGGCAAAACGAGCTTGAGACAGTTGCAGCGCTTTTTCAGCTTGGAAGCGATCGCTGATGTCGCGGGCGATCGTCGAAATGTATGGGAGTTTGCCGCCCGGTGCGGAGTGGGAGATGATGACTTGGCTGACGGGAATTTCGAGTCCCGATGCTGACACGAAAGCTGTTTCTCCACTCCAAAAGCCCTCGGAAACAGCGGTGGCGATCGCTTGATTCAAATTGCTGCGGGCTGACGCTGGCGTGAATTCTGCAACTTGTCGGTTGGATATATCTTCGTTTTCGCCTATACCCACCATTTTTCTGCCTGCTTTGTTGATGTAAATGGCGCGTCCTTCGAGGTTGCAGATACCTACAAAATCCGGGGTGGCTTCCAGAATTGCTGCCAGACTTCTGTTGGCGATTTCGGCTTTTTTGCTTTCAGTAATATCCCGCGCGATGGTAACTATACCGCCGATCTTTCCTAACCCGTCCCGGTAAGCACTTTTTGTAGAAAGAAATATCCTCAAATTTCCTGTGACTGGCAGCTCTTCTTCGATCGCTTCCGTTGTTCCCGCTGCCATAATTGGGCGATCGGTTTTCCTAATATTGACCGCGATTTCCGGCGGAAATAACTCGCTGTCATCTCTGCCGATAATGTCGTCTACAGACTTGCCAATTATACTGGCTCCCGCAGCATTAAGCATTAGGTAACGGCCCTGAATATCTTTGACAAATAGGGCTGCCGGCGTACTGTTGATGACTGCCATCAACAGGTTGTAGTTTTTTTGAAGCGCCTGCTTTGTTGTTTGAGAGTCGAAAATTTGCTGCTGCAATTGCTCGTTGGTGATTTGCAGTTGGATAGTCCGTTTCTCAACTTGAGTTTCTAAGTCTGATTTAGCTTTCCTCAGTTCCAGTTCCGCTCGATAGCGCTTCCGGTCTGCGGTGCAGAGAGTTTTGGCATTCTGCCAAATCAGAACTGTAAAAATAATCACGTTCAATACGCTTAACAGCGATATCCCTACCTCCGGGGTGTAGGCTTGTAACCGCTCTCCCGATAGGATGAAATAACCGACTGAAGGCGGGATAATGATTGCCCGCGGCAACAAGCGCCTCGCCATGATGCCGCCAGCGCGATCGCTCGCAATTACTGCTATCAATCCTCGCTCTGGATTAGTAAATAAAATGCCCGAGCTCAGCAACATAAATGCTGCGGAGGTGTGCAAAGCCATGCCTGTATTATCGCCAATCCTGTAAAATAAAGCTTTGTCGTAGAGGTAGCCTATCAAACCCATAAATGCAATTAAAAATGCAGAACAGCTTAAGATTTGAATCCGCAGGTATTTAGGGCGACGTTCTGACAGCAGCAGCAGGGATATTCCCAGCAATAAAAAAGCAGCCGCAGTATTCGGTGCCATCCGTCCTGGTGTTCCGGGGCTGGTCAATGTGTAAGTTTCTTTAAATAGCAGTTGGTCGATGCCTAAGTCTAAATTAAAGCTATATTGAACTAGGGTTAATAAGGTAATTAATATAATAAAAAATGAGCAGCTAAAAATTAAAATATTTGTATTTTTTTGATGCTTTATTGCTATTAATTCGGTGCGCCGGATCTGTTGGACGAACAGAGAAAATCCACCCAAAATAAAGCAGACCGCAGTATTGGCTTTCATGGTCACGAGTCCGGGCAGAATGCTCTTTAAGAGTTGCACGTCGAATATCCAACCCAAAATGACTGTACAGCCGATCGCGATTACTGCAACACTAGCTTTTCTGGAAAAAGACTGGACTGCCGCAATGGCAGTTGAGGACCTTTGCACTTGTTTTGCTGGTTCAAAAAGTTCCAATTTCTCGATCCCTCAAATTATTTAGGTTCCTAGGTATCCACGGTAACAATAAACACTGTAGGTATATTGTTGCCCGCTATACAAAGCTGCTTAAGATTTTCTTAAAACTGTTAAGCATAAAATATGAATTATTTTATCTAACTTTAGAGATATAGTCAACTGAATGTTTAAGGCTCTTATGTAGAAACCGTTCGGCAGAATTCAAAAATTTTTCTTGATGGTAAATAAAAAAAAATTCTTTGTTCCTTGTTCGTTGTCCCTTCGATCGGGGAAATTGCGGCCCGATTCATCGGCAAGACCGAGTGTTTTTACTCAGTACATGGAGGGATAACGGTAGCGGATGAATCACTCTGCAACACAATCGCTCGCATTGTACACCGGCTGATGCGGCTGTGGGAAATGCGATGGCACAACAGATAAGACTCGGCAGTTGAAAACCGCTGTCGAGAGTCAAACTCTCGTCCCAGCAGAGAGGGACTAAAGAGGGGATATTAAAGTCGGATTTAGTAACGGTCAACTGTCAACAGTCAACTGACAACAGTCAACAGTCTTCCAAGTTTTGAAGTGCTTCCAAAGCTTCGGTTGCTGAGGGGTAACGCTGGGGGAAAGCGTACAGCACCATCCGGTCTAAAATGCAAGCCAACTGCGGGGTGACAGTTGCATTTTTCTGCCAGATGAGATTTCCTAAATTATCAACTCTGAGTTGTTTGGGGCGCATTCCTGTCAAGGCTTGAATCCCGATAATCCCGACAGCATAAATGTCGCTGCAAAATTTCGGCGAACCGATGGCTTGTTCGGGGGGAATGTAGTCTTGCTGAGTGCCGCCGCGCGATTTCGTTTGACCAATGCTGTTTTGTGAAGTGTTGATTTCTTTAACTGCCCCAAAGTCAATTAATACAATCTTGCCATCTGATGTCCGCCTAATTAAGTTTTGAGGGTGAACGTCGCGGTGAATTACATCTTGTTTGTGAACAAAAAAAAGCACTTCCAAAATATCTTTCAACAAAGCGATAACCTGATGTTCTTCCCAGGGTTTACCTTCGATTAGTTCTTGATACAAGGGTTGCCCTTCGATAAATTGATTAACTAAATAAAAATATCCATCTTCTTCAAAGCGAGCTAACAATTCTGGTATCCGATCGTGTTGGCCCAATCGATATAAAACCCGCGTTTCTCGCTCGAATAACTGGCTGGTTCTTTCTGACTGGCTTTTCAGGCGCTTGACAAGGCAAAAAGGTCGATCGGGCAAATTTTCATCTTCAGCCAGATAGGTATCGCTGTACTCCGTGTTCACCAAATGTTCTCTGATTCGGTAGCGCATCCGCAGCAGCTTTTGCAATATCGTATCGCGAGAATTAGGTGGTTGTGTGCCTTTTTGTACAGTTCTCATGATGCAGTCCCAAAGATTTGCTCCGACTACTCTTTCTTCTTGTCCAATAATTTCTGCTTGCTTCAGTACCTTGGTGAGGTCTTTCCACAAGTTGTAGCCGACATAACGCCCCAGATAGCCCACTGTGTACCCGCGGGCGATCGGATCGTTTTGCTGAATTTCTTGGTACGTCAAACCTTCTACAACGCCTCGAATTATCGACTGTTGCAACCGACTCAGGTGTTTTTCCGTTTGTTCGTATACCAGATTGTCTAAAATAATTATTGCTTCTTCTACCGTCATAGCTTCATATTTTAAGTTAGTTGTACATGAGGCACGCATTTTGAGAGTCCTCGACTTATGTTGTTATATATGATTTATCTAAAATTGTCTAGCTTGTCTGCTTCTTGAAATATATTTTTACAAATATGACTTTTATGACTTTAAGTTATGAATTTTATGAAGTGACTTTATAAGAAGTTTGGGTTAGTATAAAAAATCTAATTTTCAATCAGGGAGTAGATATATAATGCTTTTAACAATATAGCCGTTATAACCGCCCCCTTAATTGGGGACAATACATCTGAAAGTGTTACTTGGTCGATAGCCAATGCAACGGCAGGAATCCCAACGCTATCTTAGGATTCGTGGAATATCTAACGCCTGCTCAACTTCCAAGCCGCAGCATATCCGTTCAGGAATTTTCATTATTTTTCATAGGTTTGTAGTGAGGGTGCAGAGTCTTATGCAATGGAGATTCAGGACTAAACTCTTTACTACAAACAACGTCACATTTCTGGAAATTTACAAATTTTTTAACTTATGTCAGACATCACAACCAATCCTAACGATCGCCTTTTTTTCCGTCAACAGCCAAACGATCTCGCCACATCAACATTTCCGGCTAACAGCGACTTGCTTGACCGAGCGATCGAGCCATTGAATATTCCTGGTTATAGTGCTGAATCTAGCTTGACTAATCCCGCAGCATCCAGCATCGACCAACAGACACAGATAGCAGATTTTATTGTAGCTAATGCAGGCGCTGGCTTCAGTTTCCCTGCGAGCGATCGAGTTAGTGGCGATGTCGCCGATGCTCAACTCCAACCGCAGTCTGAATCGGCGAGTGTAAACGCAGATCCGCTAACAGGAACGATATCTGCTTCCCAGTTGAATTTCGCCGATCCGGGTAACTCTATTTCGACAGCTCGCAATGTTGTTGGTGTTGAAAATGGTAGCATCAGCTTAACTGATTTTGTGGGCATAGGCGATCGGGAAAATTTCTACCGATTCGAGCTCAATACTAAAAGCAATTTTAGCCTGCGTCTAGACGGTTTGAGAGCGGATGCTGACGTAGACCTAATTCAAGATAGAAACGGCAACGGTATAGTTGATTTTGGTGAACTTGTTGACTTCTCTCTTGAGAGTGGCACAGTCCCAGATGTGATTAATGTACCCAATCTGGCTTCAGGGACATACTATGTCCGAGTCTATAGCTTTTTAGACAACTCTACCAATTACAACCTGAATCTTTTTGCAACATCTGTTCCTGTAGTGCCTGATATTACAACACCTAACGGTGTTTATAATACTAACTATGGCTACGGTTTGGTGAATGCAAATGCAGCAGTTTCCAGCGCCCTGAACGGCTCAACTCTCTTCCCTGATGTTCCTGATTTGGGCGGGAATCATTGGGCGCTAGATGTGATAAATGCACCGGAAGTTTGGAATCAGAACATTACAGGAAATGGAATTGTTGTGGCTGTCGTGGATAGTGGTGTTGACTACACCCATCCTGACTTGGATGACAATATTTGGCGGAACCCCGGTGAAATTGCTGGAAACGGGATTGATGACGATGGCAACGGATATATTGATGATATTCGGGGTTGGGATTTTCTGTATAACGACAACTACCCAATGGATCTGGATTACTACGGTCACGGGACTCACATAGCAGGTGCGATCGCGGCGGAACGAAATGATTTTGGCATCACAGGAGTTGCGCCCAATGCTAAGATTATGCCTGTCAGAGTGTTAGACACCTTTGGTGACGGCGAGCCGAATAATGTGGCTGCTGGAATCCGCTATGCTGCTGATAATGGAGCAAATGTAATTAACCTCAGCTTGGGAAATGAGTTTTACCCTTCCAACGTAATAAATAACGCAATTGAGTATGCAAATAACAAAGGCTCTGTTGTGGTTGCCGCAGCCGGAAACTCTGGTTTTAGCCAACCCGATTATCCAGCTCGTAATGCCGATAGCTTGGGAATTGCCGTAGGCAGTATTGATATAAACGGCAGGATGGCTGACACCTCAAACCGTGCGGGTTCCACAGCTTTGGATTACGTAGTTGCTCCGGGAGTAGACATCTATTCTACAACTCCCTATAGAACCTATGACACCCTAACTGGCACATCTATGGCAACGCCACAGGTAGCGGGTGTAGCGGCTTTAGTTTTGAATGCCAATCCGACTTTAACTCCGGATCGAGTTGAGTACATTTTGACGACAACAGCTAATCGAAATGGGGTTACTGTATAGCATCGATCGGGTCAATCGATTGCGCGATTTTAGATTTTAGATTTTAGATTAAAGAATTGAAGCATTGACTTGCGCGAGATAAATTCGGGGGCTTGTATCCTGGATGCTTGATTGTCAATGAGACAGGGGTTTACACCCCTGTCGCGGGACTACTGCAGCTTTGAGAAAATGAATCAGCGCTGCTTAATTTTTAAGCTTGTTCACATAGCCCCACAAACTGTAATCTCGGCTCAGCCAACCCCGGAAAAAAGCCATTTGAGTCGGATCTTCTTGCACCCTTTTGTAGCGGTAAATAATCCGTTCATTAATCATTTGCAGCGCGGTATTTCTGTTATTTGCCCCTTTTAGCGCTTCCTTGGTGCGGGCATCAAAAACTCCCGTTTGCGGCAAACCTAACGCTTGCTGGAGAAAGGTAATAGAGTTATTAATACCGAAATTAACGGCGGTGTCAAACATGACGATCGCCAAAGCCGGCTGCATCGTGCCCGAAAGACTAGAATCCCAGTAATGTTGATAAATTTCTAAGAGCTCTGCTTCCGACATCTGCGTCACGTCGAGAGGCGGAAGCCCACGACTGTAGCGGTAGGCGTTGTATTCCGTTTGCAAGACGCCCCGATAAGTTCTGCCGCCCTTATCTGCGGGGTGATTGCTGAATCCGCCCTCAAAATATAGAGTGAAATAAAGAGCAGTTTGAAATAATTTCTGCCGAAAGCTGGCTGTCTGCTGCTGCTGTGCAAAAGTCTTTTGGGCAAAGGGTAAGGGGATTGCTAAGGTTAACAAGAGTATCCCCAGCAGGAGGTTTGGTTTCCACTTGATGTTATGTTGGCGCTGTGTCGCTTGCTTGTCGCTCATAAATTCTCTGTGACGATCGCCCGTAGTTCCGCTAAAACTGCTACTCTGCAAAATAATATAGATTCAACCTTTAACTTGATAGCACAGATAGGCCGCCAAATGAATTCCGATTTTCGCAACCAATCCGAAACACCCCAATTTGAAGATGCTGCATCGCTGACAGTCGCAGCAGAAACCTATTACTCTCAAGGCAATTTAGCAGCAGCCGTCGCTGCTTGTCGCCGAGCTCTGGAATTGCAACCGGATTGGGCGGCGGCTTACGTGACAATGGGCAATGTGCAGCAAGCAAGCGGCCAAATTGAGGAAGCGATGCGGTTTTATTCTGAGGCGATCGCTCTGAATCCCGATTTTGCTGAGGCTTATGCTAATTTGGGCAGTATGCTGTACAAACAAGGGCGTTTGGTGGAGGCGGTTGTCAATTACCAAAAGGCGATCGAACTTAAACCGAATTTGGCTGCTGCTTACTGGAATTTGGCAGGGGCACTGAAGCAGCAGGGGCAGCAGGATGCAGCGGTAGCATACGAGCAAAAAGCTCTCGAACTCAATCCCCACCTTGCTCAGGTAGATTTTCACTTAAATTTAGGAGATAAATTAGCGCGGCAGGGGAAGTTAGATGAGGCCGTGGCTGCATGGCAGCAGGCGATCGCATTCAAACCCGATTTAGCCGAAGCATACTGTCAAATTGGCCGAGTTTTGCGCCACCAGGGTCAATTTAAAGACGCAATACCCAACCTTCAAAAAGCCCTAGAAATTAAACCCGATTTTATTGGTGCCCACCAACATTTGTGCGACATCCTCAGAGATACTAGCGATTTAGCTGCCGCGCGGCAAGCCGTGCACCAATACAGCCAAATGTGTGCCGAAACCGATCGAATTATGACCGCGATTTACTTCATCAGCACCTATCAAGTGTCGGGATTAAATCAAATTGCGGGCGATCGATTTTTAGAGCTAGAGTCATACTTGCAGCAAAACTTAGAAACCGCTAGCCCGGTGGAAATTAAATCGCTTTATGCAAACTTGTTATTCAGCACGCCCTATTTGCGAGATGACTTGGCAGCCAACTCAAAACTTTACAGATTAATTGCCCAAAAGTATATCGACCAATGTATTAAACATAGTTTTTCTCAACCCGCAAATTACAGTTTCAAACCAAGTGTTCCATCCAGCAAGTTAAAAATTGGCTTTTTATCCAATCACTTCAGCCGCCATTCTGTAGGTTGGTGCACCGCTGACATCATTCGCGAATTGTCCGACATCACTCCCAATGTGTATTTGTACGCTTCCGAAAGAATTATTCCTGACGATCGCACTCAGCACTTTGAAAGTTTTGGCAAAATGACTTTTCCGACAACCTACCCGAACGGAGTTGCTAATTCTGCCGAAATTATCGACCAAATTCAGCAAGATGAATTGGACGTTTTAGTTGATTTAGATTCTCTCAGCGTACCAGTTCACGCTGACATTCTCTACCAAAAACCCGCACCAGTTTGTGTTTCTTGGCTCGGATTTGACGCCCCTTACATATCCCCAGAAAATTACTTTCTTACAGACTGGCACTCGCACCCAGCCGGGCGGGAAAAATATTATGACGAGCAGCTAATTAGGATGCCAGATTCCTTTGTAGCCGTGTCCGGTTTTCAGAGATATGGAGTCGATCCCGTTGCATTGAGAAGGTCGAATCGGATCGGTTTGGATCAGATAGTTTACCTGTGCGTCGCCCCCGGCAGAAAATTCAATAGCCAGTTGGTAAAAGCACAAGTTGCGATTCTCAAACAAGTACCCAACAGTATTTTAATTCACAAAGCTTTAGGCGATGCTGCGGTGTTTGAGGCTGCATATCACCAAGCTTGCGAAGCTGAGAAAGTGAGCAAGCACCGAATTAAGTTTTTGCCGAGGTTTGCTACTGAGGAAGAACACAGAATTATCTACTTGCTGGCAGATGTGTTGTTAGATTCTTATCCTTACAACGGACGAACTCAAACTTTAGAGGCTTTGTGGTTTAATTTGCCGGTGGTGACTCGCACAGGAGAGCAATTTTTGTCGAGAATGGGTTATTCGTTTTTCCAAGCTTTGGGGATGGAAACTGGTGTGGCTTTGTCTTGGTCGGAATATGTGGATTTGGGTGTAAAACTGGGTAAAGATCGTGAATTGAGAAATGCAATTAAAGCACAGTTGGTGAAATCTAAAGATCCAGCCAATTTGTCGCCGCTGTGGAATCCGAAAAAGTTTGCTGGTGATATGTATGGGGTGTTTGAAAAACTTTGTAAAATCAATTTTTAAAAGTAGGGACACGGCAGTGCCGTGTCCTCGGTTGCCTATCCTTCCGATGCAAAAATCAACCATATCATATCAAATCCGGTCAATCGATCGTGATTCTTGTAGGGGCGGGTTCACCCTGATATTCAACACAAATCCCAAATTTAATAAACCCGCCCCGGCCGGATATTATGGTCGATCAACCGGACACGATCTCATATCAAATCCGGTTACATCGCCGGGCCTATGGGCGGGGCGGGTTTATATAATTTGTCGATACTTATCAAATATTTCGGCGAACCCGCCCCTACGGAACTCGATCGGATACAATTGCGAATCAAACGGAAACGATATCATTCCTCATCTAAAATCTAAAATCTAAAATGGTATGACTTCTACACTGCCAACTATTAAGTTTTTAAAACAGCCGACTTCGGAAGCTTGGATACAACAGGCGATCGCCCATTTGGATGCAATCTTATTAGACCATTCTCACTGCGAGCGGAAAGCGGCGGGAGTAGCGTTAAATTTAATGTTTCGCTACCCAGCCCGGGAAAAATTGGTGAGGATGCTAACGGCGATCGCCCGCGAAGAATTAGAGCATTTCGAGCAAGTCAACCAGCGGTTAGAAAAGCGCGGCATTGCTTTAGGCCCTTTGGCTGCACCCCCCTACGGTGCTGGTTTGTCCGCCCAAATTCGCAAGCAGGAACCGGAGAGACTTTTGGATTCTTTGTTGGTTTCTGGTTTGATAGAAGCGCGCAGTCACGAACGGTTGGGGCTGCTGGGCGATCGCTGTCCCGACGCCCAATTAGCTAAGTTTTACCGCAGTTTGATGGCTTCGGAGGCGCGCCATTACGGGGTATATTGGATTTTGGCAACAACTTATTTCGATCGCGCTCTTGTGATTGACAGGCTGGAGGAATTATCATTAGTAGAGAGCGAGCTGCTGGCAATTCTTCATCCCGAACCGAGAATTCACAGTTAAAACCTAGGTGCACTTAAAAACTGTCAAACACAAAAAATCAGTAATTTTACAGTTGCTAAAGTCAAAATAAAATATACGTTGCAACAACAATGAAAACCCAACATCTGGATTTTTTAATTCGTTCCTGGGAAACGCGCGATCGCGCTGAGGCGTTCTATTTAATTAGGGATGTTTTAGCAGAATACGGTTTAAAATGCGAACCTCACGGGGCAGATCGAGATGTCTATGATGTAGAACTGCACTATCACAATCAAGGCGGCGAATTTTGGGTAGTTGAACGGCAGGATAAAATAGTGGGTACGGCGGCTTACTATCCAATTGAGCGGGGAAATAATGCTGTGGAAATTCGCAAAATGTATATTTTGCCAGCAGCAAGGGGACAGGGTTTGGGGAAATTTTTACTGCAAGAATTGGAAAGTAAAATTATAGCTCGCGGCTTTGATGAAATCTGGATTGAAACTGCCAGCATTCTCAAAGAAGCTGTGCAAATGTACGAAAATAGCGGATATATACCGACAACTGGTGTGGAGACGCCAAGGTGCGATCGGGTTTACGTAAAATTTCTAGATAGAAATAAACTATTATAATTACTACAAATTAAACGCTAAGTTTAATTTATTTTCTGCCGCAGAGGAATCTCGATCGCAAATTCGGAACCTTCTCCCACTACAGAATTGCAAGAAAGCTTGCCGCCGTGTTTTTCTACTATAATAGAATGCGAGATCGCCAATCCTAAGCCAGTTCCTTTGCCAATGGGTTTAGTAGTGAAAAACGGGTCAAACAAGCGCTTTTGCACATCTTCGCTCATGCCGGGGCCGCTGTCAGCTATCGAGATGGCAACGCTGTTATTGTCGGTTACTTGAGTGCGAATCGTAATTGCGAGATTTTTGGCGGTGGTATTGGATTTCTTCATTTCCATTTCCAATGCGTCTAGCGCATTGCTCAACAAATTCATAAATACTTGATTTAACTGACCGGGATAACATTCAACTAAAGGCAAATTACCGTATTCTTTAATCACATTTATTGTCGGGTAATCGGCTTTATGTTTCAGGCGGTTTTGCAAAATCAGCAGCGTGCTTTCAATGCCTTCGTGAATGTCAACTTGTTTCTTTTCGGCTTCGTCAAGTCTTGAAAAAGTTCGCAGGCTCAAAACTATGTCGCGGATGCGATCGGCTCCTACTTTCATCGATGCTAAAATTTTCGGTAAATCTTCAATCAGATAATCAATTTCAAAGTCTTCCCTGGCATCTACAATTCTTGCGCTAGGCTGCGGGTATTCCTTCTGGTAAAGTCGCAGCATTTTTAGCAATTTTTGAGTGTATTCGCTGGTGTAGCTGAGGTTGCCATAGATAAAATTAACCGGGTTGTTAATTTCGTGGGCGACACCTGCTACTAACTGGCCCAAACTAGACATTTTTTCACTTTGAATTAATTGAGTTTGGGTGCGTTGGAGTTCGTGTAAAGTTTGTTCTAGCTGTTGAGCTTGAGCTTGAGCCAATCGGGCCGCTGTGCGCGTTTGGGTGTAGAGTTCGGCGTGGTCGATCGCGATCGCAATTTGAGCGACCACTGCTTGCATCAGTTCGACTTCAGAGTCGCTCCAATTTCGCACGGACACAGCCTGATAGCAGGTAATCGCGCCAATATCGCCGGAAGCAGTATGAATTGGCAGCGACAGCACTGAGTTAAATATTGAAGCCTGGAAAACTTCGCGCAATTCTACATCTTCAACAGTGCTGACATCATCAATTCGCAGAAGTTCTCGCCGCAAAATCTGTCGCACTGCGAGACGAGATTTGTCATCTACAGGATAAGTGCCGAGACTACTCGGCAAATCTGCATTCTTCGCTTCGCAAGTTACGTCCCAAACCGGAGGATTGCTGTTGGGGCGATACCAAGTGAAGATGCACAAATCTAGGTGCATCACATTGCGAATTTCTTGAACGGCGGTTTCTAAAATAGTGTCTAAATCCAAAGAAGTGCGGATTTGATTGGCAATTTGATTGAGCAGTAGTTCTCGCTGAGCTTGTTGTATGAGCGCTTGTTCCGATCGCACTAAAGTTTCTTCTGCAAGGAAGCGATCGGTTAAATCTTGGATCACTACTTGGATAATTTTTTCATTTCCCACCTCAATGACTGTCAGCACCACTTCTGCGGGAAAATCAGTACCGTCTAAGCGCTGGTGAACCCAATCAAAACGGTGCTTTCCCCGCTCAAAGGCGATCGCGATCATTTCGTGGGCCAAGCTCAAAGAATCTCTGCCGTTGGGTTGAAAAGGAGGCGACAGTTTGCCTGGGTTTTTGCCGTACAACTCTTGCGGGGTAATGCAGCCAAATAGCTTTAGGGTGGCTGTGTTGGCATCGCAGATGTCATTGTCATATAACATGAAAACAGGCAAACTGGTTAATTCGTAGAGGGATCGAAATTTGGCTTCCGACTGCTGCAAGGCGGCTTCTGTTTGCTTGCGATCGGTAATGTCGGCAACCATTGCCAAAGCGCCCACATAGCGTCCCTGTTTGTCTGCCAAGGAATTAGTAGAAACTATCGCCCACAAGTCGCTGCCGTCTCGACGACGGAACTTAAAATCGTGCTGTTCGCTAATTCCTTGACGGCGCCGATCGAGACTGATTTGTGCGCTCGCCATGCCTTCTGCATCCATGAAAGCAAATAGCGGCTGTCCGATCATTTCCTCTGGAGTGCAGCCGAGCATATCGGCCATTTTTTGGTTGACAAAAGTAGTTTTACCCTCCGCATCTACGATCCAAATTCCTTCGTCTGCTGTCTCGACAATGCACCTGTATTTTTCCTCGCTTTCCTTGAGGGCTTCTTCTGCTAATTGGCGAGCCGTAATATTTTGAATCATTAGCAATCCGCCGATGATTTCTTGCCGTTCGTTTCTGACTGGCAAAGCATAACCGAGGTAGACGCGATCGCTGTAAAAAAATTCTGTAACAACTGTTTCTCCTGCCAGTGCCGCCCGATAAGTTGGCTCGATATCAGCGCCAACATCTGGCTCGAATACTTCCCAGATTGTCTTGCCTTCCATCAACTCTTTGGAAAGCCCCACGGCTGCTAATTCTGTACCTTCTACCAGCGTGTAGCGCAGTTCTGGATCGAACAACATCACCGCGCCGTTAGGAAAGTTGCTTGCCACCGTGCGGTAAAGCTGTTCGCTTTTTTCCAGTGCAGCTTCTGCAAGTTTGCGATCGCTAATGTCAATTATGACTGCACCGATGCCGAGAGCCTCGCCATCTTTGTCTAGCAAGGGAAAATAAGAGCCTGTCAGGTGTCGGACAAACCCGGGCTTTCTGGGATTGTCACCGCTCATCTCGATATTAATTAAGGGTTGTTTCGTCCTCAAAATTTGTTCGTACAAAGGCTCTACAATTGGAGCTATATTCGGCAATATTTCGCGTACCGTCTTGCCTATGTGATCTGCTGGCTTCAAACAATTTATTTCTGCTAGAAATTGATTGATTTGCACGTACCGCAGTTGGGAGTCCAAAATGCAAAGTCCCGCCGGCGCATCCTTCAAAAAGGCATCAAATAGTGCTTGTCTCTGTGCTAATTCTTGTTCTAAAGCTTTGCAAACGCTGAGATATGTTAAAGATCCCATCATCCCTACAACTTCTCCCGTTTTGTCTTTCAATAGCGACAGCATCAGGTGCGACGAAATTTTTTCTCCAGATTTACGGCGTGCGATCGCTTCTATTTCATGCTCGCCTTTTTCTTGTAGCGGCTTGATAACTTCTTCTAACAAAAATTCTTGCTGTTCTGGCGGGTAAATCAGAGAAATGTGCTGTCCTACAGCCTCAGTTTCTTCATAGCCGTATAACTTTTGGCAGGCTTGATTCCAAATGGCGATCGAGCCGTCCATATCTGTAGAAATTACCGCCTCGTGAATTTGGTCGATAATTTGACTTTGGATACGCAATTTTTCTTGAGCCTGTTCCAGTTCGGCGATTTTTTCTTCGAGTAGTTTCTGAGTTTTTTCCAGTTCGGCAGTCTGCTTTGCCAGCAATTTTTCCAGATGTGAATTGCCCTGCGGGGGCGCTGATTCCAGGGGATCGCTATTTCGATCCCGATTATTAAAGATTTCTTCAACACTTAGCCAAATCGCGCACTGTCCCTCTGTTTCAATTGCCCGTTCGGAAACTCGCACGGGTACGAGATGCTGGTTTTTATGTTTGTATTCTGCTTCGCACAGGTGCGTGTGGCTATTTTTTGTTTGACATTCTAGATATTGTTCTGGGGGCGCGCACTGTGTTTGCTGAATTTCCCAGTAGTTGAGGTGGAGAGTTTCTGCAACTGTGCGGCCGATAATACTTGCAAAAGCTGGATTTACGTCGAGAAAAGTCCCGTCCGTCCGGCACAATGCCAGCCCGATAGGGCACAGTTCTAACAATTGGCAACGGGAGCGATTGCGCTTGGCTTTTCCTAACTGGCTTTGCATCTGACCTAGCTGGACTTGGTTTATTTAATTATATCTTTTTCTGTTGTTTATTGCTGTGAGTTTTATCATTAATTAAAAAAGAGGGAAGAAGGAAGTTCGGCAACGATCCCTGTACGGGATTTAACAAATGTAACGGATGGATGCTGAGCTTGGAGGGAAGAAGGAAGAGGTTGGAGGGAAGTTCGGCAACGATCCCTGTACGGGATTTAACGGATGGATGTTGAGGAAAAAGACAAGATGGCGAAACAAAAATGAGTAACAATCAACGGGGAGGAGGCAAGAGGGAATGAGAAGAAACCAGAAAAAGCACAAAAGAAGAAGTACAAAACTGGTACAAAGACCATTAATTTATACATGGTATCTTCCTTCTTCCTTCTTCCTTCTTCCTTCTTCCTCCTTCCGACGGACATCCGTTACATCCGTTACATAATCCGTTGCCGAACTTCCTTCTTCCTTCTTCCGTCAATTAATCGCGGGCAATACCTTCGGATCGAGCGGCCAACTGCACTGCACCGGCGACTGCAATGGCAACTCTTTCGTCAAAAACCGACGGTATAATGTGCTCTTTGTCAAGCTGGGAAGGGCTGACTAAAGAGGCGATCGCATAAGCTGCTTCCAAATACATACTGGGCGTAATCGTCGCAGCTTTGCAGTCCAAAGCACCTCGAAATATCCCCGGAAAAGCCAAAACATTGTTAATTTGATTCGGGTAGTCGCTGCGTCCGGTGGCAATGATTACCCCATCTTCCACAATTAATTCGGGCTGAATTTCGGGAATGGGATTTGCCATTGCAAAAACAATGGGGTTCTCGGCCATCGAACGCACCATGGATCGGGTGAGTACGCCGGGGGCGCTGACTCCTAAAAATACATCGGCACCGGCGATCGCATCTTCCAAAGTACCACTCGAAGGCACGGCAAATTCTAGTTTTTCTGGGTTCATATCCGTGCGGTCTTCGGAGAGAACGCCTTTAGAGTCGCACATGATGATGTTTTGTGCACCTGCTTTACGCAGCAAGCGGGCGATCGCAACTCCGGCCGCACCGGCTCCGTTAATCACGATACACACTTCTGCGATGGTTTTTTTGACGAGTTTCAAAGCATTAATTAATGCTGCCAAACTGACAATCGCAGTGCCGTGCTGGTCGTCGTGAAAAATCGGAATATCTAAGGTTTCCCGCAATCTTGCTTCGATTTCAAAGCAGCGGGGAGAAGAAATATCTTCGAGGTTAACGCCGCCAAAAACCGGGGCGATATTCTGCACTGTGCGAATAATTTCCTCGGTATCTTGGGTATTCAAACAGATAGGAAAGGCGTCAATACCTGCAAATTCTTTAAATAGCATGGCTTTGCCTTCCATTACTGGCAGTGCGGCGGCAGCGCCGAGGTTTCCCAGTCCCAAAACGGCGCTACCGTCGGTAACAATGGCAACAGTATTTTGTTTGATTGTGAGGTTGTAAACTTGTTGGGGGTCATTGGCGATCGCCGTGCAGATGCGGCCGACTCCAGGGGTGTATGCCATTGCCAAATCTGACTGGCGTTTGAGGGAAATTTTGCTAACTACGCTGATTTTTCCGCCGCGGTGCAAGTTGAAAGTGCGATCGTACACTTCGATCACTTTAATATCTGGCAGTCCTTTCACTGCTTGCACTATTTCTTCATTGTGCTCGATGCTGGAGGCATCGACGGTGATATCGCGAACGGTAGTGGCGCGGGTTTGCTCGATCAAGTCGATTTGGCCGAAGTTGCCGCCTACAGATGCGATCGCGCTGGTGACTCTTGCCAGCATTCCCGGCTGGTTCGGCAGAGCCACCCGAATTGTTAAACTAAAGCTGGGGTTTGGTGTCAGTTTTACCATGATGCCTTGATTTCAGATTTGAGAATTTCAATCTTAGATTTTATCGCCAATGTTAGGCATAAAATTTAATAATTCAAATTTTCAACTAAAATTTTTAACAAATTCTATGAGCCTGTGGTACGATCGCTCTGCACTGCCAAGGGTGTCGCTAAAAAACTGCTCTTTTTTTGAGTAAAGCTTTGCTCTGTTTCTAGCTTGTGACCAGGAATTTATTGATGGTACCCGCCACGTGATTTATCCGTGGAATCAATCCAAAATCTAAAATCTAAAATCCTCAAGAAAGAGCATTTATCTCGCGCAAGTTAATCTAAAATCTAAAATCTAAAATCGCGCAATCGATTGACTCTCCCAGAAACAGCCTATTTTCTGTCAAGTTTCCAGCGAACCGCGAATATGAAGCGCGGGGTAGAAACCGGGTTTCTGATGTCAACCTGCGAAAGTATTATCTATTTTTGAGAATATTTCTGCTTATTCTGAACATCAGCAGATATTTCGCAAAAATCTATTTTCCAGCTATACCGCCTAATTCTTGCTGCTGTCTTTTGAAGCGAGACACCCCAGAGAGTTGATGCGGCTTTTTGGTGGCCTTTATTGGGAATGTAAAAAGTAGATGCACGGCTGTTTGAGCCGGCAGGTAAAAATCCGATCGACTCAGAAGCGGGCATTTGATATATATTGCCTGCTTGTTTAACACTTGCCAAGGATTGCGAGTGCAACCTGGCAAACGATCTAATTACCTGCACGCTTTGCCCGATAATTCCAGGGGCTGTAACTAACAGAAAATCTACGCCGCGCCACCACGGGCACAGCTTGGGCCGAACCGCGTTCAGTTGCTGGTTGCTAACTGTCAATTTTACCGATCGGCCGCAGCATCAGCCCATATAATTGTAAAGAATTTGCAAGCCAAACAATCCGGGGGAACTTTTTCTAAGTTTTGCAGATCGACGGATTGCTCTGCTTCGCTGCCGGGGGGAACTATGCAGAGGGCAACTTGTCCGACTCCTGCCATGAGTTCGGCAACTCGCTCCAAAATACTGTCAATTTTTTCTATTAGTTGCTCTGCGGCATCGAGACTCGGCGCGATGATGAAAAAGGTTTTAACTCCATCGGGACAGGGGGCGAAGCCGAGGGTACAGTCTCGTAATAGTGCTTCGGTGGAGAGACTGAAACCGTTGTAAAAGCGATCGATTACTGCTTGATAAAAGGCTTGGGTCAGAGAACGATCGCCAAAAATAGGTTGAGGTAACATAACTACTTCCTTTCGTAAGATTTTTGGGAGCCTTGAAAAAATTTTAACATACCTTAATGTAAGGGATTTAACAAAATTATTTAGCGATCGAGATCATGGACTTGATGTGACATTTTTAAATTTGTGTAGCGATCGCAACTGTGATAAAATGTACTCTGTGCTAGCAGTGCCAGTGATTTCGATCGCGTCAGCAGCTCAAAGCTAAGTACAAAATTTCCTAGTAGCTGGGGAGAGGGCCAGAGGGCCAGAAGAGGAGAGGGAGAGAGAGAAATTACGTAAGTAGTAAGAGTATTATTGGCAAAAAGTGCTGAATCTAGAGTTTAAAATAAACATCCAATCAAAATATTAAACATGAACTCGATCGCCCAACAGTTAAAAGCAAAATTTGAAAAAGCATTCACCGCTGCATTCGGCGAAAGTTATGCAGGTGCAGATCCGATGCTAGCCGCCGCCACCAATCCCAACTTTGGGGACTTTCAGTGCAACGCAGCGATGAGTTTGGGGAAAAAGTTAGGAAAACCCCCGCGGGCGATCGCCTCGACAATCATCGAAAACCTAGATATTGCTGACATCTGCGAAACCCCAGAAATCGCCGGGCCCGGTTTTATCAATTTGAAGCTGAAACCCGCTTATTTGGAAGCGCAAATTAGTGAGATCGCCGGCGACTCGCGTTTGGGGATTGAACCGGCGAAAACGCCTCAGACAATCGCGATCGACTTTTCCAGTCCGAATATAGCCAAAGAAATGCACGTCGGACACTTGCGATCGACAATCATCGGAGATGCGATCGCCCGCATCCTCGAATTTCAAGGCCACGACGTACTCAGAATCAACCACATCGGCGACTGGGGTACCCAATTCGGAATGCTGATCGCATACTTGCGCGAAGTTCACCCCGAAGCCCTCACAACCGCTGACGCCCTAGATTTAGGCGATTTAGTCGCATTTTACCGCCAAGCAAAACAGCGCTTTGACACAGACGAAACATTCAAAGAAACCGCCCGCCAAGAAGTAGTAAAACTGCAAGCAGGCGCCGAAGACACCCGCCGCGCTTGGAAATTGCTGTGCGATCAATCGCGCCGCGAATTCCAAGTAATCTACGACTTGCTCGATATCAAATTAACCGAACGCGGCGAATCGTTTTACAATCCTCTATTGCCCGGAGTCGTCGAAGATTTAACCACTCTAGGTTTGCTAGTAGAAAGTGACGGCGCGAAATGCGTTTTTGTAGACGGTTTCACCAACAAAGAAGGCGAACCGCTACCGCTAATCGTCCAAAAAAGCGACGGCGGCTACAACTACGCCACAACAGATTTAGCAGCAGTGCGCTACCGCATCCAAAAAGACAATGCAAAGCGCTTAATTTACGTCACCGATTCGGGACAAGCAAACCATTTTGCCCAAGTATTTGCAGTAGCCAGAAAAGCCAATTGGATTCCTGAAGATGTCGAAATTGTCCACGTTCCCTTCGGCTTGGTATTGGGAGAAGACGGCAAAAGGTTAAAAACTCGTTCTGGCGATACAGTGCGGTTGCAGGATTTGTTAGATGAGGCGATCGTCCGCACGCGCCAAGATTTAGAAGAGAGATTGGAAAAAGAGAAAAGACACGAAACTGAAGAGTTTATAGCTAACGTATCTCGAACAGTTGGTTTGAGTGCCGTTAAGTATGCCGATTTGAGTCAAAACCGGGCGAGCAATTACACTTTTAGTTACGACAAAATGCTGGCATTGCAAGGCAATACAGCACCTTATATGCTCTATGTTTGCGCGCGCGTGCAGGGAATTCGCCGCAAAGGTGAGATTGACTTCGAGAATTTAGATGCTAGTGCGAAAGTAATTTTGCAGTCGGATGCGGAGTTAGTTTTAGCCAAGCATTTATTGCAATTTAGTGAAGTGATAAATGCTGTTGGCGGCGATTTGTTGCCGAATCGGATTTGTCAGTATTTGTTTGAATTGAGTCAAAAATACAATCAATTTTACGAACAGTGTCCGGTATTGGATGCTGAGGAACCGTTGCGGACTTCGCGGTTGATTTTGTGCGATTTGACGGCGAGGACTTTGAAATTGGGTTTGGAGTTGTTGGGGATTAAAGTATTAGAAAGAATGTAATTTTTAAACTCTTGTGAAACAGGCAAGATTCCAGGCGATGTAGGGGCGGGTTCGCTAACAATAATTGCCTGAAACCAACCATCTCGAAAACCCGCCCCGGCCTGATTACTAGAAAAAACGTTCATAATCATCGTGGTTTCCAATCCAAAACCATGTCACGGTATCTCCTTGTAAAATCCCCACTGCTGGATAGCCGCGCGTGATTCTCACAGACCAGATATTTTCTTCCTGGTTGATGCACTTGAAGTGCAAATATCGATGAAAGGGATTTTCCAGCCAGAAACGATAAGCTTTTCTAGCTTGCTCTTTTACTCTACTGTCAAGAGAATTGTATTTTTCCCAAAAGGAAGGAAGGGTGGCAGATTTCATAACTCATTAAGTTTCATTTCCTGTGCCTTTCCTTCAGCAATTTCTTGTTTTGCGCGTTGGGCAGCAGCCACAAGTTGCGGTTGCGTTTTCTGGAAAGATTCGTCCCATTGAAGCTCATCTTTTAAGTCTGCGATATACTCTTTCAAGTATTCTGCTACTTGCTGCTGTAAATTTTCTGGCAGAGACTGCATCATCTCGATCGCTGCATCAATACCTTCCCACAGTTCAGAAAGCGGTACAGTCTCTCCTGTCATTGCTTCGTGCCATCCTTGACGAAAACTTTCTTCGGCTGACTTCAGCGGTTCCTCATCAGCAAGAACAATAACGCGAACTCGGCGATCGGCAAATTTTGCTGATTGCGCTAGAATTTCTTCCCAAGTTCCCTCTAGTTCTAAAACTTCTGCTGTCATTGCTTTTACTTTTTTTGATATTGCGATTTAATAAATTGTAGCGCATTTTTAAAATCGAGCATTTAGGGCTTTTTGTTAACAACCAAGCTATCCAGGATGTCGTCAAACATTGTTACGACAATTTGGCGATCGTTATCTCTCACAAAAATATTGTAGTTGGGACTTGAATTAGTAAGGTGCGTCAGAGATCGAAACCCTCATTAATTGTTAGAGAAACTAACCTGACGCACCCTACAGCTCAATCTAATTTGAGATTCAAGATACTAATAAAATCTCAAATCTCAAATCTCAAAAAATTACCATTACCGATTACAAAATTGCGAAGTTTGCGATCGATATACCTCGTACATCAGCAAACTTCCCGCTACTCCAAGATTCAAAGAATCGGCCGCACCTAGCATCGGAATCCGAACTAAATGCTGGCAGAAATCCCGCTGTTGCTGAGTCAAGCCTTGACGCTCTTCGCCGAGGAACAGCACAGTCGATCGGGGATAATTGAAGGAGTGAAAATCAGCAGCGCCGTCAGGCGAGGCACCGACGCCGTGACAGCCGTGGTGACGCATCCAGCGACTCAGCGCCCGGAAGTCCGTGCGGACGAACTTTTGGGCGAACAGCCCGCCCATCGAGGCCCGCACGGCGTCTGCATCAAACGGATCTGTACGCCCTCCGACGAAAATGAACCCAGCGCC
Source organism: Microcoleus sp. F6_B6 (assembly GCA_036702215.1). GTDB lineage: Bacteria > Cyanobacteriota > Cyanobacteriia > Cyanobacteriales > Microcoleaceae > Microcoleus. The sequence goes on from JAUBST010000006.1 coordinate 85,115, forward strand.
GCCGACAGCTTCCGACGTGCGGATCAAAGTCCCCAAATTCCCTGGCGATCGCACGTTTTCCAACACTACCCAGCACAAGTCAGCTTGGGGGGATATCTCGTCCAATTTAAACCATCGCTGGCGGACGATCGCGCCCACACCAGAAGCGCGTTCGGTTTTGCAAACGCGCCGGAATTGTTCAGGTGTGACAGAAATAGTGGGAATTCCGGAACGGCGGGCGCTGCGAACCATTTTTCGGGCAAGTGGCGCGATGAGCAATTTTTCGCTGAACAGGATTGCTGAAATCTGGAAACGGCGATCGATTACCTGCACGAAATTGCGAACGCCTTCAGTGTAAAACAGGCTGTGAGTATCGCGGTAGGCGCGATCGAATTGAAGCCTTTCGATTCTTGCCAGGGTAGCCTCAACCTCTGGCCGATCGAGGCTGGAACTTTTAGTACCAGCCATCCTCCTTCTGCGGAGCCATGAGGCTCCCTACAAGCGAGATTTGAATTAACATAAATTGCTACAGAAATATCTCTGTAGAACTCAACTTTAATTATTTATAACACGCTACGTCTGCCGATCGACAGATTCATCGAAATCAATTCCCTCCCACAGTTCAGAAAGCGGTACAGTCTCTCCTGTCATTGCTTCGTGCCATCCTTGACGAAAACTTTCTTCGGGAGATGGGAGTACCTCTTCATCTTCGTTAGCAAGAACGATGATGCGAACTCTGCGTCCTGCAAATTTTGCTGATTGGGCGAGAATTTCTTGCCACGTTCCTTCTAGTTCTAACACTTCGGCTGTCATTGCTTTTACTTTTGATTTAGTAATTATAGCGCATTCCTCAAATCGAGCATTTACCGCTTTTTGTTAACAACCAAGCTATCCAGAATGCCTTTAAACATTGTTACGACAATTTGGCGATCGTTATCTCTCATAAATATATCGTAGTTGGGAGTTGAGTTAATTTCTATTAACCAATATTGTCCCTTTTTATCTAGCGCGATGTCAAACCCAGCATAATTAATCGCCATTTCGGCAAAAACAGGTTTAACAAAATCTTCAATTTCCGACATGAGATTGGGGTTAATTATATGTTTGGCTTTTGCACCTTCCCAGTGCAGCGGGCTTAAGTTGCCCGCAAATTCAGCCTGAGATTTGTCTTTTTCGTACAGCAAAACTAGCTTTTCTTTGCAGAATATTGCCCGATATTCGCGGACAATTTCAATGTATTCTTGAGCTAGCGCCACATAGTCATAGTTTTTGCTATTGACATTAAATATAATTTCTAACGCTTCTTTAATTTGCTCTATACTTTCACACAAAAAAACATTGTTGCCACCAGCACCGCGATTTCTTTTGAGAATCACCGGGAAAGAGAAATTTTTGTTGACTTCTAAAGCTATTGATTCAATATCGGGGAAACTCAAATATTTTTTATACTTATCCTCACAGTAAGGCGAGACAAAACCGAGAGTTCGGGGAGTCTTTATCTTGCCGTTTAAGAGTTGATAAGTATATTCTTTGTCTTTAAAAATCTGTGCAATTGATGCGCTGTTAAACGGCATCATGTAATTTACAAAATAATAGTTTTCGCCTCTATGTTTGATTCTAATCAAGTTTTGGGAGGGATGCAGGATTTCGTAAGGGATATTTAATTCATCACAAGCGGCCAGCAGGATTTCAATATTGGTTAGCATAAAATGTAATTTCAAGTGTAACTTTTAACTTTAGTATCCACCATTACTCAATATCCCGCCAATCGCGAGCATCCACAAATCTCGACAAATGCCCCACATTTGTTGTAGCAATAACAACCGCTTCTCCACCGCCACGAAGCAGCAAAGCTTGACCTGCTAAAATCACATCTCCATCAAGTTCTTTGGGATCTGCTGTCGGCATTCCTGCCTGACGCGATGCCGCCCACAACTCGGCCGCTTTGAGAATTACTGGCGTTGTTATCGGCAAGTATTCCAGCCAGCGAGATTTGCATTCGTTAAGGCGTTTGATACCTGCCAACTTATTTGCCCGCAATAACTCGCGCCGCACTTCATAATCTGCTATTTCAGGTAAAATCATCCTGTAGCCTTTAAATAGCAAAGATTCTACCCAAAGTTGGCACTCTACAGTCACAGGCGGCCCCTTGGGATTTGTTAATATTCCCAGAGGCCCCGAATCCAATAAAACTATCATTTTTGTTGCACAAATAACGGTCGGTTCGACGAAAGCCTGTCTTCGTCTAATACTTTTTGCAAATATTCAAATGTCTCTGTTTGTTCCTCGGCGTCTCCTTCTTCTCGCCACTTTTGCAACCACTCTATTGCTGCTAAATTCCTCTGCATTTGTTCTTCCTTCGTCCTTTGCGGAACTAGGGGCAAGGTATTGCTATTGAAAGGATTTATCCATTGGCTTAACCGCATATCGATCGCTTCCGCAATTACCGCTTTCAATTCTCCAACGGTCAAGTCTGATACTCGTTTGGTTTCGAGAATTATCGCTTGCAGTTCTTCAACTGTCAGGTCTGCTACTCGTTTTGTTTCCATTTTGCAACCTCATTCTTTCAAAGTTATCTGAAAAAGTTGAGATTCGAGAATCTCTCTCAAACCTCAAATTCAATCAAATTCTATCCAAACAACCGCTGCTGCCCGTTTGCAGCGTCTTTCCCCGCATAAATCTCGCGCGTTCCCTTGGGAATGTAAATCCAATCGAATTCTTGCAAGCGGTTTGTCAAATTGGAAATGCTCACTCCCAATTCATCTCTCATTTTGTATAAATGCGACCACTTAGTTAAATCGCGTCCCTGTCTTTTTTCCTCCAAAATACACCGAGGCATCAACAAACAGCTTGCAAAATATTGCGCTTGCCATTCGATCGACAAAACCTTATTATCAGCACTCGCACCCCGACAAACAAACGGTTCCTCGACATCCTGGGCGGTTTTTGCTCGATCGCCCAAGTTTAGTTCCAACTGTTCCACAGTGCCGTCTGCTTCGTCTTGATTGACGTGCAGCACCCAGTGGCCGATTTCGTGGGCGATCGTCGATTCGATGAAACCGGGCGGTTTTTCGAGAATCTGTTCGTTGATTTCGATTAACCGCTGCTGCGGCAAAATCCTCGCCGCGATCGCACCTTCTTCATCCGGTTCAATGCACTCCCAAACTACGCCTAAATCCAGAAAATCAGCAACCGTTGTCGCATCAAATGGCCATCTCGGAGCAAAATTTTGCGTTTTCTGCATCTGCATCAAGATGTCATTTGCAAAACGCTCGATCGTTTCTTTGGGATAGAAGCAATACGGCTTAAAAATACTCACTATGAGGGGCCTCTCTTACGCTTCAAAAGACTGTTTGAGCCAATCTGGATTTTCTTGCATTCGGCGGAAAAGAGCCTGCATTTCCTTCGGATTCTGCTTCAGCAGCGCTTCGTACTGCTGCGGCAGTCTCCCCGCCAAGAAAATCAATTCCTCTTCGTTTATGTCTAGATTCCGCGCTAATGCTCGGATTACGTCCTCTTTTGGCGCATAATCCGCTCGATCGTTCTCCAACTTCGACAAATAAGTAAAGTCCACACTTAGCATAGCTGCCAGCTCACGTTGTGAGTAAGCTTTGTCCTTGCGAGCTTGACGGATCAGTCTTCCAAATGTTTGTTCCACGGTTTTTTGCCTCCTGACAAGCATTCTAGCCTGTTTTGATGAAAAGTTCAACAAAATACTTGACGGGAAAATCAACCCGCGCTACCATGAGGTTAGTTGACGGTTTAATCAACTAACTTAACCGCCCCGGTAGGGTAAAAAAGGGAAATTATCCCAGGAAACACGCTACATATAGCGCATTTAAATTCAGAGGAGTGAGAAGCGCTGGGCGTCAAAACGCTTGTACGCAGCAAATAAGGAGGAGCAGATCGCAAATGCTGAGAACCTGGACAGACACGCATTACAAGCTCGAAGACGATGACTGGCTATACATCGCCACCCACGAAGAACAAAGCTCAGCCTCACTGGTTTGTCCCGGCTACGCGCGGGATGGCGAAGGCTTCAGCATCCACTTCACCCCAGCGCACCTAGAAACGTTAGAGCATTTGCTCGCCGCGCTGCGGATTATCAAAGCTCAACAAGAGGCGATGCTTGAGTATACCTATCCCGAACCAAAAGCGACAACACATCTCATTCGGTAATCGAAGGAAGAAGGAAGAAGGAAGAAGGAAGAAGGAAGAAGGAAGAGGGAAGAAAAATAATTCGATTGTTGTGAGTTCTCAATTCCCAATTACCGATTCCTAATTGTCAGAACATAAATCAATAACCAAGGAAAAACGAACCATGACTAAAACACAAGAAAGACCTACATTTTCAGTATTTGGTGCCAAACCGAGCAATGCTTTGCTAGTACCAGAAATCCCGATCGCAGTACGTAACAATTGCCAAAGCGGCCAATGGGCGATCGGCGACACCGATTACGGTTCCAAGTGTTCCATGACAATCCTCAAATTCTCCAAATTCTTTGGCAGTTTAGGTCAAACTTCGCACACACTGTGGGGTCAACTCTGGTTTGTCGCAGAAAGTGGCGAACTGCCGCAAGGAGTTGTCATGGTGACATACATCAAAAACCGCAGCTTGAACGATTTTAACCGTTTGGTAGCATCAGTTCAATCTCGCGGCGTAGAGCCTGCAACCGGGATTTTTGTTCCCGAATTTGTCAAGCATTCCGGTCAGAAACCAGACGACAGCGGAGTAGTAAAACCGATTAATTACTACAGCTTGAAATGGTCTTGGATGGAGCGTAAAGACTGGGGAGTAATCGACCAAGCCGCAGCAGTTTTGTCAGATTCTAGCAATCAATCGCGGATGATTGACTTAGAAGGAACAAAAGCTATGGTGTGTTTAGATAACCTGCCGGCGCAGCAAGTTGCCTGCTTGATGGCTGCTCACGCTAGCGGTGAAAGCGATGCTATGGCTTTGAATTCCAACGGCAGTATGTCGCTACCGCCAGCCGAAGACCAATTAACTGCTGACTTGTTCTAATTCTCTTGTAAAGGCGCGATTTAATCGCGCCTTTACCATAACTGTTACCACAGACTGAAATGAAGAAATTAACCAAGCTGAAAACCAAACCAAACCTGCAAGAAAGCCGTTTGAAAGAGAATCTTGAGCTGCTAGACCACATTCGGACAGATGCAGTTAACGACATCGAAAGTCTCAGCCAAGACTTCCAACACATGACTTTAGTTGCCGAATCCGTCCAGCGGAATTACCGAGCTTTGTTAGCCGAAAATCAATTGCTAAAAGGTACACTTTTGAGTATAATTGATGAGTGCGATTGCTGGGAAGGAAATCGGTGCGATCGCTGCTGGAAAATTCTCAGAACTCTAGCCAGCGACAATCCAGAAGAAAAACCCGATGCACCCAGAAAATACCGAGCCATTCTCAGCCAACTCCGCAACTTAGAATAACTGAAAACGTTTCACTCAAAAGCATCGAAAAATTAGAATCAGGAGAAGCAAAAATTATGACCATAGCAACTGCCAAAGATAGCAAAGCCCAAATTTTGCAAAACTTTCAGCAGATTTTAGCAGACAAAAAAAAGATCGAATCCAAAGTCGAAACCAAAGAACAGTCAGCCGAAAAAGCCAAAAACAAACAACTCCTCGAAGTCGCTTCCACCTACACAATTGACAGCATAGTCAAAGGCTTGGCTGACTTGCAATTAGATTTCGGCAGCACCATCAGCGGACTTTCGGAAAAACTGAAGGCGGAATCTTCCAAATTAGACGAATTAAAACGCGCGATCGAAATTGAAGCGGCACAATTGCAAGAGTTGCAGCAAATCAGAGTTGTAGCAGACGCCCTCCACATTTTAACTCAAGAGCACCGAGAAAAATTGACCCTGCTAGAACAAAACGCCGCCAACCAGCGCGAAATTCTCGAAAAAGACACGACCCAAAAACGCAAGCTGTGGGAAAAAGAACAGCAAGAATTTGATGCAGCAGTTCAAGAAGAGACTGCCCTCACAACTAAAAAGCGTCAGGAAGAAACAGCCGATTACCAATACGAATTACAGCGCAATCGCAAAATGGAAACCGACGAATACGAAGAAACGAAGCGCAAACTAGAACGGCATTTGCAAGAATCTACCCGCGAAAAAGAAAAAAATTGGGTGGAACGGGAAAAAGTCCTCAGCGACAATCAAGCGGAGTTTGAAGAGAATCAAAGAAAAGCCGCCGGATTTGAAGAAGAACTCAAACAGGCTTATGTCAAAGCCAAAGAAGAAGCAATTCAAGAAGTTTCCCGCGAAGCTAAAGTCAAGGCAGATTTAGTGGATAAAGAATGGGAAAGCACTAAGCAAGGATATGAATTGAAAGTCCAATCTTTGCAGCAGACTATTGAGCGACAAACCGAACAAATTGCTGAAATTTCCGCGCAACTGCAAGCCACGATGAAGCAAGCGCAAGATTTGGCAATGAAAGCTTTTGCCAGCAAAGCTTAAAACCCAGTAAGGCGTGCAATACATACCTTGCGAAAAAATGACAGAAATTTTCCCGCTATTAAGAAATGAAAAGTCATGAACAAAAAAGTTAGCGACAAAAGCACCAAGGCTGAAATCTTAGAAGCGTACAAGGAAGCAGCGCAAGAAAAAGCGCAGTTAGAATCGCAAATCAAACAGCTAAACGCTTCCCCTAAGCAAACAGCAGCCCCTGAAAAACCTATGGCGGAAGCACCACAACCAATGGCTTTAACTCAAAATCAACAAAAAATGCAGTCCACAATCGACAATTTGATTTTGCTGCAATTTGGCTTTGGCGGCGCTGTCAGCGAGTTGTCTGAAAAATTAACTTCAGAAGCTGCTAAAGTCGAAGAATTGCGGCGCACCGTGGGCGAGGAAATTCAACAACTGCAAGAGTTGCACAGTTTAGAAGATGTTGCAGAAGATACGCTGGACAATTTAATTCAACAGTACGAAGAAAGCGCGAAAAGTTTTGCTGGGGAACTCAGCGAACAGCGCGAAACTGTTGAACAGGAATTGTTGGAACGCCGGCAAGCTTGGGAAAAAGAGCAGGAATTGCAAAAGTTGACCGTTAAAGAACGCAATGAGAATCACCAAAAAGCTCGCCAGCGGGATGAAGAATTGTATAATTACGATTTGAATCTTCAGCGAAATCTGGACATCGAAGAATACCAACAGCGCCAGAAAAGGCTGTATCAAGAAATTGAAGAGTTTCAGCAAGAACAGGAGAAACAGTGGGCGGAACGCGAAAAATCTGTTTCGGAACGGGAAAAAATTTATGCTGAGGTGAAAGCTAAGGTAGAAGCTTTCCCCAAAGAACTGGAAGCTAATATCAAAAACGGGAAAGATAACGGCCGCAATATTGGCAATTATCAAGCTAAAGTTAAGGCTGATTTGTCTGCTAAAGATATCGAAGGGCAAAAGCAAAATTATGAACTGCAAATTCAAGGGATGTTGCAGACAATTCAAAATCAAGATGCGCGCCTTGCTAGCTTGTCGAAACAACTGGATTCTGCTTTGAAACAGGTTCAAGATTTGGCGGTGAAGGCAATTGAAGGTGCATCGAATTTGAGTTCTTTGCAAGCAGTGAGGGAAATTGCGATCGAACAAGCGAAGACTCAGCAAAAAAATAAGTAATCTGTAGCGCTTTTAGGAGCTAATTAGGTTGCTTTAGATACCCGATTTCTTGAAGAAGTCGGGTATCTGGTTATTGAAGGATCGCATCACTCGGCGGTTGAAACCGCTCCTCGTCAAACGAATTCTGCCGACGCGGACTAATAGAAAGTGCGTATTCTGTGTTGTTAGGTGGGTTTACTTAATTAGCTGGGATTAAGGCTTAAGAACGGTTTAAGACTTTTCGCTTGGAGCAGATTTAGGAAACTTGCACTTTACCTGAATTTCTAAGTTGCTTTCTGCTGTACCTTCTGCAATGTAAGGGATGCCAGCTTTGCCACCCATTTTGATACCAAATTTCAGTGTTACTTCTTCAACCTCAGCCGCACCAAAATCTTTAAAGGCCGTGACAGCATAGATAGCATAACTGCGAATTAGCAGGCGAGCTTGCTGCATCCGGTTAATCGCATCACTTAGCACCTCCCTCTCTTCGTCATAAGGACTCTCCTCCTGTGAGGTTGCAGCTTGGTCAATTACGACTTCGTACACTTGCTTCTTTTCTTCAAAAGCGAAACGCTCTAATTCGGACATAATGTTACCTTTTGTTAAGTTTATGGAGATTTTGCTTAAAGATGGAGCTTGCTTCCGGAAAGTTTAGTTATTATAGCGTTTAAAGGAAAACAGCGGTTCAGGGTGTTTGTCAGCTAAGCCAGTATTTTTAAATTTAGGTTGAACTAAATGGCTCGTTACGCCCTTGTTATTGGTATTGCTCAGTATCAAAGCTCCAACCTCAAACCCCTCCCTAAAGCGGCTACTGATGCTGAAGTTGTTGCACGGGTATTAGAGGAATATGGCCAGTATACTGTTACTCGACTGCCACATCGCTGGAACGCTGAAACCCAACGTTTTGAAGTAGCACAGCAAAAAAGTGTTTCTGCTGATGAGGTATGTGAAGCTCTGCAAAATTTGCTCTTGGAACAAGGTACGAGAAGTGATGTACTGATTTATTTTGCAGGTCACGGTCTGACTTTTTTTGATAACTTGGGGGAGAAAAAAGGAGTATTGGCTACTTCCGACTGTCAGGTGGAAATGGTGGGAAAAAAGGTGGTCAATTATAAAGACGGGATTGATTTGTCAAGCCTCAATCGGCTAATTGAAAAGTCGGATATGAGCAGTTTGGTAATGTTGTTGGACTGCTGTCATAGTGGATATTTTCTTGAAAGTCAGCTAGTGCAGCAAACTTTAACGGCTTTCAGTAAGCAAAGGGATTATTATTTAATTACGGCTTGCCGGAGTGGTGAGACTGTAAAAGCTTTGGCTTGGGAAGCACACGCCATTTTTACAGGAGCTTTGCTGAAGGGTTTGGCATCGGAAAATGCTAGTAGAAATGGGCAGGTCAGTGGCGATCGCCTATTTGATTATATCAGCAATGAACTTAAGGGCACTCCGTGGGGGCAAGAAGCGATTCGCATGGGCTGGGGCCGCTGCATTACTCTGGTAGAGTATCCGCAACTAGAGACTTCGGCTACTGAAATTACTTTCGATCGCACAAATCCCTATCTGGGACTTTCTGCTTTTGAAGCTGAACAAGAGAAGTATTTTTGCGGTCGGGAGGAAGCAGTTCGGATGCTGATTACTCACTTAACAAATAGCCGTTTTCTATCTGTTATCGGCTACTCTGGTTCGGGCAAATCTTCTTTAATAAAAGCGGGATTGCTGCCAGAGTTAAGTCGGGATAGAATTCCTGGCAGCAGTCAGTGGCCGGTTGAATCTTTTACTCCTGGGAAACACCCCCTCGGAAAACTGGTGGATATTCTAGCTCGACATCGAGACCAGAATCAGCTTTTTGTAATTTTTATAGATCAGTTTGAGGAGGTATTTACTCTCTGTGAAGATGAAGCCGAGCGACAGAGTTTTATCCGCCTGATCGTAAAGGAGATGAATGATACTGAGCGAAAGAGCCGGATGATTATTGCACTTCGTGGAGATTTTTTAATTCGCTGTGCTAATTATCCAGACGTTTTAAATTTGATCAATCATATTCCGACTACAACTTATATTGTGAAGTCGCTAGGGATTAAAGAGTTGCCAGAGGCGATCGAGAAACCGGCCCAATTGCATGGGGTAAAATTTGAGCGGGGGTTAGTATCCCAAATTGCCCAAGATGTGGCCGGTCAACCGGGAGCATTACCGTTGTTACAATATGCTTTGAAGGAGTTGTGGCGAGTCTGTATTATTGAAAAACCGGAATTACCAGAGCCGTTACTGACGAGAAAAGGCTATGAAGAAATTGGCGGTGTTCAAGGGGCTTTGGAAAATCGAGCTAATGTGATCTACCAAAGTTTTAGTGAGGGCGATCGCATTTTTGTACGCAAGCTGTTTATGGAATTGGTGCAGTTGGGTGAGGGTAAGGAGGTAACGCGCCGGCGGGTTGATTGGGATAGACTGAGGGCGATCGCGGATTCTCCAGAGCAGTTAGATCGGGTAATTGGCCTGTTGGCTGGGGCACAGCAGCGTTTAATTATTGTGGATGAAAACACGGTAGAAGTGGCTCACGAAGCTCTGTTGTGCCGGTGGAAATTACTGAGTGATTGGATTGAAGAAAATCAGGAGAATATTCGGATTTCTCGGCGCTTAGAGATAGCTTGTCGGGAGTGGGAAGAAACTTATCGCAAGTCAGATGATGCGCTGTTGACTGGTGCGCGATTGGCGGAGGTTGAGGAGTGGGAGAAGAGGGTGCAGCCGCCTTTGACTGGGGATGAGAGGGAGTTTTTGGGGAAGAGTGTGGGTAGGCGCGATCGGGAGATTCAAGCTCAATTAGAACAAGAGCGGCAACTGCGAGAACTTGCCGAAGCTAACGCTAAAGTCGAAGCAGCAAGAGCTGAAGAGGAAAGAGCTAAAACTATAGCTCAGATGGAAAGAGCGATCGCGGCCGAAGACAAAGCGAATGCAGAAACGGCAAGAGTGAAAGAGGCAGAAGCTAGAGTAAGAGTTCAAAAGCAAAGAACGAGGTTAGCGATCGTATCTGGGGTACTTCTAACCTTTACTCTTGGCTTGGGATTACTGACCAATGTACTCGATGGACAGAAGAAACAACGGGAGGCGATGACTCTTGGAACCTTGGTTTCAACCTCTGAACTGTTATTGAAAGCTAATAACCAACTTGAAGCTTTAATAGCGAGTATAGAAGCGCTGAAAAAACTTAGAGACATAGGTAATTCTGATATAATCACACTATCTAAGCTTCAAACTGTAATCTACAGCGTGCAGGAACGCAATCGCTTGGAAGGTCATCAAGACGCAGTTACAAGCATAAGTTTTAGCCCTAATTCTGGTATTCTTGCTTCTGCGAGTACCGATCAGAATATCAAATTATGGAATTTAGAAGGTCAGAACCTCAGAAGTTTTGCCGGGGCTTCAGGAGCTAACAACATAATTCACCAAATTAAATTCAATTCTAAAAAAGAAAATATAATTGCCTCGGCTAGTAATGATAGAGCTATAATCTGGAGTATAAATGGAGAAAAATTGCATACTTTTTCCGGATTTAAAGGAAGTGTCTTTAGTGTTAGTTTTAGTTCGGACGGTAGCTTGATCGCTGTGTCGGATGCTGGGGGCGAGATAAAAATATGGAACACTAAAACTTACCAAAAAGTACAAGAAAGAATAGATAATCAGTTCCAAAATAAAATCTATAAAGTTACCTATATTTATAGAACAGATTTTAGTCCAAAAGACAAAAATCAAATTGCTTACGCAGGGTTTTTAGATGGTGGAAAGGTAAAAATTTGGAATTTAAAAACTAATACAGCTCAAACTTTAGGCGAACACCGAGGGATGGTAAATTCTGTTAAATTTAGCCGTAGCGGTAATATTCTCGCTTCTGCTGGAGCTGATGGTATTATAAAAATTTGGTCTCTTAAACAAGGAGTAAAATTAATAGGACAAATTAATACCCGTCAAGGTGAGTTATATGGTTTAGCATTTAGCGAAGATGAGAAATTAATTGCCTCGGGAGGAAGTGACACAACGATAAAACTATGGTCTGTTGAGGAGGTAATAAAAATGGGAAATAATAAAAGACTTTTAGAGATACCTTATGAGACAGTGAAAGGGCACAAGGGACAAGTCAATGCTGTACAATTTATTGATCAGACAAAAGATGGTAAAATTACCATTGCATCCAGCAGTGATGATAGAAGCATCAGAATTTGGAAGCTAAATATTTTTTCCGCAAGAAATAAACTGAAAGAAAAAATAAAATTAACTGATTTGTTGCAAGACGCCTGTCAAATAATAAACCCTTACTTAAAGAACAGTCAAAAACTGAGTCCCGAAGAAAAGACGATTTGCGATCGTTGACAACTAAAGATCAAGTTTTTTCTAGTACAATCTAGGTTAACCTACACAAAAAAAGTTCAAAAGGCATGAATAAGTTAGAGGCTTCTTTGGAAGTTTTAATGATGGGTATCTCTAGTGAATTAATGAGTTCTAGGCAACCTCAAAAACAAGTTAGGCATACCCTAGAACTGCTGCAAAAAATTTTCTTAAGAATTGCCACAATAGAACAATCTCAGTTAAATAAGGGGGTAGACTTGACAAAATTCCGCTCTGAGTTTATAAACATTTTAAAAATAACTGTGTTGAGGGAATCTTTTGCCATTCTTGAACTTTCGCAAAAAATAGACAAGCTACTAGAATATTTAGAAGCAATATATCAACAAATACCCCTTGATATTTTGGTAGAAAGTACAGAGAACTTGAACAATCCTTCCTTGAACATAAACTCCACAACTGAGGGGACTTTTGATGTTGGTTTTGATCCTTTTGATCTAGGTAGTAATGCGGGACTTTCTATGGCGAAAAAGGAGGGAAGGGATTTCACCGACTCTATTCCTGGCACTAATCCGAAACCTTTTAGGGCGAAAAACGAGGGAAGGGATTTCACCGCCTTTATTCTTGGCACTCCGGGACTTTCTATGGCGAAAAAGGAGGGAAGGGATTTTCCCGACTCTATTCATGGCACTGATCCGGGACTTTTTAGGGCGAAAAAGGAGGGAAGTGATTTCCCCGACTCTATTCATGGCACTGATCCTCAGTTATTGTAAAAACAGCGGTCTGAAAAACCGATCGCCCTCTCCAACCCCTGCAACTCTCAAAAGCTATACTAAAATCAGCACCCCAACCATCAAACAGCATGGTACAACAACTCTCCCCTGAAACAAAACCAGAAATCATCTACCCAGACAGCGACGGAGAACCAATAGCAGACAATACCAAACAATTCCGATGGATTGTCACTATTAAAGAAGATCTAGAAATCTTGTTTGCCAGCATCCTACCCAAGCTGAAAAACAACGGCAGCGTGCAGAGGAAGCGATCGCCCAACTTGAACAAGAACGACAGCGTTATCAAACTTTGCTACAACAAATACAGCAGCAAACCATAGACCCCGGCCCTAGTAATTAACAAAACGAATCCAACTAAATCAATATCCCTTAGTCCAGTTTCCAAACTGTCTACTCCCACCCAGTCTTCCTTGAGCCTTAAACCCTATCTACAGCGTTCTAATTTTTAGTAAAAAGCCCGATCGCACTGTTCACTTATCGAAACTGTCCCTTGCTCTCCTGACCGCTTCACTCACGCTATCTATTCTTTAAGTTAATGAACCAAAAGATATATGTGACTTAGAGGCACTATGCAGAAACAAATCATACGCCAAAAAGATACTAATGCTTGGATACTTCAGTGCTGGGTTTCTTTTATTCTTGCCATTTCCGCAACTACTGTAGGTATCATTTATTTACAGGTAGACCCCTGGCAAAAAGCTTTTATGGGTATGGGTTTAACTTTTTCAATCGGCTCCTCTTTTACTTTAGCAAAAACCATTCGGGATAACAACGAGGCATCAACATTAACTGCCAGAATCGACGAAGCTAGAGTTGAGAAAATTCTCGCCGAGCACCATCCTCTCAAATAATTTTAATTATACAATGTATACAAAAAACAGCCCGCGCGGGCTGTTTTTGTTGTTTGAGCCACAGGTTTCAAGCTGTGGATGTGAATTGGGGATTTCAAGGGCTACCTTTGAACTTACGATCGCCCAATTTAGCTTTTTTCCGCTGGCGACCACGGGTCCGAATCGTCGCATACTCAATGGGAAACCCAACGACAGGAATCACCTGATCCTTGCGTTCTTCTTCCAGATTCTTGAGTTCGGTGTAATCAACCCAGTGAATGCAATTCACCGGACAAGTGTCGATCGCCTCAGCAATCAACTCTTCAGAATCCCCGTCTTGTCGAACTACGCGCGATCGACCGTAATCCGGTTCAATATAAAAAGTATTGCGAGCAACGTGAGCGCAGTGCTTGCAGCCAATGCAGGTAATCTCATCAACATAAACACCTTTTTGGCGCAACACGCCGCCCAATTCCGGTTCCAAACCAGAGCGATCGGGCGCATCCCGCAAAAAACCTCCCAACTCCGGCTCTAAACCAGAGCGATCGCTTGCTGTATCTATTCCGAGTCCAGAAAGCTCAGACATTTAGATCCCTCACAATAATAAATAAGTCCGCAGAGGCGGACTTTGATGAGACAAGATTGCAAAAATCTCGCAAAACTATTAAGCGCACCAGCGCTGCACCACCAAGCGGAGCGAACCGTCTTGATTTTGCTTTTGCTCAGAAACTTGGAAACCCTGCTTAGCGCTTTCATTCACCACAGTATGGTAAGCGTAGCGCTGAGTCACCTTATTGAGAAAACGGTCTACAGACCAAGCTTGCTGCCAAAACTGCAAGTCAGCCACCAATTCATACTCAGTCCCGTTCCAGCTAAAACCTAGGTCGTAGCCGTTTTCTTGCTCAATCACCACCTCAGCGGTGCTGGTTAGGCCGCGATAGCCGCGCACCTCAGTCGGGCCCGACTTCCAGTCGATACCCAAGTCAGTTAAAGCAGCTTCCAAAGAATTCAAATTGCGGATCTGGGTCTTAATTTGGCTAAAGTGTGACATGGTGATTCCCAAAAAATTTAAGTGAACTCAACAAAAAAATTACCAATCGCTAAAAGCCACTTGGGCCGTCGCTTCGGCTGACTGATGCAGCGCTTGCGTGAAATATTCAGATGTTGACTCTTGATGAAGCACCACGCCGAGCTGAGCTTCAATTGCAGCCGTTACCTCAGCGCAGGAAGCACCGACAATGCCGGTCACTGTTTCCTGTACGCGACCATCTGGATAGATCACAAACTCTAGTGTTTCCATAGTTCGGGCTGACTGAATAGGAATATTGAGAACAGACACCGACACCAGCAAGCCAGGGACGATGCCTCCTGAAGTAGCTTCTTGAGAGTTGGCTGACTGACAAAGCGCTATATCAATTTTGACGAATTGATAGGTTTTGAGTCAGAACTTAACATAAGTTATTAATAAGTAGAAGCAATACATCAGTTGTATGTAAAGTTTCGCGTACATCGTGACATCAGTCAAGTCAGTCTATTTGATGAGATTTGAGATTTTAGAGTGAGGAAGAAGGAAGAGGGGATGAACCGCAGAGGGCGCAGAGGACGCAGAGGGAAGAAGGCAGAAGGTAAAAGGCAGAAGGCAAAACGAAAAAGTATAAATTCCCCCACCCCTCCTCTAATTTCTTCTGGGGTCTAAAACGTCTCGCAGGCCATCCCCCAAAAGGTTGAAACCCAGAACAGTCAAGGTAATCAGCAAACCTGGAAACACGATCGTCCAAGGAGACGAAAGAGCGTATCCGCCCTTAAAAGCATCAGAAAGCATCGTCCCCAACTCAGGAACCGGCGGCTGTGCGCCCAAACCCAAAAAACCCAAACCTGCAGCTTCTAGTGTCGCCGTACCAGTCGAAAGAGTTGCTTGTACAACCAGAGGCGCGAGACTTCCCGGCAAAACGTGGCGAAAAATAATCCGCAAGTCGCTGGCGCCCAAGGCCTTGACAGCCAAAACAAATTCTTGTTCCCGCAGAGACAGCACCATACTGCGAGTTAAGCGGATGTAAATCGGAATTTGCACGACGCTGACGGCGATAATTACGCTTTGCAGGCTCGGCCCGGTGACGGTAACAACGCCGATCGCCAGTAAAATCGAAGGAAAAGCTAGCAAAATATCCGCCAAGGTGCCGATCGCAATTTCCAGCAACCCCCGAAAATACCCCGCCACCAGCCCCAAAAGCGCTCCCACAATTAAACCCGCACCCACAGAAACCAGGCTGACGACTAAAGATATCCCCAATCCGTGCCACACCCGCACCAACAAATCTCGCCCCAAACCGTCGGTGCCAAACCAATGTTTAGCGCTAGGAGCCGCTAAGCGCAACAAATAATCTCGATCGACCGCCGGATCGTAAGGGGAAAGTAGGGGGGCCAACAGTGCCGCGATTGTCAGCGCTACAGTCAAAATTAAGCCGATTTTCCCCGAAGTCGATCGCCAAAATCGTTGAAAAGCTGACTGTGGAAATATTAAGTTTTTATTCAATTTTCGATGTTCCATCGAATGGTGTCACCAAAAAACAGAGGACTTCCACAACTATTAGGATAAATTAACGATCGCGATCGCAGAAATACGTTAACAAAACTTCCTCCAGGGAGACCAAAAACTCGGTGCGTGTTACTGTCCAGATCCAATTCCATTTTTTGCGCCAAATGCCAGATGCCCGATGTTTTCGTTAAAGACCTTTAAGATATAAAAGAAAAGGTAAATTTAAAAGCGCAATGACCTCAACCCTCCTCAAATCCTCCTCCCGATCGCCCCTCAACGCCCCAACAGTCCGCCATTTCCCCAACGGTCTTACAGTTATAGCCGAACACTTGCCGGTCGATGCTGTTAACCTCAGCGTGTGGCTCAATTTAGGCTCAGCCGTAGAACCCGACGACATCAACGGCATGGCTCACTTTTTAGAACACATGATTTTTAAGGGAACTCCCAGCATTCCCAGCGGCGAATTTGAGCGCGCGATCGAGCAGCGCGGCGCCCTCACCAATGCAGCCACCAGCCAAGATTACACTAACTATTACATCACCACAGCCCCTAAAGATTTTGCCGAACTAGCCCCCCTGCAAGTCGATGTCTTGCTCAACGCCAGCATTCCCGACGACGCCTTCGATCGCGAACGGCTGGTAGTGTTAGAAGAAATTAGACGATCGGAAGACAATCCCCGCCGCCGCACCTATCAGCGATCGATGGAATTAGCATTTGAAGTCCTGCCCTACAAGCGACCGGTACTCGGCCCGACTGCCGTAATCGAACAGTTGACAGCCCAACAAATGCGGGATTTCCACAGCAGCAGATATCACCCAGGGGCGATGACAGCCGTAGCTGTCGGCAATTTGCCAGTCGATCGACTAATAGAAATTGTCGCAGACAGTTTTGCAGCAAAAAGCACAGCACAAAACAACACAATAAATGTGCCTGCTGTCGGCAACTTTCACCCAGAATCCCAAACCCTGAACTACGGGCAAGAATCGCCGTTTACAGAAACAGTCCGCCGCGAATTTGTAGACTCTGCCCTTCAGCAAGCCCGACTGATCGTGATGTGGCGAGTGCCCGGTTTCGCGGAACTGTCCGAAACTTATGCCCTCGACGTTTTGGCGACAATATTGGGTCACGGCCGCACAACTCGCTTGGTTCAGGAGTTGCGCGAAGAAAAAGGGCTAGTTTCGTCAATTTCGGTCAGCAACATGACTCAGCGGCTGGGCGGCGTGTTCTCGATTTCCGCTCAACTGCCGACAGAAAACTTGGCAGCAGTGGAAGCTGCGATCGTCCAACACATCCGCACTCTCCAAACCGAACTGGTGACAGATGCCGAAATTTCCCGCATCCGCACGCAAGTGGCAAATCGGTTTATCTTTGGTAACGAAACTCCGAGCGATCGAGCAAGTTTGTACGGTTACTATCAGTCGATGGTAGGAGATATCGCTCCCGCCCTCAACTATGCCGCCTGCATCCAAGCTCAGACTGCCGAGGATCTCCGAGAAGCCGCCGTCAAATATCTGTCTCCCGACGCGATGGGTGTTGTGGTAATTCGCCCCGACGAAGCATAAATCGGACGATCGCCTCAACAGGGCAATTCTACCATCGCTGTGCTTTTGAGGCGTCCAACGGCATTGGGCACTGGGCAGAAACAATCTCAACGCGCACGAGGGATTTTTAGTCAATAGTGCGTGAAATTCGATCGACCCGCGCCTTGAAGGTTTTGTATCAAATAATTAATATGAAGCCTTTAAGGTACGGGCGATCGGCAAAAATACCGTAATATTATGAGACGATAAACTGGGAATTATTGACGACCCAGCAATTTACTCTATGGAAACCGGGTTTATCTAAAATCTAAAATCTAAAATCTAAAATAGATTGAGCGGCAAAATTACCGTAATATTATGAGACGATAAACTGGGAATTATTGACGAGCAAGCTATTTAGTCTGGGGAAACCGGATTTATTGGCGATCGTAATTCTAAAATCTAAAATCGATTGAGCGACAAAATTACCGTAATATTATGAGACGATAAACTGGGAATTATTGACGAGCAAGCAATTTAGTCTAGGGAAACCAGATTTATCGGCGATCGTAATTCTAAAATCTAAAATCTAAAATCTAAAATCTAAAATCGATTCGGGGCACGCAAGCATGAAATTACAAAACTTTCTCAACTCAAAAATTAGGTACGATGCCAAAGCAATTGCTGCCGACGACGAACTCAGTAGCCAAATTCAAAGCCGCCTCATTGACCTGGGTTTACTGAAGCCTCCCGTAGACGGAATTTTTGGCCCTCTCTCTACCGCCACCCTCCACCGATTTCAAACTCTGATGAAGTGCGGCGAACCGGGTTTTTTGGGAGCAGTCACAGCCGAAAAGCTGATAGAAACCAAACCAGAGGACATTCCCACACAGCCCCTGATCCTGAAAACGCTCAGAGACACCATTTTTAAATCAAAACCGGTGGCGTCTTCTCAACTTCAGGACTCGGAAAAACAAGTAATACCAGCAGGAAAAGAGTTTGAGATCCTGGCTTTTGCTCCGGCTCGCGGTCACATCAGAGTTGCTCTCCGCAACGAGTCTTTCAAAGATTCAGGGATTTGGTATGTTTTCGGAGCACACGCTCAAATTACTCAAGACAGCGTTCTGTTTTATCCCAAACCGAATCCCCCAACTGTCAGGCTTGGCATTCCTTATCTATCGCAAATGGATAACTTGAACAATCCTACAGGTTCTTGCAATGTAACTTCATTAGCGATGTGTCTGGACTTTTTGAAGGTGCCGCGGCGCAAACAAACCGGGCAATATGAAGACGAACTTTACGAATATGCGATCGCCAAAGGTTACAGTCGCTGGGACCCCTACGATTTAGCAAAGATTGTTAGAGATTACGGCGCTCAAGATTTCTTTACCGAGAATGCAACTATTGATGACGTTCAAGATTGGCTGGCCAGCGGAAATCCCGCTGTCATCCACGGATTCTTCACGTCTTTCGGTCACATTATAGTTGCATCAGGCTACGACAGCGAGGGATTCTTCGTTCACGATCCCTATGGCGAGTGGTTCCGAACTGGCTACGATACAAGTGTCAGCGGTGCTTACTTGCACTATACTTACCGCTTAATCCGCAGCCTCTGTATGCCTGACGGGAATTTTTGGGTTCATTTTATCTCAAATCATTGTTAAGAGTCATTAGTCATTAGTCATTAGCGAAGAGATAAGTTGCCTGTGGAATTATGCGGGGATTTAAATCGCTTAATAGTCAAACCAAGTCCGAGCAGAGGGAGACTAAAGAGTAAAATGGGTATGAAAGCTTGATTTGGTATTGGTCATATTTTTTATCACTAATGACTGCTGACTAATCACTAATGACTCTGAATTTTCATACTCAAATCCAGCCAAGTCGATCGCGTAATCGGAGCACTGGTAGAAATATAATCTACTCCGGTTTCCGCAACACTTCTAATTGTTTCTAAAGTAACATTGCCGGAAGCTTCGATTTTTACCCGATCGCTCTTTTCGCGAATTATTGCCACAGCCTGCCGCATCAAATCAAAGGACATATTATCTAACATGATAATATCGGCTTTGTGCTGCAATGCTGTCTCTACTTCAGCGAGAGTTTCGGTTTCGACTTCGATTGTCAGCGGATAGGGGATAGAATTGCGAATTAGGGCGATCGCCTCTGCAATTCCCCCAGCCGCCGCAATGTGATTGTCTTTCACCATTACCGCGTCATCTAATCCCATCCGGTGATTGCAAGCACCGCCGATTTGAGTCGCGTATTTTTCCAACAATCTCAATCCCGGCGTCGTCTTGCGGGTATCCACTAATTGCACGGGCAAATCGGCAATTTTGTCAACATATTTTTGAGTTAAAGTAGCGATGCCGCTCAAACGCATTGCCAAGTTTAATGCTACTCTTTCTCCGGTTAGCAGCGCATCGAAATTGCCGGAAATCTCGGCGATTACTTCTCCTTTTTCGCACAGTTTCCCTTCCGGTACTTGGGGGATGAAACTGAGGCCGCTGTCTAAAAGTTTAAATGTGCGATCGGCAATTGGCAATCCGGCAATGACTCCCGCTTCTTTGACAATCCATTTAGCTGTACCCTGGATGCTGTTTGCGGGAAATAAGGCCGATGTTGTGCGATCGCCCCTACCGATATCTTCTAGCAGCCAGTTGTGCAATAGGGAGTCTAAAACTATCCAAGGCGGTAATATTGCTGTCATGTTTTTGTTGGTTGTTATATCAAGATCGTATCTACTAGGAACAATAGTCGATCGGGTAATTTTAGGCAAGTTGCAAAATCATGATGGTGTGGATGCTCGTGTGGCGATCGGGATTTGGGAGGGGATCGGGGGCGATCGCACTAGATAATGGGGTATTCTGTTGCTGACATTGGGTGTTGGTGCTTTAATGGAATAGATAAGGCGATCGCGAGAAGAAATCATGATACAGCCAGTCATTTTAGAAAAATTAGCAGAACTCCCGGAGTCTCTTCAGACAGAAGTGCTTCATTACATTGAGTTTTTGATTGAAAAGCAGGCTAAAAACTCAACCCAAGAAAAGCCGACAAAGAAGCGTCGAATTGCCGGAACAATGAAAGGAATGTTTGTTCTACCGCTACCTGATGACTTTGATGAGTCGCTTGAGGATATGAAGGAATACATGGAATGAATAGATTACTATTAGATACTCATGCTTTGATCTGGTTTGTATCCAATGATCCAAATCTGCCAGTGTCAACTAGAGACAAGATTGAATCTGCCGACGATGTTTTATTGAGCATTGCAAGTCTTTGGGAGATGGCAATAAAGCTCAATATTGGAAAACTCCCCTTACAGGGCAATTTTGAAGATATTGAACCTCAGCTTAGTGCTGCGGGTATAACGATTCTTCCTGTTACATTTGCCGATACTGTTCAATTCCGTTATTTACCCCTGCATCATCGAGATCCTTTCGAACGCATTCTGGTAGCACAGGCGATTAATCATTCCCTTGTTTTGGTTAGTCGCGATGTGGCTTTTGATGCCTATGACCTTCAGCGGTTATGGTCATAGCTGCGGCAGGTATCATGTTGACAAAGTTGGGTGTCGGCGATTTAATAGAGTTAGTTTGCTTTGTCGCAAGGAAAATTGGCGCCAAAGAAACAAGCTCATATGATTTAGGAGCAAGCACAGGCTTTGGGGTGGGCCACTAGGGCTAAGGGTAAGTTTGCTAGTAAATTTGGAAGTAACGAACTTGATAAATTAGAGTTCGGATTTGATTATTTCGCCTAAAAACTACATTCAAGCTACAAATACTCAGTTATGACTCACCTAAATATTTCTCCTCTCAACCGTCGCTCTTTTCTTAGTTATTTTGCTTTAGGTACTTTGGGTTTATTGACAAAAGACTTGCTCGATCCAGCTAGCGCTATGGCTGATAGCGAGGGATTAGATAAAAATCTTTCTAGGTTGGAGACATATCATATTTTTGTTCCTTATACCACAGCACGCAACGGAGGGAAAGAAACATTTACTTTGCGATCGGGAGAACCTTGCCAGGTGGAAATTCCCTCCAAAGCTCAAGATAGCCAAGAGATTACCATCAAAGGGCGCGGTCAAGAAGGTAAAGATATTACTGTAGTTTTGCATACCTTATACGATAGACAACTCGGAATAAAAGAGGAAATTTATCAAGAAATTGACAAAAATACGCAATTTATCGAAGAAGCAAGCAAAGCGAAATGCAAATTTGTTTATGAGCAAATCGAGGATGGTGAGTATATTAACGATGTGATTGCCTTGGATTTGCTTGATTATGTGATACGCTCCTCAAAGCTAGACAACAAAATTAAAGAGCGTTACGAAATCGCCAGTAACAATTCGCGCTTACTCGGAACTGAGCAAGCCATTGAAATGGCATTAAGTCAATCAAAACTAACTGAGGCAGAAAAGAAACTAATTAGAGGGACTTTTGCCTCCGTCCGTGCCAGCGAACCGGTTCCTGACTTTAAGGCGCTCACAAATATTGACTCAATTGTTGCCGCGTCGGCACTGCCTTTAGAAATCAAGCAGAAACACTTTTTAGCCAGTACCAATTCAACAGCCTTAACAGTGGACTTCATTCTTATCCAACTGATCGAGGAAAACGAAAAATTAACTCCCGATAAACGGGAAAAGTACCTGCCAACTTATCTGCAGGTACGTGCTGGAAAAAGAGTAGAAGATGCCGCAACTTTAAAAGCCCTAGACTCATTCATCAGTAATGCTGAAATTCCCGAAAATGCTAAAGTTGTTTACTCAATAGCAAGGACACAGAATTTAGATAATCAAGTTGATTATGGTCAAATAATTTATGATTTTGTCGAAGCTTTTGGAGACTTCAAAGAACTGATCGATGATGCTAAAAATGGTGCTAAAAAAGCAGGAGCAGCAATTGTTCCACTAGCTACAAAAATACTAAGTCTACTTGGAGTAGAAACAGCAAAAGGTGTCACTATTAGTAGTTTATCAGGAGGGGCTGCAACCAACGCGACTTTAGCTTTTTTAGGTTTTGGTTCCGTCGCATCTGGTGGTTTAGGAATGCTGGGTGGTTTAGCCGTACTAACAGGAGGAGCCGCGCTAATTGGAGCCGCAGGACCGCTGTCTATTGTGTTAGTTTCAGAAATGGATAGTGAAGACAAAAAAAATCTGGGAATTGCAATTGGTACAGGAACAATCGCCGGTACTGCAACTGTTTTAGCTGCTTGGACTGCTGCGACTGCTTTGGGAGTAGCCGGTACATTGTCCGGTGCTGCTGCTATTACTACCACTATTTCGGCTCTTGGTGGACTCGGTTTAATCACGGGCGGTTCTGCTCTTGTGGCATCGGGTACAGCATATATGATTTGGTCATTGCTCAAATCTGGAAAGACTCGCGATTCATCGGAGCTGCATCAATTAGAAACTCGGACTTACACATATACTGAAGATATAATTCCCGGTTATTGGGGAGAATTTTTTTCACAAAAGAAGGATGTAATTCCACAACATGGCATTAAAGATGGATTTTCTGCTCCTAATATTCCATTAGATAAACTATCCAAAGCGCTGTCTTCATGGCTATCTCTTGACTCTGGAGAAAAAGTAATCGCTTTGATAGACAACAGTTTTTTTAAGGATGCAAAAGAGGGGGTTGTATTTACAAACGCAAAAATAGCTTGGAAAATATTTCTTTCAGAAGCTGATGCCATTAACTATGAAAACTTAGCAAAATTTGTCAATACGGAAAGCAAATTAACTTCACTGCTATCTGACGCGAAGCAGAAACAGGAGTTGTCTAAGTTGAAAAAAGTAGTAGATATTTTGTCCGACGATAAATATTCTACCAATTTATCTAAGTTGCAAGAGTTAGTAGCAATAGTGGGGAGTGACAAAAACTTATCGGATCTGGTTTCTAATGAGAAGTATAAAAACAAGTTGCCACAATTAAAAAATGCAGTAGCTATTTTATCAGACGAGAACTACAGTCAGAACTTGTCTAAGTTGAAAGAGGTTGTAGATTTCTTATCTAATGAACCTGATTTAGTAAAATTTTTCTCATCGCAATTAGTGTCACAGCTATCTGACAAGAACTATACCAATGACTTGTCTAGGTTAAAAGAGGTAGTAGATAGGTTTCAAAACGAATCTGACAAGGACAATTTCACTAAACTGCTTCGACAAATTGGTCAAAAATATAGCACAGTTTAGGCAGTAACTTTTGCCCCCGATTCGGGCTATGAGGAAGGCGGAAGGCGATCGCCCACTATTGACTGCTAAAATAAGGGCGATCGCTGGTTATGATGGTATTAAAATATGGTTCTATCCCCCCGCAATTCTATAGCTTATTTGAAAACAGCCATTGAAACATCACATAACCATCATGCAAACCAAAACGATCACAATTCGCGTTAATGCTGAAGTTGCTAAGATATTTGAGGCTGCTTCTGAAGAACAGCGTCGTAAATTGGAGGCATTACTTAGCCTGAAACTTAGTGATGTAACTCGAAACAAAAGACCTCTAGAGGAGGTAATGAGTGAGATTAGTCGGAATGCTCAAGCGCGAGGATTGACCCCAGAAATTTTGGATTCAATTCTTTTTGAGGAGTGAGATGCGCTACGTTTTTGATACAAATGCAATCATCAGTGCGATTCTGTTTGATAACAGTAAACCCGCTTGCGCCCTGCGATATGCTTTAGCAAACGGAGAGATATTACTATCACTTGAACTGCTAGAAGAATTGAATGAGGTATTGGGGCGCGAAAAATTTAATCGGTATGTCACAAGTGAAGAAAGGGAGGAATTTTTAGCAGCTTTGGTGGACAGGGCGGTGCTAGTGGAGATAATTGAGAAGGTGCAAGAGTGTCGCGATCCAAAAGATGACAAGGTTTTGGAGTTGGCATTAAATGGAGAAGCGCAGTATATCATCACTGGTGACAGGGATTTACTCGTATTGCACCCATTTCGTGGTGTGGTGGTAATCACACCAGACGAGTTTTTGAAGACGATCGAATCTGAGTAGTTTTGATTTGGAATACAAGTTTACCGATCGCCCTTAAAGAAAAAAACTAATATCCACGTGGAAAAAATCAGCTAATTTTATGGCTTCATCTATTTCGATATCCCTTCCGCTAACAAAAAATTTCTCAACCTCTGTTTCCGTTCCCAAAACAGGAATCAAATCGGATTTGTCCAAATCTCTCGCATCCATTAAATGTTGCAACATTGAAGCAGCATTTCCGGCGGGAATTGGATAATTTTCAGATTCAAATTTTTCAATCAGCGTTATCAAAAGCTCCAGAAATAGCTCTTCCTCCAGCGATCGCATAGGGCGGTGTTCCAGTTCGCAAGCGAGAGCGATCGCGGCCTCGTTTTCTGCTTCAGTTGCGATCGGTTTTGGTTGATACCGAACAAGTAAATCTGTATAATATTTTGCATCAAAAGTACGGATCGTGTTTCCACTCATGCTTTCTTAGATTTGCACAGGTAGCGATTGCTTTCCCTATTTAAGCTACAGTAAAAGCTATATTTTCTAGCACTACATTAGGTACATTTCTACTACCTCAAACCTGTGTAGCATCTAAAAATTCTATCCCTACCAATAACTCATTTTCCCCAATATTTAAAGCTATTTCGTCAGTTAACTGTAAAGTGCGACACTGATGTTTGCCTTCTACAAGTCTAATGTAGAGAGCATCAATTTCGGAATCATAACTAATCTTCATAAATTTTACCTCAAAAATAGAATGTATACTACAATATAGTTAGTGAATCAAGTTTCATAATGAAGTACCCACTGCATACAGTTTCCAAGCCAGTCTCAGGTAGCGAAGTTCAAAAACTTGCTCATGCCCTTAAGACCGGTGGTTATGTTGCAAATGAAGCTGCTTTAGCTTTAGCTAAACGGATTGCCGCTCGTCGCCATCGTCAGAAAGCTGCCAATGCCGCCCAGTAGTAAGTTTGCGGGAGTTGATTTTTCCGAGCTGCCTGTTGAGCATTTAACCTCCGAGCTTACCATTTCTGGGCAAGGGTTTCGCTGTCTGCGGGGTGAGTTTGTCACCTACTGGAGACAAGGACGCATTCAGCGAGATATAGAGGCTCGTATGAGTCAATGCTGGATTTTACGCTGTGAAGACAGTTTGGCTGGTTACATCACGCTACTGCTTCGTAAAACTTACCTAAACCTGTCTAAACTCATTTTTAGGCACAGTTTGTGTTCACTTCCTACGCTGTTGGGTAGTCGGCTATCCCAAGATAAGTAGGCTATCCCCCTGGCTGCCGAGGGTTCCCAATTTAAAACATTCAGGCTTGCGTTAAAATCCCGATCCAAAGATCTGCCACAAGTAGGACAGTCAAAAGTCCGAACGCTTAGTGGCATATCTTTTTTAGTACCACAATTTGAGCAAGTTTTGGTACTCGGAAACCACTGGTCTACCAGTACCAAATCAGCTCCATACATTTGACACTTGTAATCGAGTTGACGCTTGAATTCGTAAAATCCCAGGTCAGATATTGCTCCAGCTAACTTGTGATTCGCCATCATTCCTTTGACGTTCAAATTTTCGATTTTAATTAGCTTGAAAGTTTTGGCTAAATAAGTTGTCAACTTATGGAGGAAATCTAAACGAATGCGAGCTATCCGGGCATGAAGCTGACTAATTTTGGTGTAAGTTTTGCGCTGATTGCGAGAGCCTTTTGCCTGTTTTGATGCTTGGCGTTGCAAAGTGGCAAGCTTGGTTTTCGCTTGTTTCAACGGCTTTGGTGCATCAAAAGTCTGCTGGGTTGATAGCGTAGCAAACGACTTGATGCCGATATCAATTCCCACAGAGCTTTCAGACTGCTGAACCGGGAGGCGTCCTGCATCAACGCAGAACGAAACAAACCAGCGGCTCCCTTCTTTTGAAATAGTGAAAGTTTGAGAAATAAAACTACATTCTAATGATTCACAAAGCCTAAAAGTTCCCAATGTAGGAATCTTGATAGTGTTGCCAGCGAGTAACAAAACCCTACCGTTAGATGAGTCAACCGTAAAAGATTGACCGTCTCGGCGGCTGGCGAACTTCGGATGTCCTGCTTTCCCCGCACGGTAGCGGCTAAAAGCATCTTTTAGGTCAATCAAAGCGTTTTGATAAACTCGGCTAGATAGCTGATTCATCCAGTTGAATTCAGGCTTTTTCTTGACGTAGTTGGTAAGAACTTTTTTGACTTCGCCGATAACCTTCGAGTCGCTAAATTTTCCCTCACCGTACATTTGAGTTCGCAAGCTCAGCCCAAAGTTGAAAACTACACGCCTGAATCCTGCGTGCTTTGCCATCATGGTCGCTTCTTTGTTATTTAATTTAAGCGCTCGCTTGACGGCAAACATAGTTAAACTTTACTAGAGTTTGTTACTTGACTAAGTATAGCCGGCTCTGCACAAGGATCTACGCCGTCTACAATATTCTTAACTTTTGCTTTGTATTTTCGCAGCCCGTAGAGTCGGGAAGAAAAACAGTGGATTATTGCAAGCAAGTCTTGAGTCAATTCTTCATGCGGAGAAAGGCTTTCCGCGTTGGCGACGATCGCCGTGCCTCCGTTCCACTGCAAAATCTGCTCGACCAGTTCAAAACCAAATCGGCACAGCCGATCTTTGTGGGCGACGTACAGCACCCTGATTTCCCCAAGCATCGCCCATTGTACGATTTGCAAGAATTTAGGGCGCTTGAAGTTGAGTCCGCCCCCTACCTCCTGAATAGAATCCGTAATGGCGATGCCCTGGGCTAAACAGAACTGTTCCATAGCTTGTACTTGACGGAGCAAGTCTGGTTTTTGTCCGGTGGAAGAAACTCGACAATATATGATGACCCGACTCGGTGGCGTCTTTCCCGTTTTCAGGTTGCGGGCTGCATTCAGGTGACTTTCCGAATAAATGCGCTGCTTTCCTAGCGTTCTCGCAGGGATTAGCTTACCTTCGCTCTCCCAGCGCCGTAACGTAGAACTTGAAACTCCCACTAATTTTGCGAACTCTGCTACTTTCCACATAAACTCCCTCAGCGCGGTGAACTGTGGATAAGTTTAGCAAACTATTTAGCACTTAAGTTTTGCTCACAGATAAACTGGAATTAGACGAACCAATCTTGCTTGACGAAGGCGTTCAGTACCGCTCGTTTCCAGCCATCAAAATTGGTTTACTAGCGGTAGATAGACGTGCAAAAGGAGCAGGTCGCCGTCTAGTTGAATGGGCAGTAGAGTACGTTGCAGCGGAGATTTCATCTACAGTTGGTGTGCGATTTATGACCGTTGACGCACTTTACGACCCGGATACTACTCCTCCCTATGACGCATCTGGCTTTTACGAGAAGTTTGGTTTTCAATTTGTCGATCCTAATGAGTCTTTACCATCATCAGTTCCTTATCGTACAATGTATCTCGATCTCAAGCCATTGATCGATCTGTTGAGTATCGAAGATAATGATTAATAACTCACCAAAAAACTAAAGCCCTTTTCCGTTGTTGCGGGAAAAGAGCTTTAGTTTATTATTAACCTGGCACTGAGCTATTTTACCGGGCAGTGACCCGCCGAGTATCTTCGCCATAGCAACGTTTAACAACCGAGTTCGGGATGGATCGGAGTGGTTCCATTACATCATAAGCACCAGGAAAGCTTTGAAAACTTTAAATCCTGTGTCTGCGTTAAGCTTGATGCGCTGCATCTCTTTCGCTCGACTTAATTACCTTATCAAGTTTTCCCCAGGCTGTCAACCCCTTTGTCAAAAGTTTTTTTCGATCGCCCGAAACTGCCACCAATCACCGAGTTTGACGTATTATTTGCCAGTGTTGCCGATCGACCTATAACTCACAAATCCAAAAATGCCGCCTCGGTTCCCTGTTCTCTGCGAATCTTCCCGTCCTTCACAAACCACGCCACGACCTGCTTAACTGTTAATTGTTCGATCGCGCTTTCAGCTTCTGTAGCAATTTGCCTCAAAGGCCGCAAAGACGCAATTACCAAATTCGTAAAAAAGTTTTCAAAACTAGCATCAAGTTCGATCGACCCTTTAATACTCTCATCATTCTTAATCCAATCCATCACCTGTCCATTTGTCACCTCAGCCACCGGCTTCCCAGTCTCCCCAGCAATTTGCTTGAGCACCCTCAAAGCATAAATTGCCAGCCGCGCCGAAAACTTTTCCTTCGACGACAGCAGCGCCATATCAACTTCGGCGCACTCTTCCGGCTTTAAAAAATCTGCTAGCGGTTCCATATATTAAAAATTGGTAATTGGTAATTAGTAATTGGTAATTAGTAATCCCTGACATCCGTGACATCCGTTACACTCATCCGTTGTCGAACTTCCCTGCGTGACATCCGTTAAATCCGTTACAAAATCCGTTGCCGAACTTCTTCCTTCCTTCTTGCAATCAAATAACCGCAGCGGTGTTCCCCATTAATAATCCAGTGAGTCCGCTCCACAATACAATCCGGCAAAACCGCCGCAAACATTTCCAACTCATTGCCGCACACGCTCGGAAAAGTTTCAGCAACATTAGAAATCGCGCAGTTGTGTTCCGCAAACACAAATCGATCGCCCTTAACGTCGCGATCGCACCTTCCCACTTCTACAGATTCTACAGGATAACACTCAGCCATATAACCTTCAGCCCTGCGGAGTTCCACCAACTTAGTCACCCTCTCTTGCAGCGAACCCTCACCCACCAGCCGCCGGTAGTCCGTAGCCTTGCGCTGCCACTGTTTTCGCAGGATACTAATCACTTGCTCGCGGCCGACGGTTTCCGCCAAAGTATCCAAGAAAGAGACTGCAAAATCGCCGTAACGGTTCGGGAATCGATCGCGCCCCAAACTGGTAAGCTCATAAATGTGCTGCGGCCGCCCCATCCCAGCCTGAACCGACTGATACTGAATCAGCCCCTCCGCTTCCAAATCCTTCAAGTGACGGCGAATCGCCTGCGGGCTGATATCCAAAGACTCCGCCAACTCAAGAGCCGTCCCTTTATCCTCCTTAAGCAAATATTCCAGGATGTCTTGTTTCGTGGAAGTCTGCTGAGTAGTCTCCATCATCTTCACAAAAAATTATTAATTTGACTTTGACAATATCACTATTGTTAATGTAGCTTAAAATATAGTAAAGCAACAAACCTGTTGTTTAACTCAACCGAGCAGTCCAGCAGAACTCGCTCAAGCCCAGACAGGCAACCGATTTTGGATTTACGATTTTGGATTTTAGATTTACTCCACCCGTTCGGTCTGAAGCTTAGATACTTTAGATTTACTGTTTGCGATTTTTTCCGTCCTTAAAGGACAGGGCTTGCACCAAGATTCCCGAATCCAAAATCCAAAATCTAAAATCTAAAATCCCCCGTCTGCCATCTTTGAGAGCATTATCTAGAACACTGAACACGCAAAATAATGAGTTCTACCACAGTCAAAACCTTAGTCAACCAACCCTACAAATACGGTTTCGTCACCGACATCGAGTCAGACACCATCCCCCGCGGCTTGAGCGAAGATGTAGTCCGCCTGATTTCCGCCAAGAAAAACGAACCGGAATTCATGCTGCAATTCCGCCTCAAAGCATACCGGAAGTGGCTGACAATGACCGAGCCCACCTGGCCCCACGTCAACTATCCCGCGATCGACTACCAACAAATTATCTACTATTCCGCGCCCAAACAAAAGCCCAAAAAGCTCCAGAGTTTGGACGAAGTTGACCCGACACTGCTAGAAACCTTCGAGAAACTCGGCATTCCCCTCTCCGAACAAAAACGGCTGGGAAATGTTGCCGTCGATGCCGTTTTCGACAGCGTTTCAATTGCCACAACATTTAGAGAAAAGCTAGCCAAAGATGGTGTTATTTTCTGTTCCATCTCAGAAGCCGTCAAAGATTATCCCGAACTAATAGAAAAATATCTCGGCAGCGTCGTACCAGTCGGCGATAACTTTTTCGCAGCCCTCAACTCCGCCGTATTCAGCGACGGTTCCTTCGTTTACATTCCCAAAGGCGTCAAATGCCCGATGGAACTGTCCACCTATTTCCGCATCAACAACGGAGATTCCGGCCAGTTCGAGCGCACCCTAATTGTTGCAGAAGAAAACAGTTCTGTGTCTTACCTAGAAGGCTGCACCGCGCCGATGTTTGACACCAATCAACTGCACGCCGCCGTCGTGGAATTGGTAACAATGGACAATGCCGATATCAAATACTCCACAGTGCAAAACTGGTATGCGGGCGACGCCAACGGCAAAGGCGGCATTTACAACTTTGTAACAAAACGGGGTTTGTGTCAGGGAGTCAATTCAAAGATTTCTTGGACACAAGTAGAAACCGGTTCAGCAATTACTTGGAAATATCCCAGTTGCGTGTTAGTCGGCGACAACTCGGTGGGTGAATTCTACTCAGTAGCGCTGACAAATAACAAGCAGCAAGCTGACACCGGCACAAAAATGGTCCACATTGGCAAAAATACTCGCAGCACGATTATTTCTAAGGGAATTTCGGCTGGAAATTCATCCAACAGCTATCGCGGTTTGGTGAAAATGGGGCCGAATGCTAAAGGCTCTCGCAATTACTCTCAGTGCGATTCGATGCTGATTGGGGATAACGCTCAAGCAAATACTTTCCCTTATATTCAAGTGCAGAACCATACGGCTAAAGTGGAACACGAAGCTTCTACTTCTAAAATAGGGGAAGAGCAATTGTTCTTCTTCGCACAGCGGGGAATTTCCGCAGAAAATGCTATTTCGATGATGATTAGCGGTTTCTGTAAAGATGTTTTCAATCAGTTACCGATGGAATTTGCGGCGGAAGCTGATAAGCTGTTGAGTCTGAAACTCGAAGGAAGTGTCGGGTAATTTTTGTGGGTGAGAAACCCTTCCAGGCAGAGTCCATCGGTGACAACTTAAGCCCACCGTCCGCCAGGGAATGAATTCCCTGGCTAATAGCTAAAGTCCTCTAAAGAGGACTAATGAGTTTAAAAATTTTCTTCTCAGTCCTCATAGCGAGGACTTTAGCTTTGAGACAGGGAATTCATTCCCTGGCGGACTATCGGTTTAACGTTAAATTGTCACCAATGGGTACAGGCTAGGAACGAGAAGAAAAAACTGTAAAGTGCATTGAGGCAAAGGACAAAAATAGATGATTGTTGAAAATAGTCAAGTGGTGCTATCCGTCCGCAATTTAACTGCGAATGTGGAAGATACCCAAATCCTTAAGGGTTTGAATCTGGAAATTAAATCGGGTGAAATTCACGCGATTATGGGCCCGAACGGTTCTGGAAAAAGCACTTTATCCAAGATATTAGCCGGCCATCCTGCTTATACGGTAACGGGCGGAGAAGTTACTTTTTTGGGTCAAAATTTGCTGGAATTAGCGCCGGAAGAACGTTCTTTGGCTGGCGTGTTCCTAGCTTTCCAATATCCTTTGGAAATTCCCGGCGTTAGCAATCTGGATTTCTTGCGCGTGGCTTACAATTCTCACCGCAAACATCGCGGCTTGGAAGAATTGGATGCTTTTGATTTCCAAGATTTAATCGAGGACAAGCTGGATATTGTCAAGATGAACGATTCTTTTTTAGGCCGCAGCGTTAATGAGGGTTTTTCCGGTGGCGAGAAAAAGCGGAATGAAATTTTACAAATGGCGCTGTTGGAACCAAAGTTAGCTATTTTAGACGAAACTGATTCGGGTTTGGATATCGATGCTCTCAAGATAGTCGCAGGCGGTGTGAATCAGTTGTCAAATGCTGAAAATTCGATGTTGGTAATTACTCACTATCAGCGGTTGCTGAATTACATTATTCCTGATTTTATTCACGTCATGGAAGCCGGCAGAATTATCTTGACTGGCCCGAAAGAGTTGGCGCTGGAATTGGAAGAGCGCGGTTATGACTGGGTTGTGGAAGAGGAAGCAGCAGGAGTGGGCGCGCGATGATAAATACGCAAGTTGCTAGTAGGGAAATGTTTTTGGCTGATGTGGTGAATCAGTGCAGCAAGTTGGAGGCTGCTAATAGCAAAAGTGCGGCTTACGGGTTGCAGGATTTGCGGGATGCGGCAAGGGAATACGTGCTTTCTTCGAGTTTTCCGACGGTGAGGGATGAAGAATGGCGCTTTACTGATTTGTCGCCGGTGTTGCAAATTCCTTTTCATATACCGCAGAGCAATCAGTCAAAAGTTAAGCTGGCTGATATCATTATGCCAGTGAAAAATCGGGATGATTTACCATTAAGATTGGTATTTGTCAACGGTTTTTATGCGCCGGATTTGTCAACGGTGGAGTCGTCGGTTTTTCCGAATTTGCCGATCGACTTTTACGCAGGTAATCTATCTAACGTACCCGAAAAATATCAAGGGCGCATCAGCGATGTTTTGAGCAAGCACAGACAGCAAACTGAGGTGTTTACCGCGCTGAATATGGCGGGTTTAGCCGATTCTGCGGTGGTGTTCGTGCCGGCTAATATGTCGATCGACCTTCCAATTCACTTGCTGTTCCTGACAGCACCAGGTGCATCTCCCACGATGTCCCAGCCGCACTGCTCGGTCATAGCTGAGCCTGGAAGCAATGTGACGCTGGTTGAGGATTACGCAACTATCGGTAATGTAGCGGCTTTTACGAATGCTGTAACGGATGTTGTTGTCGGCGAAAATGCCACTGTGAATCACGTTCGGCTGCAGCGGGAAGGTGGGGAAGTTGTTCATATCGGCAAAAGTGCGATCGAACAATCTCGCAATAGCCGTTATACTTGTCATGCTATCAGCTTGGGAGGCAAAATATCGCGGCACAATTTAGAAGTTTTTCAGCGCGGCGAAGCCACTGAAACAACTCTAAATGGTTTAACCGTAGCCTTTGGCGAACAGTTATCTGACACTCACAGTTTAATCGATTTTAATTACCCCCACGGTACAAGCCGCCAATTGCACAAGTGCATTGTCGGCAACAAAGCTCGCGCTGTATTTAACGGCAAAATTTTCGTTCGCAAAGCAGCACAATTAACAGATGCCGGACAATTGAGCCGGAATTTGTTGCTGTCGCCGAGAGCCCGCGTAGATACCAAACCGCAGTTGGAAATTGTCGCAGACAACGTTAAATGTTCCCACGGTGCAACTGTCAGCCAATTAGAAGATGATGAACTTTTCTACTTGCAAAGTCGCGGTTTGGATTTAGAAAGAAGCCGCTATTTGCTGATTGATGCTTTCGCAGCAGAAATGCTCAATCTGTTGCCAATTGCAGGTGTGGCAAAAATGCTTTCTACTTGTGTGGCTATTCAAGCATAACTCATAAAGATGAGGACAAAGAGGACACAGCAGTGCTGTGTCCCTACCACATCTTGCACCATTTTTAACAGCCTGTAGGGGCGGGTTTCACGAATAATAATTGCCTAAAACCAACAATCTCGTAAACCCGCCCCCACCCAACGACAAATCACTAACTTCAAAAAATATGACACTTATTCAAGAAAAAACCCTCGCATCAAAAGTTCGCGGCGACTTCCCTATTTTGACTCAAAAAGTAAATGGCAAACCGCTAATTTATCTAGACAATGCAGCTACTTCTCAAAAACCTCTAGCTGTCATCAATGCTTGGCGCGACTACTACGAACAATACAATGCAAACGTACACCGCGGCGCTCACACTCTCAGCGCCAAAGCAACTGATGCTTACGAAGGTGCTAGAGACAAAGTTGCGGCATTTGTAAATGCGGCGTCGCGGCAAGAAATTGTTTACACTCGCAACGCCACCGAAGCGATTAATTTGGTTGCTTATTCTTGGGGTTTGAGCAATCTGCAAGCCGGAGATGAAATTATCCTGTCGGTAATGGAACACCACAGCAATCTCGTTCCCTGGCAAATGATTGCTCAAAGAACCGGTGCGGTGCTGAAGTTTGTCGAGTTAACGGAAACTAACGAGTTTGATGTGGAACAGTTTAAAACGCTGATTTCCCATAAAACTAAATTGGTGTCAACCGTTCACGTTTCTAATACTTTGGGCTGCATCAGTCCAGTCAAAGAAATCTGCAAAATTGCCCACAGTTTCGGCGCCAGAGTTTTAATTGATGCTTGCCAAAGCGTGCCGCACATGATAGTAGACGTGCAAGCAATAGATTGCGATTGGCTGGTTGCTTCCGGTCACAAAATGTGCGCTCCGACTGGGATCGGTTTTCTGTACGGTAAACTGGACTTGCTGAGAGAAATGCCTCCGTTTTTCGGAGGCGGCGAGATGATTGCTGACGTGTTTCTCGATTATTCCACCTATGCCGATTTGCCGCACAAATTTGAGGCGGGGACGCCTGCAATCGGAGAGGCGATCGCCCTCGGTGCAGCAATCGATTATCTTAGTAACATTGGCATGGATAAGATTCACGCTTGCGAAGCTGAATTGACTGCTTATATGTTCCAACAATTGCGGCAAATTCCCGAGATTAAAATCTACGGCCCGCAGCCAGACAGCAACGGCGAAGGTAGGGCAGCGTTGGCGGCATTTACTGCGGGAGAAATACACCCTCAAGACTTGTCTACCTTGTTAGACCAGGAGGGAGTCGCGATTCGTTCCGGGCATCACTGCACGCAAGCTTTGCACCGCTATTTGAACGTTTCATCTACGGCGCGGGCGAGTTTGTATTTTTACAATACTCGCGAGGATATTGATGTGTTTGTGAAAGCGTTGAAAGAGACGATCGACTTTTTTGCGGGGATGATGGGATAATTTGGTTGGTGATGGTACGCGGGTAGAAATTTAGAAGCGATCGCCCTTTTTTTGACCGCAGATAAAGGCAGATAAACACGGATGAACGCGGATGAAGAAGAGAGCGATCGCACCCTAAATCCTAAACCAAAACGCAATCTGGTAAAATAGGGGCTGTCAACCCAAAGGAAAGGCAAAAATACAAAGTGTGTTCGATCAACTAGCTGCATATAGACAAAGCCTAGGTTTACCACCGGCTGGCAGCGAAACCGATAAATCAACCATAGCTAAACTAGAAATAGCGGGTCAAAGTTTTTTTGGCATCAACTCTGGCAGCAACCCCAATCGTCGGCAAATAACTTTTAATGTCAATCCTATCACCAAAACCCACGCTGAAGCCGATGCTTTTCAACAAGCAGCCGATGCGGGCATTAGAGGAGGTAAAGCACGTTTAATTTGCGATCGCGAACTTTGTGCCGCCTGCGGATTAAGAGGTGGAGTAAACTCTATGGCTTGGCAGTTAAATATAGAAGAATTAGAAATTATTACTCCCAGTGGAAGTAAGACAATAACCGTTCAACCGCCAAATAGAAGGAGGCAATAATGTTTGTATTAAACCTATCAGCAGAAAATTGGCTTGGCAACCAGGACGAAGGTGACTTAATAGAAAGTCCTACTTGGAGTCAAATAGAACAAGCCATCCGCGAGTTAAATGGGAAAACTAAAACTTTAGTTACATTGGGTGCAGATGACGAGTGTTATATGAGCATTGGTGGCGGTGAATCCGGCAAATATATTGTTAACGTAACTTTTGATAATCTTACCTTCCATAATTTAGTAGATCCATCAAAACCCGATGCAATAGAAAAGCTAGTTGTCGGCGGACAAGAAGGTAATTATTCCGCCAGGATGTGTGTAAATTTAGAGACGGCCCTGTTGGCTGCCCAAACATTTACAGCATCAGGAGAACTTCAAATATCACTGTCTTGGGAAGAAGAGAAAGAATTAGCGGTGTCATCAAATAAGATTTAACACAACCTAAGTGAAGCGCGATCGCCCTTTCTGACATCCGCGTTCATCCGCGTCAATCCGCCTGCATCTGCGGTTCAAAAAAAGAACCCCCTTTTTGATAGTATCTGGGCCTGTGGTATCATAAAACTAGAGTTTTCTCAGCTCAAGGAGATTTTGAGATGATTGCTACTACTTCAAGTTTAGCCGAACAGAGAACACTGCTAGAAAATATTAGCTGGTCAACCTTTGAAACGTTGCTCAAAGAAATAGGCGATAAGCGAGGTTATCGCATAGCTTACGATGAAGGGAGACTGGAAATTATGGCGCCACTATTTGAACATGAGAACTACAAGAGCAATTTCGGTCATTTCATCCTTGCTTTAGCAGAAGAACTCGACATTGAAATTAAAAGTGCTGGCTCAACTACTCTCAAACTCAAAAATGCCAAAAAAGGTATAGAACCAGATAACTGTTATTATATCCAAAATGAAGCAGCAGTTAGAGGCAGGCAAGAACTAGATTTAGAAACTGCTCCACCGCCCGACTTGGCAATTGAAATAGATATTACCAGCAGTTCACTTAATAAGTTTGCCATTTACTCCGCACTTCGCGTCCCGGAACTCTGGCTATATAACGGGCGAGTTTTGAATTTTTATCAGTTGGTAGAAACTGAATATATTGAGCGCGACTTTAGTATTGCTTTTCCCTTTGTATCGGTAGCAGAAATGGCTGGGTTTTTCAGTCGCACTCAAACGATGGGGGAAATGGCTTTGCTGAAATCCTTTAGAACTTGGGTTAAGGAGAAAATATAGAAAAGGTCTCACATCATGAAAAAATTACTAACTACTACAATTGTTTTTCTGTCTGCAGCAAATCCTTGTTTTGCCATGACTCCCTCAGACCTAGCAATATTTGCAACTAACTATAAATACAATGAGAATGCTCCGGTAGCTTATTCTTATTATGACAAAGCTTGTCAAACGAATGTCTCTGTTTCTTTGGTAAAAATCATGGATTTAGGCAATGGAAGAATCGGAGGAATTACCAATCAATTTCTGTGCTGGGGAGCCACCTACACTTATTTTGAAATGACTCGCGGTAACTTGGAATCTATTCGAGCTTTTGTAGCAATAGGTGCAGGCAGATCCACTCGCTATACAAACTGGGGCCCAGTTGCCAATCCAGGGGATGATTTAACTCAGGATCAGCTTATATCTGTGGCAAAAACGATGACAGCAAATACAAAATGATTTGTATTTAAAACTCCCTAATCTCAGGATGAACAAAGTGATAACCAGCCGCCTTAATCTTTTGATTCGACACCCTCGCATTATAAGACCGCGCGCTAGGACTTCCATCCCAAGAAGCTTTAGGCAGATTGTGAGTTTCAAAAATGCGATCGAGCAATTCACCACTAGATAGCGATACATCGCCAACTAAATTATAAATTCCCTGCAATCGATTTTCCAAAGCAAATGTCAACCCCCCAACAATATCATCCAGATGCACCCAATTAGTAGCATCTTCCCCCCTACCAGGACGAGTGTTCCCAGCCCAACGTCCAAAGATTTTAACTAATTCTCGCCCCGGCCCATAAATTCCTCCCAAACGGAGAATGCAGACGCGAATATTTTGACTAGATGCTGCTAATAAAACCCGTTCAGTTTCTGCCAGAATTTCACTGTTTGGATTAGCCGGCGCGACGGGAGAATCTTCATTTACCACTTCACCTTGCCGATCGCCGTACACAGAATAAGTACCCGTATAAATAACCTGCTTTACTGTCGGTGTTTCCTGTAAAACCGATACTAAAGTTGTCGCAGTCTCTAAATAACTCTCCCGATAAGCCTGAGAATTTGGAGCACCGACGCACAGCATAACAGCATCTTGTTCTTGCAATACAGCCGTCATTGCATCTTTGTCATTTCCTTTGAGTACGGCTACCCGCTGGGCGACACCCTCCAATTCAACTACTCGGCTTGCCGTCGTAGTTGTCGCCGTCACGGTACAATCAGATTTGCCGCGTAAATGTTGGGCTGTCGCAGTACCCACATAGCCGCAGCCGACGATCGCAACTTTCATAAAAAAATCTCCTTTGTTTCATCCTCTCTAAAATTATTGCCCATTTTTGAAATCATTTCGATTTGAGTTTTGTGGTAAAATGCAAAGCATCGTTATCAATCGGAGTAGCATCGTGTCCGAGAGAGATATTTTTGCCACATCCTCAGAAAGCGAACTTTTAGCTTTTTATGGTTCTTTGTTTGCGATCGCAGCCGCCGATGGTTCCGTTGATATTGACGAACTAGATTTGTTGTTTAAAACCATAAATTTAGACAAATTTTCTGACTCTGCAAAGACTCAAATTCAATCCTACACAGCCAGTCCCCCATCACTGGGCGACTGTTTGCAAACACTCAGCGAGTCAGAAGAACCGCTGCGTTTGGGAGTCATGTATTTTTTAATTAACATTGCTGGGGCCAATAAGACGCTGCATCCCGCAGAAAGCGAGGCTATCCAATCAGCAAAAAAAATGCTGGCGGTTTCCGACTTGCAAATCCAAGCGATGCAGGAATTTATCGCAGAAATGAAACAAATACGGGAGGCGGGGCCAAATAAGAATCAGGAATCAGCATCCTTCAAATCTGCTGTTTCTCAGCTTAAAACTAATGGCATCCCTCTCGATTTGCTCGACCCAAAAGGAACCACAACAAACCTCAGCAATTCCCTAAGTAACTATTCAGATGAAAGTTTTTGGACTAAACTGAAAAACTTTGCTTTAACCGCAGGCAGAGAAGTAGTAGAAAAAGCTTTGACACTTTACTATACCGCTCAAAATCCCAACGTTCCGGCTTGGGCAAAAACTGTTGTTGTTGGAGCTTTGACGTACTTTATATCTCCTGTTGATGCGATTCCCGATGTATTGCTCGGTATCGGATTTACAGATGATTTGGGAGTGTTGCTGACGGCGATCGCTACTGTTTCTGTATACATTAGTTCAGAAACTAAAGAACAAGCCAAACAAAAAATGAATGATTGGTTTGGTAAATAATATTAGCAGTCAGCAGTCATCAGTCAGTAGTCATTAGGAATAATTACCAATTACCGAGTTCAGTCTTTAATCGGCTTGCCATCTCGATTGACAATACGGCTTTCACCATCCTTCGCGGTGACATTTTCGTAAACCCCTTCATCCCGCTTCACGTACTTGCTGAAACCCGAACTTTTATAATCGGTGTCGGATGTCGGCTTCATCAACCTCGGAGCGCTCAGCAGTCGGCGTACCGGAGCATCTGCCGGAGTCTCCCCTGGTTCCCGCTTAGCCAACTCGCACAGTTGACCCCAAGTCGAAACTTCCAGGTTCATGCTGTGCCAAACTTCTAACTGCTGGTTGTTTTCGGGACAAAAATAATCGTATACAGGCATACTAAGAATCTCGTTTGCAACTACTAAAATTACTAATTGCACGGTAATTGATAATAATATAGCTCAACATTACTAAAAATTCAACCCTAAAAATCAAACTTTACTATTTTTAACGGTTGTTGAAACCTTAAATCAGCTATATTATTAACCCTGTGTGCTTGCTCCCGGATGCGATCGAGACCAAGCCCAAAAGTACGCTACCCTGAAATCCTCGGACTCGATCGAGCGACGATCGCACGATCGACGCCTAGCAAATGCCCGCAAGACTTCCGTGAATGCCGTCAAAGGATCGATCGTCATTTTTAGACTGTACGCAAATCACAGATTCTAAGTTTCAATTTTATTTATTTACTCACCAGCGAGGATTTACCGATGAGCGACTTCAAAGTTACCCCAGAAGTAGAGCTGAATACAGCTCAAATGTTGGAACGATATCAACTGCAAGATGAGATAATTCTGCGGCGTTGGGCAAAACTGCACGGCATCAACAGCACTCGCGGTTTCTTCTATCCCAGCGAAGTAGATTTGATGGATCACGCTCACCACCACCTTTACAATTTGGGAATGAGTATTGCTGAGTACCAAAGTCTTTTAGACCGACGCCGCAGCCATTCCCAGATATCGGGCGACCAAAATAAAACAGTAGCAAGTCAAGTTGCTGACGAAGCATACGATGCCATAGAAACGCTAAAAGATCAGTATGCTGAAGCTATAGATTTAATGGGAGAACGTATAGCAGACCATTTCATAGATGAACTCGATTTATCTGTGATGCGGCACCTTTCTAAAAAAGTGCAAGACCGCCGCACTCTCAACGGTCAAACTAAAAAGCCTAACCGTTTTCTCCAAGTGATTAAAGCTGTGCTGCAACCTAGCAGCGAAAATACGCTTCTGGTTCCCAAAAAAGATGACGACTCTAGTTTAGAATTAGAACAGCATCACCGACTCGGCTAGCCGCCAATTTCGTTGAAAGACTAAAAGACTTTTTGTCAAAATTACGTCAAATTTACTGAGATATCCCACCCGCTCTCTCCCCTTGTCTAGGGGAGGGTTCAACAGTGCTATTTTGTATGTGGCGAACAAGAATTGAAGAGAATAAATTGAGGTTTTTCAGAAGTCTAAATTACTTTTCAACTGATGTTGGGTTTTGCGGGTCAACTCAACTTAATATAACTAGGGACAGATGGCGCGATCGCCAAAATTAAAGATAATATCTGCAGAATTGAACCTGTCAACCTCGCCCAAGGTAAAAAAATGATTAAATCCTGGATGGTAATTGGAGGCGTCGCTTTTGTAGTAGCTTTAGCCGCTAACATAATCGCGCCCAGCGACATCCAATGGTTCAACCGCTTGCAGCGTCCGAAATGGCTAGTATTTGAAAAAGCAATTCCCCTAATTTGGACAGTAATTTTTATTTGTGCAGCTTGGTCAGCAGTGATTGTTTGGGAAAAAGAACCAGGAACTCAAGAGACTTGGCTGAGAATGGGTTTGTACCTGCTTTTAGAAATAGCCACTATTTCTTACACGCCCGTTATGTGCAAATTGCGTAGCCTCAAAGTCGGCACAATAATCGGCGGAACGGGCGCTATTTTAAGCGTAATCCTAGCTTTAAGCGTGTTGCAAGTTTCGGAGCCTGCCGCCCTGTTATTGCTGCCTTACATACTTTGGAGTCCGATCGGCACTTACACCACTTGGGC
Source organism: Microcoleus sp. F6_B6 (assembly GCA_036702215.1). Classification (GTDB taxonomy): domain Bacteria; phylum Cyanobacteriota; class Cyanobacteriia; order Cyanobacteriales; family Microcoleaceae; genus Microcoleus. Next base: position 126,511 of record JAUBST010000006.1, read on the forward strand.
AATGATGCACTTGAATCCGGCGGATGTTTAGGCTTTGGAATTAGTCATTTTAACGGGATTGCAAGCATAGAAAAAAACTACCTTTTAAACCTAAAATGCGAGCGCTTTTATATCCCCGGCTTTTTTAATAAGTCCGGGAGCGCGGTATTCTGTTTTTTTTATTTGCAATTAATTAACGATCGACTATCTCCTGAGGGGGTGACAACCCCGTCGAAACCCTTACCAGTTTGGGCTTGAGACCACTTGATCTGAAAAAACTTGGAGGCTTATTGACATCCTTGTTGACACTGTTTCTTGGGAAAAACGGCCGGGGAGCCAGTGACTTCGTAAAACCTGATGTATTAATGAGCCGTTTTTTCCCAACATCTTTGAGAAGCGTAAAGCCTCAAATCTCTGCTACGCAAAGCTTTGAGAGAGGTTGTCACCCCCTCAGGACTATCTCAAACCAGATCGACCACCATAAACTTTAACCCTTTCTTTCTACCTTAATTTATCGCAACAGTTTTATGTATCAGACTGCAAGTTGTCGATCGCGGAAATGAGTTGTTGCAATAGCTCACCAAAGCCAGCCATCTGTTCATCAAAAGCATCGCCATTCATTACATAAAGATCGTTCTTTCGTTCACTTTCAAGCACTTCCTTTGCAGCTATAACTTCTGCGACACTAATGCCATGCTTCTTGGATAACTTTACTACCACTGCAATAAAAGCATCGAGATGTGAATCTTCTACTGTGCAGTAATTTCGCTCTTTTTGGCTAAATAAAGTACCCATTTGGTTTCTCAAAATAGTTATTTCTTAAACATACCACAATGATGATATTCATTTTTAATCAAGACTAAAACCGCAAAAAATCTGTACAAATTAAGGCTTGCTTGTACAGATAAGTAAAGATATTAGTTAGCAGCTTCTCACCCTAAAATTTACAGACTTGGAGAGCTGCTAGGGGGCTCAATTTCCGGCGGTTCGGGAGGGGGAGATTCAGGATCGGGAGGATTGAGCGACTCCTGCCAAACTTTGATTTGCGATCGAGCTTGCTCAAAAGCCCGAGTGCCCGAGGGAATTTTCTTCAACGTCGCGATCGCCCCCGCCAGATCCGACGACGACTGTTCCACACCAAGCGCCAAAATCCGCTGGCTCCACTCATCAATCGCCTCATTCGCCTGCCACCGGAGCGAACTCGACTCCGGCACCTCAAGAGCCAGGGAAATTGCCGTTTGCAAAGCCTCAGCAGTCCCCGCTCGGGCTGCTTGACGGGCGCTCTGCAAACCTTGCTCGCCCTGAAATTGAGCCTCCCAAGTCCGAATGTTCGATCGAGCTTCCTCATAAAGCACCCGTCCCGATCGAATCCGGCGGGCCATCTCAATTGCCCCCGCCAAATTGCCCCCCGCCGCTAGCTGCTGAGCTCTATCCAAAAACGGCTGGTCAACAAGCCGCTGTCTCCTCTCGATCCAAGCTTGAATTTTGGTTTGAGCTTCCACGTAAAGCGCCCTACCCCTACCGATCCGAGAAGCTTGAGCGACGGCGGCCTCCAGAGCATTCGGATCGCCCGTACTCGCCAAATCGTTCGCTCTTTGCAAATACGGACTGTCTTCGAGCAGCTCGATTTGACGGCTCAAGCGGCTAATTTGACTGCGAGCTTCCGAAGCGCGGGGATTGGATTGGGGAACTGTTTGCAATTGCGCGATCGCAGCCCTCAAATCATTTACCCCACCCGGCCCCGCCAGCCTGCTTGCCAAATCCAAAACTTTCACATCAGCCATTTCTTGTTGCCAGCGGCCGACTAAATCTTGAGCTTGTTTGTATAAAGGCCGGCCGGACTTCAACTTTTGAGCAATCTCGATCGCCTTGGAGAAACCCTCAACAGAGCCAGTCAAAGCCTGAGAAGTAGCATTCGCCAACTCGTTAAAATCCTGTACTTGTTCTGTTAAATTTGCCGACTCTGGAATCTTGTTAGCGATCGCGATCGCCTCCTGCCAATCCCCTGCCTGCAATCGTTTTTGGGCGATCTCCAGAATTTTCTTGCTAAATTCCGCGATCGCTTTATTGGCAGCTTGATACAAATAACTGTTTCGATCAATTCCCTGAGCCAGCTTAATCCCCGTCACCAGATTGTCGAGACCTCCCTCGGAGGCTGTATTCCGGGCTTTTAGCAACTTATTGCCCTCAGCCCGAGTCGTCTGAATTAGCTTAGTCAATTCCTCGTACTTAGCCGATTCCCAAAAAGTATTTCCCAAATCCAAAAGCAGAGTAGCTTGGCGGAAAGCCAGCGTCCACTCTTCCTGACGCAAGTGGTCTTCAGCCGTGCGGTAAATTTTCTCTGCATCGCTCCATATCGACTGCCACTTTTCAATCTGCTTTTCCACCGTCGGGTAAGCGGGAACGTTTTTAGGAACCTTGTTCGCTATCGCAATCGCCTCCTCCAGCTTTCCTTCTTGGAAACTAGCATTTCCCAGCCTGACAATATCCTCCGACCACCGATCGATTTGAGTGTTAATTCTCGGCCGCAGCGGATGGTTTTGTGGCAAAGCATTCACTAATTCGATCGCCCTGAGCAAATCATCCGCCGTGCGCTTGCTTGCTGCTTCTTGAGCGCAAAAAAAGCGATCGTTAGCAGAAGCCGTCGGCCAAAAAATCTTTGAGCAATTTGACTGCGAGGTCAGGTTGAGCAAAGACGCAATTGCCACAAACCCCATACCCACCGATAGCATCAAACTCAGCGCCAGCCAAAACTGCCACTTATTCGACCAGTTCCGCCAAAACCGATTGTGTTCCCCCGGCGGCTGCGAGTTTTCCCCAGACAAATTCGGCGGTAGTTCCAGATGCCCTCCCGGCAGTTTTCCCGAAGTAACCAACTCTCGGAGCTCTTTAAGTCGTTCAGCCCGGTTTTTCCTTGCTGGTAAGCGCACCAGCGACGAATTATCCTTTGTTGACTCCAAGGATTCTGATGCAGACCAACGGCCTGGTATTTTGCGATCTTGACTCATATCCTCACCACAAACAGCAACCAGCCAGCGTTAGTTATTTAAAAACTGCGAGCGCTGCTATCAACTGCTCTATAAAATGTATTCATCACTTTTACATACTCCCGTCGGCCCCAGAGTGCAAGAGCCGATCGCCAAACCGCCAAAATCAAAATTTTGTGATTAGGTAATTGATAATGCGTAATTGGCAATTGGTCAAGGCCGTCATCCCTAACTCGCACTCAATAGAGCCAATTACACATTATCGTCTCAAGAACCGGAGTTCGATCGCAAATCGCCGATGAGTTCCGCAAGTTGGTCGCTATTAGCTTTGTAAACCTCGTTGCAGAAATGGCACGTAGCCTCAGCCCCCCCATCTTTTTCAATCATGTCTTGGAGTTCGGCTTCGCCCAACATTTTCAGGGCTCCCAAAACTCGATCGAACGAACAGCCGCAGTCAAAGCGCACCATCTGAGTTTCCGGGAAAATTTCCAGACCCATATCTCCCAGTAACTCTTCGAGAATCTCGTGCAGCGTTTTGCCCGATCGCAGCAGCGGCGTAAAGCCCGACAGTGCAGCAACTCTAGATTCTAAAGTTTGCATCAGTTTTTCGTCCGTTGCCGCCTTCGGCAGAACCTGCAACAGCACACCCCCAGACGCTTGCACCCCGCCCGCCCCCACAAACACCCCCAAAACCAGAGCCGAAGGCGTCTGCTCGGAGGTTGCCAAATAGTGAGTCAGATCGTCGCCTATTTCGCCGGAAACCAATTCTACCGTACTTGAATAAGGGAAGCCGTATCCAACGTCCCGCACCACGTACAAATACCCGTCACCTATTGCCCCGCCGACATCGAGTTTGCCTTTAGCATTGGGCGGCAATTCCACTTCGGGATTCTCCACATAACCTCGAACTGTTCCATCGAGTCCCGCATCAATCAGAAGCCCGCCCAGCGGCCCATCTCCTTTGATGCGAATGTTGACTCTCGATTCGGGCCGTTTCATGCTGGAGGCGAGTAACAGCCCCGCCGACATCGTGCGGCCGAGGGCGGCTGTAGCCACGTAGGAGAGCTTGTGCCGCCGTCTTGCTTCTTCGGTGAGGCGGGTGGAAATGACGCCTACAGCGCGAATTCCGCCCTCTGCGGCTGTAGCGCGAATTAATTGATCGGCCATGAAAAACCTTACTTTGTCTTTTGATACCTTCTTGAACTATTTTATAAGTTCTTGAAGGTTGTCGCAGCAGAGAGCAGCAGTTGACTCGGCGGGCCTGGAAGTGCGATCGAACTTCAGAACTCGCCTCTGTTTTCTGTAAAACCTTGCTCAACCAACTTTTTATTAACAAATATTCTGATTCATTCTTCCACTTAAATATTTATAGCGGTTCTCAGAAATATGAGGTACGTAGTTGGGCTTCAGCCCTCTTAGTTTCAGCGGTTATATAAGGTGTCATTCATACCTCATATTTTTGAGAAAGGCTATATTTTATTCGCCCCTAATAACGAGTGCATTTATTTTCCAAAATTTCCCGTGTTCTCAGTCCTTTTATAACTAACAACTAATGACTAATGACTAATGACTAACAACTAATGACTAACAACTAATGACTAAAGCTTATCTTGCCGCTAACCAGACGATTACCAAACCTTTACCTTCGCCGGCTAGAGTGAGCAATGTAGGTCTCAGACAATGTTTTTTAGCTGGAAATAAGGGATATGCCACCAACATCCAAAGCACTTTTAGCGGAAATCCAGCATAACACAGGAGCGACTCGCAACTTGCATTTTTATGCCAAGGGCGAAACCATTCCTATGATGTCGCAAGGCCTTTGGCGAGTCTGTCAAGGTCTAGCACAACTGAGCACGCTTTATCCAACTGGGGAAGAAGGACTTTTGGGTTGGGTTGGCCCTTCGATGTGCTTCGGTTTGTGGTTGACAAGCTTGCAAACTTACCGAGCTACCGCGACATCAGATGTTTATTTGATGTGGTATTCTATGGTGGAAATCGAAGCTTCTCCTCAATTAGCTCACGAGTTGCTGCCTCAAATGGTACGGCGGATGCGACAAATGGAAGCAATTTTAGCGATAGCCGGACAGCGGCGAGTAGATGACCGTTTGTATCAGCTACTGATATTATTGCAACAAGATTTCGGTCAGCCTGTGGTTGAGGGAACTCGTTTGAATATCCGCTTGACACATCAAGATATTGCTAATGCGATTTGCACGACGCGGGTAACAGTAACTCGAATGCTGGGAAAATTGCAGCAGCAAGGGTTAATCAGTCGAGATGGCGATCGGCATTTAATACTTAACAAAGATGTTTTTGCCTCCACCTCCGATTTGTTTGGCTGCAACCCTCAAACAGTGTAGAACCGACAGCATCTTGCATCTACACTTTTTTGTATGTACATAAAGTCTTCCAGTATTAGCTATCAAATCTTTGTGCTTGAGAATTGTTTGTCTGGCTCTTCCTCTCCCTATCTACAGCAATACCTTTGCAGCCGGAAAACGTATAATTAAGCGGTGCATCTATTTATGACAAAACTCAATGGCTAACTCAACTCCAGAAACACCCCAACCCGACAAAAAAGAATTAACTGACATCACAGCTAAACCTCAAGAACAACAAGAAGAACCCCCCAATAAGGGTGACGGGCGGAAATAGTCGATCGCTCGGAATGATACCGCAGCAGAAGGTAAAGAAACCGGGTTTTTTGACTCTTATTGAAGGTTTTAAGCAAATATTTTGGTTAAAAAACCCGGTTTCTAGTTATCCGCGAGTTTAGGAAATAACTTGACAAATTATTCTGTTTGTGCAGTGCCGTTGTTCGATCGTAACTTCGGCTTTCCCGGCTGTCCCCTGCGTCCATCCAAAGAAACCACATCCGCCTCAGAACTCTCCCTAGCTACCCGAATCAGCAACCCCGACAACAACAAACTCGCCAACATCGACGAGCCCCCGTAACTAAAAAACGGCAGCGGCAAACCCGTAGTCGGCAAAACCCCCGTCGCTACCCCAATATTCAGCAGCGACTGTCCCACCATCACTACCATCACCCCAATCGCCACCAACTGAGACTCAATATTCCGGGCCCGCGTCGCCACCCTCAAAGCGACCGTACCGTAAGCCGCCAACATCAGCAACAGCGAGAAACCTCCCACCAAACCAAACTCCTCAGCAAACACAGCAAAAATAAAATCGCTGTACTGAATCGGCAAATAAAATAACTTTTGCTGCGACATCCCCAAACCTACACCCCAAATGCCCCCAGAACCCACAGCCAGCAGACTTTGAATCAACTGATAGCCGTCTTGCATCGGATCAGCCCAAGGATTGAGGAAAGACATTATCCGGCGACGCTGGTATTCCCTAAAACTAATACTTAAAACCGCCAAAAGCATTCCCCCCACAGCCGTTGCGCCCAACTGCAAGTAAGGCAAGCCCGCCGCTAAAGCGACCAACCACAAAGTCATCCCGCACAAAGCCGTGGTGCTCAAATTTGGCTGCAACAAAATTCCCAACAGCATTGCACCGAAAATTAACAGCCAAGTTAAGCGAACTTTATTTGTCAACCGGGGCCAGTTGCCGAAAATGCGGGCGCTTTGGAGAACGAAAAACGGCTTGATCAACTCAGAAGGTTGAATAATGGGAACCGGGCCCAGAGATATCCAGCGAGTCGCCCCGTTGATTGTGGTTCCCACCCCCGGAACTAAGGTCAACCAGAGCAATCCCAGCAGCAACAGGACTCCTAACTGAGCTGTTTTCATGATGTAGCGCAGGGGGGAATACACCATCAAGTTAAAACCTGCCAGCCCGATCGCCACTGCGATTAGCTGTCGTTTAAAATAATAAAGGCCGTCTCCAAATTCATAATTTGCAATGGGATAGGAAGCCGAAAACAATGCTGTCAGCCCGACAAACAGCCACAGAAAAGTCAGCCACCTCAGCCACCGGGCCTCAGCGGCCCATTGAGACGCGCTGGGGTCAAAAAAGGGAATGAAGCGTCGAATGTCATTAGCCATAGGATTTTAGAACGATCTCAATAAACTCTAACAAAGATGGCTAAAGTACCAGATTGGTTAATTTACGCATTAATCTGTTCGATATTATACGGTTTGTGGGGATTTTTTGGCAATTTAGCGACTAAATATATTGACTACAAAACTGCTTTTGTTTATGAAGCAATTGGCGCTATTTTAACTACTTTATTTATTATTATCCAAACTAATAATTTTAGTTTGGAGGGAGATGTTAGGGGAATTTTGTTTGCCTTGTTAGTTGGGGTTTGCGGCACTGTGGCGTCATTAGTATTTTTTATTGCCCTTGGTAAAGGTGAAGTTGCCAATGTAGTGAGTGTTACCTCTATCTATCCGCTAATTACTATATTATTATCGTCTTTATTCTTGAAAGAGGCTATTACATTACCACAAATGCTTGCTGTTTTGTTAGCGATAATCGCAGTGATACTTTCTGCTTATTGAAATACAGCAGATTGCAGGTTTATGAGGTACACGGAGCAATCCCATGCCCCATGCCCCATGCCCCATGCCCATGCCAGACTGTACCTCATATTGCTAAAAACTGCTGTATTTGTCAATCATTAGATTAACAACGCCGGACATTATTCCTTCTGCTATAACTGTAACAAACAAAAAAGAGGTCATCGCGACCTCTTACCCCTCTACTAATCCAGCTTTGACTCTTAAAGCAGGCCCGTATTAGCTCCGGGCTTACCGGTAGCCAGTTGCACTTTAATAATTCTGCCGCCCATTTTCATAATTCTTTGCTGTTCCCGGAACCAGTTGTCGTAAGGAACGAGCTTAGTAAAATAGGTATTTTGCAATTCGCGCTGAGTGCGGATGCGAGTTTGACTGGGGACGCAAGCAGTCACCTTAAACATTCTCATGGGAAACTAACTCCTGAGTAGGTTTACAGATTATTAGATGGATTTTTTAAAGATTGAAGGCAGGGAGTTAGGAGTCAAAACTAGCTCGTTAAAACTCGTCGGGCTTTCTCGACAAGCCTTTGACGGTCTAGCAATCACTCTCAACTTCCCTGACCTCTTTTCAAAGCCAAAGGTAACAAGTCCAAAGTTAAAAGTTAAAAGTTAAAAGAGGCAAGAAATAAATCTTCTTCCTTCTTCCGACTTCTATCGGACTGAAATCTGTTACATCCGTTACATCCGTTACATCCGTTACAGAATCCGTTGCCGAACTTCCTTTTTCCTTCTTCCTTCTTCCTGAGTCTTAGCTCAAGCCAGAGCAGATGTAGTCGAAATAGACGCCCATTTCTTTACCAGCGTCAGAACCGACCAAACCGGCGGTGACTTCTTTCATTGCTTGGATTGCTTGTACGGTAGAACCGATGGGCACGCCCAAGGAGTTGTAGGTTTCTTTCAAACCGTTGAGCACGCGCTCGTCGAGGATGGAAGGGTCGCCAGCTAGCATGGCGTAGGTGGCGTAGCGGAGGTAGTAGTCCAAGTCGCGGATGCAAGCTGCATAACGACGAGTGGTGTACATATTGCCGCCGGGACGAGTTACGTCAGAGTACAACAGAGACTTAGCAACTGCTTCTTTGACGATTGTGGCTGCATTGGCGCTGATGGAGGTAGCTGCACGGACGCGCAGTTCGCCAGAAGCGAAGTAATTCTTGAGCTTGTCTAGAGCGCTGATGTCGAGGTACTTACCTTGAACGTCAGAGGAATTGATAACGGCGGTAATTGCGTCTTGCATGGTTGTCTTGTTTCCTTGAAAGTGGCTGAGTCAGTCCAATTTTGGAGCTAGAATTTGGAATTTTGGATTTGGGATTTGAGATTTTTAAGTGGCCCTTGATCTGCAAAAGCTTTTAGCTTGTTAGCAGTAAGGCCTTTTTTTTCAATCTAAAATCGAAAACCTAAAATCGAAATTCCTTACTGCATCGCACCGATAACGTAGTCGAAGTAAGAGGAAGCTTCGGAAGCATCTTCTCCAGACAGCAGCGAACTTGCTGCACTTTTCATAGCGCGAACGCCTTCGGCGACGGCTTCAATCGGGGTGCCGAGAGATTTGTACATTTCGCGGACGCCGACGATACCGATTTCTTCGATCGGAGTAATGTCGCCAGCTACGATTCCGTAGGTGATCAAACGCAGGTAGTAGTCCATGTCGCGCAAGCAAGTTGCGGTCATTTCTTCGCCGTAAGCGTTGCCGCCGGGAGAAACAACATCAGGGCGCTTTTGGAAAAGTTGGTCGCCTGCTTGCTTGACGATGCGTTCGCGGGATTCGCTCAAAATTTGGGCGATGCGGACGCGGCGTTCACCAGAGGTGACAAAGCTCTTGATCCGATCTAATTCACCTGGGCTCAGGTAGCGAGCTTCGGCGTCTGCGTTGACGATTGATTTGGTGACGATACTCATCTTGTGTGTACCCGCTGGATATTTTGCTATACGAACTGCTCCGCGCTGAGCGAGCGACGGTGGGCGCTTGCATCCCGTACCTTTCATGCTCAGGCAGGAGCTTTGACAGGGAAGGCCGGACTTTCCACAGCCAGCAACTGTTAAAGTTGTGGGCCGGAGGCGACCTTCGATGTTTGACGGCGCTCGTTCTTCACGCCGGTGCGCTTGTGAGTGCCCGCACTAAGCCTGTCGCTTAGAATACCACAAATGACTGATGCGATCTTTAATTTTTGATTTAGATTGCAGCAGGCCACTAAGTGGCGATCGAGTGACTGTCGGGCAGTTAGTAAGAATATTGCTTTTCTGACACAACTACCTCTCGCAAGTATTTTGAGGCATTATGTTCACATTCTGAGTGTTACTGTAATAGTTTGTAACATTCCTTTTCATATTTGGGCCCTCACTAGGGCGTTCAGCGTTAAAATTTCACCGATTTAAAATTTGCTATAATGCTTTTCCAGCAATGGTTACAGGCGATAGATTATTAACGGGGATTGGTGGCGGGCGACGGGGCAACGCTCAAAGACTTTTCCCTGAGAGGGAAGGGAGACAGGTCCAAGACAGGGGAGAGATGTGCGATCGTCTCACATCTTGCAGCATTCTCAACTTGAAGTCTTGGACGGGCGGGATCTCTTGCCCATTGGTGTCAACTTAAGGTAAAACCGATAGTCCGTCAGGGGTTGAAACCCCTGCCTCAAAGCGAAAGTCCTCGCTTCAGAGGACTGAATGATTCATTAGTCCTCTGAAGCGAGGACTTTCGCTATAAGAGGGGGAATTCATTCCCTGGCGGACTGCCGGGTGAACGGGAGGACTGGCGGACTAAAAGCTTAAGTTGACACCAATGTTTCCTACCCAACCCCTACTCCCGCCAACAAAACTCACTCTTTGTCTTTGTGGAACAGGCCGGAGTGCCTGTTCTAGATCGCGATGCCAGATATAAGATCGTCGGAAATCGTAACTTTCGAGCTTGTAGCTAGATTTGACTCTCACTTTTAATCTGGTGCGCCGTGAAAAGAAATCTATCAGCCCTTAAAAAAGCTTTGCAGTTTGGCATTAGCGGTGCAGCCGGCGGTTTCGCCGGCAATCTAATCACCGAACCTTTCATGCAGGGACTCACTGGTTCGGAATCTTTTTTTGATAGTGTATTGTCCACAAGTCGCTGGTTTGGATTGGTAGGCGGTGGTATTGCGACTGCGATCGTGTTCGGCTATTATTACTATATAAAAGGCAAGCCTCAAATTAAACAGTCTTTAAAAAATGGCGGATTGTTTGGTTTAATAGCAGGAGCAGTTTCTGGGGCGATCGCCGAAGGTATTTACAGCGGAATTGGCGACGGAAACAACGAATTGTTGCGAGTAATTTGCTGGGGAATAGCGGGCAGTTTGTTAGGACTTGGACTTGCACAGCGGATTCCTAATTTGGGAGCCCTTCGCGGCACGGGAGGCGGCGGTGTTGGGGGTGTCTTGGGAGGCTGTTTGTTTATTCTATTTGCTTACAATCTATCCGGTACGGCGGGTCGTTTAGCTGGCTGTGCTGCGATCGGTTTTTGGATTGGAATTATGCTAGTTGTAGCCGAAACTTTGTTCAACAAAGCTTGGCTGGTAATTAGTTACGATACCGGAGCAAATCGCACTCTCACTCTGGGTTCAGAACCGATAACTTTTGGTAGCGATGAAAATTTGTCTATTATCTGCATTCCTAATGTTTCGCCCTTGGCCATGCGGTTTCAGTTGGAAGCAGGTCAAATTGTTTGCGAGAATCTCGATAGCGGGGCGGTGAGTTATTTGCGATCGGGCGACCAAAAGAGAATCGGCAACTGTACAATTACAGTAGGAAACTCTGACTTGCCCCCTGTAACTTCTGCTCCGGTTCCGCCTGCTATTAGATCCGAAAAATTTGCAGCAGATTCTTTTACCAGCGGTCAATTTTCCCTGAAATTAGGAAGTCGAGTTATTCCTCTGAGTGCGGGAACTCAACTATTCACCTCTGACATACCGAGTTTAACAGCCGCAGCATCTAACGGTCTTGTAGCTATAGTCACTTCTCGATCGAGAAACGAGCTTTCGTTAGGATTGACCAATTTGTGCGATCGCGCTTGGTGGGCTACAGACATTCAAGGCGATATAAAAATGGTAGAACCTGAAAGTACCTTAACTTTGGCGTTGGGAACTAAAATCGAATTCGGTGAATTAGACGGCGAAATAGTGTAAGTAAGTAGGTACAAACTCCTCGAATAACATCATTTACAACAAGCTTTTCAGGGGGGGCAGGATGTCAACCCCACAAAAAAAATTACTCTTTGTGGAACGGGCATCTTGCCCGTTCTATTCCCTCTTATTCAAGCAGAACTCCCGCTAACTCCAGTAATGACAGCCGCACCAATCAAATGAGCCAAACGCAAAGCTTCAGGAACTTTCCCAGTGTCTGTCAAACGCTGAAGCACCAGCGCAATTACTTCTGGTTGTTCGCCGCAAACTTGAAAAAAGAAAGGTTCAAAAGCGTGAATTTTACCAGCGCGGCGCAACAACTCTAAACGGTATTCCAAGTCGGGTAAATGGCCGAGGGCTTTTTCAACAGCAGCTAAATCTGGTTGGCGGCGCATGACAGCAACACAAGGAATTTGCAGCCGGGAAGCTAACTCTGGCAGGTCAATAATATTGAAGCCTCCGAAAGCAATTCCGTCTAGCAAAACCAGATGCAATTGCGGCAGAAATTTGCCTCCGAGTAGTAGCCCAGAAATAGCATCCGTGGCATCTAATCCGTCTGGCAGGACTTGTCCCCACACCATTCCTTCAAATCGAGTTCCCCCGCAGACTACGCCCGCGATCGACACCAGACTGCCGCTTGTCCGAGAAAACGGAGCGTCGTCAAAGCCGATAACCTTAATTGTGCGATCGAGTCTGAGCAAATCTACCAGTTTCAAAGTTGGGAGTTCCCTCAACTAAAGTTTTTGAGATTAATTTGACTTCTAGATATAGTATGATATACGTTAAAGACCTCATTACTAAAAATATTTTAAACAATTGACCAAAAAATACGTAGCAGCGATCGACCAAGGAACAAGCAGCACCCGATTTATCGTATTCGATCGCCGGGGACAGATAATTTGCAGCAACCAACAAGAACACCAGCAAATCTATCCGCAACCGGGATGGGTGGAACACAATCCCGAAGAAATTTGGCAGCGCACCCAAAGCGTGATTAAAAATGCCCTCGAAATCGGCAATATCGACCCCAAAGATATTGCTGCTATCGGTGTTACCAACCAGCGCGAAACTACAATTATTTGGGATAGAAAAACTGGCCAACCTTACGGTAATGCGATTGTTTGGCAAGATACCCGCACTCACCAAATTTGCGAACAATTAGCTGAAGTTGAGGGCAAAGAACGATTTCAAAAACGATGCGGTTTGCCGCTGGCAACTTATTTCAGCGGGCCGAAAATTAAGTGGATGCTGGACAATATTTCAGGATTGCGGGAAGCTGCAAATCGAGGAGATGCGATTTTTGGCAATGTCGATACTTTTCTGATTTGGCACCTGACTGGCGGCGCGCACATTACCGATGTTACCAACGCCAGCCGCACGATGCTGATGGATTTGCAAACCCTCGATTGGGATGCCGAAACTTTGGAAATAATGGCAATTCCCCGCCAGATGCTGCCAGAAATTCGCCCTTCGAGTCAAGTTTTTGGAACTGCAAAAGGATTGTTAGATGGTGTTCCGATTGCTGCTGCTTTGGGCGATCAGCAGGCCGCCCTCGTCGGGCAAACTTGTTTCAGTCCCGGGGAGGCGAAAAATACTTACGGTACGGGCTGTTTTATGCTGCTGAATACCGGTGAGACGATCGTCCGTTCAAAGCAAGGGTTGCTGACAACAGTCGCCTACAAGATGGGGGAATCGCCCGCTGTGTATGCTTTGGAAGGCAGTATTGCGATCGCCGGAGCATTAGTGCAGTGGCTGCGGGACAATTTGGGCATCATCAACACATCTGCCGAAGTAGAAACATTAGCAAATACAGTCGAAGATAGCGCAGGAGTTTACGTTGTCCCGGCATTTTCTGGACTCTACGCACCCTATTGGAAAGACAGCGCCAGGGGAGTAATTGCAGGTTTAACTCGCTACGTGACTAAGGCACACATTGCCCGCGCAGTATTGGAAGCGACAGCGTGGCAAACGCGAGAAATATTGGACGCTATGAATCAGGATTCAGCAGTGCAGCTTTTGTCTTTAAAAGTAGACGGAGGTATGGCGGGAAATCACACGCTGATGCAGTTTCAGAGCGATGTTTTGGGAGTGCCGGTGGTGCGGCCTGTGGTAGCAGAAACTACTGCACTCGGCGCGGCTTATGCGGCAGGTTTGGCGGTGGGTTTTTGGAGTCAGGTAGCCGAATTGCGGGACAATTGGGCGGTGGATTGTACTTGGGAACCGAAAATGCCGATCGCACTTCGCGAGCAAAAATATCGCTTTTGGAAAAAAGCAGTTTCCCGCACATTCGATTGGGAAGAATGAATCGCTGAGTTAACCTGAAAATGCGTATTTAGTGATATCATTAAATCCAGCAATATTTTTCAGCTTGCAAATAGATGATTTCGCTAAATAAATTTAAAAATTTTCTCAGCGCTTTTGTATTGATACTGATACTGGCATTTGTAGAAATCGCTGCTAATTCCGAAATGGCGATCGCAGATACAGCTACCAATCTCACCGCAGCCGAAGTCTTCACCGCCAACTGTGCAGGCTGCCACATCAACGGCAGCAACATTATCAGGCGCGGCAAAAACTTGAAACAAAAAGCCTTAAAAAAATACGGCATGGATTCCATCGCCAACATTTCCAACTTAGTAACCAACGGCAAAGGTATTATGCCCGCTTACAAAGATCGTTTGTCGGAACAACAAATTATCGATGTTTCAGCTTACGTGCTATCCCAAGCCGAAACCGATTGGAAATAAAACCTCGGTAGATTATTTATAGCTTAGGCAATCTTGCCACAGACATCACATATTTCTTTACCGCAGGTTGAAGCGCGAACATAGTTTCACTTTCGGCTTGGACTGTTTCAATTAGCGATCGCCTTAAAAGCGATTCTAACGCCTTCAGCAATTCTAAACCCCTCTCTTGCTGAATATTGGAGTACAAACTTTCACAACCAACAGGCTTGACTTCTTTCGCCATGCAGTGTAAGAGCTGGATTTCTAATCCTGATAAGCGATTAAACTGCCGAGATAACGTATCGCTATAATCTCCCAGAAACACCCCATTTCTTAATAATTTAGCAATGCTGTCCCCAAACATATCATGAATAGTTGTGGTTACTATTTTTAACGCTAAAGGATTGCCGCTGTATGCCTCTATCAATTGTGAGTATTCACCTTCTTCAGACAAACCCTTGTTTTTAAGGATTTCCACAGCCGCTTGTCCCAAACTACCCAATTTCAATGACCGTACAGGTTGATTTTGACCTTCTAACGCCGCAATTTCTTTAGGTTTTTCGCAGCTAGTCAACAGCAAGCAACTTTGATGCTGCGATTCTCCTACTTGTTTCAGAAATTCCCCATACACTTGATATCCTTCTCGATAATTTCCTGTTAACTGCTCACGGCAGAAAACAGCTTCCCACTCATCTAAGATTATCAAACATCGACGCTTTTGTAAACATTGAATCAGGCGCTGGATACCATCAGCGATGATTGTCGGTTCTATTGCATTTGTGGAAGCGATTAGGTTCTCCAGGGAAAACTCAAGCTGCGAGTTCGCAGCTTGACAAAAAAAATTATCCTGAGTAATTAACTGCACTTTATCTAAATCGCTTTGCGGTTGATCGGATAAAAGTTCGATTAAATTTACCAGAGTATCTGCCAACACAGGTGCATGACTGAGGTTGACCCAAATTAAGCACTCAAACTGGTGTTTAATCAGATTTGTTAGCTTAGATGCTAAAGCAGTTTTGCCAATGCCCCCCATACCTAATACAGCAACTAAGCGGCAGTTTTCTTGTAAAATCCATTGTTCTAAGTTAGCAAGTTCTGTTGTGCGCCCGTAGAAAATAGACGTATCCACCGCTAGCCCCCATTCTGTTCGATTTTCGATGGGAGTTTGGGGAGTTTGAGTATAATTTCTCAATGTAGGAAGCAATGTTTTTCCGCTACCCTTTTGTTGATAACCACGTATTTCTAGCATTTTTGGGATTTCTTTCCAGTCTTTGGGTTGTTGCAGCGTCAAAACTTCTATGTAGCGATACAGCCCTCTCGATAAGTCTACTCTAATACCGGCGCATTCGCGGTTGAGTGCGGTGGCAATTTCCGGCGGGCTATAATTGCAAAGCAATCCTCGCAGGTACGTTTTTTCTAAAGGAGTAAGTCGCTGCTTTCTACTGCTAGCGTACTCTTGTTTGGCTGCTGTCAAGTCTGCATATAACTGTTCGAGATTCCAGCAAGCCGCAGCCTCTATAAACTTCTGTGCGGGTATTTGTAAAATTTTATTTCGCTGTGTCATGTATATTCATAATAAGTAAACACCCTGTCAAATCGATACAGCTACTTTGTCAGTCGGAAAAAGTTAGATGCACCTGATGCCACATTGTAAGCGACTTTAATCTGTTTTGCCAGTTCAAGTCGAACACTTCTTTGCGATTTGAATATAATCTTGCTAAATCATGCGAAACTGTTTAGGTGAAATGCCTGTGTATCGGCGAAAGCACTTTGCAAAATGACTGGGATTGGCAAAGCCACACTCGATCGCAATATTGTTTATTGTCCATTCTGTCTGCTTGAGTAGTTGCTTCGATCGCTCTACTCGTTGCTGAATTAAGTAGGCATGAGGAGTCATTCCAGTTGATTGCTTAAACAATCGACAGAAATAGTATTGACTCATACCTAATTCGGCTGAAATTTCTGCTAACGATACATTTTCACTAAAATGCTCGTTGATGTATTCAATAGCTTGCTTCAGTTTGTATTTTGGCAAGCCGTCTTCATATTCCATCAGAATATGCTTGCGGGTTGAGTAATATGTTAAGCAATGAGCCGCTAGAGCCGTCGCCATTGAATCCGCATAAAAGGAACTATTATTTGGATCGTTTTCCAATACTGCTGTCAGTGCTAAGATAATTTGCCAAACTAGCGGATCGGGTTTTTTAAGCGTCAGATTAACTTCAACTCGATCTGGGTTTACTGACTCATAGGCGGCATGATTAAGAAATGTAGGATCGAGGTAGCAGTGAGTGATATCAAATTCCTGACTACACCTAGCGTTAATAGGTGCGTAAGCAGGAAGGATTTCAATGCAACCCGTTTCATCCTGGCCATGCTGCACTAGGTGACGCTTACCATCACAGACTAATTCCATTTCTGTTGGCTGCTTCCAAAATGGAAGACAAATTATATGCTGCAAACCACATATTTCAGGAATTTCCATTGCAGGCAGTTGATAGTGTGCTAGATGAATATTTTTCCATCCCGCGTCATAACTGGAGTGAATGAGCGGGCGCTGAACAAACTTTGAAGTTGCATCGGGTTGAGAATAATCAACAGCTAAAGGTCTTTCTGTTAGCATCCTTTTCTGTCCTTCCAATAGCTATGGATAATTTTTTTTTCCAGTAGCTACCTCATCGGTATAACTACCAGTTATACGGAAACTTTCTGTATAATATGCCAAATTTAGTAGATAGGCGGACTAATTCTATAATAACACTTAGGAGAGTTTTCAATCGCTAACTATATAATCAGGGTTTCAGGGTTTCATCAAGCCCCGATACAAACGGTAGAATAGCATTTTTAGGCTTTCATTCAAAAAGTTTCCTAACGGGACTTAAACAAATTGCTGACTAAAATCGGCTTATATTCGGCTGTGGGTAAATAGCTTAGCTCGCTCCGGGTAATGGAGGCTCAAACCAGTTGTAGTAACAGAATAGCAAAAACAAACGATCTGAAACCATGATAGCGACTGGGTTGGAGCCTATTTTCAAGATAAACTTTATTTAAGTCCCGCTAAGTATTGTTAATAATTATTAATTTACTTTAAAAAAACTTAATCTGGTGTAGTTCTCACAAAAATACCTAATAAAAATACTAATAGCTCTTAGGTAACTGATCGGTATTGAGTGTTTTATAAATGTAGAAGGCAGGATTTTATAACACCTGCTATCAGAAAAGTTAAAAGGACAGTTTAAATGGCATCAGTTCAAGTTACAAATCAGTTAACTACAACTGACAAGAGTATCCCGACTCCTAATGAGTTCGATGGTTCTGCAAGAACTCGCGCTAAAGATTACCTCTTAGAAGTAGAGTTAGTTAATCAGCCTATATCAATCGATCTCTTTAAAGATCTGAGCACTAGCTTCGACCCTTACGTGCAAGTTTTTCAGGTCCCCAACAACAGCACGGGTGCGAATGTAGCTGATGGGGCTCTTCTTGTTGCTCAGGATGATGATAGCGGCGGCAACCTAAACCCAAAAATAGGGGGTTTTGGTACCCAATACTTCAATGGTGCTTCTAACCCGCTTACAAGTGTGCCTGGTGTGGACTATGTAGTCCGCGTGACTAGCTATAATACGTTAACCGAACTTCCTCAGCCTTTCACATTACAGGTTTCAACTCCCAGTGGCAGTGTCACCTTGAAAGACCCCCTAACAGGTGCGCCTGTAAATGCAGGAGGCAGTACTGGCATTCCCGTCGCGCGTTTCTTTGACAAGACGGCAGGAGGGCATTTTTATACTACAGACCCAATAGAGAAAAGTGACCGACTAACCAACCCTGCTCGTTTTCAGAGTGAAGGCGATGAATTTATTGCTCCAGGCGACGGTAACGCAAAGGTTCAACGCTTCTTGAATACGGCATCAGGAACCTATTTCTTTACGAATAAACCTGGTGAGATACAGTTTGTTCGCACCTTACCTCAGTTCCGCGATCAGGGGGAGGTTTTCAATTCATATAGCACGGCAGTTCCGGGTGCAGTACCCATCTATCGTTTTACTAACCTGGCGAGGGAACGGGAAAATCCGCTAAATATTACACACTTTTTCACAGCAAGCGCAGAGCAGCGGCGGGCGGTACAGGGGAGGTCAGATTTCCGGGATGAGGGGGTTGCTTTTTATGCTCTTCCCGTCTAAGCAGGCAGTTGGATTAATCTAGGTTTAAAATGAGTAGTAGGGTGCGTCGCACGCACCCTACTTTTTTATCTATTAAACTTTTGGGTAACAAGCGATATTTTGGTCATGCCATGAACAATCTCAGTACCAAACCTTCCCTCTTCAAGGCTTTAACTATTATTAGCTTGTGCTTGTATCTAATCTTAGCGGTGAACCCGCCCGCTTTCGCCTCGATTCACAAATATCCCGAAACTGCCGAGACAGTAATGTTCCGATCCGTACAAAGCCTGCGCGATACAGATGACAAAGCGTGGCAAGTTATTTTGTACAAGCGAGTCAAGTCCGGAGTAGTAAAGTCTTTAAATCTGAGATTAGTAGGATTTCCCGGAACAGAAATGCAGCACCCTGTTCCGCTGAAAGTTGCTGCGGGCAAGCGCGAAATTGGCAAGGCTAATGATATTTGGAGCGAGTCGAATTTGCCAATTAATGTTGGAGAATACGATTTCAAATCAATAATTACAAAGTTGGACAGTAATCGACCTTTGTTGTTGAGTTTGCCCGTGAAAAATCAACAAGAAACAGAATTGCTGGTTCCTCCTTTTGCTGTGAGAGAATGGCGGCTGTTGTTAGACAGAAACTAAATATACAAATTTAATCGGACTCTACATTTAATATCGATACAATTGCCAATGTCACAAATCGCTATGCTTAAATTATTCCTTAAGGTAGATTTAATGTAGGGGAGAAATAATGTGATCTAGCAAAAACTAAATAGATCAGTTTAATCGCACTGTACATTTAAAATCGCTTAAGTTTCATGGATGTATCAAAAATAACTTTACTTACATATACCTTAAGGTAGATTTAACCTATTTGAAGGGTAATTATGAAACAAACTAAAAGGTGAGTTAGTCGGTGGACAAAACTTCAGTGTTTTAACGTAGGTGTATTCAGGGTGAAGCTACTATGACTTTAATCAGTAAAATTGTCCGCAAAGCTTTGGCAACAGGTTACTTAACGGTTGAGGCCGAAGAACAGTTGCGACAGCAGTTGCAGATGACTAAGTACGGTTTAGAAGATTTTGAGGCTTTTATTAATTTGCAAAAAGAGGTGATGGAGGGTAGGGTGAAACAGCAAGCTTTGGAATTGTTACGATCGCGCAAATGTTCTGCGACGGCTTGAATCTCCTCCGACGATCGACCTTTTGGAGAGAATAAGGTCGATCGGTCTTTCGGGCTCGGGCTATCGGGCCGACCGCACAAGAAAATTCACTCTTCGCTTCACAGCCCTGAAAGCCTGTTCATAAAAATTCCCCACCAATTTGTTTTCAAACTAACAATTAGAAAAGATTAACTCTCTTTTACCTTGACAAAACTCCAACAATCCGCAATAATAGTAGATTGTCTGTCTAAATCCGGCTCGGATCAGGTTAAGACATTCCAAAAGCTGGAGAGCAGTCAGCAGTCAAAAGTCCACAACGACCAACGACCAATGACTCATCAGCTACCTGTACGGCAATCTCAACCACCATCCCATGACTTACGCAATCATTGAAACCGGCGGCAAACAATTTCGGGTAGAACCAGGCCGCTTCTACGACATCGAACTGCTTCACGTTGAAGCTGAATCCCAAGTCACCATAGATAAAGTATTTCTGATCCAGCACGAAGGCGAGGTTCATATCGGTCAGCCTTTAGTAGAAAATGCCACTGTAGAAGGAACGGTTCTGCGGCATTTCCGGGGCCGCAAAGTCCTCGTCTACAAGATGAAGCCGAAAAAGAAAACTCGGAAGAAAAAAGGGCACCGTCAAGAAACAACTCGCTTTATGATTGACTCGATTAGCGTCAACGGTACAGTCTTAGCAGCCAGAGACTTAACTCAAGCAGTTGTCGAAACTCCCCAAATCGCCGAAACTGATTCAGAATAAAACATAGTAAATACAGTTGAGGATATTATGGCCCACAAGAAAGGTACAGGCAGTACACGTAACGGACGCGATTCTAATTCTCAGCGTCTGGGTGTCAAAAAATACGGCGGTCAAGTTGTCAAAGCTGGCAACATTTTGATCCGCCAACGCGGCACGAAAGTTCACCCCGGTAATAATGTTGGTATCGGCAGAGATGATACTCTGTTTGCTTTGGTTGACGGTGTGGTGACTTTTGAAAGAAAAGGCAAAACTCGCAAGAAAGTAAGCATTTATCCTGTTGTAGCAGCACCTGTGGCTGAACCTGCAGCAGTTTAATTGCGATATTTTGCGGCGTTCTTTAAGTCTCTTTTGTTTGTCTCAAAGTCTAGATCCCCCCTAGCCCCCCTTAATAAGGGGGGGACAAGATTTTTCTCAAAGTCCCTCTTAATTAACGGAATTTAGGGCAAGATTCTTCTCAAATTCCCCCTTATTAAGGGGGATTTATTTTTGATTGCAAGCGACATTCCTAGATTCTGCCAATTGGTGACAATTTAAGGTTTAATTTGTCACCAATTTTTGGCTAGCCTCCTCCGACAATTGTGACAACTTCTAAGATGTCGCCCTCTTGCATTTGTGTAGTTTCCCAAAATTGTTTGTGCAGAATTTCCCCGTTGTACTCCACAGCCACCAAGCGCGGGTTTAATCCCAATTGTTTTAGTAATTCTGGTAGCGGTGTGTCGATCGCACAATTGCGGGTTTCTCCGTTAACTTGCAGCGCAATTTGATTTATCATAAGTAAAATATCTTATCTGTTTTTAGGGCGGGTTTTGTAACAAAATTATATTTTACGCACAGATTTCCTGTGCTAAACCCGCCCTACAAATTCCCCATCAACCTAGGTTTTTCCCTGCAAAGCTTTTTTAGCTTTCAGATTCTGCATCCGAATCAACTGCGAGATGAAAAACTGCGTGACTAAAGTAGGCTGTTCTGCTTCCATAATCGCACGTACTGCGGCAACCCTTTGAGCTCCGGCATTCAATACTTCATCGAGGTTGTTGATATCAATTCCGCCGATCGCAAACCACGGAATCGGCGACTTAGCAGCAGCATACCGCACATAGTCCAAACCCGCCGCCTGTTTATCAGGTTTAGTAGGAGTGGAATAAACAGGCCCAACTCCAATATAGTCTGCTCCCCCATCAACAGCTCGCTGCATTTCCTCGCCATTTGTCGTCGAACAACCGATGATGCGTCCAGGGCCGAGCAACTTGCGCGCTTCCGCCACAGGCAAATCTTGCTGTCCTAAGTGTACGCCGTCGGCATCCGCTGCGATCGCCAAATCCACGCGATCGTTCACAATCAGCAAAGCATCGTAGCGGTGACAAAGTTCGCAAAGCTGGCGCGCGTTGGCCAACTTTACCCCGTCGTCTGAATTTTTGTCGCGGTACTGCACCAAAGTCAGCCCGCCTTGCAAAGCAGCTTCCACGACTCCCATCAAGTTGTCTCTCGGCGAAGTTACGAGGTATAACTGCGATCGCAGTAACTGCTGGTAGCGCCGGTAAGCCAGCAAATCGCTTTCGAGAGTATAAACCCGATAGCGCATCTGCTTAAAAGCCGCGCCCATATTCCGATCGTAAATTTTGCCATACTCTTCGAGTACCCGCAGAGCTTCTTCCACCCGACAGAAATTCGCCTCCAGTAGCTTCTGAATGCTCGAACGCTGCTCTTCCTGCGGGTGAGTCAACTCCGTACCCGGATCTGCCGGCGTATCCCTAGCACTTCGCAATTCTGCCACGTGCCAAGCAGCCAATTCTTGGCGAAGTTGCTTGCACTCGCCAGCTAAATCGGCGCTGTTGAGACCAAACCTGCACCATTCTTCAATAATTCTCAACCCTTCGCGCGATCGATCTAAATTTGCATCTAAAATCCGGCAGAGGGCTGGCTGTGCCGGTAAAGTTCTGTTTTGTTTGTCGGTCATTCAGAACCACCCTAATTATAATTAATCCTACGAGTCAAACCGCTATATTCTCCCACGCCCTCAAGTTTGTGGCAAAGCAGGCGGCTTAATTTTGGCATAAACCGATGTAAATTCGACAATAATTTTTTAAGTTTTATTGAATTTGATGAAAACAAAGGATAATAGATCAAACTTGATGAGAGTGGAATCGTTAAACTGCATACCACACTTCGGAGGAGAGCCGTGAGGTTAGCAGAACAACACAAAAGATTAACAGCAGAAAACCCCAGCAGGCGGGTGAAATCAAAGTTCGATCGCGAAAACCCGACACCGAACTCGGGAAGCGGAACTCGGATCGCAAATCAGTGGGGTTTATTTATGCTCCTAAACTCTCAATATAGCCAGTGCAAAGAAAAGCGATCGCAAAAATCTTGTTTGAGTTCTTGCCTTCTGCTCGTCTTTGCCATGACCGCCCTTTGCAACCATCAACCGTCAGTTATCGCTGCCGGGATACCGGGAGTGCAGCTACTTTCTCAGACCCTGCAGAGCGACCTTAACATACTGTACGTCAGCTCGACGGGCGGCAGCGACACAGGAGGCAACGGCAGCGATCGAGCTCCGTTCAAAACCCTTACCTACGCCTTGAGCGTGGCCCCGCCCAAAACAGCGATTTTGCTAGCGCCCGGTACTTACAGCGAGCAAACCGGCGAAAAATTTCCATTAATGCTCAGGCCCAGCGTGACAGTTCAGGGAAATCCCCACACTCGCGGTCAGAATATTGTCATCAAAGGCGGAGGATACTTTATCAGTCCGACTTCGGCGGGTCAAAATATCGCGATTTTAGGCGCAGACGGGGCGGGACTCAGCGGGGTGACTGTGACGAATACCAACGATCGCGGTTACGCTTTGTGGATCGAATCGAGTTCTCCAACGGTTGTCAACAATACTTTTTCTGGCAGCACTCACGACGGAATTTCGGTAGTCGGTACTTCCAGACCGACGATTGGCGGGAATGTTTTCTCGAAAAATGGAGCTAACGGCATCACGATTTTTGGAAATTCCCAGCCGGAAGTTCGAGATAATGTGTTTGAAAATACGGGATTTGGGGTGAATGTAGCGCAGAACGCTTCGCCTCTGCTGATCGGCAACAAAATTACTCGCAATAAAGATGGCGTGGTGGTGCAAGCTGATGCTAGACCGGTGCTCCGCAACAATTATATCGAGAGTAACCGGCGGGACGGAATTGTGGCGATATCGAGAGCTCTGCCGGATTTGGGAACTGCTGCCGAACCTGGGGGCAATGTCATTCGCAACAACGGTCAGTACGATGTGAACAATGCGGCCAAAGGTCAAGTAATCCCAGCTTACGGCAATCAATTGTCGAGCAGCCGGACGACGGGCTCGGTTGATGTGGCGGGAACTTTTACGCCCGGGCCAATGGGGGGAAGTGCTTTGCAGCTAAGAACCGATCGACCTCCCAGCATCGGCGGCCCAGACACTTCTCTCCCTGCTTACACTCCCGGGCCGCTAAGTCCCAGAGCAGAAATAGCGCCAATTTCTCCACCTGCGCCCGTTTCCAGGCCGCCGGTGCAAAATCGACCCGCACCGCGAAACGCCCAGTTGCGGCAAGAGCTTTCTGGGAGGAATGGCGCTGCTTCATCGGTTGTCCCAGGGGCGATCGCAATTCCTGTGCCCGATCCGAATTATCGATCGGTTTCGGAAATTTCGGTGCAGCAACCAATGATTTCTGCCAATTTTGATAGTTCGAGTTCGGTTGCTTCCGAGGGTAGATTGCCGGTTCCGGGCCGCAACATTCCGATCGGGAGGGGCGGTTATGTACCTGCTGCTTTAGGGGGGAATTCTTTGCCCGATGCCGCGGATAATTCGCCGTCATTCGATCGACCGTCTGCTTTGGGTTTGCGGTATCGAGTTGTGGTGGATGCCAACAGTTCGGGCGATCGGCAAAAAATGAAATCTCTCGTTCCCGGTGCTTTTCGCTCTTTTTCCAGCGGACGGCCGGTAATGCAAGCCGGTGCTTTTCGGGAACGCGAAAAAGCTGAGGAATTGGTACAAATGCTCAGCGCTAACGGTTGGAATGCTCGAATTGAGGACATTAAATAGTTATTGGAAATTGGGAATTGGGCATTGGGAATTGGGCATTGGAAAAACAGGGAAAACAGGGAAAACAGGGTATTGGGAATATCTTTTCCGGCTAAGCTGTTCGGTATTTAAAGGAGCTTAACCAATAACCAATAACCAATAACCAACAACAAAGTTTTAGGGTCTAGCATATCGGATGCCAGACCCTAAAAAGTTTGTAAATTAAGTTGATTCAAGTGGGTTTTTAGCTCTGCTGAGTTTCAGCAAACTACAACTAAGGTGGACTTTTTGGCAACTACTCTGCGGGCCAGTTAGCTACTAGCGGAGTCTATTCAGACTTCTGTGTTTGACTGTGCGATCGCAACTTTTGATTCATGCAATAGCTTTCAGCCATTTAACAAATCTCAATCGCAATGTCAACCTTTCCTTGCTAATAAGCTACACGGTTCAGGCGTTGCCTGCGAACTAGAGCCGATCGGGACAAATACTCTAATTCCAAATTTTTTATCCAAGTTTTTTGTGCTTCTTGGTTTTGCCCTTCATGTTTTTAAGTTAACACCAACTGCGCGCATAAAAACACTTTGTTTACCAAACTTG
This sequence comes from Microcoleus sp. F6_B6, assembly GCA_036702215.1. Taxonomy (GTDB): domain Bacteria; phylum Cyanobacteriota; class Cyanobacteriia; order Cyanobacteriales; family Microcoleaceae; genus Microcoleus. The sequence continues at coordinate 151,551 of JAUBST010000006.1, forward strand.
ACACTTTTTGACGTGCAGAAATACTTCCCAAAGCGATTATTAACAATTTGTACGATCGCCCGACGGCATAACGTGCATACCCGGAACTTTTGGCTTGCTGTCAGCGCAGCAGAGCTTCCCAAGTTGCGCGGCCGACAATGCCGTCTGCAGGCAGTTGATATTGTCGCTGAGCCGCCTTGACAGCAGCTTGAGTTTCCGGGCCGAACACGCCGTCAGCACTCGCGCGCAAAAATCCCTTGGCCCGCAGCCGTTCTTGCAAATCTCTGACTGCCGCCCCCCGCATTCGTCTTCTTAAAACGGGAAAATTGGTTGGCTGCGCTTGGGGGTTAATCTCTGAGTTGTCGGCTGTTGCAGAAGCGTTAGCCATCGTCGGGTTGTCTATCGCGCTAGGATCTGCTGGAAACAGCCGGTTCCAAGTATCTTGACCGACTGTGGCGTCGGGAGGCAGGCCTGCTGCTTCCTGGAACTGAGATACAGCTCTAGCGGTGCTTTGTGAGAAAATCCCGTCTACAGTGTCAGCGTAAAAGCCCAATAATTTAAGAGCAGCTTGGAGTTCGATCACTTCTGAGCCGCGGCTGCCCAATTTGAGCGTGGGGCGGGCGCGAGGACCTGTTTGAGCGATCGGGCTGTTGCTGTTACTCTGTTCGGAGGTAGGTAGCTGTGCCACAGCAGGAGTAGGGGCGATCGATCCCATTACCAATAAACCGCACAAACTCCAGCCGAAGAGCAAACTCGGAACCTCGCGGGCTTCATTCCAGCTTGCTGTCAAGTTTTGGGACATTGGGAATTCGACCTCTGCAAAACTGGTAGCGATCGTACATCAAATCTGGAAAAAATTTACACATTGGGCATTGGGCATTGGGCATGGGGCATCGGGCATGGGGCATCGGGCATGGGGCATCGGGCATGGGGCATCGGGCATTTCTGATTCCCTGCCCTTCCCTTTCCTAAAAATAATTTATCGCCTCAAATAGCTGCAATTGGCAAAAAAACTGCTAGATTGCCCTACAGAAAACATTGAACCGCGTTCATTGGGCCCCAGCAACACCATGTCCGAATTCAGAACCGCCAGCCAAATAGATATCGGCAACGTCAACATCGGGAACTTCCAAGTAGGCAGCATCAGCGGCACTAAATACAACGATTTTAACGCCAACGGCCTCCCCGATCCCGGAGAAGTTCCCATTCCCAACTGGCAAATCTACCTCGACCTCAACAACAACGGCCAGCCAGATTTTAACGAACCTTCCACCGTCACAAACGCGCAAGGCAACTACATCTTCGCCAACCTGCCGCCGGGCACTTACCAAGTTAGGGAAGTCCAGCAGCCGAACTTTCGCCAAACTACCCCAAATCCCGCACCCATCACGATTACCAGCGGCACAAACGCTGGCAATATCAATTTTGGCAATAACTTTAACGCAGGGACGATCGCAGGCACAAAATTCAACGACATCAACAACAACAGCAGCCGAGATGCCGGGGAACAAGGGCTAGCTAACTGGCAAATTTACCTCGACCTCAACCGCAACAACAGGCTCGACGGCGGCGAACCTTTTACTTTTACAAATGGTGAAGGCAATTACGCTTTTGTCAATATTCCTGCAGATACATATTTGGTGAGAGAAGTCCAGCAACCGGGTTTTCTCCAAACCACGCCTGACCCGGGCCCGGTTAACGTTACTTCCAACGCCACTGTCAACAACATCAATTTTGGGAATGTCTTTTTTGTAGGCAGCATCAGCGGGATTAAATACAATGACCTCAATGCCAACAGTATCCGAGATGCGACAGATCCGCCTCTGGTAAATTGGCCAATTTACCTCGATCTCAACGGCAACGGCAGCTTCGATCCGGGCGAACCCAATACCATCACCAACCCGCAAGGCAACTACACTTTTGCCAATGTTTCTCCCGGCAGGTATTTGGTGAGGGAAGTCCAGCAACCCGGATGGGTACAGACTACGCCCAATCCAGGTCCGATCGACATCACCGGCAATACCAACGCTGTGGGCCTTAATTTCGGCAACAATTTTCCTACCGGCAGCATCAGCGGCTTCAAGTTCAACGACCTCAACGCTAACGGTATCAACGAACCGACGGAACCGAGAGTTGCCAACTGGCCGATTTACCTCGACCTCAACAACAACGGCGGCCTAGACCCCAACGAACCTTCGACTTTAACCAACCCCGAAGGTAATTTCTCTTTTATCAATTTGCCTCAAGGAACCTATGTGGTGAGGGAAGTCCCGCAGCCCGGTTTTCGACAAACCACGCCAAATCCGACTCCCATTACCGTGGGCAACGGCACAAATGCCACTAATCTCAGCTTCGGCAACGTGTTGGTAACGGGTAACATCAGCGGTGTGAAATTTAACGATTTTAACGCCAACGGCCGCCTAGATCCGGGGGAACCGCCGATCGCCAATACTCTTATTTACATCGACCTCAACAATAACAGCAGTTTAGATCCGGGTGAAGCGAGTACCTTCAGCGACCTTCAGGGCAATTACAGTTTCCGTAACGTTCCGGTAGGTAGTTATGTTGTCCGGGAAGTTCCGCCGCCCGGTTTCATTCAAACGACTCCGCCTGCGGTGGTTGTGGTCTCGGCAGAGATTGGGGCTAGCAGCATCGATTTGGTGACGGGAGAGGCTGAGGGTAGGTCGGCTAAATCCTCGGGCGACCCGCTGACGGATGCCAGTAACTGTGCGGGCGAACCAGCAGGCAATATTGGGCCCGATAGCTTGCTTTCGATCTCGGGTCGTGATAATGATCGAATTAGTGATTTTTGGGTCGATCTACCTTTTGCGAATTTAGCCAATATTCCTAACTTTGGGCAACAGAATGTCGGTCTGGAGCCTAACTCACAGATTGATACTTTTGTCAAGCCAAATGAATTATTAATTAATGGGGCGATCGCTCACTCGTTTGTGCCGCAGGCAGCGAGAGATTTCTCGGTTATGTAGGGTGACACAAAACTAGATCGCCCCGCATCTCAAACCGCAAATCAAAATCAAGAAGAGGTTAAAGGGCGATCGCGTGATACCCTATTGTTGGCAAGCTCCAAAGCCAAGCCAGAGTTCCGGGAAGCCCAAAGCTGGCTTGTATATGAGGAGCAAGATTCAGAGACAGTATCATACCTGTTTTTAGGAATTATCAGACAATTCCCCAAGTGCGATCGCCCTCGTGGCATAGTCGCTCAAGTCACCGAGGTGCAGTGAGTTTTAACGTTGTTCCAGCTCAAAACAGCAAGTGTCCGCGGGCAGAAGAACTCAGCGCGCAATTATTTAAGATATTGGGCTCAAATTGCCACAGCTATTCAAAACCTGATATAATCTCGTGCGACCAAGCTGGAGTAAGCCTGATGTTAGATGAGGAACCTTCGAGCAACGTAGACGTATGTATGATTGAGTAGCGATCGTCAGTCGCTAGCAGCAGCTAACTGCTGATTGACAAAGTGATACAGTAGCCTGTAGCTTACGTAGATTTAGGTGTGAAGGAACAGAAAATCATGGCAGAATTAAAGGCTAGTCAGGTAACTCCTGTATTACCCCCAATAGTGCTACCGCCAACCATCAATTTTGGCAACGCTCCTGCGGGTATCCAGGGTACCAAATTCCGCGACGACAACCGCAACGGCATCCGAGATGCTGGCGAACCGGGACTCCCCAACGTCCAAATCTTTATTGACACCAATAACAACGGCACTGCCGACGCAGGTGAACCCTCGACGTTGACAAACGCCAGCGGAAACTTCGTATTTCCAGGCTTGCTTCCAGGCACCTATACAGTCAGGGAAATCTCGCCACCAAATTTCAGCCCGACAACTCCCAACCCAGTCGTCGTCACCCTGGCGGGCATTAATGCCACAGTGTTGTTCGGTAATGCTACAGGTGGCGGTCAGATTATTGGCTGCAAATACCTCGACGTAGACAACGACGGCTTTCGAGACGGGAGTGAACCCCCGATGGAAAACGTCAGAATCTATATCGATGCCAACAACAACGGTCGGCTAGATGAAGGGGACACCAGTACCTTAACCGATAGAAACGGCGAGTACCGATTCACCAATTTGCAGCCCGGGCTATACCGGATTCGGGAAGAGCGAGCCAACGGGCCGGGCACTGAACCGTTAGAAAGAGATTTTCCCCAAAGCACCCCCCCCGGCAGCACCCCCCTGCTTGACATTAACCTCGGCCTCAACGAAATCTGGGCCTGCGCTCAAGTGGGCAACACTCCCCTGTACGAAATCCCGATCTTCAAATTTCGGGACGACAACGCCAACGGCATACAAGACTCCGGCGAAGTTCCCCTCTCCGGCATCCCGTTCATCCTCGATTTGAACCGGAACGGCAGGACAGACGCAGGCGAACCGCAGGTGTTCACTGGTCCTGACGGTAGGGCTACCTTCAGAGATTTGAAAGCTGGCAGCTACTCGGTATTGGAAACCTTTGAAACATTCATACCCAACCAGCCGCCAATTGCAACTACGCAGAACCCGGTAGAAGTGACAGCCCCCGGGCCCCAATCGCGACAGCAGGGAACACTTCCTTTCATAGTGGCAGATGCAACTGTTCCAGGTGGTCAGCGGGTCGTTGCGGCGAACTTTCCGCCCCCCTTCCCCCCCGTAAACCCGGAACCCGCAGTCTTCTTCACCCCGATTTTGGTAAATCCAGGTAGCGGTGCTGTCGGGAATACGCGGCCCAACATCACGGTCTTCAAATACAACGATCAGAACGCTAACGGTCGTTACGAACCGGCCAACGCTCTACAGGAAGTGGGCATTCCCGGCATCACGGTCTACCTTGATGCCAACGACAACGGCGCCCTCGACACAGGGGAACAGTCGCTAGTAACTGATGCCAACGGGCGCGGTGCTTTCACCAACCTGGAACCGGGCAATTATGTGGTTCGGGAAGTGCCGCAAGCTGGTTTTAGTCCTACTACTCCGGATCGGGTGCAGTTCAACCTCAGCACTCAAGATGCCAACGTTGTCTTTGGCAACACCCCCAACAGCCGCATCACTGGGTGCAAATTCCAAGACTTGAACGGCAACGGCTACCGGGACGGCTTTGAAACCCCGATCGCAGGGGTCACGATCTACCTCGACAGCAACGGTAACGACGCTCTTGATGCCGGAGAAGCAAGTACCGTCAGCGATCAGTTCGGTCGCTGGGAGTTTGGCAATTTGACCCCCGGTATTTACCGAGTCCGGGAAGTCACGCCTTTAAATTCTTTCCAAACTACTCAACCACTAGACATCGTTCTGGGCGCGAACCAAACGTTTACTTGTGCTTTGGTGGGCAACGGCCAGTTCTTTAACTATCTCGGAGAAAAATTCCGGGACGACAACCGCAACGGCATTCGAGATGAGGGCGAACCTCCTTTGGAGGGCATCCCGTTCACCTTGGATTTCAACCGGAACGGCCGCTACGATCCTGATACCGAGCCTCTGGTCAGGAGTGATGCTCAGGGCCAGGTCCTGTTCACCAATTTAGCTCCGGGCACCTACTCGCTCTTGGAAGTTTTCAACGCTCCGGGCGTTCCCAACCCGTTCCCCATCCCGACCGGGCCTAACCCTGTTACGTTCTCGGTACCGGGGCCAAATACTTTTGTAACGCCGATCGTACCGGCGCCAGTACCGACAACAGACTCAACTGGTGCTACCACCGATCCGTTGACTGGCGGCACGGGTGTGGTAACTGGTTCTAGCATCCCCAACGATCCGCTGAATAACCCCGGCAGTTCCGTTACGGATCTGGTACAGGCCAGTAGCACCGATAGCTTGCTCGCTCCTGATACTGCTGTTAGCAGCTTTGTTGACACCGACAAGTTGAAAGAATCGGCGAATTCGCTGATTGCAACATTTTTAGTAGAGAATGGGCTCGAGGAGTTACTGTTAACTCCTCCTGCTCAGAATCCTCATAGTGCGTTGTTGTAATGTCAAGTTGGGTTTCTAATTCGAGACTCAGCAATTAACAGTTAATTTGTTGAAAAAGCACGTCAAATGATGTTTTGGCGTGCTTTTTGCTGTTGTGACAATAATAACAAGGGGTTTCGATCCCCCAAACTGTCTTTAGTAGTAGAGGGCGATCGGCAAAAAGAGCGATTCCCTAGTTACAGAAAACCTTTACTTATAGAGATAGAAGTTAGAGGAATTTTGTATGCCAACCGAACAGAAGATTAATCCGGCTCAACATCAAGAACAGCAACCCGGTACTGAATCGCAAATGACCCCGCAACCTCAATCCTTCGCGGAGGGATACCGCGGTAGCGACAAATTGCGGGACAAAATAGCCTTAATTACCGGCGGAGACAGCGGTATCGGGCGTGCAGTAGCGATCGCCTTTGCCAAAGAAGGCGCTAACGTGGTCATCAGCTATCTCAACGAAGATGATGATGCTAAAAAGACCAAAGAGGCGATCGAACAACAAGGCCGGCGCTGTATTGCGATCGCCGGCGACATCGGCGATGAAACCGTCTGCCAAAATCTGGTAGAACAAACAGTTAAAGAATTTGGCCATCTCGACATCCTCGTCAACAACGCCGCCGAACAGCATCCCCAAGAAAGCATCGAAAACATCACCGCCGAACAATTAGAGCGCACCTTCCGCACCAACATTTTCTCAATGTTTTACCTCACAAAAGCCGCTCTCAAACACCTCAAAGAAGGAAGTGCAATTATCAACACTACCTCTGTCACCGCTTACAAAGGCAATCAACAATTGCTAGATTACTCCTCCACAAAAGGAGCAATTGTTGCCTTTACCCGATCTTTGTCCCAGAGTTTGGCAGAAAAAGGAATTCGCGTCAACGGAGTCGCCCCCGGCCCGATTTGGACGCCTCTAATTCCTGCAACTTTCCCGGAAGAAAAAGTGGAGAAATTTGGTGCAGACACGGCCTTGGGACGCGCCGGTCAGCCGGATGAAGTTGCCCCCAGTTACGTGTTTTTAGCTTCAAAAGATTCGTCTTACATGACGGGTCAAATTTTGCATCCCAACGGAGGATCTGTGATTAACGGCTAAAATCTTCTTGCTCCCAATGCTCGTAGGGGCGGGTTTTACCGAAAATATTTGATGAAATTCATAATCTAAATAAACCCGCCCCCCGCAATCATAGAAGAAGGAGGGCGGGTTTATTTAGATTTTGAACCAGTGACAGAGATTGTTTGTAAAACCCGCCCCTACAACAAATATAGCAACAGTAGCTGTAGGGTGCGTCGCTACCCTTAAATTATCAAAAAAATCGACTATCTCACAGCGACTTGCTCCCAATGCTCGTAGGGGCGGGTTTTACCGAAAATATTTGATGAAATTCATAATCTAAATAAACCCGCCCCCCGCAATCATAGAAGAAGGAGGGCGGGTTTATTTAGATTTTGAACCAGTGACAGAGATTGTTTGTAAAACCCGCC
>JAUBST010000006.1:158974-184310 GCA_036702215.1 Microcoleus sp. F6_B6
CCCCGCAATCATAGAAGAAGGAGGGCGGGTTTATTTAGATTTTGAACCAGTGACAGAGATTGTTTGTAAAACCCGCCACTACAACAAATATAGTAATCCCGCCACGTTGGTAGCGGGATTGATAGGTTGCAGTTTAGCTAGTTTTTAGCTCAAATAGAGCTACAATTAGCTGGCTGCTGAATTAGCTCAGGTTAGCCATTTCTTGCTGGATAGTGCTTTTGGCTGCTTTGAATTGAGTAGCCATTTGTTCCATTTGTGCTTCGCTCAAGTTGCGGCGAATTTGAGGGAACATATCGTTTTCTTCTTCTTTTACGTGATCTTGAACCGCTTTTTGGAGCTGTTTGATTTGGGCTTTGAAATCAGAAGAGCTGGAGCTCATTGACTTAATCTTGGCGAGCATCTGCTTCATTTGTGCTTGCTCGTCGTACAGTTCTTGAGTGTTGCTGTAGTAGCTGCGAATTGCTGGGTAAACAACTTGTTCTTCGGCTTCGGCGTGAACGCTGAGGTCTTTGTAAAGTTGACCGAAGAATTCTTGCAGTTTTTGAGGATCGTCGGTTTTTTCGATTTCCATAAAGAGGGTATCGGCTTTGCGGTGATCCATTGAGATGATTTCGGTGATGTTCATCTCATTTTTGGTGCGTGTAACTGCACCGCCGATGATGCCGGTCATGGCTGCCATTGCATCTTGCACGCGGGCCCAAACGCCTTGGTCGGGGTCTTTGCCGGTCAGTTCGCGGACGCCTAAAATTTCGAGAACTCCTTTGAGTTGTTCTTGGTGAGCGCGGTTCTCAAAGTTAACTGTGTTGAGGGGAGTAATGGCGGCTTCGATGTCGGCGCCGACTACTTGAGCGGCTTTGTGAATTAACAAGCCGGCCATTGTTTGTTTGTGTTTGAGCAGTTCGTGCTGAGCGACTTTTTCAAACATGGTGAGTTCAGAACCTTGCATGAGTTTCTGAACTTCTTGAATCATTTTTGTGCTGGTTTCTTTGGGTTCGGCTTGAATGCCGTATTGCACGATCGTAGTTTCTAATACGCCTAAGTTTTTGCGATCGTCATCGAGCATATCTCGGAAGCGCTGAGCTAGTTCGGAGTCGTTGCAGGAATTGATGAACAATTGCTCGTTGGCGATCAACAGGTTTTGCAGCGCTTTCATGTCTGCTAATTTAGTTGCGATCGCTTGGCGCTTGGTATCTTCTAGGGTAGCTACCATCTGTCGTTTCTCCTCTCAAGGTCTTTAGTGTTCTTACATCTTTTAATTTATTGAGATATTCTGATAACATCCTCTTTCTCCCGACTGATTCATTAATATCCCGCGCAACCTATTGACTTTCGCTCCCAAAAATGGTAAGTATTTGAGACGGCTAAAAAAAAATCAAAAAGTAAAAAATAACTGATGAGTAAGGATTAATGGTAGAGGACTCCGCCCAAAAACGGATACCGTGCCACGTACTCCTGTCGCGCTCTGCTCAAAATTTTAGACTCTTGTTCAAGCCCCCAGATTCATCTGTGCAGTAAATCTAAAATCTAAAATCTAAAATCTAAAATCTAAAATTGACTGACTGATGATTTCTGTATCAATTAATCCCGATCGCATAGCTGTAAAGCGCTACGATAGTTGCAGCCGAAGTTAACTAAAGTTTAAGAATAACTAGCTTGTCTCAACTGCTCACTGCTTTAGAGTTCCCAGCCAATGTCTGGAAGCTCAATAATGGGTTAACGGTCATTCACCAGCGGATTTCGGCCACACCGGTGGTCGCGCTAGACGTGTGGGTGAGGGCTGGCGCTACGCTGGAGCCGGATTCTTGGTCGGGAATGGCTCATTTTCTAGAACACATGATATTTAAAGGGACGGATTCGATCGCCCCGGGAGAATTTGACCAAGTAATCGAAAATCGCGGCGGTGTCGCGAATGCAGCTACAAGTCACGACTACGCCCATTTTTTCGTCAACGCAGCAGCCGATTATTTAGCAGAAACTGCCCAGCCGCTGGCAGAATTGCTGCTGCGGGCTTCGATTCCCGATCGGGAATTCGATCGCGAGCGAGATGTGGTGCTAGAAGAAATCCGCCAAGCTCAAGACAATCCCGATTGGCTGGGTTTCCAAGCCATGATGGAAACAGTTTACCAGCGACATCCCTACAGGCGATCGGTACTCGGCACGGAAGAACTGCTGATGTCGCGAACTCCCCACGAAATGCGCTGTTTTCACCGATCGCACTATCAGCCGGAAAACATGACTGTAGTGGTAGTCGGGGGAATTGAGGAACAACAGGCCAGAGATGTTACGGAGAAAGCATTCGAGCAGTTTTCTGACAGGTGGGATTGTCCCAAATTAACCGCAGAGGCGGAACCGCCACTGATAGAAATTCGCCGTCAGGAATTGGGCCTGCCGCGATTGGAACAAGCGCGGCTGATGATGGCCTGGACGGGGCCGGGAGTTGAACACTTGCAAAGTGCTTGCGGCTTGGATTTGCTGTCGGTGTTGCTCGCAGACGGGCGGACTTCGCGTTTAGTCAGGGAACTGCGGGAAGAATTACAATTGGTAGAGGCGATCGACAGCACTTTCTCGCTGCAACGGGAATCGAGTTTATTTACTATCAGTGCTGTCTTGGAAGCGAAGGATGTCGAACAGGTGGAATCTCGGATTTGCGATCGGCTTTGGCAATTGCAGTCTGAGCCGGTTTCCGAGGTAGAATTGCTCCGCTGTCAGCGTTTGCTGTGCAACGATTTTGCTTTCTCCCTCGAAACGCCGGGACAGCTAGCCGGTCTTTACGGATATTACAATACGATCGCCAGTGCGGAATTAGCGCTCAGCTATCCCACGAGGATTAAAGCATTTGGGCCCTTAGACCTCCAGCGCCTAGCTCAACAATATCTCTCTCCCCGACGCTATACAGCCGTGGTACTAAAACCAATCTAATAATAGTTCACTGTTGGCTGTTGACTGTTGACTGTTCACTGTTAACAGCAACTAGGTTGGGTTGAGAAATGAAACCCAAGTCTATTAATTGGAAATTTGAGATTTGTCCCTCAATCTCAAATCGCCAATCTCAAATCGGACGATCGGTAACGCTCACGCTCTACCCATCCTACGAATAATCATGACTAACAGCCAACAGCCAACAGCCAACAGCCAACAGCCAACAGCCAACAGCCAACAGCCAACAGCCAACAATTAACCATGAACAATGAAATCCAGCGCACGGTTTTAGACAACGGTATAGTTGTCCTGGCAGCAGAAAATCCAGCAGCAGATATTATTGCAGCTAGGATATTCCTGCGGGCCGGCAGTCGCTACGTGCAGCCCGAACAAGCAGGATTGTGTCACTTGCTGTCGGCGGTAATCACTAAGGGAACCGATCGGCTGTCTTCGCTGGAAATTGCCGAGCGTGTAGAATCGGTGGGAGCGAGGTTGAGTGCCGACTCTACTACAGACTATTTTTTAGTGAGTTTGAAGACGGTTTCTGCGGATTTTGAGGAGATGTTGGAGTTGGCGGCGCAATTGACTCGATCGCCCACTTTCCCGGAAGCTGAAGTCGAACTCGAACGCCGCATTGCCATATCGTCAATTCGATCGCAGCAAGAACAGCCGTTTGCGATCGCCTTCGAGCAATTGCGGCACGCGATGTACCGGGAACACCCCTATGCTTTCTCTCCCTTGGGCATCGAAGGTACTGTGTCAAAGCTCACCAGAAACGATCTCGAACAGTTCCACAAAACCTATTTTCGTCCCGATAATGTAGTTATTTCTGTAGCCGGCAGAATATCGACCGAAGATGCGATCGCCCTGATCGATCGAACTTTTGGCGACTGGAAAGCGCCTTTAACACCCCTGCCAACTTTAACCGTCCCCCCTCTTTACCCCTCCCCGGAGTCGGTCGTTACGCCGCAAGATACGCAGCAATCAGTGATTATGCTGGGCTACCTCGCACCCTCTGTCAAAAATCCCGATTACGCAGCGATTAAGTTGCTGAATACTTATTTGGGTAACGGTTTGTCGAGCCGGTTGTTTGTGGAATTGCGGGAAAAGCGGGGCTTGGCTTACGACGTTTCCGCGCTGTACGCGACGCGCTGGGACACTGCTCAGTTTGTCGTGTACATGGGTACGGCGCCGGAAAATACGGCGACTGCTTTTGAAGGATTGCGCGCAGAAGTCGATCGACTCGCCAGCATCCCACTAAGCGAGGAAGAATTGCAAGCTTGCAAGAATAAAATGCTCGGTCAATATGCTTTAGGAAAACAAACTAATTCGCAAATTGCCCAAGTTTTAGGCTGGTATGAAATTTTGGGATTGGGAATTAAATTTGACCAGCAATTTCAAGAAGAAATTGCACAGGTGACAGCTTCACAAGCGCGGGATGCTGCTAAGAAATATTTTGGAGAACCGTATGTTTCTTTGGTGGGCCCGGAGGCGGCGATTGCAGAGTTGGGTGTAGTGGCTGTTTGTTGAGTAGGAAATTGGCGATCGAACTTGTGAAAAGTTCGATCGGTTTAGTCAAGAAGCACGCATAGAGGCTGGTGTGATTCTCAGACACTTGCAGCCAGGTGAGAGTCTCCTAATGCCTCATATCATGTCCGATCGATTAACCATAATATCCCGGTCGGGGCGGGCTTCGCCGTGAGCGTCAGCCGAACGGTTTTTGAGATGGGAGATTGTTGGCAGGTATTGTTGGCGAACCCTCCCCTACAAAAATCGCGGTCACTCGACCGGACATGATATCATTTATAGAGGACTAATGTTATGGATATTTCAAAAAAGAAGCATCTAGAAGCTCAAGGCTGGAAGATTGGATCTGCCTCGGAATTCTTAGAACTTTCACCAGAGAAATCGATGCTAATTGACATTAAGTGAGCCCTCAGTCTTAATCTCAAAGAACGTCGGCAAAGATTGATGACACAGGCAGAGTTAGCTGAGAAAATCAACTCCAGTCAACCTCGTATTGCCAAAGCTGAAAATGGCGACGATTCGGTTTCTATTGAACTGTTAATACGCGCAATCCTGGCAACAGGTGCAACGCCTCAAGATATAGGGCAAATTATTGATCGAGTAGGATAGAAATCTCTCTAACTCACCCACAATACTATGCACCAACACTTACAGCGTATTCCAGGTTTATGAAGTAGGGACACGGCAGTGCCTTGTCCCTACGGCGGCTGTCCTTAATAAACGTGGAATGTGCTGTAAAACGCACGGCTATGCTGAGTGCTGAGTTTTGTTGTTCTCTATATATTGGCGTAAAACGTTATTAATTAGAGTTTTATACTGTTCTCCTTGAGCCTCAAACCACTGCTTTACATCTGGATCGAGCTGAACTAAGTTGTGGGATCGATCGGCTGGAATACGTAAAGTCGCTCGTTCAAAAAATTCATCGGTCAGCGGTGGAATATCTGAGTAGTCAATATTCTCTTCTGACCTTGACTCTAAGGCGGCCCAGTTAGTACCAGAGGTACTGTTCAAATCGTTTCTGCTGATGACGGTTGGCTCTTCGCGCTGAAATGATTCGGATTACATTGTTTTGACAATCAAGCATCCAGGATACCCGCCACGCGATCGATCGGTCCAGAAATAAAAAACCTGTATCCGATGAAACTTGCCCCCGAATTTATTTCGCGCAAGTGAATGCTTTAATTCTAAAATCTAAAATCTAAAATCTAAAATCTAAAATCTAAAATCGATTGACGTTCTGTCCAGACTACTACCGCTATTCCAGAACCGAGAAAACCGATTCCAAACCAGCGATCTTCGCCATAATCAAAACGATCGTCTAGCTCAATCAGCATTTCACCATCAAACATCGCGGGAACATCGACAAAATCAATCTGATGTTTGCGGATGTTTTCAAGGTTTTTCGCTTCGTCCCACTCAAATTGCATGAAGGATTAGGATATGCGAGATTAAACTATCTTCATTCATTATCGCGCATTTGGCCCAACAGGTTTTATGCTGCACTGGAGATCGATGTTGGGATCTAAACTCGATCGCCCGCAAGCATTAAACACGGGAAAAAACCTAGTCAGACTTCAATTGAACCTTTTCTGTTCCCGATCGGTCTAAATTGAACAGACGCCCGATATGTCTAATTTATATGTACTTAGTAAAGCACTTTCAGATTAAAAAAGAGCTGAGTCCGTGGGTTAGCGGACTCCTCGCCGCTTCCCTGCTTGCAGGAGTAGGCTACACAGCTTACAGCCAACTCGCAGTCAAATCCAGCCGCGAAACCAGGCGCCAGGAAAAAACCGTTGCTGTCGAAAGGGTGAACCTGCCGATTACAATTTCGGCAAACGGCACAATAGTGCCCGAACGTTCCGTCAACGTCAGCCCCAAAACTTCAGGAATGCTCAAAAGTTTGCTTGTCAAGGAAGGAGATAAAGTTGAACAAGGGCAGATTCTCGCCTACATGGACGACTCCAACCTCCAAGGGCAACTTACCCAAACTCGCGGACAACTCGCCGCCGCCGAAGCCAACCTGGAAAAATTGCTCAACGGCACTCGAACCCAGGACATTGCTGTGGCTAAGGCAGTGTTAGCAGAACAACAAGCAAGTCTGGAAAAATTGCTCAACGGCAATCGCACCCAAGATATTGCTGTAGCTGAGGCACAACTAGCAGAACAACAGGCAAATTTACAAAAATTGCTCAACGGCAATCGAAGCCAGGATATTGCCGTAGCTGAGGCACAATTAGCTGAACAACAGGCAAATTTACAAAAATTGCTCGAGGGCAATCGGCCTGAAGACATCGCCCAAGCAACCGCCAAACTCAGAGATGCCGAATACGCGAAAAACCAAGCAGAGGAAGACTTTCAGAGAAATCAGGAACTCTATAATGCCGGGGCGATTGCTTTGCAAGTTGTCAACAACTCCCGCACCGCGCGCGATCGAGCCGGGACGCTTGTCAGACAAGCCGAACAAGCTGTAGCTTTGCTGCAAGCGGGTACTCGCCCTGAAGAAATCGCTGCGGCGCGGGCTGCTGTGGAGCAAAAACGGCAAGCTTTGACCCTAGCCCGATCGGGCGCACGCCCGGAAGAAATTGCTGCAGGGCGGGCTGCTGTGGAGCAAAAACGGCAAGCTTTGGCCCTGGCGCGATCGGGCGCACGGCCGGAAGAAATCGCTGCGGCGCAGGCCGCCGTCGAGCAAAAACAGCAAGCTTTGGCGCTGCTAGAAGCCGGTTCTCGCCCCGAAGACATCGCCCAAGCCCGGGCCCAAGTTCTCGCCGCTAGAGGCAGCCTGCAAAGCGTTCAAGCGCAGATCGACGATACTGTGCTGCGGGCTCCTTTCACCGGCACTGTCACCCGCAAGTACGCCGATCCGGGCGCTTTTGTGACTCCCACGACGGCAGGTAGTGCGGTTTCTTCGGCGACTTCTTCTTCGATTTTGTCCTTAGCTTCAAAAAATCAATTAGTAGCAAACGTAGCAGAAACTAATATTTCTCAGATTCAGATCGGCCAGGCTGCGTCTATTCAAGCCGATGCTTTTGCGGGAAAGACTTTTTCAGGTAAAATCACTCAAATTTCGCCTCAGTCGATCGTCCTGCAAAATGTGACAAGTTTTGAGGTAAAAGCGGCAATTATTAATGACGATAAACAAATGCTGCGATCGGGCATGAATGTGAATGTAGAATTTAAGGCCGGTGAACTCAAAAATGTTTTGGTAGTTCCAACTGCGGCAATTGTCCGCCAACAAAGGGAAACGGGGGTTTTTGTTCCCGGTCCTGAAGATGGCAAACCTGCTTTTATGCCGATTAAGACTGGTATGACTGTGGATGACAAGACGGAAGTGCGATCGGGTTTGAAAGGAAATGAAAAAGTGCTGCTTAGTTTACCCCCCGGATTGCGGTCTAGATCCCAAAATCCATCGCCGGGGGGGATTCCGGGTTTGCAACCGGGTGGCGGAACGCGCTTGCGTTAGTAGTTAGTCAGCGCAGTCGGGGCTAGTTGGTTCGTCGCAGAGTCCGCCAGGGATTGAAATCCCTGTCTCATAGTGAAAGTCCTCTGAAAGAGGACTGAAGAGTTAGTTGATCTACATCAGTTTCAGACGAATTTTCAGTCGGTTTCAACCGACTTTAGCTATGAGACGGGGGTTTCAACCCCCGGCGGATCGTGCCACAAATCATATGGTTTCTGGCTGCATCACCAGACGAATTTTCAGTCGGTTTCAACCGACTTTAGCTATGAGACGGGGGTTTCAACCCCCGGCGGGTCGTGCCACAAATCATATCGTTTCCGGTTGCATCGTCAGGTGATAAATTAGGGGCAAATTTAGGCATAATTCTTAAAAGTTGCCACCAAATAACAAATAACAAATAACAAATAACAAATAACATGAAATTACAGACTCGCCCCCGTACCAACAAAATCTCTAACGTTCAAATCGCTTTCATGGCGACAGAGGCGCTGTGGAATAACAAATTGCGTACCAGTTTAACTATGCTGGGCGTAATTATTGGGATATCTTCGGTAATTGCCATTACTTCGGTGGGACAGGGAGTACAAAAATCAACTGAAGAACAGTTAAAGGCTTTGGGTACAAATGTGCTGTTGGTGTTATCCGGCGCTGCGCGATCGGGGGGTGTCAGTCAGGGAAGCGGTTCTGCTACTACCCTTACTTGGGATGACGCAAAGGCGATCGGCAAACAAGCTCCTGCTGTCAAAGCAATTTCTGCTTATTTGCAGC
The DNA here is from genome assembly GCA_036702215.1 of Microcoleus sp. F6_B6. Classification (GTDB taxonomy): domain Bacteria; phylum Cyanobacteriota; class Cyanobacteriia; order Cyanobacteriales; family Microcoleaceae; genus Microcoleus. The sequence continues at coordinate 167,646 of JAUBST010000006.1, forward strand.
GCCAAGTGCAAGTCGTTTACGGCGGACAAAATTCATTTACTGCTATTTTGGGAACGGATTTAAACTATCCAGATGTGAAGAACATTCACCCTCAACAAGGACGGTTTTTTAACGAGGATGAATTGAATGCTGCTGAGCCAGTAGTTGTCCTCGGTTCTAAGGTGCGGGACGAACTTTTTGGAGCCGGAGCTAATGCGCTATCCTCCGACATTCGCATTCAGGGCAACAGCTACAAGGTCATTGGAGTGATGGAAAGCAAGGGGTCTGTAGGGGGAACCGATCAGGACGATCGAGTGTATATTCCCCTCAAAAATATGTCCTCGCGGATTGTGGGGAGAAATTCTTTAGCGGGGATTGCGATCTCTGGTTTTTGGTTGGAAACTGCCGGCGAAGCGGATTTAGCGGATGCTCAATTTCAAGTGGAAAATATCATGCGCTTGCGCCACAATATTTATCCGCCACAACCGGATGATTTTAGAGTTGTCAATCAAGCTGAGATAGTTAATACTTTCAGCAATGTGATAGGTTTATTTACGGTTATGGTGGGGTCGATCGCCGGAATTTCTTTGGTGGTTGGCGGCATCGGTATTGCTAATATTATGTTGGTGTCTGTTGTGGAACGCACTAAGGAAATCGGGATTCGCAAAGCGGTAGGCGCTACTAATGCAGCAATTCTCATTCAATTTATGGCCGAATCAATTTTAGTTTCGACGGTGGGGGGAACGGCGGGTATTGGGTTGGGAATTGCGATCGCCTTTGGGGCCTCGACAGCGTTCAAATTTCCGTTTGTGGTTTCTGTATGGTCGATTACAGCAGGTTTTGGGCTATCTTTTACCGTCGGGTTGTTAGCTGGAGTATTGCCGGCTAGGAATGCGGCTCGCTTAGATCCGATCGCAGCCTTGCGGAATGATTAAATTTAAGCAGCATAAGCTCTTGTGGGGAGTAGGGGTTGGGCATCCTGCCAGCCCGAAAGCCTAACTTTTAATTCAGATTACACTAAACCAGCTTGAAAAAGCTGGTTGGCTGTGAGGTTTAAATCGGGAAAAGTTTGCGACACAATCCGATCGTTCTCTCGAAACTTGAGGATTTGATATTCACCATCAACCAAGTTACACACAGAAATTGTCGGTTGTTTAGGATTGCCAATAAAATTGCGTCCGCCCAACGCAGCATAATCCACAATCCAATATTCAGGGATACCCATCTCTTCATAATCAGCATATTTTAAATAGTAATCATCGCGCCAGTTGGTTGACACAACCTCAATCACCAAAGGTATCGATGCACCCAAACTGAGGACAGATTGTTTTTGCCACAATGTTTCATTTACCAGATTTGCACGATTTAGTACCAACACATCAGGCAAATAACCAGAATCTTTTTCAGGAGGCCTAACTATCGCTTGGTTGGGGATACTGTATGGCAATCCCAAACGATCGATTGCAGCGGAAACTTTGATTGTAAGAAAGCCTTTAACTTCCTCGTGTTCGCCTACTGGTTGTGCCATCTCAACAATATCTCCATTATGCAGTTCGTAGCGTACCCCCGAATTTTCAGGCAGCCACTGCACAAATTCCTCGAAGTTTACGAGTTTGGGTAAAGCTTGAGTCATAGGTTTTCCGAATTACCGATAATATCAATTATATCTCTATTTATCTGCGTTTATCTGCGTGCATCTGCGGTTACAAATTCCGAATCCGCCAGTAGTGCTAGATTCAGACAATTTAAAACACTAGATTTAATCGGGCGCTTTTCATCCCAAAATACGATCGCTGAATAAAAGTTAATTGCCGCCGGTGAATTCAAAAGCTCAAAAGTTTGACGTGCAACTCTCTCGCTGTCAAAGCTGAGAAAGTAAACAGTATCATCGAACATTGCAGGTTTATTAGCTATTTCACCGACTAACCTAAAATTCAATTTTTTATAAAGCCCGCAAATCGCAATTTTCCAAGGTTGGAAGCTATAATCGCCTACTCCAAAAATCGAAAAGCGAGGGTTATTTTGATAAATTTTGCTTTTGCGATTATCTAGATATTGCCCGCACTTCTCTAGATAACGTCCGGTTTTAGGAGCTATAGTTTTGATATTTTCGGTTGATTCACCGATAAATTTTTGAGTAACTAGGATATATCGATCGGTAGCATTAATGCGATTTTGAGCAACATCAGATCCTTTAAGTAGCGGAAATAAATAAGTTTCCTCAAGCTCGACAGCTTCCCCAAATCCATTGACAAACAAATTATCAATTTTCCGAAACTCCATCACATTCGAGCAGTCGTGCTTTACACCCGATCGCCATTTCGTTCCTAAATTTACAGCATATAAATTACTAAACTTCTTGAAAGAATCTATATCTTTAACCAGGAGATTGTTGTGATATCCAATTCGGTGACAATCTGAACTTTCTAAACTGCTAAATACATCGCAGAAGTAATTGCGCGAGTTATAATCAAATTTGCAGAATAACAGACAAGCGTCAACATTTGCATGAAAATATTTTTTAGCATCTATTGTATAAGTTGCACATTTAGCGAGATTTAGTTTTTGAGATTGAAGGTAATTCAATAACTTTCTAGCAGTCGAAGTCTTGCAAAGCATTGCCAGAGTAGCGTCACGATTTTGCAGCCATTGCACCGCCTGAATCAGCATCCATTCTGAGATATCGAAGTTACTTTTACCTGTGAGAGCATCTAAGCCCGTGTGCTTTTGAAAATTACTTTTTTTCGGCAAGTTTTCACTGCCAATAGTTCCTTGTTGTGAGTTTGTTACCCAAGGAAAGTTGCCAAGTACCAGCACCCTCTGATTCAATTGGTTGATTAATGATGTCCAGTCAAACTCAAAAAAATCTCCGTGCTTAACCTCACATCTTTCATCTTGTAACAATTCATGCTTAGCTATTAATTCTCTTAAATAATTTTGATTGATTTCAACTCCGATAATCTTGCTGGCGGATGGAAACGAATTTGCAGCAGCTTTAATGAAATTACCTATCCCGCAAGTTGGCTCAATGATGACTTTGGGGTTAACATTAAGTTCTATCAATTTCCGACACACCATCTCGGCTAATTCCAGCGGTGTCTGAAAATCCCCGTATTCTAGTTTGGTTTTGCGATCGTTGGAACTCATCGGTTAGATTGATAAACTGCGATAACGCCTTCCTGTTGTCCGGCACGATCAATGACTCTTCCATACTGAAGTCGCCACTGCAACGCATTAGAAATGGTCAAAAACCCTTGCAAGGGTGGGTTTCTCACTATTTCGTCGGCAATGTTACCTGCTTCAATTTCGTCAACAGGTAAATTTTTGTCAAACAGGAAAGCAAGCAAATCATCTTTATTACCTTCATTGTCTAAAATATTCCGAACTCCACGGGTCATTTGAAAATCTGCTGTTCTTTCCGCACTCACGTAAATTGTATGCAAAATATTCAGTGTTGCACTTCGGATCTTACTGTTGTCTGTCTTTTCGCAAACAAAGATAATCAGTGAATATCCCAGCCCAAAAATCTTTTGCCTTGCAGATTTGAAAGGACATGACGACTGCGGTTGCCTAATGCTTGTTACTTTCACGTCAACCAATAGCCCAGGGAAATCAATGCCGCTTGCTGAATTGCCATCTATAAATTCATATCGCTGTTTGAGATAGAGTCTGAACTTTTGCTCCAAATATGTCCCAACAGCCTTTCCGTCTGTGATGCCGTAAAGCAAAGGTTCCGGGTGTTGAGACTCGGCGGCTGAAAATATTGCGACCTCAGAACAAAGAATTTCTACGGTCAGAGTCGTCATTTTGATGAACCACAAGATTATTTAATTTGCTGACAAAGTAAACAGTATCATCAAAAATCGCAGGTTTATTAGCTATTTCACTTATCAACCTGAAATCCAATTTTTGATAAAGTCCACAAGTTATTGCGCCCCTCATGCTCTAACCATTTCGGGTTTGATCTTAGGAGATGCTGGCTCAAAATACAACACCATGATTTGCTCTGGATGCAGCCCGACAGATTCATAAGTGCGTCCGTTGCGATCGCTAAATTCAACTTCAAACGCTGCACCATCAGCCAACAGTTCAACCACAGTCCCTACTTGTCCGCGCCACAGGTTGTATTCAGGAATGTCAACTGTCAAGGCAACGACATCTAGTAATTTAATTGTATTCTTTGCCACTTTTATTACCTCCAGGCATTACAGAGGATAGCAGGTTGTTAATCTCGGAATCTCCGAATCATGCTCAATGACTTCAAATATACATTCAAGCAAACAGCAAGTTTTTTACTAAAGTTTTAGGTGCTGGGAGAGATTTACCATCTGCCTGATATTCTTCAACTAAAAGCTCTAATACCTCCACTGCATTCTGCAAAGCTTCTTCGTAGGTATCTCCGTGAGTGTGGAACTGCTGAGATGGAAAATCAGGTAAATGAACCAGGTAGCAGTTATCTTCATCCGACCATTGAATAACAATTATATAAGGTAATTTCATGATTCAGATTCCTCTTCTTCAATTGCTTTCAATATTCCAAGTTTTCGATTAACTTCTCTCTCTAAATACAGTTTCGCATCATCGCCATCATTTCCAGCAATGGTAATTGGTTCATTTGGTAGTAAAGGATGAACCCATCTTGTATGACTGCCTTTTGCCGAACGATAAGTAAACCCAGCTTTTAGCAGCAGGCTTTTGAGTTCTCTAATCTTTTTGGGCATAAGCAGACATTAAAAATGTGGCAAGGTGACAGGAACACTTTCATCATATCCCAGAAAGTTTCGATCGACCTTTCCAAAAAAAACGCACAAAACAATGCACCCACTCCTCAAAGAAGTGGGTGCAAAACGACCGACTGTATTTTGACCTAAAAACTCAAAACTGCCTTAATAAGCGTCTTGCAATTCGTAGAAATCAGGGGAAATGTAATCTTTCCGCAGCGGCCAGCCTACCCAATCTTCGTTCATCAAAATCCGTTTCAGATTCGGATGTCCTTCGTAGACTATGCCGTACATATCGTAGGATTCCCGTTCTTGAAAGTCGGCTGCTTTCCAAATCCAGTAGACTGATGGCACTCTGGGATCTTCGCGGGGGATGAATACTTTGACGCGGACTTCTTCAGGCTTGGAAGCATTATCTGTCAGTTTAGCCAAGTGGTAAACGCTGACTAAATCTTGTCCCGGCCCTTGGTCGTAGGCGCACTGGCACTGCATATAATTAAACCCGTAGGCGTACAGTGCTGTTGACATCGGAATTAGGAATTCTCGATCGACCTTTAATATCTCCACGCCCAAATTATCGACCGCTAAAGCTTCGTGTTCAAAGCCATTCTGAGTCAACCACTGGGAAACCTTCCCGGCTTCAACAATTGCAGATTCTTGTTCAGCCACGGTTTACCTCCTGTTTTTGTCCTGCAAGCAAAGCCGGCGGTACTGGCATTCCCATTGCTTCGGTCAATTCTTTCGGTGGCGCCATCCGGCCGGGAACTGACAAATATTTGCCGTCCAAAATGTCGTCTACTACTTTCATTTTGTGGGGTCTGGTGTAGTAGCGGTGGGTTGGCAGCAAATTGGCGCGTTCTTGCATGGAATCGTTGGCGATTTTTTTCCGCAGTTTGATAATTGCGTCAATAATCGCTTCTGGACGGGGGGGACAGCCTGGTATGTACACGTCTACGGGAATCAGTTTGTCAACGCCTCTGACTGCTGTGGTGGAGTCTACGCTGAACATTCCGCCGGTGATGGTGCAAGCGCCCATCGCGATGACGTATTTGGGTTCGGGCATTTGTTCGTACAGCCGCACCAAGATGGGGGCGTACTTCATGGTAATTGTACCGGCGGTGATGATCAGGTCGGCTTGCCGGGGGCTCGATCGCGGTACTAAGCCGAATCTGTCGAAGTCAAAGCGCGATCCGATCAAAGCTGCAAATTCGATGAAGCAGCAAGCCGTGCCGTAAAGCAGCGGCCACAGGCTGGAAAGTCTCGCCCAATTGTAGAGGTCATCAACCGTAGTCAGGATGACGTTCTCTGATAATTCAGATGTGACTTGCGGGCGCTCTGCGGGGTTGACAATTAGAGGTTTTTGTGATTTGTCAGAACTTAAGACCATTCCAAGGCTCCTTTGCGCCATGCATAGACAAGAGCAATAACGAGGATCGTGATAAACACCAGGGCTTCGATGAAAGCCAAAAGCCCTAGCTGGTTGAAGGCCACAGCCCAAGGATAGAGGAAGACTGTTTCTACGTCGAAGATGACGAAGACTAGGGCGAACATATAATATCTGATGTTGAACTGAATCCAGGCTCCGCCGATCGGCTCGACGCCAGATTCGTAGGTAGTGCGTCGGTCGTAGGGACGACTTTTCGGCCGCAGTACCTTAGACGCCGTGAGGGCGAGGATAGGGACTAGGCTGGAAATTAACAGGAAGCCTAAGAAATACTCGTAGCCGCTGAGTGCAAACACGGTGAATAATTACTGCCTAGGTGAAAGGGTTCTGTAACTTAGTCTTTACATTATATAGATTTTGGGTAGCTAAAATTACGAGTTGGTTGAGATTAATCGTCCATCTTCTGCAATAATTTTTAATGTATATTTTAATATTGTAACTGCCTGTGGAAGACGGGCGGCTGCCTGTGGACGCTAAGTAAGACCATCCTCGACTTAAGTGTCGAACACCCAAGTGGTGTCCCTAACGTGGCATCGGCGGTTGAGACGGGAAACCTCGAAGACGAATAAGACCGTCCTAATAGGAGTTTTAGTTGGAAGCCCCAACTCGAACGAAGTTTAGTTGAGGTACTTCACGATTAGCTGACCCATAATTTTGGATTTATGAGCGATCGAGCCACTGAGACTAAGACCCTCGATCGGCACGAGTGCCGCGCCTGCGGCTACGTCTATGAGCCGAAAAAGGGGAATCCTAAAAGTGACATTGCCCCGGGCACGGCTTTTGAAGATTTGCCCCAAACTTGGGTCTGTCCCGTTTGCGGGGCTCGCAAATCGGTGTTTCAAAATCTCGGTCAGATGGAAGGGGTATCGGGATTTAAGGCAAATCAGCGCTACGGTGTCGGTGTCAACGGCATGACCGAAGGTCAGAAAAGTTTGCTGATTTTTGGCGGCTTGGTCGTTGGTTTCTTGTTGTTACTTAGTATGTATGGTTTGCAGTAAAACGATTGTGAGATTTTGGCAACGAATTGTAATGTTATTGGCCGCTGCGCTCATCTGTACGAGTTGCAGCACGATCGGTTCTGTGAGTTACAACCCCTGGCAAGTGATTTCGTTGCCGACGAAAGCTAATTTGCAGGATATTGCCTTTACGGGCAATCCCGATCACGGCTGGGTTGTGGGTTCTGAGGCTACTCTGCTCGAAACGCTTGACGGCGGTACTAGCTGGAAGTCTATAGCACTGGATCTCGACGATCCGAGGTCGCGTTTTGCGTCGGTGAGTTTTTCGGGTTCCGAAGGCTGGATTGTCGGCCAGCCTTCTGTTTTGCTCCACACGAACGATGAGGGCAAGTCTTGGACGCGAATTGCTTTGAGCAATCAGTTGCCCGGTTCTCCGAGTACGATCGCGGCTTTGGGCCCGAATTCCGCCGAAATGACGACCGATGTCGGGGCGATTTACCGGACTTCCGACGGCGGCAAAAAATGGAAAGCTGTCGTGCAGGATTCTTTTGGGGTAGTTCGCAATATCAACCGTTCTGAAGACGGGCAGTATGTTGCGGTTTCCTCAAAGGGCAATTTCTACTCGGTGTGGAAACCAGGACAAGAAGCTTGGGAACCTCACAACCGCAATAGTTCTCGCCGCCTGCAAAATATGGGCTTTACCAAGGACGGGCGTTTGTGGATGCTCGCCCGCGGCGGTCAGATTCAGTTTAGCGACCCGGAAAGTCCTGAAGGTTGGGGAAAACCGTTTTTTCCCGATCGCAAGGCGAGTTGGGGTTTGCTGGACATGGCTTACCGGACTGATAATGAAATTTGGGTAGCCGGCGGTGGCGGCAATTTGCTGTGCAGTTTTGACGGCGGGAAAACTTGGCAAAAAGACCGCGAAGTTGAAGATGTTCCCGCTAATTTTTACAGGATTGTCTTTATGGGCCCCGATCGCGGATTTGTGATCGGCGCGAGCGGTACTCTACTTAAATATCAAGGTTCAGCGCAAGCTGCTTGATAGTAGAATAGTAATAGAGATTGTCTGTCAGTTTGTTGTTGAAAGGAGGATTCTAAATGGCTGGTACAACTGGAGAACGTCCGTTTGGGGACATTATTACAAGTATCCGTTATTGGGTAATTCACAGCATCACCATTCCGGCTTTGTTTATTGCTGGATGGCTGTTTGTGCAAACGGGTTTGGCTTACGATGCTTTCGGAACTCCTCGCCCTAACCAGTATTTCACACCGCAGCGGGAAGAAGTGCCGATTATCTCGGATCGCTTTGAAGCTAAGAAACAAGTAGATCAGTTCATTGCCAAGTAATTTAACAAGGATTTGGAAAAATGACGAGCAGAACCCCAAATAATGAGCCAACTTCGTATCCGATTTTTACGGTGCGCTGGTTGGCAGTTCATACTTTAGGTGTCCCAACAATTTTCTTTTTGGGCGCGATCGCAGCAATGCAATTTATTCAACGATAGGAGTTTACAATGCCTGAGCGCGTTCCTAATCCCAACCAGCAGCCTGTTGAGTTAAACCGGACTTCTTTGTACTTGGGTTTGTTGCTGATTTTTGTTTTGGGTATTTTGTTTTCCAGTTATTTCTTTAATTAACTGGTGTCTGAGTTGGCTTTCGATAGTTCGATCCAATGTGTTTAGCTGTGAATTAGTGAGGTGATGGCTATGTTTAGTGAAAGTGGCAGAATTCCTTTGTGGCTGGTAGCTACTGTCGCAGGCCTCGGTGTTCTGAGCATTGTGGCTCTTTTCTTCTACGGTGCTTATGCCGGTTTGGGTTCTTCGATGTAAGGAGAATCAAGCTGATTTTCTACTTTTAACCCCCCTTGAAAAAGGGGGGTTTTAATTATGCGAATTGTTTTGGTAAATCGGGGATAAATGTTATCAATAGTGGGGATTTATTGGCAAGTGTATGATATAAATTCCGGTTGCACCGGAATTATTGTTGACTGTTAACAGTCAGTCGAAAAACTGACGGGGTAGCTGAGTATTGACTGTTGATTCGATTTGACAATTCCTCAGCTAGCGGATTTGATATGAAAATTTAATCGGGCCCTGTCAGATGGGGATTTTTTGTGGTTGGGTGGAGATGTGCTCGATAAACTTTTCCGGGGCGGGATCGCCAATAACCCGAAAATCGATCGCCACTAGCCGACGATCGCGAATTGAGTGCAGGCAGATCCTGAAATTAGCCAAAAGTTGCGAGTAGAATGGTGCAAGAGCCGATCGCTCGATCGTAGTGCACAGCGAAATATGACCCCACCGCAGCCGCCCCGCAAACCTCAAACCGTCTTGGGTGCGATTACCCAAGCAGTCCAGACTATTGCTAAGGTTAATTTTAACCAGCTAGCGCTGAAACCGAACGCCAAAGTACCCGAACTGTGGGTGCAGGATGCCGGTGCAGCTAAAGCTGAGGTGTATCCGCTGTTGGGCGATCGATATTTGTTAGGTCGATCGTCCAAATCTTCTGATATTGTGGTTCGCAATCCCGTTGTCAGTCACGTGCACTTATCCCTGTCGCGGGATACTCGGCGGCGGACTCCTTTTGTCATCAAAGATGAAGACTCCACCAACGGTATTTACAGGGGCAAAAGGCGAGTTAAAAATATGTCCCTGCGTCACGGAGACGTATTCACTTTAGGGCCGCCGGAACTAGCCGCCGCTGTCAGAATTCAGTACGTAGATCCGCCGCCTTGGTATTTGCAACTTTTGCGTTACAGCTTTTACGGCGTCAGCGGCATCACCGCTTTGATTGCGGTGTTGGTAGGTATCGAATCGACAAAGTTTCGAGTGCGCCCTCTGCCGAGAAGTATCAACGGGCCCGTGATTGTTTACGCCCGCGACGGGCAAACTCCGCTGCGTCCTCCTCAGAATAACGCTCACTTAGAATTAAAACAATTGCAGGATTTTTCGCCTTATTTATCCAAGGCGGTACTTGCTTCGGAAGACAGCCGCTACAATTGGCATTTGGGGGTAGATCCGATCGGAGTTTTGCGCGCGCTTTTAACCAATGTTCGCGGGGGAGGAATTCGCGAAGGCGGCAGCACTGTGACGCAGCAGTTAGCGAGGAGTTTGTTTCGAGATTATGTGGGAACTCAAGATTCGGCGGGACGCAAGTTGCGGGAAGCTGTAGTTGCTTTGAAACTGGAGAATTATTACAGCAAAGATGAGCTGTTGCTGACTTATTTAAATCGGGTGTTTTTGGGAATTGACCTTTACGGTTTTGAGGATGCGGCTCGGTTTTATTTTGGGAAGTCGGCGAAGGCTTTAACGCTGTCAGAAGCGGCAACTTTGGCGGGAATTTTGCCGGCGCCAAACAGTTTTAATCCGATTCAAAATTATCAGTTGGCGGTAGAGTACCGCGATCGAGTGATCGAACGGATGCGCGCAATGGGAACTATTTCTCAGGAAGAAGCCGATCGCGCGAGGCGATCGCGAATTGAGATCAATCCCAAAGCCCGCCAATATCTGCAAAGTACGATCGCTCCTTATTTCTACAGTTATGTATTTGACGAATTGGAGTTTTTGCTGGGGGAGCAGTTAGCCAGAGAAGGCAATTTTATTGTAGAAACAGGTTTGAATCCCGGCCTGCAAAAAGTAGCTGAAGCTTCCCTCAGAAATGCTGTTGAAAATGCGGGAGCAAGTGCAGGTTTTTCTCAAGGAGCAGTAGTAACTCTCAATAGTACAACCGGGGAAGTCTTAGCTTTAGTTGGGGGCGTAGATTACTTGAAAAGTCAGTTTAATCGGGCTACCCAAGCTTTGAGACAGCCCGGTTCTACATTTAAGATATTCACCTATGCAGCCGCCCTGGAACGGGGAATATCACCCGATAAAACTTATTCTTGCGCCCCCCTTTCTTGGGGCGGACAAAGTTACAGCGGCTGCGAAAGAACCAGCGGCAGTGCGGATATGTATCGGGGTTTAGCACAGTCGGAAAATGCAGTTGCTTTGAGAGTAGCACAGGATGTCGGTTTAGACAATGTAGTGGGAATGGCTAGGCGTTTGGGGATTACATCTGAACTGCGTTCTAACCCGGGTTTAGTATTAGGTGAAAGTGAAGTTAACGTATTGCAATTAACGGGTGCTTTCGGGGTTTTGGCAAATCGGGGTTTGGGAAATCGCCCCCACGTAATTAAGCGAATTATTGACAGCAGCGATTGCAAAGATCCAAATGATTTTAACAGTTGCCGGGTGATTTATGACTATCAAAAAGATGGCATTGCCAATCGGCAGTTAGTTTCAGAAGGCGTAGCGGATACGATGACTGATATGCTGCAAGGTGTGGTGCGGGGAGGTACGGGCAGCAGTGCTGCTTTGGGGTTGGGAGAAGCTGGAAAAACAGGCACGACTAATGATAATAGAGATTTGTGGTTTGTCGGTTATATTCCGAGTCAGCAACTGGTGACAGGAGTTTGGTTGGGAAATGATGATAATTCTCCGACTGCCGGAGGTAGTGCAAATGCCGCCCAATTGTGGGGGGAATATATGCGGCAGGTGGCGCGTTAAGTCATTAGTCAGCAGTTTGGTAGGGTGCGTCGCTGCGATATCTTGGATAAAATTTGCAGATTTATAGATGGCGACGCACCTTACAGGGGATCTCGTAATATTGTGTGTATCACATATACCAAATCCGGGTAACATATCCCCTTTATTAGTGGTAGGGTGCGTCGCAGGGCAATAGTCGCCATCCGCAGGAGCTACTTGTGGCGACGCGCCCTACGCCTGAGAAATGATAAAAGGGTTTTCACGCCCCGGATTTGATATAAGGTGCGTAAGCTGTGTTGCATCTAGATTGCCTATGGTATTAGAGAGGGAGAGGGGGGGAAGGGGAGAGGGGGAGAGGATTTGACGATTTTCGATCGGGACTCGAAATATACAATTTACAGCAGTTTTTAGCAATATGAGGTACAGTCTGGCATGGGCATGGGCCTCCGTGGGCATGGGGCATGGGATTGCTCCGTGTACCTCATAAACCTGCAATCTGCTGTAAATGCACAACAGCTTAGCGCGCACCCTACGAGGATTTAGGGGCAATTTCTGCGCTTATTCTACAGTCTGAGAAACGGGGCGACAGCCAGACAATATCGAGTGCAAATTGACGACATTTCCGATTACCGCGATCGCAGGTGCTGCAAATCCAGTCGCCTCAACTTGCTCTACAATTGTACCCAAAGTCCCGATCAATTCTTCTTGTTCCGGCCGCGTTCCCCAGCGCACTAATGCTACGGGCGTTTCTGCACTCAATTCGGCTGCGGTCAACTGGCCGATAATGTAAGGCAAATTGTGGATTCCCATGTATACTACAATGGTTTCTGAGCCGCGGGCGATCGCCTGCCAATTTACTTCCGGTCGATATTTTCCCGCTGATTCGTGACCGGTGACAAAGGTGACAGAGGAACTGTACGATCGGTGTGTTAAAGGAATTCCCGCATAAGCAGGGGCCGCAATCCCAGAAGTTACGCCGGGGACGACTTCTACTGACACTCCAGCTTTTACCAACTCTTCCATTTCTTCGCCGCCGCGGCCGAAGATAAACGGATCGCCGCCTTTGAGACGAACTACGATCGCATGATCTCCAGCTTTTTCTATCATTAACTGAGTTGTTTCGTCCTGCATTAACGAGTGGCGGCCTTTGCGTTTTCCGGCATCAATTCGTTCTGCTTGGGGGTTGATTGCTGCCAAAATTTGAGGGCTGACTAAAGCGTCGTAAATCACCACATCCGCACACTCTAACAGAGCTTTTCCCTTCAAGGTCATCAAACCCGGATCTCCGGGCCCGGCACCTACTAAATACACTTTTCCTAAAGACATTTTTCTTGCTTCCTTTACCTCTTCTGTGCCTCTGCGGTTCATTTCTCTTGAATTAAATTCCCAATTAAGTCTGCTAATTGTACACTTGGCCCTAGAGGATTTGCGAGATGAAGTTCCGCCGCAGGAAATTGCTGCTTTAGCTGTGCGACATTTTTGGCGATCGCATCTGTAATTCCTCCATTAAATAAGAAGTATGGCACAATTCCAATTTGCTGCTGTCCACCACGAACCAAACTGTCAATTTGCTCTGACAAACTCGGCTTTACCGACCAATAAGCTGTCAGCGCACCGAGTTTGCTGGCGATTTCCTCAACTGTCGAGTTACCTCCGGGGCGGCGGCTGCCGTGAGATAATAAAATCCATTTTGGCCGTAGCAGATTTGGGAGAAAAGTCACCTCTTCCATCTGACTTTTTACCAATTTTGTTAAGCCTGCTTCCTGGGAACCTAAATGCGGGCGCAATGCAATTTTGAGCTTGTCACCAAAAGCTTGTCGGGCAATTTCCACCTCTGCCGGTATGTCTTCGGCGACGTGAACTCCCGGCAATAAAAATACAGGCAGGATTTGCAATTCTGTCAGGCCCAGCGACAGGGTACGTTCGCCAAAACTGCAAATTTGTTCGTGCAGCGGTGCGGGCCCGAGTTCTAAGGTGGCGGTTGCTACTGCGGGGAACGAGTCAGCCAAATTTTGAGACAGCAGTTGACCTAGGTTTTCCAAAGCTTGTTGGGGTCTGGGGTCGCGGCTGCCGTGAGAAACTAATAAATAAGTCGATCGCAATTTCAATACAGATTGGATTTTAATGTTCGATCCGGATTTCAAATAATTATAACACCGTTGGGCGCGTGACTTGAAAATTACTCAACACAAAAGTTCGATATCCTAGGGTGCGCGGCTTTAAAATTACTCTACACTGGGCTGAAATCTTCGCTTGCCGCACACCCTACAAAAGAAGGTGCGCGGCTTTAAAATTACTCTACACTGCGCTTAAATCTTCACTCGCCACGCAGGTAACACAACTCTCAAATTAACCTTTGGGAGCTGGCTCGGCAATGTATTTGAAAGTAGGTTCCGAGTTCCAAGGGCCGCGTTCGTCCTTGCCATTTGTAGACAAGTTAAAGTATAGATCCACAGTGGAATCTGGCGGAATATTGCCGAACAAAGGATCGGTGAGTTTACCCAGCGCTTCCAGAGCTTTCATGAACATTTCAGTGTGAGAAATTTCGCGAGTCAGCAGAAAGTGCAGGGTCTTTTTCGTTCCCGTATCCGGTGCTAGTTTAATCAACTCTTCGTAGGTTTGGCGAGCTCCTGCTTCCGCACCGATATTAGCGCGCAAATCGCGAACCACATCGCCGCCTTCGTTGACATAAGCACCAGTCCAAGCTTGACCTTGGCTGTCCAACAAGTGCGGGCCTACACCGCGCACGGCAAACAAAGTGCTTTTATAAGCTTCTGTTTGGTCAACGTTTTTGGTGTGCATTTCGATGAGTTTGCCCACCATTTCTAAGTGGCTGAATTCTTCTATTGCAATATCTTGGAGCATATCCTTAATCCCTGCATCTTCACAGTGAAAGGACTGCACCCAGTATTGCAGAGCTGCTGTCAGTTCTCCGGTTGCTCCGCCAAACTGTTCTAGCAGCAATTGGGCAAAACGAGGGTTGGCTTCGTCTACTGTCACCGCAGCCATTAATTGTTTTTTGTGAAAAAACATGGATCGATACCTCTGTTTAGTTCGGTTGTTAAAGTCTAAAGGATTGCAGACTTTATCTGTGTTCGCCTTCAGAATCCATTGTGCGATAAGCGATCGCACCGAGCCTCGGTCAATGGATACATCTAGCGCGACAAATTTCTCTGCTTTCAGGTAGAGTTTAAATTTAAATTTTTACTTAGTTATTCGGGAGACTAAATTACAATTTAGGAGCAGCATTATTGTCGCACTCGGTTAATTTTGCACACAGGACATCGAGGTGCCGCAGCCACTGAATGCCGCCAACCCAACTGCGAGAGGGGAGGTGTCCGATTGGTGCTTGCTGACTAAATTTAATCTGCCCTAAAGTATTAGCAGAATTGTAGGTTTGCCAGTTGACCCGATCGCAAAATCTGATATAGTCTCCCTTAACGCTTTCGTAAATCTGCTTTTGGACGCTGAAGCCAAACCGACCTTGACTGTAGTGCAACCACAGGCGATCGACTGTTTGCAAATCTTCGCAGGGTAGCTGGTAAATTTGGCTTATTTCTAGCTGAGTTCCCGGTGGCTGGGAAAGAGATTGACACATCAAGCCCCAAGTTTCGCGATCGGCTTCTTTCCACTTTTTGTTTGACAAAAAATCCCGCAGTTTGGTATAATCAACTCCCCGTGCAGAAATTAGGGCCAGATCGAGATTTGAAGTAACAGATAAGGAAAAAGTTTCTGGGGAATTGGCGACGGCATTGGTGGGTAAAATCGGAGAATCAGAAGTTGGTAGGACGCTGAGATCGGTTGAGTTATCGCTATTACCGAAAGTAGGAGCGATCGGCTTTTTCGGCGAAAGCAAATTTTGATGGCGAATATCTAAAACTGCTTGGATATCTTGCAAAACTTCCGCAGCAAAACTGTACCGCTGATTGAGATGAGTTTGCAGCAATTTATCTAAAATTTCACCTAACTCCTCGCTAATACTCGTGGCTTTGGGGAGAAACTCGCGCCACCACCAGCGATCGTTGTTGCAGTCGTACATATCCAAAGGAGGAACTTGCGTCATCAGGCGAATGCAAGTAACTCCTAAACTGTAAAGGTCGCTAGCAGGAAATACTTTGCCGCGCATTTGTTCGGGAGCTACATAATCTTGACTGCCGATGAGAGTTGCTGAACGGAGCATGGCTGAATCAGTTAGCAGTTTGGCAATCCCGAAATCGATCAATACGAGTTTGTTGTCCGACTGTCGGCGGATAATATTTTCGGGTTTGATGTCGCGGTGAATGACGCGCTTGTCGTGAATAAATTGCAGCACGGGCAATAAGTCTTGCAGCACTTGCCAAACTTGATTTTCATCGTATACACTATTGTCTAATTCTTGTTTAAGAGTCGCTCCCTCTATAAACTCTTGAACTAAATAAATATGACCTTCTTGTTCAAAGCCCGCTAATAATGTGGGGATTTGCGGGTGTTTTCCGAGTTCGTCTAAACGCACGGCTTCTTGGCGAAATAATTCAAGGGCTTTGTTAAAAATTTCGGGGTCGCGGTCGTAAAAATAAAATTGCTTGACTGCACAGCGGGGTAGAGATGGGATGTCTTCATCAATTGCTAGGAAAGTTTTACCAAATCCGCCTCTACCTAAGAGTTGAATAGGGCGATATCGCTGTCTCAGCAACAGGTTAAAGCCGCAGTTTAAGCAAAATTTTGCGGTGTAGGAGTTTTGAGGATTTTGACATTCTGGGTTGATACAGTAGCTCATATTGATTTTAGATTTTAGATTTTAGATTTTGGATTTTGGATTTTAGATTTTAGATTGCGGACAAGACTTTTTTTTAAACGAACCGCGAAGACGCGAAGCGACGCGAAGGCATAGGGAAGAGAGAAGAGAGAGAAAAGGGATGGTTGATAACTCATATCGATTTTAGATTTTAGATTTTGGATTTTAGATTGCGGACAAGACTTTTTTTTAAACGAACCGCGAAGACGCGAAGCGACGCGAAGGCATAGGGAAGAGAGAAGAGAGAGAAAAGGGATGGTTGATAACT
>JAUBST010000006.1:184320-239196 GCA_036702215.1 Microcoleus sp. F6_B6
AAACGAACCGCGAAGACGCGAAGCGACGCGAAGGCATAGGGAAGAGAGAAGAGAGAGAAAAGGGATGGTTGATAACTGTCCCGCTTCTGGCGTGGTATTTTGCGGGCGGGCGGGACACCCCACAAGCATTTGATTTGAGCTCTTGCACCATTCTCAATCAGGCTTTTAGGGGCGGGCTAGAAGATCCCACCCTAAAAGAAATTCATTCTTTGTGGAACAGGCAAGATGCCTGTTCTTAAAAATGGTGCCAGAGGTGAGTTTTATCAAACTGGACTGTAAAATGTAGATGCACCAGAACTGATAAAGCTATTTTAATGCGCTGGGCAAAATCGGGACGCTGCCCGATCGACCGAACCCAGGCTACATGACCGAAAGCATCCAGGATACCCGCCACGTGATTCATCTCGCGCAAGTCAATGCTTTAATTCTTGAATCTAAAATCTAAAATCTAAAATCTAAAATCGATTGACTGCTGGGGGCGGGATAATTGCCGATCGCACAGGTCGATCGCGCAGAGCGAAAATTGTGCTAAACTCTTACTGTGCTTGGAACTAGAGGCACAATCGATCTGTCCGGTTCAGGGACGCTCAGAAATATTTCAAAATATTTTTGCCTTACCCCTAGACTTGTGCTGAGATCTGATGCTATAGTTAAAACTGATACGGCGAGCGTAGCCAAGTGGTTAAGGCAGTGGTTTGTGGTACCACCATTCGTGGGTTCAAGTCCCATCGTTCGCCCTTTTGATTCTAAACTGTTTAATTCGATCGCCCGTCGCCTGTACGGTAATTTGCGATGGTTGTAGGGTGTGCAATGCACACCTTAATTTTTTTCTGGGATGTAGCGGTTCGGTCGGCACAAGTTCCGATGTGCTAATCTTAAATCCAATCTAAAATCTAAAATCTAAAATCTAAAATCTAAATATGCCATCTTTAGTAACAGAAGATTGGGGATATAAATTTAGCGGCGATCGCACAATTAATAAGTTTATTCGGGATATAGAAGGAGAAGCGGCTTTAGCGAAATATTCCGATTGGGAATCCAAAGAACGTGCGGAAATTCTGATGTCGGAGATAGCTGGGAAATCGCACAATCTGTTCTACGTGCGCCGCCAAAAGGTAAATGAGAGATTTTCTGAAGAAGAAATCTGGGAATTGCTGCTGGCTACGGATGGAGAGGATTTGGAATTACCTCAATTGTTGCAAAAAGCAGATCGCACTTTGCGGTTGTTAGCAACTGTACGCTGTGAAGACGGAATTGGCGGTTTAAAACTGCTGGATGCTGGTTTGGTGGCGGTTCCCAGAGGGAGGAAAGATGGGTATGCTTTGCCGGTTCAGTTGCGACTTTTGGCTAACAGCAGATCGCCAATTCCTGCAAAGTCGATCGCCCGCGTCCAACAAATGCCATTTTGGGAAGACAGGCACATACCGACTACCGAACAGCTAAAAGTTTGGCACACTTTTTTAAATGTGGAAAAACGCATCGCCGAAGCGCGTCAATTTTGCGTGCCTTTTAGAGGACATAATTACGGTTCCGGCTTCAAAATCGTCACTTTTGAAATCGAGCGTAATTCCGCAACTCTTGACGGCTACGAGGAAAATTTCTTAGAATTGGGCGACTTTCGCGAAAGGCTAAAAAAAGCCAGAAATGAAGAAATTATCCTGTTTGATTCGCCGCCCGGAAGCAGAAGCAGCCGCGATGGAGAGACATTGGGCAGCATCGCTGAAATTGACTTTGAACATGGTAAATTACGGATTAAGTTAGATGTTGATTTAGGAGCTCGCATGGCGGGCGGCAGATATCAACTGCCCAAACAAGGATTCTTGTATTTTGAGGCGGCGGGCGATATCAGTCAAATCGAACGCAAGAAAAAAGCTTTAAAAATGCTGACAGACGGGCGCGCTCAAAATCCCTATTTGAGTGAGTTTTTATTCGACTCTTCTCAGGCGAGACTGCCCGAAAAACAGATTAAATTGGAGCGGGAAAACTTATTAAATCGCAATGCTAATGAGGATCAACTTGCCGCCGTAGAAACGGTGCTTTCGGCGCGGGATTTAATTTTGATTCAAGGGCCGCCGGGAACGGGAAAAACGACTGTGATTGCGGAGATTTGCTATCAAATTGCCCGTCAGGGCGGGAAAACGCTCATTGCTTCGCAAGCAAATTTGGCTGTAGACAATGCTTTGAGTAGGTTAGTTCACAATCCGGCGATTCGGGCTTTGCGGAAGGGAAAAGCTCATAAGGTGCAGGAAGAAGGGCAGCCGTTTTTAGAGGAAAATGCGATCGGCACTTGGCTGCAAAATACGGCGACTGACTGCGAACAAAAGCTCTCGCAGCGCCAAACGAATGTCAAATCTTTGCGCCAGTTGGTGGCAGACTCCGAGCGATTTACCGCCTACTTTGCCACCGAGAAAGATTTTTTTAATGAACTCAAACACCTGCACGACAGTAAAGCAAGTATTGAGGAAAAGTACAGCCAGCAAGCAGCAGCTTATGAAGAGATTTTAACCGAAAAAAGCGAGATTGAATCTGTTGTTGCGGGGCTAGAAAATATACTGGATGCGCCGCAAGTTAACTGGGAATCTCCAGAAGTTGCCGAGTTTATGCCACGGCTAAAACCCTATTCAGAAGGCAATGTTTTAGTAGAAAACTTTATGGCAAATGTTCGGATTGCCGCTAGCAATGCTACTCAAATAGGCTTCGATCGCCCTGCTTGCGGCGCGTTTGGGATTGGGGTTTGGCTGCAGGAAACTGTAGCAGCGCAAATATCGGAATTTAAGACGGCATTCGATCGCGCTGATGGTGTTTGTCGCGCTATGTCGGCGGTTGGGGAGTCGCTGCGGGTGTCGCGGCAGATGTCTGAGGCTTTGAATCAACTCGAATTGGGCGATCGGCAAAATCAGACACACCGCCACAATCTCGAACAGAAAATCAAGAATTTGGAACTGCGAAAAGCGGAAATTGCAGCCGTTGTCGTCGCCGTTGCACAGTGGATCGAGACGGCGGATACGAAACTCTATGAAGTCGTGAAATCTTGCTGGGAAACGGGCGCAATGCTGACGGATGATATGGTAGGATTGCCGCCAGGATTGCTGAAAATTGCGCGATCGCTCAAATTGCCGATCGTGCCGCCCAAATGCAAAATCAATTTGCCCGATTTAGATCGGTTGCAAAAGGCGATATCCCACGAAGAAAGCGCAGGTTTTAAGGACATACAAGGGCAACAGTTCCGGTTTAGCGAGTTTTTGCACCTAAATTTGAGCCAAACGCCGATCGTGCTCTCTGCGGGCGATCGTACACAGTGGCAGCAACTAGCTAAAGACTTCGCCAGCTATTCCCAAATCAGCCAAAGTCAGCGCAAATTTATTATCGAAAAAGCTCGCAGTTTCTTAGGTAGCATTCAACAATTTTACAGTCAATCCTTGCAGCCAAATCAGATCCAGGCTACCTGCGATCGCCTAGTCAAAGAATTGCTGCACAGTATCCTCGCAAATGCCCGTCAGTGCGTGGTTCCCCTGAAAACCGAAACCGAACAGCAGCTTATAAAACAGCAACAATTATTAGATAAAATCGGTCAAACCTTAAACCAGCAGCAAATATCCGCAGCTAAACTTCAGGTAGAAACAGCGCAGCAAGAGGCAAACTTAAAAATTAGCGAAGTTACTAATTTGTTGCAAGCAATTGTCCGACAGCCAAACGCCCCTGAAAAGTTGCGGATTTTAGCCGAACAATATCTCGCCCAAAAATCCAATATTTGGGAGCAACCGCAGCAGTTTGTCAAGCAAGTTGAGGCTTGGAAAGCAAGCACGGTTCAGCTTGAAAAATCCATTGCTGACTTAGATCCTTTTGGGGTTTTGGAGACAATCAAAAACACTCTTGACGAGCATTTATCCCCGCTGCAAACTGCGGCGGAAACTTCGCAGCAGCAACTCGCCGAACTTCAAACAGAATTGAGCGAAATTAACGCTCAACTGCAACAGCAGCAACCGACAGCAGCATTACTTGTTGAGAGAAATTGGTGGGAGTCAGCATGGCAAACTATCCCGACTCAATACCAGCCAGAAGTTCCGAATACAGGATTGTTCAGCGCACCTTTTTTAAACAAAATTAAGCGTTTATTCAAAACTTGGCAGCGTAAATTAGAACAAGAAGAAACCGCACTAAATCGCTCTCAAAACTTTGTGACAGATTGGATTGAAAAACTCCGCAATCCATCAGAAAAAGACCGCAACGATTTAAAGCAAATTTATATTGACAATGCCAACGTAATCGGCATTACTTGCGTGCAAGCTGCCAGTTTCGATTTTACTAAAAACTTTCCCAGCTTTGATGCAGTCATCATTGACGAAGTTAGCAAATGCACTCCTCCAGAGTTATTAATTCCCGCTTTGAAAGGCCGAAAGTTAGTATTAGTGGGCGATCACAGGCAATTGCCGCCGATGTTTAATCAAAGTACGATCGACGATATTGCCGAAGACATCGGCTGTACCGGAGACGAACTTAGCTTCATCAAAGAATCTTTATTTAAAGTTTTGTTTGAAACTGCCAGCGACAGCATCAAAAAAATGCTGACAACTCAATACCGAATGCACCCGCAAATCATGGGCGCAATCAATCAGTTTTACCAGCAAAAGCTCAACTGTGGCATTCAGGAAGCTGACACCAAGCGCGCCCACAACCTCGCAGGTAGAATCATTCAAGAAAACAATCACATCCTGTGGGTGAAAACGCCCATCGGACAAGGGTTTGAAGAGGAAAAACAGGGTACTTCCCGGTTGAATGTCAAGGAGATTGACGCGATCGAGCGTTTGTGCGAACAAATGGAGACAGCTTGGCGGCCCAAAGTTGCCGGCGGTGAACCACCGAAAGAAATCGGAATTATAACTTTTTATGCTGCTCAATTAAATGCAATTAAAGACAGAATCGAAGGCGAAAGATTCCCGGCTTTGAGCATTCGCACTGGTACGGTTGACATATTTCAAGGCATGGAAAGACCTGTAATTATTGTCAGCACAGTGTGCAATAATGTTAGGGGCGATATTGGATTTGCTAAGGAACCGGAACGGGTGAATGTGGCATTTTCCCGCGCTCAAGAATTGCTGGTAGTTGTCGGCTGTCACGATTTATTTACCCAACAGACAGGTACAGTGGGAAAAATGTATCAGGAAGTTTCAAAAACGGTGCGTCACTGCGGAGGTTTTGTAGATGTTTCTAGCGTGCTCAACTAAAACAATTGACTCGAATTTAAGTTCGCTAGCGGAACAAATTGAGCAACAAAATCCGGGTTTGTCTGTGTTGGCGGCGCGTCAATTCCGCTTTGCAATCCGGCAAACTCCGCTGGAGGTGGCGATTAGCGAACCGCGCCAGTTTAACGTGTTGGAAGAGTTCATTTTGCGGGCGGGGGTTGAGTTTGAACCTGCGCCCACTTTGAAGGAATTGGCGGATTTGCTGGGGTTGGACGAGATTTTTGTGAAGACTGCGGCGGCGACTCTGGTTAGTTTGGAAAGCTTGGAGGTGGCTGAAAATGGGAAAATTGCGATCGCCCCGCAAGGCAGAGATTTTTTCGCTAAAGGTGCGGTTAGTCGATCGCAAATTCAATCAATTTATGCCATTTCCGATCCGCTGAATCAAACTCTTACCTTTAAATTCGATGCTTTAGCCGCAGAATCTGTCAACTTACCAGATTTAGCCGATTTAGTATCCCTCGAACATAAAATTACCGACTTGGCGGATTTAAGTATAGCAGAAATCCAGCCGTTAATTCAAGCTTCCGGCTTAGGAATTCACGTCCCCGAAAACGGCAAAATTGTCTCTAAGTGCGATGTCATCGGCGACGATTTAGAGATTTGGCAAACTGTCTCGATTTTTGTGTTGTTAGATGCGATCGAAAATAAAACTACTATTCAAGCCAGACAGGGAAAACAAATATTAGAAACAGCATCAAACTTGCTAAACGAACTCGAATCCCAGCAAAAACTTTCCTTGAACGACTTGTGTAAAGTAACCCTCAACATCGTACAGCAAGAATCAGAGACAATCCCGGCTCCGAAAAATCGCAAACCAGCATCTAAGAAGAAACGCAAGGAAACAGATTCAGGAAATAAGTAATATAAAAACTAAAGTCCTCACTACAAACTTTTTAGTCTTCACAAGTTTGTAGTAAGGAATTTAGTCCTAATTAACTTAAAAACTAAAACAATTGATAAAATTACAGGACTAATGTCAACTGTCACAAGACTTTTAGATATGTTGTTGCGTATAGCGGTTCTCAAAAAAGTGAGGTATGCCCTATGCCCTATGCCCTATGCCCTATGCCCGAGAGTACCTTATCTTTCTGAAAAAGGCTATAAGTCCT
This sequence comes from Microcoleus sp. F6_B6, assembly GCA_036702215.1. GTDB lineage: Bacteria > Cyanobacteriota > Cyanobacteriia > Cyanobacteriales > Microcoleaceae > Microcoleus. The sequence goes on from JAUBST010000006.1 coordinate 190,673, forward strand.
GTTGAAGTCATCAATATAGCAATCCTCGCATCAGTTGTACAAATATTTAGGGTAGTTCTAAGAGTGCCTATCCCCACGGATCGGGGCAGCCACGGGGGGGAAGAGTCCCTACAACAATTACACAATTCATTTAGGATCGCTATATTATTCTTGAAATGTGGCAACCGAAACCCGATCGCGCCCTGCTTCTTTCGCCCGATAAAGCGACTCATCGGCCATTGCAATTAGATCCCCGGGCTGCGACTTCGCTTTGGGAATGCAGCAAGCTAAACCCAAACTCAGCGTCACATACTCGCTGACAGCAGACTTAGCGTGAGCTATGTGCAAACCCCGCACCTGTTGTGCGATCATTTCAGCTACGCAAGTGGCACCTTCAATATCCGTATTCGGCAAAACTACTACAAATTCTTCTCCACCGTAACGCGCTACTAAATCTGCAGCTCGCTTTACCGAATGCTGGATCACCGCCGCCACTTGCCGCAAACATTCATCCCCCGCTTGATGACCGTAAGTGTCGTTGTAAAGTTTGAAATAATCAATGTCGCACATAATCAAAGACAGCGGAGCTTCTTCCCTCGCCAAACGCCGCCATTCCGTATTGAGGTATTCATTAAAAGAGTGGCGGTTTCTTACCTCAGTCAAACTGTCGTAATTTGCCAAATAATGCAAGGCTCGATTCACTGTTTCTAACTGCTTTTTCTGCTGCAGCAACTGACGGTTGAGTTCCGCCAACTGCTGTTCGGCTGAGTGCGATCGCAACAAATTTCTCACCCTCGCCAGCAATTCCCTCTCGTCAAAAGGCTTTGAAATATAATCGTCAGCACCCGCATCCAAACTTTCGATCCGAGATTCCATCTCTGCTCGCGCTGTTAAAAAGATTACCGGAGTAGATTTCAATTCTGGCGTGTTCCGAATCTCCTTGAGCAAATCCAGTCCGTTTTGTCTGGGCATAATTTGGTCGCTCACAATCAAATTTGGCTGCAAAGTTTTGGCTTTTTCTAAACCTTCAACCCCGTCAGCCGCCACCGCGACTCGATAGTAAGGAGTTAATAAAGTTTGGAGGTAAGCTAGCAGAAAACTGTTGTCTTCTACTACCAGCAACAGCGGTAATTCTCGGCTGTCACTTGTTAATTGTTCCCGATGATTTTTGTCGTCAAAACTGTTAGCTTCCGGTAGCGCGGCCCCTGGTGCGGTCGCCCGGACATTTCCCGAACCCCACTCTGCCGAACCGAATCCAGTCAGTCCAGCCAATTGGGCGATCGCGCTCACCAACTGATTGGCTTCCACCGGCTTCGACAAATGCCTCTGAAACCCCGCCTCCAGCGCCGATGCCGAATCTTCTTCCTCGATGCCTCCCGTCAGCGCCACGGCCGGCAGCAGTTCCCTGTGTTCGGAAATTTCCATTGCTCTGATGCGCCGGATCAAATCGCAGCCGTCGGCTCCCGATACCGTCATATCGCTCACCAACACGTCGGGTCGCGACTGTTGCAACTCGGCCATCGCTTCGGCAGCGCTACTCACCGGTGTTACCTTGGCTCCAAATGCTTCCAGGCCAGTTTTGAGAAATTGCCGGATCTCGGCGCTGCTTTCGACAACCAGGACTTGCTTTCCCGCTAGGGGTTTGGAAACCGATCCGGGCCTGCTTTCCTTTTGGGCGATCGCAGCAGTGCGATCGTCGGGTGCATTTTTGTTGGCACTCGGTAGCAGCACCCCAAAGGTCGCCCCCTGTCCGAGGCCGGGACTCGAAGCCCAAACACTTCCCCCGTGCAGTTCCACTAACTGCCGCACAATTGAGAGCCCGAGCCCGAGCCGATTTTGTTCCTGGTTCTGGAAGCTGTCTGCAGGGCGGAAGTAGTCAAAGATGTGCGGCAGAAATTTGGGGTCGATGCCGCAACCGCTGTCGCTGACCCGAATCAACACGCCCGACTCGGTAGGCTCGATCCGCACTTGAACTGGGTACGGTGTCGATTCTGGGGTGAATTTGATGGCGTTGGCAAGGAGGTTCCAGACTACTTGCTGCAAGCGTTCTGCATCTGCCAAAACGTAGCTGACTGCGGGGTCGAAATGTTTTTCTACGCGGAGGTTTTTGGCATCGGCCGTGGGACGGAGAGTTTCGATCGCAGATTCTACGATCGACGGGAGGTGAACTTGGCAGATGTTCAGGCACACTTTCTCCCGCAGCAGCCGCGAGAGGTCGAGGATATTATCTATTTGCCGGTTTTGTAATTTGGCGTTGCGCTCGATAATTTCCAAAGCGCGGCTGGTGGTGGCTTCGTTTAAATTGCGCGATCGAGCTAGCTGCGCCCACCCCAAAATCGCGCTCAGGGGCGATCGCAGTTCGTGGGAGACGATCGCCAGAAATTCGTCTTTTGCGCGGTTGGCTTCGGCTTGGGCTGCTTCAACGGCTTTGCGATCGGTGATGTCGAATCCGAGCGCTAAATACTGAGAGGGTTTTCCCTTACACCCCAACAGTGGAACCACTGCTGCGTACACCCAATAATCACTTCCATTCTTGGCTTTACTCTTAATTTCTCCTTGCCAAACTTCACCTTTGGCAACAGTTGACAGCAGATTTTTGATGATTTCCGAAAATTTATATTCCGAATGGAGGATGCCGAAGTGGCTGCCGATTAGTTCTGCCTGGGAATATTTGGATATGGAGCAAACTAGATCGCTGACATAGTTGATAATTCCTCGCGCGTCAGTCCTGACTGCCAGTGCCGATCGGTCGATCGCTCTTTTAAAATCTAAACCTTCTTGCAGCGACGCATCTAGTTCTTTGATCGTAGAAAATTGACTGAGCCGATCGGACGCGTTTTGTTGCTGGCGATCGGGCTTATCCTTACTCCGTTGTTGGATTTCCATTGTTTCTATTTTCCCCTGACGGCTGACACCTAATCTACTCGCATCCTGCTTCATTATCACAATTTTCTTTGCCGCACCGGCTGGTGCACTATTTTGTATCTCTTCATCTTCCTGAAAAATTTGGAGGTACCACATCCAATCGGGAGTCAACTCAATTTTTGTTTATAGTTGGCTAGAGTTTGTCAATCTGAGGACTGATTTTTTGATATCTAGCCGAGCATCGGCTGCTGGCTCATTCCTTTAGATCTTTTATATTTTACTAGGGGGAATCACTGATAAATTATGGCGTCGATCGCACACCGACAGTTGCATTCTTGTTTGAAACTGGTATCATAACCGTCAACTTTTTTCTCACAATTACTCCTAGTATCTGGCACAAAGCCTCGTCTTCGGCAGGCTTTCGCGTCTGTGGCATTCTGTCTCACCTGCACTGAAGGAGATATATGTGCAGGGCTAGACAGTTCCCCGATCGGGGGCGGGTTTGGGCGCACGAAGTCCCTGGCGGGCGATCGTCCGTAACTTCTTTTAAATTATTTTCTTCAACATCTTGACAGCTCTGTATATTTTTTGTATTATAATCTGTAACATAATTCAGACAATAGAACCGCCAAACTGCATTGGCGCACTCAACTATTAACAATTTGAGGAAAATCGTCTGTGAATTTAGACGCTGTACGCGAGCAATTTGAACAAAGAGCATTTGATTATGATGGTTTAATTCCTCGCCTCATTCCGCGCTATCGCGAGCAACACGATTTAATATTGCAGTTAATCTCTTTTGAAACTAATGCTAAGATAAAAGTTCTGGATTTAGGCGCAGGGACGGGCATACTGTCGGCTCTGATTTTGCAAGGATTTCCGCAAGCTAATGTTGCAGCCTTTGACATCGCGGAAAATATGCTGAAAATATGCCAAACTAATTTGTCCGCTTTCCGAGAAAGGCTGACCTTGCAGCAAGGAAACTTTGCCGAAGATGATTTCGGCAGCGGTTACGATTTGGTAGTTTCTGGATTGGCAATCCACCACCTCGACAGCGAAGGGAAACAAAAACTTTTTCAGAAACTTTTCCACTCGATGAATCCAGGGGGAATCTTGCTAATTCGAGATATTGTGACAGGTGCTACCCCCAGGCTGACTGAGCAATACGAACAGTTGTGGCGGCAGTACGTAAAAGCTAACGGAGAAGACGATGCAGCCTGGTTTCAAAAATATTTAGAAGAAGATATTCCCTCCTCTGTGGAAGAGCAGACAAAGTGGCTTGCAGAAGCTGGTTTTGCGGACGCAGGATGTCACTGGCGCTATCTAAATTTTGCTATTTTTGGCGGAGTTATCCCCAGCTAGAAGGCAGAGTTTTTGATAATTCTCAAAAGACAAACAGGACTTGCACAAAGCCTCTATATGTAGGGTGTGCATTGCACACCTTACCGCTATAATTCGCGCGTCAAACTATCTTTTAGCCTGAGTCCAGATTTTCAACAAACCTGTAGGGGTGGATTCACTCAACCGTTCTCTGGCAATACCAACAGATTAAATAAACCCGCCCCCACCAAACGACATAACCCGCTACTGACATTTTGTAAAATGTGATTTAAAAGCTCAATAAATAAAGTAAAATTATGAACGATTCACGCTTAGTCAAAATTAGCAAATACCTCAGCCGACATCTGCGACACGCTCCGGATCGCATCGGCATTAAACTCGCTCCCGGCGGCTGGGTTCCTGTCAGCGAACTCCTTGATGCGTGCCAAACAAATAACTTTCCAGTTCAGCTTGCCGAACTCCAGGAAGTAGTCGCGCAAAACGACAAACAGCGCTTTTCCTTCGACGCAGCGGGCACTCTAATTCGTGCCAACCAAGGACACAGTGTAGAGGTTGACTTGCAGTTAGAACCCGCTGTTCCCCCGGATATTTTATATCACGGAACAGGTAGCACTGCCGTCGAGTCTATTCTCAGTCAAGGAATTAGGAAAATGTCGCGGCATCACGTTCATTTGTCGGTGAATATCCAGACGGCGCGCCAAGTAGGTGCAAGACACGGCCTCCCGGCAGTCTTTACTGTAGATGCCGCAGCCATGCAACGCGACGGTCATACATTTTACTGCTCGGAAAACAAAGTTTGGCTAGTAGATTTTGTGCCGCCCGCTTATCTCAAAATAAGTTGATAAATTTGACTTTTTTTGTAGAATATGTAGCACAAAAAATGTAAAATAAGAGTAAGTAGGAGTTTGGCAAAATGAGTGCGGAAGATATGGGCGATCGCGAAAACAATTTTCAGCAAAATAATTCTCAAAATAGAGGTCTCCTAGGCTCGGGTTGGCGACCTTTTTACCGTCAATTTGACTGGGAACACCTGGTACATTTAGCGTCTAGCGACCCCTTAGAACTAGCTCAAAAAACTTTAGGTGCAGCTAGCGACATTGCCGACGCAATGGGACGGCATCAATATACCTGGTGGGCAAATATTTTAAATGTATTCTCGGAAAATACTCGCTACGAAATGGATGAATTTTGGGATTACATTACTCCCCAGCCAGTTTACCCGGATTACCGCTACAAAGATGTTTTAGTTACCGAAACGCCTGTGGTGCAATTGGTCAGCCGCGCTAGCATTCCCATCGACTACGTTCTCAACAAACTCCAAGAGATTACTGTTTTTAAAGTTCTGGATTTGCTGGGAAAACCGGATGCGATTACCCAGTCTTTTATGGAGCGACATTTTTCTTATTCCCCGGAGCGATTTATTAGCTGGGAACGCTTGGAAGTTTTGGGTACTGTTTATGCTTCTTGGGCCAGATTCGGCTGCTGGCTGCAAATTGACAGCTACGACAGGGGAAGACGCTGCTACACTCTGATTTGCCAAGATATTGCGCCGCTAGTTAGCAAGGCAACTTATAATTTAGCGGTGATTCTGGGCGGGTACAAAAGCCGCGTCGGACAGGTTCACAGCCAGTTCCCAATTCGCACGTTTTCCCCGGAGGTTCAAAGTTTTACCGATACAGTTCAGCAGGCAATTTTGGATCAAAATCAGTTGGCTGTTTTGGTCAGCGGGGAACCGGGGACGGGCAAAACTGCTTGGACGCAAGCGGTAGCAAAGGAAATTTTAGTGCCGCTGGGTTATGTGATTTTTATCTTAGACCACGATGCTGTGGAAAATTTTGTGCCGCCGAGTTATTTAGAGCGGATTTGTATTATTATCAATGAGGCTGATAATTTGGCTCAAGATCGATCGACCGCAGAGGCCCAACGCACTAACAAAACTGAACATATTTTGAGTTTGCTCGACGGAACTTTGTATCAAAGCGTCATCGACGAACACGGCATTCAATTTCAACAAAAACTCGTAGTTTTGATGACTTGCAACACGACTGAAAGATTAGATCCTGCAATGTTACGGAAAGGGAGAGTGGATTTTACCAGTGAATTTACGCACAAATTTGTTTGAGCGCTCTCTTGCATTTTCAAGCTATCTGGCGATCGCACTGAGTACACGATCTCATACCATGTTGGATTTTCGATTTTCAATTAAAGAATTGGGAATGACTGAGGAAGCTCAAGGTTTGGATCGCGGGCCTACAGCTACATTCTTTTGAGAACTTGTAAGCTGTTGCGCGTTTAAATTGCATATTCGGGACGGGCTCGCGTGCCCATCCCACAATAATTTAAGTGATTTTTGACACACAATTTAAATGGAGAACAGCTTATAAAATACAGAACAATCACCAGGAAATCTTCTGAATATCAAAGTTTGGGGGAAACTTTCTTGAGTACCTATAGACCATTGGTGCCAACAATCGCCTAAAACCCTTTTTATCTCTCGTTTTTTGCCTAGTCTCGCTGCCCTCTTGCGCCCCGGAACAGTCGGGGACACAACAGAGCACTCCAGTCCCCTCCGACTATTCGGGGGGCGCTGGCCCGATAGGTGCCTAATCGTCAAACAGCAGTCGGACACTAGATTTGTTCTTAAGTTGACACTAATGCCTATAGACATATCCCCATCAAAAATGATATCAATGATGGGTGATACCCTCTAAGGGTATTGTCCGAGAGAGGAAATCAGGGGAAAACAGAGTTTTTGGTCTCAAACAGAATTTTTCAAACTTGACAGCTATGGAGGAAATCCCAAATCGTGCAAACTAAGCCAGTTCAGCAAAAAAGTCAGGGACTGGGAAGGTACGTTGACGGGAATGTCCCGATCGCCCAACAACCCACAGAGGCAGCCGTGTTGGAGAGTAAAGACCGATTTCGGCGGTTTGTGGAGCGCTCCACCGAGGCCGTGGCAATGGTAGATTGTGAAATGCGCTATCTGTCGGTTTCTCGTCGCTGGGAAACAGATTGCGGGTTGGGCCGCGGCGAGGCCATCGGCCGATCTCATTGGGAACTGTTCCCGAATCTCCCGGAATATTGGAAGCAAAATGCCCGGGCTTGTTTGACGGGAGTTTTGGAATACAGCGAGTTTGTGGCAAGGCGATCGATCGCATCTGTATCAGGAAAAATCGCCAGCGGCTATGTCAGCGACTCAGTAAAATGGGCATTTCAGCCTTGGACAAATAGCGAAGGTGCGATCGGCGGTTTGATTTTGTTTGCATCTAAGATAGCTGAGGCTCCCGCTCAAACCAATTGCTATAATAAATTTCAGTCCGAGGTCAAAAGCAAACAGTTAGAAACAATACCGCAACTAACTCAAATTGCCCTCGAAAATGCTGCTGATACAATCTTTTTTACTACATCCGACGGTCAAATTTGCTACGCGAACAAAGCCGCTTGCCATCTTTTCGGCTACTCGGAATCGGAACTGCTAAACATGAGGGTTAGCGACATCGATTCGCACTTGCCAGCATCGGATTGGCGAGAACACTGGGTTCAACTCAAGCAGCAAACCAACCTCACTTTTGAAACCAGTTACAAAACCAAAGACGGCGCCAGTTTGTCCGTCGAAGTTAAAGTCAATTATTTAGAATACGGCGGCTGCGAATACCGCTGCGCGATCGCCCGCGACATTTCCGGTCGCCTCGCAGCAGAATCAGCGCTGGTAGAGGCAAAAGAGCAGCTTCAAGCCGTTTTGGACGCCGTGCCCGGATTAGTTTCTTGGGTAAGTTCAGATTTGCGCTACTTGGGAGTAAACCGACATTTAGCTAGCGCTTACAAAATGCCGGCCGAACTATTTCTCGGTCAAAAAGTAGGTTTTTTAGAGACAAGTCCCAAATTTAACGATTTAGTATACGATTTCTTTGCCAACCATAAAAAGAAGACATCTCAAGAAGTAACAGCGATCATTAGAGGAGAAAATAAAACTTATCTAATAGTCGCTCAAAAATATCATAACAATACGGCGGCGGTATTTGTGGGATTGGATATTACAGAAAGCAAACAGTCTCTTATAGCTTTGCAAGAATCAGAAGAACGCCTGCGACAACAAGCGGCTAAATTAGAGCAGACGCTGTTAATTTTGCAGCAAACTCAAACTCAACTGATTCAAACAGAAAAGATGTCATCTCTGGGGCAGTTAGTAGCAGGAATAGCTCACGAAATCAACAATCCAGTTAGTTTTATTTCTGGCAATGTCGGTCACGCCACTGGCTACATTCAAGAACTGCTGCGCTCGATCGACCTTTACCAAAAGTATTATCCCCATCCCGTGCGGGAAATTCAAGATTTGATAGAAGAATTAGACTTAGACTTCATCAAAAAAGACTTGCCAAAACTGCTAAATTCCATGAAAGTCGGTTCGGAAAGGATTCGCGATGTCGTGCGATCGCTCCGCTTGTTCTCGCGTACCGACGAAGCCCAAATGAAGCCGGCTGATATCCACGAAGGTTTGGACAGCACTTTGCTGATCTTGCAAAATCGCCTGCAAGCTAAAGGGGGACGGCCGGGTATTTCTCTAGTTAAAGAATACGGGGATTTGCCGCTAGTCCGCTGCTATCCGGGACACTTAAACCAAGTGTTCATGCACTTGTTGACAAATGCGATCGACGCTTTGGAAGAAGGGGGGAGAAATCCCGAAAAGTATGGTAAAATCCAAAATCAGTCTTACTTGTCTTCAGCCAGGTCGAACTCTGAAATATTCAATCCAGAAATTCGGATTCGGACTTCCGTGGTAGGGGAAAACGAAGTTGCGATCGCCATTAGCGATAACGGTCCGGGGATGACTGAAGAAGTCCTCGGCTGCATCTTTGACCCTTTGTTTACCACTAAATGTCCCGATACGAGCACTGGTTTGGGTCTAGCAATATCCCAGCATTTAGTAGTAGAAAAGCACGGCGGTAAGTTGCACTGTGTTTCGCGTCCGGGAGAGGGAACGGAGTTAATCGTTAAAATTGCGATCGGCAACGATTAATTAGCTATTTACAAATAGGAAATAAGATGGTAATTGAGTGGCTCAAATTTAAAGTACCTCAAGAAAAGTGGGAGCAGTTTATTGAGCGAGATCGGGAAGTTTGGACGGCGGGACTAAAAAAAATCGACGGTTTTTTAGGCAAAGAAATTTGGCTAGATCCGGTGGAAAATGAAGTGGTGATGTTGATTCGCTGGGAAACTAGGGAGAAGTGGAAGTCGGTGCCACAAAGCACAATCGACGAGTTGGATGCCAAAATGGGCGATTTGCAAATTGCGATCGCCGAAAGTCGCGAATATCAAGTTCGCAAGTTTTTGCATTAGTTAGTCAGCAGTCAGCCGATCGTGTTAATTTTTGAAAGATTAATCGTGAGTTTTACCTTGATTGTACCGCAGACATTGATTTGATATTTGGTGCGAAGCGCGATCGTTCTCGGTACAATCATCGCAGTGTTTGGTATTTGGTGTTAGGGGCGATCGCGCTGCCTTGGACAAGCCTTGCGTAGCGTGCGATCGCACGCTACGCAATCTGCCGATCGCTCAATGGCAATGATTTTGAGATATACTTGTACATAAATATAGGAGGGAAACTTTACACTTTGAGTTTAGATCCGAGTAGTTTAGATGAAATTCGAGAAGATATCGCTAAAATTGCCAGTCGCTATGGGGTCTTTCAATGTGTTGAATGCAGTCAGGCTATCAAAGAGTTATTGACCATCAGAAACCTACATGGCAAGCAGATTAAACTGGATTTAGAAAGGCAAGACCTACCTTGGTCAGTTATTTATGATTTACGACGACAGCAGCAAATTGCTACTAACGGCTACCATCAAGGGATATCAATTACAATCGACGAACACGAAATTGTGTTTGATAATATAGATGGTAGCGGCGTGACTCGGCAGGAATGGCTACAAAATTTAACATCACCTACTCTGGAACTGGGTATGGGAAGTTTTAAGATTATAGAAGAGGAATTTTGAGCAGCAAAACTTACAGTTATTTGAAAAATATTGAGGTAAAAGATGCACGATTTGTATACGCTGATTGAGAAAATTAAGAAAGCTCCTTCAATGTACTTAGGACGACATTCAATTATTTGTCTTCAGGCTTTTTTATCGGGTTACAGCGTTGCTAAATATGAGTTAGGAGAACAGCCAACGAAACAAGATAGCGATTTTATGCAATTTCCTGAGTGGATACGAAAAAGATTCAACGTGCAGACTAGCCAATCTTGGGCTAACGTCATTCTGTTTTATTCTGAGGATGAAAGCAAAGCACTCGATCGGTTTTTTGAGCTGTTAGATGAGTTTATCGCTCGTCATTCTTCGGCTGATGCTTTAGACGAAGGGGGATTGGATATAGAGGAAAAAGTGCAAGTTTTCAGGAGTTGATAGAAAGGGCGATCGTTCTCGGTAGAATCATCGCAATATTGGGTATTTGGGGTGAAGGGCGATCGCTATTTCATTTTACGCGATCGGTCATCAGAAACAAGAAAGGGCGATCGCTATCTATGCAAGCATTGCACTGTTTAGTATTTGCTTTGGTGAAGAGTTTTGAGGTAAACTAGAATTGCTCAAAGTTTCTGGAGTCTGACATGGAAACAATGAAACTGATATCGCATATTGGAACCGATGGCATATTGCTTCTCCAAATGCCCACTGAGTTTAAAGATACTTCTGTTGAAGTGGTAGTAGTTGTACAGAGTATACCCTCAGAGGAAATTAAACCGAAGTATAACGCTTGGGGAAAACAGACTACTAAAAAATCAATTCAAGCAGCAATTGCGAGAATGCTACAACTGCGGCAAGAAATTGCTTTGGATAAAAGCTCAATCCGTTCCATGATTGAAGAAGGGCGCAGGTTTTAATCCAGTTTGTATTGGATTGTTCTGTAGCTATTAGTTGGTGCTTAGTCGATGAAGATAACGATTATGCTAATGCTATACTCGCGATGATGCCAGATTGCGAAGCATTTGTACCAGGCATTTGGTCGCTAGAAGTTGCTAATACTCTCCTGGTTGCCGAGCGACGCAACCGCATGACAACCGAGCAATCTGAGATAGCTATTAGTTTGTTACAATCTCTTTTAATTCAAGTTGATGAAGCTACGGATAGCAACGCACTTTCGTCAACTATAGTATTAGGAAGACAAGAAGGTTTAGCTGCTTATGATGCAGCTTATTTAGAGCTAGCTCTACGATTAGAATTGCCGATCGCAACTCTTGATAACCGCTTGGCGGAAGCCGCAACTCGCTGCGGTGTGGGCTTGGTAGCTGTTGGTGGAGAAATTCCAGAGACGGATCGATTTTAATGCAATTGACAAGAGATAATTGCTGCATTAGTTTCATGCGATCGCTCTTTCATTTTAGGCGATCGGTCATCAGAAGAAAGAAAGGGCGATCGCTATCTATGGAAGCATTGCACTGTTTAGTATGTGCTTTGATGAACAGTTTTGATGTAAACTAGAATTGCTCAAAGTTTCGGGATTCTGACATGGAAACAATGAAACTAATCTCGCATATTGGAACAGATAGTATATTGCTTAAACAATTCATTTTTCCCTTGGGGAAACCTCAAAAGCTAACTCGTGACGAAAAAAACAGACATTAAACTCCGAGAAAAAGTTGAGGTGTCCAAGGATTACAGGTGCATCTGTCGAACGAGTCCAAGCGAATGCAAGCAAGAGTGGCGAAAACTGAGCAACTTTACCCGAAAGCACCAATCCCCGCGCCTCACTGTGAGCCAAATTCCCGCTCAATTGAATAGGAACAGTTTGCTGTTCCCATGTTGCCCCTAGTTGTAGACCAATCTGATAAGGCAAAACGTTGACACTTGCACCCGTATCCAACAATGCCATCACTTCCACGGAGTTGCTGCCGTTGGAGAGAGTGATGGGCAAATATGGCAGAATGCTCGATCGCCCCAGGCTATCAATTCGTTCTGTAAATGCAAATCTTTGACCGTCAAGCATTGGCTGACTCCTGAGCGGCAACTAGAAGTTCTGATAATGCTTTCATTCCTTCGCTATCTGCCTGTGGGGACCAGACAGTGGCAGTGGTTGATGCTAGTTGACTCAGAAGTAAATTTTTGGGTTCGCTCTCTTCTGTAGGTTCTAGGCTGTATCCTTCTTCTTTGGCAACTGCAAGCAGGAGAAAGTGAATGAGTCGCAGTTTATCAAGATGAGATAGTTGGCTAACAGTGGGTAAAAGTTCGCTCAGAGGCATATCGTTTATTTGAGATTATACACCTCTAGTTTAGCCTGCAAGCTTGCTTTATGATGGTAATCTCCATTGGTAATAATAGAATTATCAGGGCGATCGCTCTTGTTGGAAAAAATTAGAAGGGCGATCGCTCTTGATGCGTGCTGGGGCGATCGCTACTGTTCTCAATTTAGTATGTGAGCCGATAAGGTCTATGACCAAAACACCAGGTTTCCTTTGGGCATCTTACCAATAAATGAACTCATTGTGATGCGTTCTCCCTCTCCTGGAAGAACTTGGTGAAAGTTTCGACTGTTGAACAAAACTAGATCACCTAAAACTGGAGTGATGTATTTAGCTTGCGAATTTTTCACCAAATTCGTATCATAACTGTACGAGCCTGGGAGCTTATATTGCTGATCATTCACGCACCACTGCCGATTATATACAACACATTCACCGCCATGTTTAGGAACTTTGAGGTACAGATTCCACGCCAGTTGTGCTACACAGTGCCCTATTTCCCAATCAGGTGCATCAAGTTGTGCAAAATCGAGATGAAGCAGGGCTACGTTGATGTGACGGATTAATCCAGCAAAATACTCACCCAACTGCTCATTTTCTTGTGCAATCCCCACCTTGCTAGCAGTGTGCTGTCGCAATAGCATAGCAAGACGTTCTAGAGGATCGAACGATAGAGAGACAATTTGCTGTCTTCTAAAATCTGCTTGATGAACGGCATCAAAATATCCCAACTTACTAGAATTGCCAAATTCAAATTGAGTGATGCCGATTCGTCCGATTGGTGGTTCTACATTCTCATAAAAATCAAAGCCAACCAATTCAGCAACCTCGGCTAATTTATGGCATTCTTCTACAGTCGCAAATTGAGAAATACGAATTGCTGGAATGTCATTTCTCAAAAGTGCTTCCAGCGTCTCAGCAGTGAAAATCGAGTCTTCTAGGGTAGACCATTTTTGAAGTGTAAGCATGGTAAAAACCTCGTTTCGTGACCATGCTCTAATCGTAGTCATCAGAAAATATAAAATAAATTCCCGTATTGTTCCAAAGAATACTAGAAAAATACCAGTTTAATTCTTCAAGTTGGAGTTCTGTATCTATAAATGAGGCAAAATACACTCAGCAACAAGGCTTTCATAATGAGATACAAGCTCCCGATCGAATAACATTCGCCAAGTTGCTTCTGAGATATTAGTACCTTGTCGCGACATTGTGACATATGAAAAGATTGTCTCTATAATTCTCATTATCCGAATATGCCGACTATCAAATGGGTTAATTTCTAACAGGGTAAACAATTTTCTCCCCATGCTTGTGAATCTTTCTGCTAAGGCAGCAATAGCCTGCTCGTGACCCTCGTGGTTCAACACAAGTGTAAGGTCTTCTTGAACGTTACTAATTCTGCTTAGTTCTAAGCGCTTTGACAAGTCCATTGTCTCTTCAATTATGCTCTTCAAGCTACTAATCTCAGCTAGAAGTAAATCTAATCGGCTGAGTACCTCGTTTGTCTTTTTCTGAACCTCAGCAGCATTATCCTGTAAGATGTCTGAAGAAAAACTATATACTTTCTCCCATCCTGTTTTTAATCTATAGCCAACCTTACGAACATTGATAATAATTTCTTCTTGTTGGAAGCCTGTTGTTTCCGATAACAGTTTGCATAGACCGAGTTTCTTCTTCCGTATGTAGTGAATCGGATCTGAATACAAGTCATCTGCAATACCGTACTTTTTCAATATACGTTCAATAATCTGATCGTAAGTCAGAATTTTAGGATGACATTCTATGATGTTGTAGAATAGTTCAGCTTCACGAATATCGCAACAGTCATAAGTCAGACCATTTACGCGCAACAGTGGCACTGCTGCGTCAACTTCGATTGTAGCACACAAGTTTTCATTACGAATGGCAGACTTCATCTATTAGTTTTTATTGTTATATGTTGCTTCGTAACTATTCTAGGAAAGCTGTTAGTCCATCTTTTATTCAGGCTAACAGCCTCCCCACTTATGCAAACCTGTAGCTAATCTTGGTGTTCCCTTTCAGGCGTTTTATTTTCGTAACTGCAATTTCTTTCAACTCACTTAAGGACTTAAGATGTGTGCCGCCACACGGAGTAGGCTGAAAAGCACCCATTGTGACTACTCGCATGGGCTTATCCGGTGGTAAGTTTGTTCGGATATTTGAGCAAAGGGCTTTAAGGTCTTCAAGCATCACAAGAGACGCTTGAATATTTCCACCCGAAGACAAAATCTCGCGTAAGCGATTGTTGACCTCCGAAATAAATGATTCAGATTCCTCTGGGGGAATATTGCCTTGAAATTCAACATAAGACCCCTCTGGAAAATGATAGCCCTTGAAAGCAATCACACCTTTGCCTAAGCTTTCAACAACATCAGCAAGCAAGTGTCCAGATGTGTGTGCTTTTGCATTGGTTATACGACGGTCTTCATCTACAAACAGCAAAACCTCCTCACCTTTTTCTAGTAGAGTTTCTGAGAAATCACCGTAATGGCGAACCTCACCCTCTACAAAAGTGACAAAAGAGATTGGCATCTGGACACCTTTGGCTTCAAAGAAGCCCATATCTGATGGCTGCCCTCCGCCTTGTGGGTAGAAGATGGTTTGATCTAAAATACAATACTGCCCACGCTCATCGTTAGCGAGATATTCTACCTGGGCTTTGTACGTGAACTTATACGTATCTTCAAGGTAAACAAGCTCGGTCGCCATACGCTGCTCCATTCCTTAACCGCCTCACAGCTAACTTGAAGGTAATTTCCTAATTATAACTTCCTTGTCTATCCCAAAAATGTTCAAATTTGTCCTCATGCCCGTCTCCCCATCTGCCCCATTTCATCTACTTTTATGCAATAATGTATAAAAATGTATTAAACAGTTCCTAAATGTGAGCTATCATACAAAAAATTCGCATTTCTCTACCCAATGAGCATAAAAGAAGCCTTAAAAATTGCCGATAAGATAGTCTTCGATAAAACTGGTGAGCATCTAGACGACTTACAAGAAGCCGTACTCCAAGGCACTGTACAACGTGAGACTTACAAGCAAATAGCCAAAAAATTTGAGTGTTCGGAAAGTAGTGTTCGGAAAGTAGGTTCAGAACTATGGCAAATACTTTCAGAAGAGTTGGGAGAAGATGTTAATAAAAAGAATTTTCAATCGGCAATTCAGAGGTTCAAACTCTCTAATGTTTCAAACTTTGTCAGCGAACAACACATCACTGGTAGTTTTAACACCTGTGGAGAAGCTAGACACCCACCAGAACAAAGAAACTCAAATCAATTAAATGATGAAACAGTTAACGCCAAACCAACCAAAACTCTACATCAAGATTTAAGCGAAATGCCGGAGTTAGGTAATTTTTTCGATCGCACTCCCGAACTCCAAACCCTCACAACCTGGATTCTACAACAAAACTGCCGTCTCATCACCCTCACCGGTATCAGCGGTATCGGCAAAACATCCCTAGCAGTACAACTCGTACAACAAATTAAAGACGAGTTTGAATACGCAGTTTGGTGCACCCTAGACGAATGCCCTACCATCGATAAATTTCAATCCAACCTAATCCAGCTTTTTTCCCAGTCAGAAAACCCTGATTCATCCCCAACCAACCAGAAACAATTACCCTTAATTAAATATTTCCAAAACCATCGCTGTTTAGTAGTCTTGGATGACGTTCACAACCTTTTCTGTAGCGGGGAATTCGCAGGAAAGTATAAACCGGAATACGAAGAATATCGCTCCCTATTCAAACAAATAGAAAAATTATCCCATCAAAGTTGCTTTCTGCTAGTCGGTTGGGAACCACCGAAAGAAGTTCCTCAACTCACCAGCGAAAATACTCCCATTCGGACTTTACAACTCACTGGCTTAGATACCGCAGCCGCACGGGAAATCCTCAGAGATAAAGGATTAGCAGAAATCGATAACTGCGAAGCGCTCATTCACCGCTACCAAGGCAATCCGTTATGGTTAAAAAGCGTGGCGACTTTGATGCAAGAGTTGGGAATCGGCGCGACTGAGGTATTAATAGATGATATTATATTATTGCCGGAAGATTTGAAAGATGTTTTACAGCAGCAGTACGATCGCACTTCCCAACTAGAAAAACAAGTCATGTCATTGTTGGCGACAGAAAACCAGCCAGTCAATTTCGCCAAATTGCTACAAAATGCACAAATATCATCATCCGATTTGCTAAACGCATTGCAATCTCTATCGCGGCGCTGCTTAATCGAAAAACAGGAAAGTCTTTACACTTTGCCACCTGTACTGAAGCAATATATCAAAGGGTTGTAACGGAGATGTCGCACCAATATCAATAAGGGGCTGTTTCGTCGGTGGGGGCGGGTTTACGAGATTGTGGGTTTTAGGCAATTATTGTTGGTGAACCCGCCCCTACAAATTTTTGACTGAGGGTAAGATTTAAGTTATACCAAATCTGGCTTAAATACCTCCTTTATTTCTTAGTCTGCGGAGGCAGAAATCGAAACCGGGTTTTTTACCGATTCTGCGGGCTGCGACGAAGTGTTATCGTAAAAAAAACTGGTTTCTGGACACGATGCGTCCAGGACTATTTTTAAGAAAATTTTGCATAGAGAGCTGAAATAAAATTAACGCTTAAAAAGCCTACTCCCAGTACGAGAATGATAAAGGTTGCGATACTGAAAATAGACTTTAGCCGATCGCCAATTCCGGGTTTTTCTGAGTTCATCGGTCAATTTTTGCAGTAAATTCGATCCGGGCAATTGAGAAAGAGTAAATTATACCAAGGCGCGAAGAAAAATGCAACTCCCGACAAGCTCCAAATCCCGATCGCCCTCAGTAGGTCCCATTTTTTTAACTTTTAATCTAAAATCTAAAATCTAAAATAGTCTCAGGCATTTTTCGGTTAGCCCGGACAGCCCGAAGTCGATCGCCCGAACCCGATGGCGCTAACTCCTGTAAAATAGAGGGCGCGTTGGGGCGAAGCTTTTAACAGCCGGAATTAGGGGCGATCGCCGTCAGCTCCCAAATACATAATAATCTGTCAGTCATCCTTAGCTTACTGACAAAGGTAAAAATAGAAGAGTTTCAGGAAATAATTTAAAACATATAACTGAAAAAAGGATAGAAATCAATGCTCCACCCAGTCTCGCAATTTTACCAACAACGAGAAAATACTATGACTCAAAGAGCCGTGCGGAAGCCAAAACCCTCTGTTGCCAACGACTTGAGACCGAGTTTTCCTCAAAGGCACTGGCTGGAGATGGCAGAGTACGCCTCTCTGGCGGCCTCTGGTGTGGGTTCCCTGGCGGTGGCTGTGTCGGGTCAAGCTTTTTACGGGGTGGCTCCCCTAACTTTGGCTTTGTCGCTGAATGTTGCTAATCGGTATCGCTTCGAGCAGCAAGTGCGGGTGCATCAAAATTCCGAAATGGCCCAAGTCCAAAAGTCTGTCAATAAAGTCGAAAAAACGGCGGTGACGGTAATTGTTAAATTACGCAAGCAGTTGTCAGCAGATATTGCAGCGCTGCGCGAGCAAATGGCTGCACTGCCTAGGGCAGAAGGCTTTGAGGATTCGATCGATATCCAGCGGCAGTTGCTGAGTTTGGGAGAGTCGGTAGCTTCTTTGCAAGAAATCGTGGCGTCTGCTGTGCTCGATGTCCGCCAGCAAGTGAGCGAACAACTGCAAGATTTTCGAGAAGGCCAACGGGCGAATCTCCAAGCTGTAGAACAGGCTATAGAGCAACTGCAAATCGCCACGCAAGGCTTGGCAGAAACTTCTCTCACGCGAGACGACTGGGAAGCAGTAAATACTCGATTTTTGGAAATCCAGAAAGTCATGGCAAATCTGCAAAGCCAACTGCAATCTCCCGCACACCAATCGACTCCAGATTTGTCGATAGTCCAAGCTCAAATCCACCGTTTGGAACACGAGCAGCAAGAAGTTGTCAAACCTCACCTCAAGCGCTTAATTTCGGTTGTCAAGGAGTTGCAGCACACACAAAATAGTTGACAGTTGGCAGTTGGCAGTTGGCAGTTGGCAGTTGGCAGTTGATATTAGTGATTGGTTATTAGTCATCAGTCAGAAGGAAGATTTTGCCCTTCTGCCCTTCTCCCCTTCTCCCCTCTTTCCCTCTCTCGGCTGAAGTCCTACTTTTTGGACAAGTGTGTTACAAATTTAAAAGGTAATCTGTCTAATTCAACTGTTTTCAACCTGTTACAAGAAAATTAAATGACCGCAACCGTAACTGTTACTGATAACCCGTTACTAATTGGCAAAGGATTGCCACCGTTTGACGCGATCGAACCGGAACACGTAGTCCCCGCTGTTACCCAACTGCTGACCGAACTAGAAACCTCGCTAGCTGACTTAGAATCGTCTGTAGAACCCACTTGGAGCGGCTTAGTAGAACCGTTGCAGCGGCTCGGAGAGCGTTTAAATTGGACCTGGAGCATTGTCGGACATTTGATGGGCGTGAAAAATAGTCCGGAACTGCGATCGGCTCACGAAACAGTGCAGCCGGAAGTAGTAAAATTTTGGAGCAAGCTCAGTCAAAGCAAACCGCTTTACGAAGCTTTTAAAGCGCTGCGGGCTAGCGAAAATTGGGACAGCTTAGAGTCAGCTCAAAAGCGAATTGTCGAAGCCGCTCTCCGAGACGCCCAACTCTCCGGCGTCGGTTTAGAAGGCGAACAAAAAGAGCGTTTTAATGCCATTCAATTAGAATTGGCGGAAATTACTACCCAATTTTCCAATCACGTCCTCGACGCTACCAAAGCATTCAGCATCACCCTCACAAACAAAGACGAAATTGACGGTTTGCCGCCGAGTTTGTTGAGTTTAGCAGCTCAAGCCGCTCGCAGCGCGGGCGAAGAAAATGCGGATGCCGAAAACGGCCCTTGGCGGATCACTTTAGACTTTCCGAGTTACGGCCCTTTCATGCAGCACAGCACCCGCCGCGACTTGCGCGAAAAGTTGTACAAAGCTTTTATCAGCAAAGCAAGTAGCGGAGAATTGAATAACTGGCCTTTGACCGATCGCATTTTAGCTTTGCGCCAGGAAAAAGCTGCTTTGCTCGGGTTTAGCAGTTATGCCGAATTGAGCTTGGCGAGCAAAATGGCTCCCGACGTTGCAGCAGTGGAAGCTTTGTTAGAAGAATTGCGCCAGGCTAGCTATGATGCGGCTGTCAAGGATTTAGAAGAATTGAAAGCTTTTGCTGCCGAAAAAGGCGCGCCGGAAGCTGGGGATTTGAAGCACTGGGATGTAGGTTTTTGGTCGGAACGGCAGCGGGAAGAAAAGTTTGCTTTTAGTGCCGAAGAATTGCGCCCTTACTTTGCTTTGCCGCAGGTATTAGAGGGGTTATTTGGATTAGTAAATCGGCTGTTCGGCGTGACAGTAACTGCGGCGGACGGTCAAACTCCTGTCTGGCACAAAGATGTGCGCTATTTCCAAATAGATGACGAAGCAGGAAATACGATCGCCAATTTCTATTTAGACCCCTACAGCCGCCCCGAGGAAAAGCGCGGAGGTGCTTGGATGGACGAGTGCGTGGTGCGCGCTAAATTTGTGGAAGCGTCCAAGACAACCACGCGGTTGCCGGTGGCTTATTTGGTGTGCAACCAAAGTCCTCCGGTTGACGGCAAACCGAGTTTAATGACTTTTGTGGAAGTCGAAACTTTGTTTCACGAATTCGGTCACGGTTTGCAGCATATGCTGACAACGGTAGACTATCCGGGCGCTTCGGGCATCAATAATGTTGAGTGGGATGCGGTGGAATTGCCCAGTCAATTTATGGAAAATTGGTGTTACGATCGCGCGACTTTGTTCGGGATGGCAAAGCATTACGAAACCGGGGAAACTTTGCCGGAACACTACTACCAAAAACTGCTAGCAGCGCGCCACTACATGAGCGGCACCGCCATGCTCAGGCAAGTACATTTTAGCAGTGTTGACATCGAATTGCACCACCGCTACCGATCGGGCGGCAGCGAAACTGTGGCCGATGTCCGCAACCGCATCGCTAAAACTACGACAGTTTTGCCTCCTCTAAAAGAAGACGCATTTTTGTGCGCTTTCGGACACATTTTTGCGGGCGGCTATGCGGCGGGATATTACAGTTACAAATGGGCGGAAGTGCTCAGCGCTGATGCTTTTGCGGCGTTTGAGGAAGCGGGTTTGGAAGATGAAAGTGCGATCGCATCTACAGGCAAGCGCTTCCGGGATACAGTGTTAGGATTGGGCGGCAGTTTGCACCCGATGGAAGTGTTTAAAACTTTCCGGGGACGCGAACCGAGCACTAAAGCTTTGTTGAGACACAGCGGTTTAGTTGCGGCTTAATTTAAGTCTGGAATAACTCGGGATTAATGCGGGTGAATTTATCTGCATTAATCCCGGTTTTTAGTTGAACAGCATTTACGCATATCCTGTATGTGTAGGGTGCGGTGTGGATGAATTATTACCGCTATAATTTATATCAAATCACGTAGCATCGGAATTATTTATCTCTCTGTTCTCTGACTCTGTGTTCTCTGTGTCCTCTGCGGTTAAATCATTCCAATTCAACCGGAATTCATCTCATGCGTAAAACCACTTTTTGCCTAACTTTTTCTGAATTCAAAATCTTTGTTTGAAAAACTAAAGTGTTCATATTTTTATACTAATTCCCACAATTATTGCTAGCTATAATAGTGTAGCAGCACTTATTTTATTGGTATTAATAGGACTTGCATTCCTCACTACAAACCAATTTTATTGTAGAACAGGATGCCAGAAACCTCTGTAGTTTGGCACATCATCCCGAATATTTTTTAGGACTCAGCCCAACTGTCACAAATAGGGGTTAAATTTTAGGTATGTAGTTGCGCTTCAGCGCTCTTTCCGCCTATCCTGATGTACAGGTTATAAGCCCACCTTATTGATTGCAAAATCGTTGTCCTGTAAAAGTTTCATATAAATCTTTGAGGAAGCTATCAGTAACCCTCATCTTTTTCACCAAAAGTCCAGGAGAGCGCTCTTTCCTAAGCTAAGAGCGCTGAAGCGCAACTACATACCTTTGTGCCACTTGGCCTTAGTCCTATTTTTGTGGAAAATCGGGCATAAAGTGCGATCGCCAGAGAGAGGCTTTTAGTTTAAGTTGAAGGCTGATAAAACCAGCATTTGCGAATATTTGCTGTCATCGATCGCTGATTATACTTAAATTTACCTCTTCCAGCAATTAAATTTATATTTCGCAACATTTACGAACCGTTTTCTCATACAGCTAATGCTTTTATTTGCAACAAAAAATCTAGGCTTTTACCGAATCTTTAATATAGAGCGGCAGCAGCGGTGGTTTTTTAAAGTTTTGATAAAGAGCGGGTGACTCGCAGTCCAAAAGGTAAAAAAAATCAAGAATTAATTAAAAAACTTAGTTGGGATTAATTTTAGGATTGTAAGAAAAAACCTTTGTATATATGATAAAAAGTAAGGATTGATAGTTAGTCGTTAACCCATAGATTAAGGTTTTCATGGATATTCAATTAATTAATATCGGTTTTGGTAACATTGTGTCTGCTAACCGAGTGATTGCCATTGTCAGTCCCGAGTCAGCGCCAATTAAGCGGATTATTACTGATGCGCGGGAACGGGGACAACTGGTTGACGCAACTTACGGCCGCCGCACGAGAGCGGTAATTATTACAGATTCGAGTCACGTCATCCTCTCGGCGATTCAGCCGGAAACGGTTGCTAATCGTTTTGCGATCGGCAAAGACAGTCAAAGTCGGGATGATTGAGGTTTGTCAGTTGCAATTTAAGCGTTTACAGTCTAAAGTGAGCGGAAACTTAAATTGTTACACGTTTCTATTCTAAAAATGAAATCTGGTAAATTAATTGTTCTGACGGGGCCTAGCGGTGTGGGGAAAGGCACCTTAGTACGATCGCTCCTCAATCGCCATCCCGAATTGTATCTTTCGGTATCGGCGACAACTCGTGAGCCCCGTGAAGGAGAAATTGACGGAAAGCACTACTATTTTGTCAGCCGCAGCCGCTTTGAACAAATGGTTGAGGCTGGAGATTTGGCAGAATGGGCCCAGTTTGCCGGTAATTTTTACGGTACTCCTTATTTTGGTCTCAAACAAGGAATTGGTGAGGGAAAATCGGTAATCCTGGAAATTGAGCTGGAAGGGGCGAGGCAAATTAGGAATAATTTTCCAGAGGCGCTGCGAATTTTTATTTTACCTCCTTCTTGGGATGAGTTGGAACGGCGCTTGCGGAGTCGGGGTCAAGATTCCGAAAGTGCGATCGCCCGTCGGTTGGTGCGGGCTAAAGAGGAAATTGAAGCCGCTGGGGAATTCGATTTCCAAGTTGTTAATGACGATTTGGAAGTTGCTTTGAAAAAGCTAGAATCAATACTTAACTTGGTTGAGCCTTCAGGTAACTAATGACTGATGACAACTGACTGATGACAACTGACTAATGACTAATTACCCATTTCTCCGTCCTGGCTAAAACTTCGCTACTTTGTTTGATAGCAACACAAACTTTTAAATTCAATTCCAGAATATTCAGTGAAGGCGAAATTTTTCTCAACGGTTCAATTTCGCGAGCAGAACAGCCCAACATTTCCATATAAGCTAGCGTCCAGCCAATAGCTGGAATATCGCCTACATTGCCTTCTCCGGCGCAAAGGTAACAACCCAATTCGCCCTCCGGCCCACACTCAGGACAAACCCAATTGCTCAGTTGTGAATGGGGCAGGTTTGTGCGGGATGCGGATGCAATTGTTAATGCTTTAATATGATTTTGAACTACTTGTTTAAAACCTCGGTTTTGGTTGCTGCTGTGGTCGGAATTACCGTCCGATCGCCCGCTTGCTACTGCTTGCTGTTGTGGCGAAGCAAGAGATGCTGTTTGGTTCTCCCTGGTTACTCTAGATTCGCCTAGGTTCGCAGTTAGCTGAATACCGTAGTCTTTCGACTCTTCAGTCTGAGAGTGGTTGAGTGCGCTGGAAAAATCGGGTTCGGAACTTGTGAAGGATTGTTCTATGCGATCGGCAAAATCTTGCATTGAGAGGTGATGTTCGATCGCCAAAGACCAAGTTCTTTTATGTCGGAGGTCGCCATATTTTCTAGCTTCTTCCTCAGTAATGCCGATCGCCGCAGCCTCTTGGCGCAGCACATTCATCGAAGTCATTGTATCTGATATCATTAGTTTGTTTGCAGTTAAAATTACGATCGTCCGCTCAGCCTACAAATAAATTACCTTAGATATACTACAATAGTCCGGACTATTTTGATATCCCAGTCTGAAACCCTTGATTTTTCGTTAAGAAGTGGATTGTGCAATCGCCCTGAAACCCTTATTTTACTCTTGGCAATCACACACTGTCCGAAGCATTGATACTAGCCTAAATCTAAAATCTAAACTCTAAAATCTAAAATTGGATGACTTCAATTCTTCCCGATACAGCGTTCTCTGTTGCCGGACTAACATCTTACCTGCAAGACTTGTTGGAGGGCGATCGCCACCTGCAATCAGTTTGGCTGACAGGCGAGGTGTCGAACGTTTCGCACCACCCCAGCGGCTGCTTTTTCACCCTGTGCGACACCGACAAAAGCGCTGCGATTCGCTGCGTGGTGTGGAATTCTCAGCGGCTAAAATTGGTGCAAATGCCGACAAAAGGGGAACAGTTGCTGGTTTTGGGAAGCATCCGGGTTTACAGAAATCGCGGCGAGTACCAGTTGACTGTCGTGCAATCGCTGCCGGCTGGGGAAGGATTGCAGGCTTTGCGGTTGCAGCAATTGCGATCGCGCTTGGAAGCTGAGGGTTTCTTCGATCCCGCCAGAAAGCGCCCGATTCCCGCACACCCGCAAATTGTCGCCGTGGTGACATCGGATACCGGCGCTGCTTGGGGAGACATTCAGCGCACTCTAGCCCAAAGATATCCGGGTTTGCGGGTGTTGCTGTCGCCGACTTTGGTACAGGGAGAATTGGCTGCTGCTGCCATTGCTAGGGCGATCGCCCGCGTAGAATTGGACGGTAGGGCCGATGTCATAATTTTAGGGCGGGGCGGCGGTTCTGCGGAAGATTTGGCTTGTTTTAATGATGAGAGAGTTGTCAGGGCGATCGCCAATTGTACGATTCCAATTATCACCGGCATCGGGCACGAAAGAGACGAATCTCTCGCCGATTTAGTAGCAGATAAACGAGCACACACTCCCACTGCGGCGGCTGCTCGATCTGTACCAATTTTAGCAGATCTTTACTTTGAACACAAGCAGCGAACGGTCAATTTAGCAAGTGCTGTGCGAACCAGATTTCAGACAGAAGAAGAGCATTTGCAACGATTACAAAATCGATTAAAACGCTTGCCTGCGACATCCCGAACTTTGCGGCAAGCAACTGGTAAACTGGAAGTATTGCAAGAAAAGTTATCCGCATTAAATCCGGCTGCGGTATTGCAAAGGGGTTATGCGGCGGTAATCCAAAGTGACGGTACGATCGTCCGCACAACTGACGGTTTGGAATTGGGAGAGGAATTGACTGTGAGGTTGAGTCGGGGCGTGCTGAAGGTTAAGATTGTAGAAGTATTGGATGCAGAATAAATGTTATGGTTAACTCGCAGTTGCGCCAGTCTGACTGGAATTATGAGGAAACGGTCGATCGAATTGAAGCGATTATCGATCGGGTGGAATCGGGAGAGTTGCCTCTAGAGGAGGTTTTCGAGCAGTTTGCGGTGGCTGTGGAGTGTTTGCAGGAGTGCGAAAGCTTTTTGGCGCGGGGGAAGGAACAGATGGATTTGTCGATCGAGCTTTTGGCTGCGGAACCCGATTTTTAACCGGAGATAAACTCGGATTAATGTAGATAAAATAGGGCGTTTTGCCGACGAAAGTCCGACAGGGAATTAATTCCCTTTCTCCTAGCTATCGAAACAACGCGGATGCTGCCCAAATTTTCATCAAGTGTTAACTTCACTTTAAAACTATAGCGGATCGAGCTCTCATATTCGCGGACGTAGTTGGGATGCGAGCCCTATACGTTTCAGCGGTTATATAATCTATCAATCATACCTCATCTTTTTGAGAAAGGCTATACCTTTTTTTCACCCACAGGAATTTCCACATAACAATCTCTTGCCAACTCAGCCCCATAAGCCATACAAGTTAAAACGTCTTCTCGTTCAATTCCCGGATATTCCTCAAGCAATTCTTCAAAAGTCATTCCACTAGCGAGAAAGTCAAGAATCAGAGAAACCCAAATGCGATGGCCGCGAATACAGGGTTTGCCAAAGCAGACATTCGACTCGATTGAGATGCGAGACAGTAAATTATTTTGAGTCATGTCTTTTGATTCATTGTCATGAATTTTAGGGTTGAGTTGGGTGGGGCGGGTTTACAATCGGGACTTCTCCATTGCGCTTTTGAAGGGATATCGCAGGAGTTACCCAGTTTATGCACATTCCAAAAATAAATCATATCAAACCCTATTGATAGCAAAGGATTTGATATGAAGCGAATTCTATTAGCCAGGATTGGGTATAGGGCGGTTTCTACAATTTGTCGATCGACCTTTTCGCTTTATCTGTGAGATTTTTCACAGCATCTTTAGCATCTTCTGCTGCGTGGCGGGCGGAGGCTTCCGCTTGTTTGGCTTTGCCTTCAGCCTGGTCTTTCTTGTTGCCCGTGATATTACCGAAAATTTCCTGAGCTTTGCCTTCTAAATTTTTGCCGATCGCCTTTGCTCTGTCTTCTGCACTCATGATAAGCTCCGTTTGGCAAGTTGCTTTAGTAACATTGTAAAATCAACTCCGCTGCAATTGCCTTTAACTTCATATTAATTTATATTCTGCTTGACCTCGGTCTTCTGCTGATGATTTACTTCCGGCAAACCCGTCACTCAAAAAGCCAAGGATTTTTTTTGACAACTGTATACATCCGCAAAATGCGTCACAAAAAACTATTTCAAACTCGCCGCAGCAACTTTAATTGGTTCGAGCAATTCTAACGGCAAATGCAGCATATTCAATTGGGTGCAATCTGCTGCTTTCCTTTCTGGATCGGGGCCGTGATAATCGCTGCCACCAGTTGCCAGCAAACCGTAATGAAGACACAAATCTTGCAACTTGTGGATTTCGCTGGAACTGTGGCTGGGATGGTATACTTCAACTCCCATTAAACCAGCATCTACTAATTCTTTTAAGACTTCCTCAACAGCGCCGCCGCGAAATAAATAAGGGTGAGCCCAAACTGGTACTGCGCCACAACTCTTCAGTAAATCAATGCCTTCGACGATCGAGAATTTCTCGTAATGAACATAAGCCGGGCCGTCATCTCCCAGCCAGCGATCGAATGCTTCCCGCGATGATTTGGCGTGACCGGCTTTTACCAGCGCAGAGGCAATGTGAGGTCTTCCCGGTGCCATTCCTGGAGATGTTTTTGGCAGTTCGATCGCGTATCCCATTGCTGCTAATTTTTCGACCATTTCTTGCGATCGGCGAAACCGTCCTTGCAGGCGATCGTTCAAAGGAACTCGCAACTTATTTGCATCGGGATAAAAACCTAAAATGTGCAGCGATCGGCCGTTGTGAACGGTGCTGAGTTCGAGCCCGGGGACTATTTCGATACCGCACAAAGCAGCGGCGGCGAAGGCTTCATCCCAACCCGACATCGTATCGTGATCGGTGACGGCCAAAGCGCGAACCCCCGAAGACGCGGCGGCGGCTACGAGTTCGGCAGGGGTGAGAGTGCCGTCGGAATAAGTAGTGTGGCAGTGGAGTTCTAGCATTTTTTTCGGTAAGTTAAAGTCTGCGAAACCTGCAATTATTCCCCTCACTCATGTGAGATATACCGTCATGCGATTTTAGATTTTAGATTTTAGATTTTAGATTTTAGATTTTAGACTTCGGCGCGATCGCTATAGGAAAACGATTTTAGATTGAATTAGTTATGCTATCAGGGTTGGCTGTTATAGCTCTTCTCAGGTAGATTAGGTATGACTGACAACTTATATAACGACTAAATAAGAGGGCTCGCATCCCAACTACTTACCTCATTTACTTGAGAACCGCTATATCTAGCGTTGCCTTTTTTCCGTAACTAATTTCACTGCAACCTACAAGTTTTTCTGTGATTTAAATCTGTTAGCTGTAATAATTTTTCCCGCCTTAACTTTGTACCTTTCTGTTTATTAAAGCTTTGCGTATGTTGAGCATCCGGTCTGCCTTTTCAGTTGAATTTGGATGCAGAACAGCTTAGCTATTTCTTGATTTCTCGCATTGGGGAAATGACACCCTCTGGCAATTTGGGAGGAACCGGCGATATTTCAATACTTTGTATGTTGTGAACTGGGATAACTACCAGTTTATCTGCCAATTCGAGAATGATCGGGTCTGCCGTCAACATTTTGTGCAGGCGAGTCCCTAAAGTTGCTTGTTCTCCTACTGTTCCCTCTGGCGCACTGAACTGGAAGTGTTGCTGTTTGCCATTGGTATAGTGAATTGTCAGATCGATAATTCTTTCTTGGTTGGTTGCTTCCATAATTTTTTTTCCCTAACAGTCGATCGGGACTTGTGCAAAATTAACAATAAATCAAAACTGGCATCGCACCACCGTTGGAAAGCTTTTGACAAAACCGGGCTGTCGGTACGAAAGTCCGCTTCCTTTTAATTTTACCACAAAAACTGTACTGAAACTCGCCAACTTAACCAGTATACAATTGGCAGTCGCGCTGTCTTCGCTCCTTAATGCGCGAGAGCCTTCGCCAGACATATTTGGTCGATCGGGCTTTCTTCTATGCCAGTTAGCAAATTGGCTCAATTTAGCCTCTGTAGCGACTTGACTAAAAGCACCCTCAAGTCATACAGCAAAAGCTTTTGAGCGCTTTGGGTGTCAAGGTTTTTCGATGTGGCAACTGTGGAGGTTGGGATAGCGGCATTCTGCTGTCACTGCGGTAGAGGATTTTTTTATAAATTAATAACATAACATTCAGGTACAGCTTATGAAATCCACACTTTGTTTTCCCGAAACTTCTATTGAATCTAACACCGTTGCTGTTAACAATAATGCTATTGAATCTTGTATTGTGGCAGCTTGGATTGACTTAGTAGGAGGAGATTTTGATAGCTTGGGAGGAGATGATTGGCTGCCATTGTGCGGCGACATTGATGACGGCGAAATTTACCGGGAATGGTTTTTGTGGCAAGACAGCGAAGTAACTCAAGAATGGGAAGCTTACGATCCAATTACTAATTATCGAGTTGTGGCACCTAGCCGAGAAATGATGATTGCTAAAATCGACCAAATAGAAGATGCCAGAAAAGTTTAGCTGTTCGGGACAACGTTAAATCTTGATGTTCAACTTTAATAAATTTTATGTAAACTAACCCGGTTTCTTTGTCGAAAGGCATTAAAGAAACCGGGTTTTTAAGACCAAAGCTATAGATTTTGGTTTAGTTCCACAGGCAAAACCTAATAATTTATGTCGCTACTGCTTTTTGTTTTTCTCGTTCTAATTTGCGCTGCTTCAAGGCTGCTAGATTTTGTTTAACCGTATCGATCGCAAATCCATTCCCCTGCTGTTGGTATAATTCGCTGGCACGGATCAAATCTGCAACAGCCTCGTCATCCGATCGCAAATTCGCAAAAGCCAAGCCGCGATTGTGGTAAGCTTCTGCCAAGGTTGAAACCAGTTCTAAAGCGCTGGTAAATTTATCTTTGGCTTTGCGGTACTTGCCCGACTGATAAGCCTCAATTCCTTGTTGAAAATAAACGGAAGCTTTGCTACCGCTGTCGGTATCTGGAAATTCTGGGGAAGTTAAAATTGGTTCTTTAAAGAGTACAGAAATGCTGCCCTTGCCGAAGTAAGCCCAAGTCATTGTTCCAAACCCAATCCCCAGCACGAGGGCAACAATGACAGACAGAGCAATAAAATTGGTGAGTTCCATAGAGCAATATTTGTTGTATTAGAATATGATAAGTTAATTTCTAACTTCTGGAACAATGGCTGCGCGGATTTACCTCAACAGGAAAGAATTTTTCGGGTTGCTAGCTTTAGTATTGTCGATCGGCTTAATGATTGCAACTGCAAGTTCTGACGCAGCAACCAACGCCCAAACTAAAGCGGGGTGGCAATTGTTGCAGCGGGGCGAGACTGGGTTGGTGGTAGCAATGCGACACGCGATCGCCCCTGGTACGGGAGATCCTGCTAACTTTAAGTTGGGCGACTGTTCCACCCAGCGCAATTTATCAGCACAAGGAAGAACCCAAGCCAAGCAAATTGCCGCCGAATTTCGCAACCGCAACATCAAAGTTGCCAGAGTTTTATCGAGTCAGTGGTGTCGGTGTTTGGAAACAGCAAAACTGATAAATTTAGGCAAAGTCGAACCGTTCCCAGCCTTGAACTCGTTCTTTAGCGACAGCAGCAAAGAAGCCAGACAAACAGCGACAATTCGCAAATTAATTGTGGACAACCGCAACACTAAAGGCGCGATTATTCTGGTAACTCATCAAGTAAATATTACCGCGATTACTGATATTGTTCCGCAAAGCGGCGAAGCTGTCATTCTCAGAGGGTCTCGACAAGGTAAAATCGAAATAGTCGGACGAATTGGAGGATTTTAAGGAGGTATAAATTTACAGCAGATTGCGGTTAAAGTTTCTAACAATCGTCTAAAATTTCTTGAAGATAGGAACATTTTTGCTGAACATCAGGTGCTTCATCCGACAAGAGACTCTGAATAGTTTTGGGTTCCAGCAAACTCGAATATTGTTCGTCTAGCCTGCACAACTCAATAGCAGCAAGTACGCCCGAAATTCTTTCCTCAGACTCCGACGACATCATCCGGTTAATAGAAGCAAGCAATACATCGTTTGGTGGTGATAGAATCTCAACCAGGTTTCTCGCTGTCTGCCGTACAATCGAATGTCGATCTCCGAGACGTAAGAACATCCACTGCAATAAAATATTGTCACGCTGCGGGAATTCCTGATGCCGTAGATTTCCTAATGTTTCGAGGGCGATCGATCGCACATCCCACTCATCGTCAGCAAGCAGACAAGCTAGTATGGGAGCAACAACAGGATTATCTAAATCTCCTAATTTGGCCGCAGCATTATATCTGACATCATTGCGATCGGAAAGTGTTTCGGTAGCAGCAGCAGCCACAACATCAGGCCACTTGGACTCTTGACTGTTTCCCATCCAAAAATTATCGTCAATATAAACAGAATCTCCCATAAATTCGTCTACTAGGTAGTTCAAGTGAGAATTTACTACAGAGATATCTTTGGTACTAGCACCCCTAAAATCTGTTGGCGGATAATCATCCGAAGAAAAACAGCCAATAAATCGCGCTTTATCCAACTTTGCACCTTTAAATAAGGTACCATTCAGACGGCAACCAAAGAACTCTACCATTGATAAGTCGAGTCCTTCTAGACTGCAATTTCTTAAGTCACAGAAACTCAGAGTGTCCTTTGGCTTGATAGGAAGCTCATGCTTTGTATCCCGCCAGTTCCTGCCCTGATACGGTGTTTTGTAAGTGTTCTTTAGCTTAATAATATCCATTGATTATTTTCCTAACTGATCTTTCCAAGAGTTTGCCCATCGGGGAATCACCGGATCGTTGCCGTTGCGGTAGTCTTCAGCCCATTGTAGCGCCTCTTCCATTTTTTTAATTTCTCTAGTAATCTTTTCTTTAGGCTCATTAGGCTCAGAGGGCAAATCTAGCAATCTTTTTTTAAAATGTGAAATATATTGACGGCACTTTGTATCGTGGAAAGTGCCTTTTTTTAGGGACATTGGCGGGTTTTCCACTCCACCTTCAAATTGTTCTTTCATCACCATAAAAGCACAACTTCCATCTCCGTACTCTGCCTCTTCCCGATAGAGATCGTTCATAACCTCTTGAGCATCATCTATCGCCATAGCAACTGCACGCGGAAATCTAGATTCTCGATGCTCAATCAACCTAGAATCTGGGGTTGTTGCAGTGACTCTGAGTCTTCTAAGATTCTGGTTCTCTTGATTTCCTTTTGGATTCATCTCACTTTGAATAATAAAGGGATTGCAGGGCGAGCAATTGATTATACCAAGACTTGCACAGTCACTCCCTTTTATCTCCGAAGTTTTGATATCGCAGTGAATGTTGTATAATATTACCAATTCTCGATTAGTAATCCCCCATTACCAATTTATATGAGTTTCCAATACAGCGCCGGTCTAGTGACTTTAGCAGACATTGATAAGGAAGTTCTAGTTAAATTTTACACAAAATTTCTCGACCTTGAACCGAATCCCTACATTCCCAATACTTATGCTGAATTTCAACTCCCCGGCTTAAGACTCGGCATCTTCACACCCAAAGATTCTCAGAAATCGGAATTTGCCAATCGAGCAAAAACAGGCATGAGTTTGTGTTTGGAAGTCAGCGATCTCGAAACTGCGATCGCCCGAATTTGGGCTTTAGGTTATCCGCCGAAGGGAGAAATTATCAAAGCTGCTCACGGTCTAGAAATATATGCCTTCGATCCCGCCGGCAACCGCATAATTTTACATCAATCCCACGATCGTGTAGGATGAGGGCTGATAATTGGTGAACTCTCGATCTTCTCTTCCTACCCTTCGGGAACGGCTTCGCCGAACGCGTCTTCGCGGTTCGTTCAAAAAAACATCTAGTTCACAACCCGCTGAGGATTGCTATATAAGTTATGCAATTGCTTCACCACCTTCGCAATTACATTATAAAATTGACCCCTACAACTCAAAACGGCCTTAACTATCTAATCAGTTCAGCAAAACTATACAAACTGATAATTAATAACAGCAAGGCTGTCAGGTGAGTTAGCTGAAATTGAGGACGCGGGTCGATGTATTCCCGCACCAAAATTGAAAAAGACGAACCAATTATATAACTTAGAGACAGAGTTAAATATTGCCACTGCAATGTTACACTCCACAGCCCCAGCAAAATCATCGCCAAACTCAACATCACCAACTCAACAAAGCGAGGCGGATTGTGCTGAGTAGACAGAATCAAAGTGTCCAACCAATATTGCCAAGGTCTCATGTTTTAGCGATCGAGCTTTTAGATTTAGCCTTCTAGCTTAACCTACGATCGCCATTCTGTTTGTTGCTGCAAACACCTTAAAGCTTCCGCAGTCTCAACCTGCGAAAATTGCCCGTAAAAGCGACTGACACTGTAAAAAGGGTGAGGAGTCTCCAGAACGATCGACTTATCGCCCATTTGGGCCAAAAATCCCATCAACTCTGCCGGGGCGACAGGCGCACAAATCCACAAAGCCGCCGGTTGCTGCGACTGCAAAGCCAGCGCCGCCACAGCCATCGTCATCCCCGTAGCAATGCCGTCATCTACCAAAATCGCCAAAGCCCCTGCCGCGCTGACATTGGGGCGTCCCGAAGACAAATCCGCCAGCAGAGATTGAGCATTATTTTGAGCCACCGGCAGTGCTAATTTTTGCAAGCGCAAATTGTGCTGCTTTTGCTTGTGCCAGAGGACGTGGCCGTCAGCAGTTGCAGCCCCGATCGCCAATTCTAAATTATCCGGGCGAGTAATTTTCTTGGCAACCACCACATCCAAAGGACAGCCCAAGCGGCGCGCAATCGGCACCGCAACGGGCAAACCCCCGCGCGGCAAGGCGTAAACAATCGGTTTCACAGCCTCCTGTGCCGTTAAATTCAACTTGCCGAGCTCGCCGACAACTGCCTCGGCCAGTTTTTCGCCAGCATCGGCGCGATCGTCAAAAAACGGGTTAGAGAACATATTTTTGCCTGTACGAGCTCAACCAAATAATGTGAGATTTGCGAGTATTAATTGGAGATTGTGCGCTCGACAGCATTGCACACAAGCTTCTAGCCAAACTCAAATCACCAAACCCGATCTAAACTATAAACTCTAGACTCAAAAAAATCTCCCTAATTGTAAAATTTATGTCCAGCGACTTGCAACTGAGCCTTTTTGACAACAATCAAAGTGCCACTTTCCAAACTGACTCAATACCAGCAAATGCCAAAATTCCGATTCCTCCCGGCACTTATCAAAATATGGAACAAATCGGCGAGCACTGCAACCGCTGTCACCGCTGCGAATTAGGCAATACGCGCACTCACGCCGTCATCGGGCGCGGCAATCCTCAAGCCTCAATTTTGATTGTGGGAGAAGCGCCCGGACAAAATGAAGATGAAACCGGATTGCCCTTCGTCGGGCGATCGGGCCAACTGTTAGATAAGATTTTAGAATCCGTGGGATTGAGTGCAGAAACCGACGTATTCATTGCCAACGTCATCAAATGTCGCCCTCCCAACAACCGCCCTCCGACAGCAAAAGAAATCGAAGCTTGCAAACCTTACTTGCTCGAACAAATTCGCATCTTAGACCCCAAAATTATTTTATTAACCGGTGCAACTGCCCTGAAAGGTTTGCTAAACGACAAGCGGCCGATTAGTAAAATTAGAGGTCAATGGATTGAGTGGGAAAATCGTTTGTGTATGCCGATTTTTCACCCATCGTACTTGTTGCGAAATCCCTCCCGCGAACCGGAAAGTCCGAAATGGTTTATGTGGCAAGATATGCAGGCAGTAAAATCCAAATTGGATGAGATTAAAACAGTAAGTTAATTCTCCGAAAATTAACTTTCAGTCTCTTGGCTTAAAATTCATATTTGGCACCTGTTACAATAGTTTGATCGTCCAAAAGTCCGGCCGTTAAACACTCCGATAGTTCCGCAGGTGTTTAAACCCCTGCCTCAAAGCTGAAGTCCTCGATCGAGGACTCGAATATTTATTGAAATTGGTGTACAATGTGAATTAAAAGCGACTAAAAGACTAATCTAAAGTCCTCGGTCGAGGACTTTAGGTATGAGACAGGGATTAAAATTTCTGTCTCAATATTGGATTCTCGGAATTGCTAACTGTCGGACTGTCGTACTATATTTTTTAGAAAATATTTTATGAGTCAATTACCACAACCATCTCAATATCAATCATTTACTGAATACTTGAGTAATGACCTCACTCTAGAACTGGTTGCAATTCCCGGTGGAACTTTCATAATGGGTGCGCCGGAGAATGAACTTAAAAGCAATGATCGTGAAAGACCGCAACATCAGGTGACAATTAAACCTTTCCTTATGGGAAAATATACTATTACTCAGTCTCAGTGGAAAGCTGTAGCTAATCTTCCAAAAATTCAACGTTACCTCAACCCCGAGCATTCTCAATTGAGAGGTAAAAATCCAACAGTAGCAAAAGTTTCTTGGTATGATGCTGTGGAATTTTGTGCTAGGTTATCTAAAAAGACTGGACACAATTATCGCTTACCTAGTGAGGCAGAATGGGAATATGCTTGTCGGGCTGGTACGACTACACCGTTCTATTTTGGCCAGACAATTACAACTAATCAGGTTAACCATGAAGCCGAATACTTTTACGATAATTCACCAGAAGATGAGTATCGAGAACAAACTTTAGACGTAGGTCAATTTCCCCCTAATGCTTTTGGTTTATACGATATGCACGGTAATGTTTGGGAATGGTGTGCTGACCCCTGGCATAATAGCTATCACGGATCGCCGACTGATGGTAGGGTTTGGGATGAGAATTGCAAGGATAATCGTTATAAAAATTATATTGATTTATTAGTTAAATCTAAAAATGATAACCGAGAGCGGCTGTTGCGCGGGGGTTCGTGCTCCCACTTTCCCGATTTTTGCCGCGCTGCGTATCGTAGCTTCGATTTTCCGGACGAACGCACACACGACTATGGTTTTCGAGTTGTGTTTGCTGCGCCGTGAACTTTTTAACCCTTTACAATTTTGCCCTTTTGCTCTTTACACTGCTTAAATTTTTCCTATCTCTGTCACCTGTGGTGGCTCGATGTTTATTTGAAAAAACGCACAGGGGGCCAGAAACCGGGTTTCTTCCTAGATGTCTCGTCACTAACACAAGATTTCGCAGAAACCGGGTTTCTTTAGCGATGCGATCGCTCTGATATAATTAAATGGCAATCCTATGCAATTCCTAAAACGGTGGTAGACTGGAATAACTTCACCCCCTATGAATTTGAGTATGACTTTGAGCAAGACAAACTGACTGTACACAGAGTTACATTCAATGAAGCTGTTCAATGTTTCTTTTCTGACTATGAAGTGCGACGCAACAAGTCTTACCCCGATCGCTATCAACTGATTGGTACAACCTACGGTGGACGCACCCTCAAAATTATATTTCAACTAAAGCCAAATAACGTAGTTCGGATTATTACCGGATGGCCAATATGAACTCGATCGATCCCACAACCGAAGAAACACTCTCTGACCCAGAAATTGACCTAATAGTTGAAACCCAAGCTAACAATGACTCAGCTTGGGAAACTCCCATTATTGTTCACAAACCGCTGACTTCTTTATCCATTCCCTCTGAACTTGCCATAAAAGCAGCTTTTTTAGCGGGATTGCATCAAGAAACAGATGTTCAGGCGTGGATTATTCGCCTAATTCGAGAACGACTAGAACTAGAAGAAGCAGCATATTTGGAAATAAAACAGAACTTGGCTAGAGAATTCAGTAGTTAAACCGCCGTCCGATCTTCTCATTTTGCATGACAATCTCGCAACCACAAACGAATCGCCTCAGCAATTTCGCTTTTCTCATCCTCCGGCGGCAACAGCGGGCGAACATCCGCGACGGGACCAAACCTAGAAACAATTTTTACTAATTCCCAACCGTTTTCCGTTTTAGTTAAAAACAACCAATGATATTGCTGAATTTCGACGGGTTTTCCCCCGCGATACTGCCGTTCCAAAGTAGTAATAAAAACTTGACTGGCATTTTCAGGAAGCGCATCCCCTGAATTCAAAGGTAACGGTTCAAACTCCGGGCGGCCCGCTAAAATTATTTGAGGCAGCGCGTAACCGGGCCGTGTGTTAGTGTTAGGAGAAAAGTACGATCGCACAATGGAGCGATTAGCATAACTAGGCAAATCTTGCAACAGGCGATCGACCAAAGTTTCTAAATCAGCGGGACAGGGCGATCGCGCTAACAAATCATACCGACTGGCATTTATACTGTTAGCATGATTTGTCACAAAATTAACAGCCAGAGTCGGCCTTGCAACCGCAGATGTTAGCAGATAAACACAGATGAACGCTGATAGGATTTTATCTGGGTTCATCTGTGTTCACCTGGGGTTTAAAAAACATTCATCTTGTTATCCCAACTCTTCACAAATGCGCGCAAAAGCCGCCACCGGATCGGGCGCAGCAGTAATCGGTCGCCCAATCACCAGATAATCCGCACCAGCTTTCAAAGCAGCCTTTGGAGTCATCGATCGTTTTTGATCGCCTCCATCGGCCCATTTCGGACGCACACCGGGACAAACTAACAGAAAATCATCCCCGCAACTCATTCTTAACTGTTCCACCTCTTGCGGAGAACAAACAGCCCCAGCTAAACCCGTTTCCTTAGCCAACAATGCCATGTGCAAAGCAAATTCCGGCAACTCCAAAGGTATTTTCAACTCAAAAGCCAACTGTCGCGAATTCAAACTCGTCAACAGAGTAATTGCAATCAACTTAGGACTCGGTTGATCCACAGCCGCCGCCCCTTCAGTCAATGCCAACTGTGCCGCTTTCAAAGCATCTTTACCGCAAGTAGAATGGATAGTCAATAAATCCACATTGTACTTAGCAGCAGCCCGACAAGCACCAGCCACGGTATTCGGGATATCGTGAAACTTCAAATCGAGAAAAATTCGCTTTTCCCGCTGTTTTAAAATTTCCAAAATCCCCGGCCCGGAACTCACAAACAGTTCCAAACCGACTTTCCAAAAAGATACATCAGGCAGTTTGTCAAGAAGTGCGATCGCCTCTTCCTGACTCGAAACATCCAAAGCAACAATAATTCGATTATCAGCGTTCATAGCGGGTTCATCTTCAGTATTCATCTGCGGTTAAAAAAGAGATTCAAGACACCAATCGCACAAACTTATTCTTCCCAACCTGCAAAACCTTACCGCCTAAATCAGCCGGTGATTCAAAAGTAAGATTAACATCAGAAACCCGATCGCCCTCCAACTTCACCCCACCGCCCTGCATCAACTTCCGCGCCTCACCGCTGCTTTTACAAAGCCCGCTAGCACTCAGAATATAAAACAACTTAGCCGGAAACTGCACGCTTGCCAAAGAAAACTCCGCCACAGCATCAGCTTGTCCCGCAGCACCTTTAACCAGCGCAATTGCATCTTGTTGTGCGCGATCCGCCGCTTCCGAACCGCGATACTGGCGCACCACATCCACAGCCAAAAGTTTCTGTTTTTCTCGCGGATTTTCGGGCAATTCATCAAGCGGCAAATCTGTCAATAGTTCAAAATATTGGGCGATCGAACTATCAGCAATTTTCTCCAGCTTAGAATACATCGTCAGCGGGTCTTCCGACAAACCCACATAATTGCCCAAAGATTTCGACATCTTCTGCACCCCGTCAGTCCCGATCAAAATCGGCATCAGCAACCCAAACTGCGGCTTCATCCCAAAATGCCGCTGCAAATCTCTCCCCACCGCAATATTAAACTTTTGGTCGGTTCCCCCCAACTCCACATCCGCTTCCAAAGCCACCGAATCGTAACCCTGCATTAGCGGGTACAGAAACTCATGCAGATAAATCGCATTCTCCTGCTGCATCCTGTTATCAAATCCCTCTTTAGCGAGCATCTGCTGCACCGTCATCGTCCCCAGCAGTTCCAAAATCTTCGCCAAGTCCAATTTCGACAACCACTCGGAGTTGTAGCGAATTTCCAAACGTCCGGGCGTGTCAAAATCTAGAATCGGACGCACTTGGTCTAAATAAGTCTTGGCATTTTCCGCCACTTGTTCGGCCGTCAACTGGGGGCGCATCTCCGACTTCCCTGTCGGATCGCCAATTCTTGCGGTAAAATCTCCGATCAGCAGTACGGCTGTGTGACCGGCATCCTGAAAAGCCCGCAGCTTGCGGACGCAAATGCTGTGGCCCAGGTGAATGTCACTCCCTGTCGGGTCAATTCCCAGTTTGACGCGCAACGGTCGATCGACTTTTGCCAGCAGTTGGGCTAAATTTTCGTCAGGGTTGCTAGAATCAGGTCGATCGGGAAAAATCTCGCTGACACCGCGGTAAATTCCAGAAAAGTTAGAAGAAATCATAGGGGAGCGATCGTCCATCATATTTTGCCAAAGTGCATCAGAATTAGTTACACTCACTTGTTGACGCATAAAAACATAACTATCCAGCTACTATAATCCCAAAGCTGACCGGCTTTCATTAGCTGACCCCGCCTAAAAACGGATACGCTGCCACGTACAACAGTCGTGGAGAACCCCAAATTTTAGACTCTTGTTCAAACTCCCAGATTCATCTGTGGAATAAATCTAAAATCTAAAATCTAAAATCGACTGACAGTCTCTAGGGTTCGCATCTAAAATTAAAAGTCTTAAACCCCAAATCGAGTGAGGAAGTGAAATTCACGTGTCAACCAACGCAGTCCGCAATAATAACACGGAAAACTCAGCCCCCGTATTCGAGTTTGTTCAGTCAGTCAGTAAAGTGACGGCCGGAACCATACTCAGCATGACAATGCTTGCCAGTTCCGTAGTCGCTGGCGGACTGGTTGGCTTAGCGATCAGCTTCCGCAATTTGCCAGATGTTCGGATCTTGCAAACATACTCTCCCACAGAAACTACCCACATTTACGACATCAACGGCAAGCCCCTAGCCAGCATCCACGACGAAGCCAACCGGGATGTCGTACCCCTTGACCAAATCTCCCCGAACCTGAAACGGGCGGTTCTGGCGATCGAAGATAGCAACTTCTTCACCCACAAAGGCATCAACCCCGGCGGGATAGCCCGGGCTCTGATGGTCAACCTAGAGAAAGGTAGAACCGTTGAAGGCGGCTCGACTATGACTATGCAGCTAGTCAAAAACCTGTTTCTCTCTCCCCAGTCAAAATTTAGTCGCAAGGTAGCTGAAGCGGTAATGTCTATCCGCTTGGAGCAAATTCTCAACAAAGACCAAATTCTGCAACTGTACCTGAATCAAATCTACTTAGGTCACAACTTGTACGGCGTAGAGACAGCCTCTCGAAGCTATTTCAACAAATCAGCAAGTAATTTGACTCTTTCAGAAGCAGCGATGCTGGCCGGCTTAATTTCTGCCCCCGAAGAATACAGTCCTTTCGTCAATTACAAGTTGGCAAAAGAGCGGCAAACTCTCGTTTTAAAACGCATGAAGGAGCTCAAATGGATTACGCCGGCCCAAGAAACTGCTGCCCGCCAGGAAAAAATTAAGCTAGGCAAAATTACCTCTTTTGGTGGATCTCAAGTTCCTTACGTAACACAAGCCGTAATCCAGGAACTGACTAGGCGTTTCGGGCGAGATGCCGTGGTTAAGGGAGGAATGCGCGTTCAAACCACGATCGACCTCAAAATGCAGCGCATAGCCGAAGAAACCGTCAAAGCGTGGCACAATCGGCTTTACTACCAAGGGCTGTTTTACGATCGCGACGAAGGTCAAATTGCCCTAGCCGCCGTCGATCCCCGCACCCACTTCGTCAAAGCAATGGTTGGCGGCGTCGATTACGAAAAGAGTCAGTTCAACCGCGCCATTCAAGCACGCCGCCAGCCCGGATCTTCTTTTAAACCTTTTATCTACTACGCTGCCTTTGCTAGCGGCAAATACGGCCCGGATTCAATTGTCTACGACTCTCCTGTCGGCTACCGCGACGGCGACGGCTACTACTACCCTCAAAACTACGGTGGCGGCTTCTCCGGTGCAGTCAGCATCCGCAGGGCGTTGGAAGTATCTCTCAATATTCCCGCCGTCAAGCTCGGTCAAGAAGTCGGATTGAATAAAGTGATTGAGATTTGCCGCGTGCTCGGCATCAGAAGTCCGATGGAACCCGTGATTTCTTTGCCCTTGGGTGCAGTTGACCTGACTCCTTTAGAAATGGCCGGAGCTTTTGCTACCTTCGCCAACAACGGCTGGCATTCTGACACCACATTTATCGTGCAAGTTACTGACAGCAGCGGCAACGTCTTGCTCGACAATACGCCCAAACCCAAATTAGTTCTCAATTCCTGGGCGGCGGCATCTGT
This sequence comes from Microcoleus sp. F6_B6, assembly GCA_036702215.1. Taxonomy (GTDB): domain Bacteria; phylum Cyanobacteriota; class Cyanobacteriia; order Cyanobacteriales; family Microcoleaceae; genus Microcoleus. Next base: position 231,215 of record JAUBST010000006.1, read on the forward strand.
CAACAGCGCCCTGCAAGGAGTAATTAACAGCGGAACGGCAAGGGCGGCTCAACTTGGCCGACCGGCTGCTGGGAAAACTGGTACAACTTCCTCAGAACGGGATATCTGGTTTGTGGGTTACGTGCCGCAGTTGTCCGTGGCTGTTTGGATGGGCAACGACAACTATAGACCGATGAGCTACGGTGCTACTGGCGGTACTATTGTCGCCCCTGTTTGGCGCGATTTTATGAGCCAAGCTTTGCAGGGAGTTCCAGCAGAAAGTTTCAAACCTGCTTCATCTTTTGAGCGGCCTTAATTATCAGTCATTAGTCATTGGGCATTGGGCATTGGGCATTGGGCATCGGGCATTGGGCATTGGGCATTGGGCATTGGGCATTGGGCATTGGGCATTGGGAATAGTTTCTTCCTTCTTCCTTCTTCCTTCTATCCTTTACATCCGTTACATCCGTTACATCCGCTACAAAATCCGTTGCCGAACTTCCTTCTTCCTTCTGCTCGCTAGGATTGTTTTTCCAGCTCAGATTTCATCCGCTCCAGCGTTGAGTTCATTTGCTCAAACATCTGCTGGGGCGTGATGCCAAATTGATTGAGCTGTGTTTTTAACTGCTCTACAGTCATCTGAGCCATGAAGTCCTCAGACAGCTCAAAGCGCTTCATAAAAATACGGTAGCGCTCCATCATCGATTCCATCTGAGCGATGAACATTTTCTTGCCTTCGCGATCGAATTTGCCGTAATTGCCACCTAGTTTGATGAGAGATTGATAGTCTTCAAACAACAGCTTGGCTTCTTGCTGAACAATTTCTGAATCAAAAAATCCCATAGCTTTCCTAATTTTTTAATATTCTACTAATTTTGATCTAGGCGAGAAACCCCGCTGCTTTTTGTACCATTTTATCAGTTGCCGGAGGAAGTCCCTACCCCTTAAGGCACAAGAATAAGTAGAAATTTCCGTACAGCATAAGGCATCGGGCATCGGGTGGCTTGCGATGTCAACAGTCAACAGTCAACAGTCAACAGTCAACAGTCAACAGTCAACTGACTTCAAACTTCCCCGATGCGTTCTAGAGGCCAAAACCGCACTACAGCGCGGCCAATGATATTCTGCTTAGGTAAAAATCCCCACCTGCTGGAGTCGTTGCTGTTGTTGCGGTTGTCTCCCATCACAAAATATTCATTTTCTGGGACGCGATAAGGCCCCCACTGGTATTTAGGAGGTTCGGCAATATATTTTTCGACGAGGGGTTTGTCGTTGAGATACACTAAACCTTTTTTAACGGCGACGGTTTGACCCGGTAAGCCAATTATCCGCTTGATGAATGCTTGGTCTTGGGTAAAGCCTTCTTCTTGCAACTTTTCGGGGGGAGAAAATACTACGATGTCGCCAGTTTTTGGAGGTTCGAGGTAGTACGAGATTTTTTCGACTACGACGCGATCGCCCACGTGCAAAGTTGGTACCATAGAATCTGAGGGTATGTAGCGCGGTTCGGCGACCAAGGCTCGAATCACTATTGCTAGACTCAAAGCAATAATCACTATCTGAAGATTTTCAAAGCTAGACTTCCACGCTTTCTGCCACCAGCTTTCAGCAGGCGAATTTTCTGCTACTTCTGTACCCAAATTCTTTTTTTCAGATGTCATGAAAGTCCTCGCTATTATAGTTGCCACTAATTATCTGATTAAGGTCGCTCAGCATTTAAATTGCATCTCCACAAACAATCAAATCACGAGCTGGCTGCACGCGCTATACCGCCCAAAATATACAATTTAAATGCAGTAGAGCTTTCCATTGAAGAATGTCGCTGTTAATTACTAGACGTGAAGTACAGGCCTTTGTAAAGTATCTTGAAAGGCATCTGCGTTGCACCTGCGGTTTCCCTAAGCTGTGGAGCATTTAAACCACTAACGAGGCCGCTCCGGGTGCGAAGCGAAGTGAACACTGACTATACATGGAAAACGCCTTAAAACTGACGCACCATACAATACCATTTTAAATGCTCCACAGCTTATCAATCAAAGATTTATGCCATAACTCTCCTCTTGAGATTAACTCATAAAAAAGGCAGAGAATTTAAATTCTCTACCTTTTTTATGTGAGGATTTTGAGTTGTTTGCGATCGCGAGATTGGTTATTTCCCAACTTAACTCGCGATCGCACTTACTCCAACTTACTCAGCACCTTGGGGCAGCAATTCCCGCTTTTGACCTTGCAGCACCTTAACAATTCCGTCCTCGCCCACATCCACAACAGCGGTGTCGCCGTCTTTGATGCGACCAGAAAGGATTTCCTCAGCCAAACTGTCTTCCAGCAACCGCATGATGGCGCGGCGCAGGGGTCTGGCTCCGTAGCTGGGGTTGTAGCCTTCTTCTACCAGCCGTTCTTTGAATTTTTCGGTCACTTCCAGGGTGATGCCCTGTTCTGTCAAACGACCGAACACTTCTTTGAGCATGATGACCGCGATTTCCTTGACTTCTTCCTTGTTCAACTGGCGGAAGACGATAATTTCGTCGAGTCGGTTGAGGAATTCGGGGCGGAAGTAGTTTTTGAGTTCTTCGTTAACCAAAGAACGAATGCGGTTGTAATTAGCATCGGCTTGGTTGTCGCTGAACTCGAAGCCGAGGCCGCCGCCGCCTTTTTCAATCACCTTAGAACCGATGTTTGAGGTCATAATCAGCAGCGTGTTTTTGAAGTCCACGGTGCGACCTTTGGCATCGGTTAAACGGCCGTCTTCCAATATTTGCAGCAGCATATTGAAGACATCGGGGTGGGCTTTTTCGATTTCGTCGAACAAAACGACGGTGTAAGGACGGCGGCGGACTGCTTCTGTGAGTTGGCCGCCTTCGTTGTAGCCGACGTAGCCTGGAGGAGAACCGATGAGTTTGGAGACGGTGTGCCGTTCCATGTACTCCGACATATCCAGCCGAATCATCGCGTCTTCGGAACCGAAGAAGTAGCCTGCTAGGGCTTTGGTGAGTTCGGTTTTGCCGACACCGGTAGGCCCGGAGAAGATGAAACTGGCGATCGGGCGATTGGGATTTTTCAAGCCTACCCGCGCGCGGCGGATGGCGCGGGAAACGGCTTTCACTGCTTCTTCCTGACCGATCAAGCGCTGGTGCAAGGTATCTTCCATGTGCAGCAGCTTTTCGGATTCGGATTCGGTCAGTTTGTTAACCGGTACGCCCGTCCAGCTTGCCACGATTTGAGCGATATCTTCTTCGCTGACTACTGGCGATGGGTCGGTTTCGCCGGTGCGGGCCGAGTCGGTTTTTTTGGCTTGGGAAATTGCGCGAATTTCGGCTTTGATGGTCATTTCCCGATCGCGCAATTCGCCTGCTTTGTCAAAGTCTTGAGAACGCACCGCTTCGTCTTTATCTTTCAGGACTTGGCGCAGTTCTTTGTCAAGTTCTTTGGCTGCAGGGGGCAGTTGCGAGTTGATCAGGCGGACTCTCGAACCTGCTTCGTCTACTAGGTCAATTGCTTTGTCTGGTAGGAAGCGATCGGAGATGTACCGATGTGAGAGTTTGGCTGCTGCTTCGAGGGCCGTGTCCAAGATTTTCAGCTTGTGGTGCTGTTCGTAGCGTTCCCGCAGACCGAAGAGAATCTCGATCGTCTCGTCAACGGTCGGTTCGCCGACCATCACGGGCTGGAAGCGTCGCTCTAAGGCTGCATCGCGCTCAATGTGCTTGCGGTACTCGTCGAGGGTGGTAGCGCCGATACATTGGAGTTCGCCTCTTGCCAGAGCCGGCTTGAGGATGTTCGCTGCGTCGATCGCCCCTTCAGCCGCACCTGCACCGATCAAAGTATGCACTTCGTCAATCACCAAAATCACGTTACCCGCTGTGCGGATTTCGTCCATGATTTTTTTGAGGCGTTCTTCAAATTCGCCCCGGTATTTGGTACCGGCGACGAGCAAGCCGATGTCGAGGGTGACGACGCGCTTGTCTTCCAGGATGTCTGGGATATCGTTGTTAGCGATGCGTTGGGCCAGGCCTTCGGCGATCGCGGTTTTACCGACTCCGGGTTCGCCGATGAGCACCGGGTTATTTTTGGTACGGCGACCGAGGATTTGAATTACCCGTTCGATTTCTTTTTGGCGTCCGACTACTGGGTCTAGTTTGCCATCGACCGCCATTTGAGTGAGGTTGGCACCGAATTCATCGAGGGTTGGGGTTTTGGTGCGGGCACCTCCGCCGGTGGCTGCGACTTCTGCGGTTTCTCCCAGCATCCGAATCACTTGGGTGCGGACTTTCGACAAGTCTACTCCCAGGTTTTCTAATACTCTGGCCGCTACTCCTTCACCTTCGCGGATCAAGCCCAGCAGCAGGTGTTCGGTACCTATATAATTGTGTCCGAGTTGGCGAGCTTCTTCTAGGGATAGTTCTAGAACCCGCTTGGCGCGGGGAGTGAACGGAATTTCGACTGCTACGAAGCCGGAACCGCGGCCGATGATTTTTTCGACCTCAATCCGAGCGTCTTTGAGGTTGACCCCCATTGATTTGAGGACTTTAGCTGCCACCCCGGTTCCTTCACCGATCAGACCCAGGAGGATCTGTTCTGTCCCTACGAAGTTGTGACCCAGGCGGCGAGCTTCTTCCTGGGCCAACATGATTACTTTTATTGCTTTTTCTGTGAAGCGTTCAAACATGATTTATTCCCATCACCTGCTGCTATGTGCCCGTTTCGAGGTCACGCTCGCACTTAAGGAGCGTTTGTGTTCTCGTAGAGACGCGGCAATGACGTGTCCCTACTCGTCGTACTGCTTATTCTAGCGCGACACTCCCAACCGATCTGCCGCACTCGGCTGCGGTTGCAGATTCCAGGCTCATGTTGCAGGGTGGCTTTCAACTGGGAAGACCCAAATGGTGGCTGACCTACAACCTCCCCTAGACTGCAAGAAGATTGCTCTTCTCGGCCTGTGCCCAACCTACGACTACGTATTGATGGATTCTAGCACAATCTTTTTGGCTGTCATGCAGGTGCAAAAGTGATAATTCTCGAAGTACAGGACGGGTTTTGTACAAAAGTTATTTGTTAGATGGGCGATCGATCCCCTAAACTCGCTCTCAACCTGCTGTCCATCTGAAGAATCTTTTGGTTTGCCAGGGAAAGAGCGAGCTGGGCTTTTTTATCTAAAATTTTGTCTCAGATCCTTTGAAGATTTGGGTGTTCTTCATGTTGTCAGTTGTGCGATCGCTCCTGCATCAATTAATTAGTATTGCTACACTCCGAGGGTTAAGGTCAATCGATTTTAGATTTTAGATTTTAGATTTTAGATTGATCCCACGGATAAATGCTCTTTCTTGAGGATTTTAGATTTGAGATTTTGGATTGATTTGCGCGAGATAAATCGCGTGGCGGGTACCACCTTTGAAATTCTCGGTCATACTATAATCAGCACGGTCAAAGAAAGTGCTGAGTAGCAGAGTGCTTTTTGTCGTTAACCGATCGGACTTAAATCTCTCAAACTTTAAAGTCATAAGAGAATCTAAATCTTGTTTGTGAGTCCTAGCATTTGGCACGACCGAGTCAGATTTTGCTGTTTAAAACCCAAAAAATCTCCGTAATACTTCGAGGATAAACACTTTTTTTTGACAAATTTTTACAAGCTTTCTATCAAATTTAAGTTTGGCGAGTAGGAGAAAAGATAGAGTATTCAGTCGCACGCGGGGATGGGCTTTCAGGAAATCGCCGATCGCAACACATCCGACAGTTTTTGATAACCCGCTGTAGAAGAAGGGTTGCAGGGCGATCGGCAGGAGGGTGGCGCTAGCGATCGCACGATCGCTCAACCGAAAATCTAGGGTTTCAGACTAGGAATTAACAACAGCCCGCACTATTGTAATCGTGAAGAGCTTTGATACCAACCGGAGTAAATTCAATTTTTTGCATAGCTCTCTATTTTCTGGTAAACCGCGAGAAAATGGACTGCTTAATTTTTTTTACTTCCGGTGATTTTACCAGAAACTTTGCTGAACAAAAAGCACCGTCTTCGATCGTGCAAAGTATTATGAACGGCACAGTCTAGAACCGTGGTTTCGTGGTAAAGTGCTTTTGTCGTTAACTGGTCTGACTTGAAAGTCTGAAACTTCAAAGTTAGACAATCTCAATCATGTTTGAGGCGCAGTGAAAGTAAACCATGAACACTAGAAGCTTAGATGACCCAGTAGAAAGTAGCGACAACGGATCGATCGAAGTTACAGGTAAATCCGATGATGTAACCAGGGCTACTTCTGCCGCTTCACCAAAAGAATTCAATCCAGAACAGCTAGGACGTGTCTACTTTATTCGGCACGGTGAAAGTACCAGTAACGAACGCAATATTTTTGCAGGAGTTCTGGATGTTGACCTGACATCGTTTGGCAGGTTGCAGGCGCGCCGTGCAGGTGTTGACTTGAAGAAAAAAGGTACAAAGTTTGACGCAGTATATGTGTCCCACATGAGACGCGCGCGCCAAACCTGTGAAATCGCCCTTGCTGAAAGTCAAGCACTGAAGTCGCCCGATACCCCCGTTCAAATCGACCATCGAATTAGCGAAAAATCCTTTGGCATTTTTGCGGGTCGCAACCTAAATTTGCTGCGTCTAGCCCTGGGCTACGAAGGCTTCGAGGAAATGTTGCATTCACATAACGAAGCACCCCCGGCTGGCGAAAAGATTGCCCAAGTTTACTCTCGCGCTGCCCGTTTCTACGAAGACAAAGTTGTACCGCACTTAGAACGCGGTGAAACAGTTCTAGTAGTGTGCCACCAATATGTGTTGGAGCCTCTAGCACTTTATTTAAGCCGTCTGCCGCCTACTGCTTACAAACACCTGAAACTCCCCAACGGTAAAGCTCTCAGCGGTGTGGATCTCGTCAAGTTTCGGGACAAGGAATCCGGCGGTGCCGCTTCGGTGCGGAAAGAGATCAACGATCTTTCAATTATGTGGGCGATTTTGATCTATGCCGCCGCCTTTTTGCTGGGAAGTTTGGTAGGAGCAATCAGCGGCGCAGCAGGAGCGATTCCCTCAGCCCTATTTCGAGCCATAATTGTTGCGTGTCTTGCCGCTTCAACATTTTATACCTACCTGGACATCGACTTTGCCGCGAGTAAACGCAAAGTAACTTCAACTGTGAAGTATTTAGTTTACGGGTGGATGGCAGTGCGGTGGGCAGTGGGACTATTCTTAATATTTTCGGGATTTTTGTATCAGAGCGAAGCGGATCTGTACAAAGTTTTGTGGGTGCTGTTTTGGATGGTTCCGCCAGCCCTGACTTCCCCAGTTTTATCAGTGCTTTGGGGCGGCAATCTTTATCCGTCGGCCCTATTGTCAAGAACCCTATCAATCGTTGCTCCGCTGGCGCTGCTGGCTACATTGAAGGTTGCCAATTTACCCATTAACGTTGACAGCCTGATCTTTTTCGGTGTCATTTTAATTTTAGGTCTGGCAATACCGGGTGCGATCGCCCAGTTTTGGCGGGACAAATCTCCTGTAGAATCAAACCACCACAGTAAGAACTGGAAATTTATCGGTGTGCTGGCTGTTGCATTCATGGCTTTGGCCACCGGGTTTCAGTTTACTCCGGCAACATTCTTCAGCGATATATTTTCCTCAACAGATACAGCGCGATCGCTAGCTTGTCTGCAACAATTGGCAATTGCAACTTTGGTCTTTGTCTCGATGCGCGTAGCAGCTACATTAACCTCAATAGTGACAAAGGGCAAGCTAAGTAAGGCAGAAGCTCGGGATGCTTATATCCTGCTTGTGAACCCAAACTTTTTCCTTTGGGCGGCTCTTTTCATCGGAGTTAGCGCAACTGCAAATCCCGAAGCCGTAAGATATGCAATTTTTTGGGCAGCGCTGGGCTTTTTCTGCATACCACTCATCGAACAGATATTGTTCATGAATTCATTTGGCAATGACCGAATAACGAGACGCAAGCCCCTGGCTTCAGACACGGGGATAAGTCGGCAGCGGTTTCAACCGCCTTCATTATTTAACAAAT
>JAUBST010000007.1:0-87030 GCA_036702215.1 Microcoleus sp. F6_B6
CACTGATCAACCAACCGAGAAGAAGGTTGAGAACTTTTTGGAGAGGCTTATTGCTGAAGTTATTAAATCGTCATTCCTAAATCGATCGACTGTGTTTTAAGGAGCGATCGATCCCTCTGAATTTTTACGGATAATTATTACCCAAAAAATATTTATAACTTAATTGTTTAAGCTGTGGCGGCCTTTAAATAGTCTGTCAAAAAAAATCAAAGTCTTGTGGGGAGTAGGGTTGGGCCAGAAAGCCTGCGGAGAATATACAATTTAGATGCGCGACAGCTTATGGAATCTTTAATCACAATCAGGATATTATAAAGTTTTCCTAAAACACACCTGGGAAGCTCAGAAGTAATTTTTAATTTCTAATTTTTCAAAGCCCTGCGCCCCAAATCTGTAAATTCCTGCCAACTCTCACTGCCACATCAGGGAGTTCAACCACATCAATCGAAAATGCTGCTGACTCTTTTAGATCCAGAAAAACAGACCCCCCTGCAACAGTGGAGTTTCGAGAGCGAATCCATTATTCGCATCGGCCGCTCTCCTGAAAATCACGTTGTGATCCCCAATGCTCTAGTTTCGCGGCAGCATCTGGAATTGCAAAGAGTTAATAACGGGAAATCCAGTCAGTGGTACTTAGTCAATTCGGGGACAAATGGCACTTTGGTAAACGGTATTCTTATGTCTCAGGGTTGGATATCCGACGGTGCCCTGATCCAGTTGGCGCGGGGCGGCCCGATTCTGCATTTCCAAGTGATTAATATTGAAGTCGGCGGCAAGATTGAGGCGAACCCCACCGTCAATCTCGCGGTACCGAGGTGTACCCACGCGGGAAACCCGCAGGGGAATTTATTCTGCATCCACTGCGGCGAACCGATTAAAGTCGATCGCACCGTGCGCCACTACCAAGTGCTGCGAACTTTGGGCCAAGGCGGTATGGGGACAACGACTTTAGCCTGGGATCGAGATAAAGCGAAAGCTCAACAACCCGGAAGTTCCCCTGCAGCTTCTCTGGTAGTCCTCAAGGAAATGAATGCTGACATGGCTCAAATAGTCAAAGCTCAAGAACTGTTTGAACGTGAAGCTAAAACTCTCAAGACCCTTCACCATCCGGGAATTCCTCAGTTTTTTGACTTTTTTGTGGAAGCGGGCAAAAAATACTTGGTGATGGAAATGCTCCACGGCGAGGATTTAGAAAAACGCATCTATAACCGCGGGCCAGTTGCTCCCCAACAAGCAATAGAGTGGATGATCCAAACCTGTGAGGTTTTGGACTACATTCACTCTCAAAAACCCCCGATCGTCCACCGGGATATTAAACCTGCTAATTTGCTGGTGCGGCACCGGGACAATCGCATTACAGTGCTGGATTTTGGAGCCGTTAAAGAAATCGGCACTCCTCCGGGCACTCGCATCGGCGTTGAAGGCTACACCGCACCGGAACAAGACCGGGGACAGCCTCTCCCTCAGTCGGATTTATATGCTATTGGGCCTACTTTGATTTTTTTGCTGACGGCCCAAAGCCCTCAAAACTTTTACGGGAAAATACCTGGAGGTTACGGGTTTAAGCTCGAAAATATCCCGACGATCGCCCCCAAGCTGCGGGAGACCATTTTGCGAACCACGGCAGCTAAACCGGGCGATCGATTTCAAACTGCTCAACAATTAGCTAGAGCTCTAGCCACTTGTCTTTAAGAGTCATTAGTCATTAGTCATTAGTCAACTGTTCACTGTCAACTGTCAACTGTCAACTGTCAACTGTTATTATTCCTCGTCCCAAGCTTCTACAGCTATCAACTCGCTCACGGGGTCTTGCATAGAAAAATCAAACTCTAGCAATTGCTGTTTCCAGTACGGCCATTCGTCGCCGTAAAGCAGAGCAATTTTCCAAATGCTGTCTGTGGGCTTGATAATGTCAGACGTGACGAGAGAATGCACCTGACGCTGGAACTTAACCATCGGCTGTATAACCTTCTGGCTCATAATACCTCTTGAATTGTTTAAATTTTGTGAATTACCACTTCCGATCTCACACTTTTTACCGCAGTTTCGCCAAGAACAGTCTCGCCAAGATACGTGTAGATTTTTGTCGGGAAGCTACATATTCAACTTGTATCTTAAGAGAGTTCGTTTTGACAAGGGCCTATAAGCAGGACTGAAGAGTCAAGACCGACTTCAAAGAATTAATCATCTTTGAAATGTCCCGCTATATGCTGTCGATCGACAGTGGGAGCTTTGCCGCCTCGATTGTTTCCACATAGTGGCAGATGCAAGGGCTGCGTTCGGCTTGTTCTTGGCAAGGCTGAGTTGGCGTAGGAGAAACTGCAACTACTGCGCTTTCGCTGCTACAGCGTAATTTCCGCTTTCCTGCGGGTAAACCACACCTGTTTCACCTTCGACGCTGGGTTCCCTGTGAGAGTGGGTCATAGCTACATAAACTGATTATAACTCTACTGACCGCAAAAGCGATCGAAAATTGTTGGATACTGTTGATCGCCATCCCTAAAATGTCGATCGAACATTCAAAGGCGACAGCACAGCGGGCGTACAAGCAAGTTCCCAGCCGATCGTCCGTCCTGATTGAGTAAATCTAAAATCTAAAATCTAAAATCTAAAATCTAAAATTGTATGACTTGGACAAGGCGACACATTCTCACTCTGGCTGATTTTACCTCGGACGAATACGATACGGTGCTGCAAACTGCAGCCAGTTTTCGGGAGGTGCTCGGCCGCCGCACCAAGAAAGTGCCGGCCCTGCAGGGTCAAGTGGTCGCGAATTTGTTTTTTGAACCTTCTACCCGGACTCGCAATAGTTTTGAGTTGGCCGCGAAGCGGCTGTCGGCGGATACGCTGAATTTTGCGCCGGGAAGTTCTTCTCTGACGAAGGGGGAAACTATTCTGGATACGGCTAAGACTTATCTGGCGATGGGAACGGATTTGATGGTGATCCGGCACGAACAAGCTGGAGTTCCCAGTACCATTGCTTCGGAAATGGATCGCTTGGGTTCGAGAGTCAGCGTTCTCAATGCTGGAGACGGTCAGCACGAACATCCGTCGCAAGGTTTGCTAGACTTATTTACTATTTGTTCTCTGTTAGATACCGAACGTCCGCGGCTGGAACTTTTAGCGGGTAAAAAAATTGCTGTGGTGGGCGATATCTTGCATTCGCGGGTGGCTAGGTCTAATATTTGGAGTCTCACGGCTTCTGGGGCAGAGGTTCATTTGGCCGGGCCGCCAACTTTGCTGCCGCTGTTGTTTGCTGAGTGCGGCGATGGTAGGGAAGGCAAGTTATTTTTGCACTGGCAGCTTGAACCTGCTTTGACCGATGCTGATTTTGTGATGACTTTGCGGCTGCAAAAGGAACGGATGAGCGACCATTTGCTGCCGAGTTTACGAGAGTACCATTCTTTGTACGGGATTACGCGCGATCGGCTCAAACTCTGCCAGCCGGATGTAAAGGTCTTGCACCCGGGCCCGGTTAACCGCGGCGTGGAAATTAGTTCGGATTTGATGGACGATGACCAGTTTAGCCTGATTTCTCAGCAAGTTACCAGCGGCGTGGCGGTGCGGATGGCATTACTTTATCTGATCGGCGGCGGTAAAGTTTAGGCTGTTAGTTGTGAGTCATGAATTTCGGATATTCGATTATTTTCAGGATCGCCTATTTACAATAATCGTTACCCAGTATGGCCGGGTAACGATTAAAACTCTTTCTAGAAATGTAAAGCGATCTAGTTAAGAGTTAGGAAAGCCAGGAAGTAGACACCCAGCCGCCGCCTTTGAGTTGGGCCCAGCCGTTTCTGTAACGACCGGTCAATTTGATGTGGTCTCCATAATATAACTTGCCGATTACATGAGAACAGCTATCGGGGCGGTTGCGGATATTCAGTCGGCCGCCATTAGTGACAACTTTGGCGTAGCTGTGATGGCTTTTCTTGCCGCAGCGGGAGTAGTGGCAACTTGCTTGCGCTTCGCCAGGGACACTCAGAACAGATAGAGCTACTGCCAGACCTGCGACGCCTATCCATGCAGAATTAGGAATTTTCAAGCCCAGTTGGTCTAACGACTTGACTTGGAGTTCGGACTCTGGAGATTCATAAGCAACAAAAGAGTGGCTCAATGCTAGTGCTTCCATAGTTTCCTCGTGATTGTTGTTAACCTTTCTTGATGCAGACTCAGGTCAAAACCTCAATTAACAGCCCTAATTATTAACTTATGTTTCATAAAAGCTACAAAAGGGCGTTAAGGTCTTGCTTTGGCCGAGTATTGGCTAATGTTCCTGAACCCTGCACAGGTATATCATCTCATCTAAGTAGCTTTCCGGAACAAAAAAATAAATAAAGTTTACATCTGCTGCTAAAAATTTTGCCTGCGCGGATCGGAACTCCGGGCAGAATTAAACTTGTACTGTGTCATTGAAAAGCGCACCAAGTTATCGATCGGGCTTGGAAATAGCTTGGTACTGAGTTGCGAATGACACTACTTGTTTGGATGCTTATTTATTGAATTGCTACAGCAAGATCGGCAGTAAATTCGATCGAACAAGCATCTTACTCGTCTTGAAGCACGGTGTTAGTTTGGTTCGGGCGAGTTACATTGTAGCCGATCGCACTCGTGCAGGAGTTCGGGGTCATGGCGTCGGGCTCTCCGGCAGTGCTGCCAGATGTGGCTCAAGATTAGCCACCCCGCCTCCCTGACAACGATGCAAGACAAATCCATCGCGACTTGATTTGTGTCAAGATCGATTAACATATCCAGCACCACTTCTTTGGCAATGAACTCCTTCGCTGCACTTTCGATCGGCACAATTCCTCAACGCCATGAATCAGACAGCTTCGCCATTACCTTAGCGCCGTTGTCTGTAGAGGAAATATACGCTTTGGCAGATGACCCCGCCAACGGAGCCGTGGTAATAATGAGCGGTACAGTCCGCAACCAAACTGACGGTCAAGCTGTAGTTTCCCTAGAATATCAAGCCTACGAACCGATGGCCGTGCGAGTATTCCAGCAAATTGCTACTGAAATCCGCCGCCAGTGGGCAGATGTCAATCGGGTCGTTATTCACCACCGCGTCGGACACTTGCAGGTGGGCGAAATCAGCGTATTGGTGGCTGTTGGCTGTCCCCACCGTGGCGAGGCATTTGCAGCTTGCCAGTACGCCATAGATACGCTCAAACACAATGTACCGATTTGGAAAAAGGAACATTGGGCTGACGGTTCTAGCAGTTGGGTTAGTATTGGAGCGTGCGAGGTTGTCGGGCATTAGTCAGTCGATTTTAGATTTTAGATTTTAGATTTTAGATTTACTCCAGACATGAATCTAGGAGCCGGAAGTTGGGCGTTGCCTGGAAAGCTGGTCGAAGGGTCTAAAATGTTTGGTACTCCACTCAAGGCCCTGCGGGGGCTTGTATCCGCTTTCAGGGGGGGTCATTGACTGTTCGATCGCAGTTTCCGAGTGCAGGAACCAATCGCGATCGGCCAGCGTCAAAAAGTGTGGAATGTTCGATGAGCCAATTCCACCGATGAGCGACTTTATTTCCGTGTCCTGGTCTGCGGTTGTGGCGACCGTTCAAAGAGTGCAATTGCCAGCCGAAAAACTCTCTAATTATGACTTGGTGTTGCGGTGTCAGGAAGGAAATCGACCTGAGACCACTGCCTTTTCAGAACTGTTGAAGCGGTATCAGTCCCACGTAGACAGGGTTCTTTATCACTTGGCCCCTGACTGGCAAGACCGAGCAGACTTGGCTCAGGAAGTGTGGATTCGGGTCTACCGCAATATTAACCGCTTGCAAGAGCCTGTTAAATTTCGGGGCTGGCTGAGCCGCATCGCCACTAATCTGTTTTACGATGAGTTGCGGAAGCGCAAACGGGTGCGAACTCCGCTGTCGCTGGACGTACCCCGTACTCTGGAAGATGGCGAGGTTGATTGGGAAATTCCGGCTGACAGTCCGGGGCCTGATGAAGATTTGACGACTAGAGAATTTTACGACCAGTTGCGGGTGGCGATCGCAGATTTGCCGGAAGTATTCCGCACGACAATTGTTTTGAGAGAAATAGAAGGTTTAGCCTATGAGGAAATAGCCGAAATGACCGGAGTTTCTCTGGGAACTGTCAAGTCGAGAATTGCTAGAGCTCGCCAAAGATTGCAGTTGGAATTGCAAAAATATCTCGATGGTAATTAGCAAGAGTGTTTTTAGAGGCGGGTCAAGAAGATTTGGTGAGATTTGCTGTGACATCAAAACTTCTCTTTTAAAATATAAATAAGCAGTAAATCATTCTAATAGCGAGTGCGTGATTCCCCAATTAGAACAAGTGTGAAATATGAATGGTAAATGTGAATCGGATAAAAATCAGAATCAGCAAGGTGTCGGGGATTCACTCGCTGAAACTCAAGCTAACAACAATTATGCTCAGGGCAATGTAACTACTATGATGCGCGATCGCTTTGAATTGCTGAGTGCTTACCTCGACGGCGAAGTGACGGCTGCAGAACGCCGCCAAGTTGAGGAGTGGCTGACAAATGACCCGACTACGAAGCGTTTGTACTCGCGACTGCTGATGATGCAGCAGAGTTTTCAGGCAATGCCGGTGCCTGCTGCACAACAATCTGCCGAGGAGTTGGCGACGAAGGTTTTGCAGCGGGTGGAACGCAAGCCGAAACAAATTTGGATTTTGGGTGGAGGTGCGATCGCAGCTTTGTTGGTTGCGATGGTGTCTGGTGTCGGTGGCGGCCGCCAATTGTTTGCTCCTCAGTTTGCTCGATCGCCCGTTCCTGCTGAATCTGACGGTTTGATTGTGGCTTTGAACGAGCCTTTGGTAGAGATTGTTAATCCCAACGATTTGATGCTTGGGGTGAATGCACCGATCGTGGATATTCCCAAAGTTGCTGTACCAACCCCTCAAAAGTCATTGCCAAAGGCGCAGTAAGGTTTCTGTTTTGAGCAACAACGGAAGTTGCTAAGCTCCCTAGAAAAGGGGGCTTTTTGCTGTTTTTTCCAGTTTTTCAATGTGGATATATCCTGTGACAATCTCTGGGTTTTGATTGGCTAATTGCCTAAATCTTTGATTGATAGGGAAACCGCAGATCAACGCAGATAAACGCAGATAATTTCAAGATAGTTGGCAACTTTTGCAATCTTGTCTAATGACGAATTGTGGGGCGATCGCTCGCGCTTAATTGCGATCGCGCTTGTCACCGATTTTTTGGATATGCGCGATCGGCAACAGCAATGTCTCCTCAATTTCCTGCCGCACAGCAGGAGATACATTACAACCGCTATTGAGGCAATATATCAGCAATTTATTAGCATCGTAATACTTCCTCAGCAATGAATTCTGCTGTTCGCTAAATTGCCAATCGTGACCTATATTTCGATAGGAAATTATGATTTGTCTTAATTCCCCAGTCCAAACTTGTCCGTTAGCGTACCACCATTCTCTAAATATTTTCTTGTGACCAGGGTATCGAGGTAGTTGTTTCTTAAGTTTTTGCAGTGCTTGCATCAGTTCAGGCTCCACAAGAGGAACAAGAAGAATGTCGTGGGCAAGACTAAGGGCAGGGTCAATAGCACCGTCGAGTACAGGCAAAATGGCAAGGTCAAGAACAAGGTCTAAGGTAAATTCAACAGCAGGGTCAAAGGTATGTTTAACTGCAAGGTAAAGGGCTGGGTCAAGGAAACGTTCAGGGTTACGATTAAGAGCAAGCTCGAGGGATGGGAGAAGAGAAAAGTAAAAGAATCTCACTGCCGCAGGTTTGTACGGAAAATCAACTGAAATGGATTTTTGGTTTACCCACATTAGGAACTGCTGTAACTGCTCATCATCAGCGACGAGTACATCAACTTGCTGTTTCATTAACAGCAATAAATCATTGGCTTTTGGCAACATCTCAACCGCCAGGAAAAAGACTTCTCGCCAGCGCTTCTTGGTGATGTGAATGACCAGTTTTTCTAAAGAGTGTGCCTCATAATTGTCAACAATTGCTTTTGCAGTAAAATACTCTTGGAATGTTAGATGAGAAAACGAATAAATCCCTCTTGCCCTCTCCACTAATAACCCATGTTGTGCCTCGATCGCCTTCAGCACAACCTCACTATGGATCTCCAACTGAACGGGGTCAGTTGTGCCATCGGGCAAGTTAGCTAGATAGTCGGCAATCACTTGTTGGATTTGATTTTTTTCAAAAAAGTAATCGCCCCGCTCAAAAGTAATAGCTGCTACAACAGCAAGTAAATGTTTCTTGCGGCACAAATTCAACTCCCGATAAACTTCATCCCGTTGAATGCCTCTAGTTTCATCCCATTTTCTCAGCAGAATTTCCATTCCTTCCTCATACAACTTGGCTCTGTTGGATGGAAAATCAGCTTTAGCTTGGAATACTAAACAAGTCAGATTAAGCAAAATAGGCGTTACTGCGAGTTCTCGGATTTGCTGATTTTTTTGCAGTTTCAGCTTCTCTACAAATTGAGAGGCTAAACCTTTCCCGGCCTCCAGATTATGAGAAAAAGCCACAAACCAATTGATCGCAAAGGCAGCGATTTGCTCGCAATTAAAATCGGCAACCTCAACACAGGTAAAGGCTTCGTCGTGAAATCTGTACTTAGAAGCGGCTATTCGACAGGTAATAATAAACTGATTGTTGTAATACTTTTGGACAAACTGACGAATCTGTCTGACGACTGCATCGCTATCTGATTCTGGCACTTCATCTAAGCCGTCCAGCAAAATCAGTCCTCTGCCTTGACTGAGTGCGAATTCAGTTTGCGATCGCCCCTCAACTCCGCAACTGGCACATTCGTCGCTGATATATTCTAATAAGTCAACATTAGCGATTTCGGCAAAGTTTTTCAGAGAGATAAAAATGGGTATTTTGTTTGCTGCAAATTTGGCGCGATCGCACTGAATGGCGATGTGTTTCAAAAAGGTAGTTTTACCGGCACCAGGTTTGCCGAGTACCATCAATTTAGAGTGAGATTTCACCGCATCCAATCCTGGTACTCGTTTCTGGCGCACTTTGCCTAATCCCAAGCGGTTAAAGTTATCCGCATCTGGGTTGAAGTCTCTGAGTAAATCGCTAATTTCTCCCGGTTGCCAACTGGTAATCTCCTCCAAAATGTTGACTTCAACGTAGAGGTTGCTTACATCAACGGGCTGTGCAATATCCAAGAGTTGCATTTTGCTGTAAAGCTGTTGGATTTTGCTGTGGCATTTTTGCCGGATCTCTTCGACTACCGAATCAATGTCTAAATTCGGTGGCTGCGGATTTTCGGGTGGAGGACGATCGACAATTTCTTCCCAATCCAAATGCAAAACCGTGCAGAAAGCCTTGAAAGCATTAGCTTTAACGGGTTTTCTTCCTCCTAAAAAGCGCCTCCAAGTTGGCAGCGAGAGCCCATCGGCATAGGGCCCGGCCTCTGTCCAAGTTCGATCGGGCTCTAATCTTGTACTAGCTTCTACTAGCCATCTGGGGTCTTCTACAGTCAAGCCCCTTTCTTTTCTAGCTTGCTTAATTTTTACTAATCCCTCGTCAGAGGCTTTGAGGGCTGTCATTATATAATTGACTTATCTAGTTGTCAATGTCAGTTTTCGCTCAGTTTAGCGATCGCAAACTGAGTTTGTCAAGACCCCAGCAAAAAAGAGAAAATGATCGGGACAACAAGTGCACGGCATACGGGAAAAGTCAGGCATAAATCATGCAAACTTAATCGTTCAGAATGCCACTCTCTTTTTTAGGTAAAAAAATACAGATTAAATGATGACAAAGGATAGCACCATGAGAGATAACATAGATGAAATTCCGTCAGGTGGGATAGGTATAAAAATTATTGGCAAAATTGCCGATGAGCTAAGTTATACCCGCACTTCTGACGGCCGAAACTGTCTGTTCATTGTAAAATATTATCATCAGCCTGGTCTAGTACCATCCCTACACAGCATTGAAGATGGTTTTTTAAAGCGAGCGAGCGATGTTTTAACTAGCTTTTATTTGGGATTTCACAAGCAACGAGTTCCCCAATCAGAGCCAATTTCTAACCAGCTAGTTCAAAAAATCAACCTTCAAATAAATACCGATATCAAGGCTGTTGCTCAAGTTTTATCGTGGGTTGAACAGTTAGATCCTCTACCAATTCCCCTAGCCGTTTTGCATCAGTGTAAACTTGCTGCGATCGAGGGGTTTACGAATGCTGTTCGCCACGCGCACAAAAATTTGCCATTAGAAACTCCGATAGAGCTTGAAATAATGGTATTTAACGAACACCTAGAAGTAAAAATTTGGGATTGGGGAGAGCCTTTTGACTTCCAAGCGAAGTTGACAGAAGAATTGCTCCAAAAAAGTCTGTATTAGTTGGAACGACTTGGGATTGACGATTCCCTAAAGCTGTTCTGTAATTGCCAGCTTTCAATTGACAACTGAATCGAACTTTTTTGTGATGATTACTGATACTACTCGCAAGATTCTCGTTGTGGATGATGACTCATCAATTCGCAATCTAGTTCATCGTTTTTTAAATCAGAAATATCAAGTAGATTCGGCAGCAGATGGCGAGACGGCTTTAGAATTGTTTGAGAAATTCAAGCCACTGCTAGTAGTTCTTGATTGGAATTTGCCGGATACTACAGGCTATCACCTTTGCCAGGAAATGCAGCGCCGTACTAATGTTTTTGTGATTATGCTAAGCAGCCGCACAGACGAAGCCGATCGACTTAAAGTCCTGTCCGCCGGTGCTGATGACTATATCTGCAAACCCTTTGGTCTGGCGGAGTTAGCAATTCGTATCGAAGTTGTGTTGAGACGCATGAGGACTGTGACTCCATCGCGTATTGTATTTGATCGATTCGCGATCGACTCAGCGCGCCGGGAAGCAACATTCAACGATCGCATTATCAAGTTAACAGCCTTGGAATTTAAGATATTGCATTTTTTGGCAAGTCATTCCGGTCAATCTTGGAGTCGCCAACAGCTAATCGAAAAAATCTGGGGGTGGAACTGCAACGACACAGGAGAAGAGAACGTTGTTAACGTGCATATCGGTCAGATTCGCAAGAAAATGATTGAAGTTGATGCTAGTGGGTCGCAGTTTATTAAAACGGTTCGGGGTTACGGGTACAGGTTCGATCCGCCCTCGCGCACTGCAATGGCTATTTCCTAAGCTCATCGGCATTAACCACCTTATTTGGCGAAAAACCGATTTTCCCACGTGCCGTGGGGCAGCCAGATGCCTCCTAGGGAACGAACGCGATCGGGTAGCATGAAGTAAGCCCAAGCCGTGCCTAAAGGTTTGAGATGTCGATCGAAGATTTCGATGGACTGCCGCTGATATTCGTTTTGTGTCGGTTCCCGCCGCGGATGATAGTCTTCCAATCGGTCTAAATCGTCCAAAATAGCCGAGTTTGCGAAACAGAGAAGAAAACCGCAGACTGTGCCATCTCCGGCCACCATCGCAGGATAGCCGATCGGCAGCGCAAAAAGTTGACCGCGGGCGATCGCGGGGCAAGCATCCACAACTTTTCCTTCGCAGTAGCGGAGGTAGTTGCACTCCCCGGGTTTGAGAGTGCCGTAGACAAAGACTTTCATCGGGTAGGGCTTAACCGCTAGTTTTTGCTAACATAGATGGCTAAGCTAATAGTTTAAGTCTCGCGGGCGATCGCGACTGCAATCTTGATAAATTTCGTTGTTTACCCTTTCTTATAATTCATGACTCTAGCAGTTAGTTTTATTGCTTTTGGACTTCGGCCTTTGTACTTGAGCTCTTTTTTGCCGTCCCTGCCCCTGGACAGCTTGTTTTCGACTCAAGGGATTATGGTGATGCTGCTGGCCGCCTATGCGGGGGCAATGTGGATGTTTCTCACCAGTGCTCCGAAGGTACACACGGTGATGGTATCCGATCTCGGCCAAGCGAGGGAGTTTTATGAAGGTATGCTAAACCTGCCCGTAGCAGAAGTGCCGCTGCACTACTACTACAATTACGAGCAAACTTTGGGGACAACTGGTATCGATCCGCTGTATTTGTCGCCTAATGTCGGGAGGGCAACGAGCTCTCAAACGATGGGGAGTCCCGAGGGTTTGTGGTATCAGTTGATGAAAAATACCCAACTGCACATTATTAGCGGGGCCGGTGTAGGGGAAAAAAATCGCCCGCGTCACGTTTGTTTCGATCGCGATTGTTTGGATCAGCTATTGATGAGGGTACAAACTCGCGGCATTAGTTATAAAATTCGCCGGGAAAAGCCGCTGAATTTTTTGGTCAAGGATTACGACGGTCGCGTCATTGAAATGGCTGAGGTTAGTAATTAAGTAGGTCGTTCTAAATTAAACGTAAAACGATCTCGCGCGCTACCCCGACTTCTTTTGGTGGGTAATATCATTCCGGCTGGGCAGGAATGATATTAGTCGCGAACACGGCTCATCTCCAGAGAGATAGTCGCTCAATCAAAAAATGATAAGAATAATTGAGATTTTTGATATCTAACTAGATCCTGGTTAAACTGCATTAATTGGTGGTCGGAGATTGTTTTTTACGCCAACAATAATCAGTAACACTCTTGTTAACTAAAGCCTGGAGACAAGTAATCATGGCAGAAGTTGAAGTTCTAGTAGAAAGTTTGTGGGAACTTGATGAGGATCAGCTAGAAGCACAGATTGGCTCTCACGTACAAGCCATAGGGGATGATGTTGCTGGACGCGGAGCAATAGGGGTAGACCCAGCATCGTTGGAATCTCTTGATGTGAACGTTGCGGCTAGAGCAGCGATCGATCCAAGATTTTTAGATGCTGGTCGGCGGCTTTTCGATCGGGTCAACCCCTTAGTTTACCAACTTATGTGCAAACCCCTCGGAGACGATCCAGAGACTCAGAAGATTTTAGATGAAACAATAAATCAGAACTATACCAAAGCGGCTGGGATGTTGGCTCCTGTTTTAGTCAGTGGAGTTGGGTTAGCTCCTGCTGTTGCTACTCTGGTGGCTACTCTAATCATTAAAAAAGTTTCCAAATACCTGGCTACTGGAATTTGCGAGACTTGGGAGAAAAGTTTAGTAAAACCTGCAAGCTGAGCTTTATACAAAGATTAGTCATAAAAACTTTGTGAGGAGGCGATCGCCTGCTTAGAAAGTTCAGTGCTGTTAATTTAGATGTTCTGTTGGACTATCCTTGATGTTTTGCTAGTTATACATTTTTCTTCTTCAGTACGGGCGTTAGAGACTCGGGAATCCCTTCCAAATCAATAGCAATACAGCCAAGCTTAAACGCATCATCAATCGATCGCCCAGCACCTAAAGCGTCGTAAAAGCCAACGGCAAACTCAATGGCGGCTCGATTGCCGATCTCGTGATGCATACAAATGACATAATCAATATGCTGACGAATTCCCTCAGCTTGAGTTTCCGAATAGCAAGCATTCAGCAAAACACACTCAACCTTATCTTTGAAAACCTCAAAGAGTTTTGCTAAAGCTGCTGTACTGACCATCTGCAACTGTCCTAACTCGTTTTCTAACGCTAGTCCCTCGGTAGCTGATCCATAGCCAGAGAAGTGAACAATTTGTGGCTCATAATCTAGTAAAGCACGTCGGAGATCGTCAGGGCGTACAGCCCACTTCGAGATGATTTCAAACTGATCTCGTTTTTTTGCTCGTTCTAAACCCGTTTGAATTTCACGAACTTCTGCATCTAAACGACGTTTATCTATATTTTGAGGATTAGCTGTGAGAATCAGAATTTTCTTAACAGTTTTTTCTTCCTCGCTAGTATCCCCCAAATTATAGTAGGTTTCCACATAAAACTTGTCACTTTTCATTGCCGTCATTACCATGCTTTCTAGACTGCGTATTCGTTCATCTTTCTCTACCATCGCAGCTAGCAGAGATTGTAAATCCCCGTAGGGTAAGGAAGCAATTTCTTGATATTTTTCTATATACTCAACACTAAGTTTAGAGCGATCGGTTTCCCCTGTGACTCTTGCTTGGAGTCGAAATTTTTCTTCACCTCTTCCTTCCAATGCCACAATCTTTAGTCTGGCTTCAGGGTGTTGTTCGGCTAACTGTTTGAGAGCGATCGCAGCAGCACTTGGATCAATTTTCTCATGGTGAAAAAGGTCAAGGGTCTTGAAAGTAGTCGCCATTCGACGGAGATCAACATTCTGTTGCTTGTAGAGAGCTAGCGTTTTCATAATGGGGGTGATAAAGTCATAAAAATCACCTTCTTTGAAAACTTCTTCTCTATTATCTGGTTTTCGCCAAGGATCGAGATCATCTTCAGTAGGAAGCCTCATATATATAAACTCGCATCGCACTTTGTCAAATTTTGTATCTGTGGAAATTGCCCAATCTTGAATTACAGATCCGGTTAAGCAAGCTCCAGATAGATTAGTTCGATATAAGCGTGATTTTGCCAATTTTGCACCGGACAAGTTCGCGTTTTCTAGCGTTGTTTCGCTCAGATCCGCCCCAATGAAACTAGCATTTGCTAATTCAGCACCTCGTAGATTGAGACTCCGCAGGTTAAGATCGTCAAAACTTTTATCTTTACCATTATTTAAAACTAGCAACGCTCTGACTTGAGGTATTTCTAAATATGTCCCTTCAACTCGAGCTTGATCGAGCTGCCTTGCTTGAAACCAGTAGACTCGTATGAGCGTTGCTTTTTTGAAGTCAGTGTTGTTAAGAATAGCTTGATTGAAGTTTGCATCAGTTAAGTCTGCACCTCGAAAGCTTGTTCCTCCTAGCGAAGCTATTATCAAGGCAGGTTCACGGATGAAAAAATATCTACTATCTCCACATAAAACTCTCCAACTAATATAGATGCTAAAAAAGAGAATAATTATGGTTATACTAAAAATAACTGTATAACAAGGAATCTGAAAATGATAAGGCACAGTTTTAGCTACTTGACGAATAAACAAATTTTTTATTGTGAAAGCAATAATCAAAACTGCTATGCTAGTGAGAGGTATTGCCGACTTTCTAGCAATAATCAAAACACTTATTATGGCGATTGCTCCAACTACAGAATTAACTAGGGCTACTGCTATTAAAAATGTTAAAAAGAGTGCTAAAACAGCTACATTTGCATTTCCCCTAATCATAATCAAAGTGGCTAACAATACAACAACCATTACTGAGGCAATCAAAACCACTCCCAAGCCTCGCCACAGTATGAGTCCAAACAAAAAAGTAAATATAATAAAAGTTGGTATTCCAAACAATAAATGTTCTATATTTCCTTTGTAAAATATCAAAGATCCTATTCCTAAGCCGATAAACCCTGCGATAAGCCCTGCTAGGAAAATCACAATTAACAGACCAACTAGTAAACCTATTATCCATTGTGTTTGCTGACCTGCTTGAGCATGACTAAAGTTCGCACCTTTCAGGATTGATCCAGAAAAGTTGATCCCTCGAATGTCAGCATAACTAAAGTCTTGTCCTGTGAGATTTTTGTTATTGAAAGATTGTCCTATAAATCTCCGCTGACTCAAACTTTGATTGACTTTTAGCATATTACGGAAGTTATTTTTTACCCAAAAAGCTTTGTACCATTTTTACTGCTTGTTCGTATATATCAACTGGCATAGCATGACGCCTTCCTTCTCCTCCTACATAACCTATAAGTACACACTGACCTGTATAAACATCAAAGGCATAAACAACTCGTCTTCTTGCTGTGTCAGAGCGATTCTCCCAGGTTTCATGATTTTCAACCAGGCTTTGAGAGGTAATGATATTGAAGGCATTGGTGTCAGAGCGATCCTCCCATTTTTCACGATTTTCCATGCATTGGATGCTTTCTTTATAAGGAGAAGTAAGATTATGATTTACAAAGAAAGTCTCCATGTCCACGTCATTGCGCTCCAGACCAACAGCAGCCATCCAACGTACCTCTAAATCATTACTTTCGTCATTCGTAATCTTCGTAAGAACATCAATTACTTCCTGATTGGTTAGTTTTATTCTTCCTAGTGCATATACAACATCACGACGAAGTGCCCGCTCTTCAAACGCTTGAATTAAAGCAGAAATGGCTTCGGCTCCTATTTCTCCTAACGCTTCAGCCGTAATGCGATGAACTTTTTCATCTGAATCCTTGAGCAGTGCAACAAGAGCGGGAATAGCAGTTTTGGCTTCTTGACCGATTTTGCCCAAAGCCTCCGCAGCGTTATAACGAACTCTCCAGCTCTGATCCTGAAGAGCAGCAGTTAAGGCTGGAACGGCATCTTTGACCTCTGGACCCAAGTTCCCCAAAGCTTCAGCCGCCGAAGAGCGAACATCATCATTAGGATCTTGAAGGTCTGAAATTAGAGCAGAAATGTCATGATTACGATTTAGGGACATTGAATATCTCCTATAAAATACTTGTTTTTAGAACAGGAATTAAGTAATCGGACAGTAACATTCTTTCTGTTTTATAAGAAGATTCAACAGAACCTAACTTTCGATCAGATACTGGAAATTTAGAAATATTCCTTTTAATTGCATCACACCCAGCCTGAAACGCTGCTTGGATCGATTGACCCGCTCCCAAGCCCTGATAAAAACCAACCGAAAAAGCGATCGCCAAATCATCCCGAATCTCTTGACGCATCCCAATCACATAGTTAATGTGCTGAACGATCGCATCCGCCTGCGCTTCAGTATAACAGGCATTCAACAAGACACATTCTAATCGATCGGCAAACAGCTCGAATAGCTTTGACAGCGCTTCTGTACTGACTAACTTGACCCGCCCTGTCTCATCTTCCAGTACCAATCCTAATTGCCCTTGCCCGTGTCCGCAAAAATGTACAATCTGCGGTTCTACATCCAGTAGCGCTCGCTGTACATCTCGCGGACGGGATGCCCATCGCTGCTGTATTTGAAAGCGATCGCCAAGGTGCGATCGCCCCAACCCGTCTTCTATGTCCCGCACTTCCTTGTCTAGGCGTAAGTGTAAGGTTCCTTGAGGATTGGCTGCTAAGATCAGAATTCTCTTTACTTCCAGCTCATTCATTTCTACTGTTCCTTTTGTACGATAAAAAGAGAGCTTTAATCATCAGATTACTCTTCCTCCTACTGTTTTAAAATTTTGCATTGCTTCAATCTCGCGGTGAGTACAGCAAACTCATTCCATTCGCCAACCAAAATTTGACTAGATTTATACTGCCCAATAGCAGACGGAAGATAGCCTTCTGGATGTTGTTCAAGTGGATTGTTATTTAGCTTTTCATAAAGTGTCTCCAAGTCAAATTGACCTACATCAGCTCTGTGCCAGCCTACCGCAATACTAAAGTTTTTCCGCACACCCGAATTATCCGGTTCTGTTTTTGTGCTTCCCCCTACACGCTGCCAAATTATCGATTGAGTCATAAATCCCCAACGGTTGTTACTAGCAACCGACCAAAGTTGGTTAATAGTTTTAAGATCCTTGCAAGGCAATTCTATAATATCCTTTGGATCGAGCCAAGTTTGCTGTGAACTACGGGCGGGTCTCTTTTGATTAGCGATTTTTAACAGGGTACTCATTGTTTGACTATCGGCACTCTTCCAATCCTTAGCGCTCAGAGATAATTGCAGCGATTGGTAATTAATTTCTGCATCAGATTCAAGAGGTATTTGTCGAATCGAATTTGGATTTTCAACACGGGTTGGTAGAAGCGGATTTGGATTAGTATTAATTAATTCACTTATAAGCTTAACAGCTACTCCAGTTATTCCCAGAATGCACAACACACCAGCCACCCATCCAATCCAAGAACCTTTTGGGACTAAAAATCCTTTAAATCTACTAGCAGCCTCTTTTTTAGAGGAGGTTTCTTTTTTAAGCTGAATGTGGTTTCGCTCTTCTTCTTCTAAAATTTTGTTCGCTTCGCTGTCGGAAAGTTTTAATTCATTGGCTAGCGTAGCCAGTTGAAACACTGCGACAGGTGTTACTTCATCCCTCAAAAACTCCCGCACGCAATCGCGGTACTGCTTAATCTTGGAGTCAGCTTCTAGGGATTTGTCGATATCTAGGTGGATCTCAGCTTGCTTTTCCTGGGAGATCGTTTGATTATGCTTGAGGATAGTTAGCATTTTCTTCTTTTTGAGAATTGGCTTCAAGTGTTCTGGAATCGGAGTTTTCGCGACTGCATCAGCCACCCCAAGCTTACGTTCTGTTTCAGACACTGCCGATCGCACTGCCGAACTCCCTGAAATTTCTAACTGAATTGCATTACAGCCAAACTCATAGGACTGCTCGATCGAACAGGCATACCCCAACGCACGGTAGAATCCTTTAGAGAAGGCGATCGCCGCATCATCGCGAATTTCCTGATTCATGCCAATCACGTAGTTGATGTGATCGACGATGGCACCTGCTTGCTCTTCTGAGTAACAAGCATTCAGCAACACACATTCAATACTGTTGGAGAACAACCGGAATAGATTGGACAACGCATCGGTACGTACCAAATGCTCTCGTCCCATATCACTTTCAAACACCAAACCTTGCTCTCCACTTCCATGCCCACAGAAATGGACAATCTCTGGTTGATGCCTGAACAGCAGTTCTTGCAAATCTCCAACCCGTACTGCTAACTCATCAACCACCTCAAACTCTTCTCGATTGCGCGACTTTTCAATCACCCCTCTTAGGTCACGGATTTCGCGATCGAGGTTGAGGTCTTTTCGTGGATTGGATGCCAAAATTAAGATTTTCATAAAAATCAATACACGAGTAGTAATTAAAATTACATAATTTCTTGTTTCACTAAAGCAAGCAAGGCCTGACTTCAGTAATAGTGTGCTGACTCATTATTAATATTTTTGTCAATTTTTAGGTCTCCCTACTTTTGATATAAAGGCATCCAGCAAGAATAATAAAATATCGGATTAGCCAATCATCCTTGCTGGAATAGCTAACAGGGTTGAGATACCCTTTGATTATTTGGTGATGGTCAGGCTTATTTGCTTTGTTGTCCACTCACGGCTTGGAGATCGGGCAACCGACAACTTTCTAGTTGGAGGTTGCTCTTTATCGATCGCCACCAGCAAAACTTCTAGAGGATTGCCCAAACGAGACAATCCCTTAGATTGAATATCCTCGTCAAGAGATGGAAGCTCTAACCAGCGGAAATTGATTGGACCCACTGTAGCAAGGATTTTAACAACGTCCTCTCCTTCGGATGTTGCGCGTATCGCAATCGATTCCTTCCTACCCGCCTCAATAGTAAGGAAATTTTCTTTTTTACCTGGGTAAATTTGTTCAATTGACCAGTCAGATGCCAGATCTATAACAGCAACGTTCACAGCTTGGAAAGAGTCATTCCGAATTGACAGAAATACGTAATCACCGAGTTTTACAGTTGGTTTGCTGGTATCGGCGAATGGTTTCAACTGCGATTTGGGTGGAATCTTGTCACCGGACTCATAGATATCCGATGTTCCCAGCCACTCAACGATTAATTTGCCTGCTAAAGGTGAATCTTTGTCCGTATTGTCTAGCTCTGCTGTAGCATGATATTTCGCAAGGTGTACAAGACGTTTCACCACTGTCGCAGCCGCATCAGGGTCACTTGTCTTTATGGGAGGAATTCCTGCAAATGGATGTCCCGTGCGATCGCATATCTCATACTCTTCCTTGTTATTGAGAAGAAGTTGATAGGCAACTCCCTCATCGTCATCAGCAGCTACGACCTCTTCTGCCAATTCCACCCAACCATTTCCAGGGAGAGCATTTTTGATAGCCTCTAAGCCTTTCTCCTGCTGTTTAAAAATTTCGGGTAAAAGCTTGTTAGGGGGTAATGAGGGCTTAGCTAAATCTTCTGCGGAAGCTGCCTCTTGAGCAATGAGATAAACTTTTCGCACAAGATTGACGGACGGAGATACCAACACAGCCCGATCTCCGTCTTCAACGTTTAATTTTTCTCCATAAATGGGTTCAAGCTGGCACAACGAGTCTGTTGCGCCTCGTTGAATAATTCTGGCTATAGCAACTCGATTCTCTTTTTTGGTCAAATCCGTTGTTGTACGAGGATAGATGGCAAACTCTGCTCCCTTACTCATACCATTTGCCTGCCCAACCCCTAACACAGCCTGCATTTCACCTGTTTCAGCGTTTTTCTCAACCTTTAAGACAGGTACTGCATACACTCGCTCAGCTAGCTCATTGCCAAAAATAACTCGGTTTTCCTCGCCCATCAAGATGGGAGTTTGTTGCGGGAACTGGCTGTGAATTTTAGCATTGATGCGATCGAATAAATCCTTATAAGTTTGTCCGGGGTTTTGCTGTCTTAAAGTATCCAGCAACCAATAGGTAAGCGCTCCATTTCGCTCCCTGGTTTCACGATTAAAGGCATACTCATAAGCATACTCATTCAAACGACAGGCTGCTAGAAGCACATAATCTCTGGCGACACGCAATCCCGAAGCTTTTAGTCCGCGAGCGGTTTGTTCAGTGAGCGATCGCCAAGTTGCTTCTAGAGTTTCTAGAGGTGCCACCAGTTCTTGACCAGTTTGGAGAGGTTTTTCATCAATTCCTTCTCCCCCTCGAATTTCTACATCCCCTCGCGTAACACCTCCCGAGTTACAACAATCCAACACCACTGTAACGGTTAGTTGTTTATCTACCAATTCCTTCAATAGTGTTGCTAGATCGAGATCGCGGAGATACTGTCCTTCTGAAGTGCCAATATCTGTAGGGACGAATCCCTCATCAATTTCATCCTCACCTTTAATAGATGGGAAAACAGTCTTGGCCCGTCCACCATGTCCAGAGTAATGAATATATACCTGGGCCTTTTCCGTAGCCATTTCCCCCAGTTTCCTAAAGGAATCGATCATATTCTGACGAGTTGGTAGTTTTTCCGGTGATTCTAGAGGCTTGGTGGGATCATTTGGGTTAACCGAAGCTGTCAGTTTCAATATTTGTGTTTTGGGAACTTTCCGCTCATCTACTAAGAAAGCTTCTACATGATTAATATCTCGTACACACCCTCCAAGATTTTTGTAACGACTACCATCAGGCAATAAATTCGGCATATAGCAGTCAATACCGATTAAGAGTGCGTAAATATTTAGTGTTGGCTCTGGTTTGTCAGCCATTTTTAATTCATTGCTCCAGTGTCTTTGTCTAATTCAGAGAGTTGCATATCGGCAGAGTTCTAGAGCCGTAAGTTATAGCTCTTCAGAAAACTCTGCCGATACACCAACGTATCCTTCGGTTCAAGATTTTGTTAACTCGATCGCGAACACCTCAAGCCATGTGTTCGCGGGTTTTGACAGCGACAATTCCGTCTGGCTTCAAACCCTTCTTCTGCTGAAATTCCTTGACGGCTTTATCTGTTGCTGGCCCAAATTCACCATCAGCCCCAACTACAATGCCAGCTTTTTTCAAGCCTTCCTGAAGCTTGAGTACATCTGAGCCTTCCATTCTGGGCATCGCCAAGCGCAACGTTCTGGGTTTGCTATCCCACGGCGCTTTAGAAAACCCTGGAGCAGGAGAGCGATTAAGGGCATCCTCGGTTTGAGGGCCAAAGCCGCCATCTTCGCTAATCCTTTCATTAGGATGATTCTGATTCCAAAGCTGCTGAAATGCGAGTATTGATTTGCTGCGAAGATCGATCGTGCCGCCCCCTTGGTAGTCGAAGTGAGGCGGGTCGCCCGGTAATGGATTCCAGCCATACCGCATCAAATAAACTTCCCAGCCTGTTGCATCTTCAATGTCGATCGCTAACCCTGTTTGGTGGTTGCTGGCTCCCGGTGGAGCTACAGGATTAGAGTTGTTGAAGCGATCGTTATACAGCAACATTTGCTGAGCGATCGTGCGGTAGGCAGAGTTCACCTGCATCGTTTGGCCTCGATCTTGAATCGCTCTCTGAAGTGCCTGTTTTGCCGGGGTTTGTACGTAGGGAAAGGCTGCATCCAGCAAGTCTACATTGAGGTCATCAAAACTGACAAAGGCATCTGGCACAATCAATTGGAGTTGATAAATCAACTGTTGAGATAAGCCGTTTACCACAGCAGTCGAAGACATGGGCGCATCTTGGACCAATCCGGGAAAACTGCCTTTAATTCCCAACATATCCCGTTGGACAAATTCTTCACATGCTTCGACAATTACAGGTTGATTAAATAGAATATTTCTTGAGTCAGTCATAGTTTTTTTCTCTAATTAGTTGGAGTTTGGTCATTCCTAGATGCACAACTCTATCTGTAGCGTGTTATTCTTAAACCTGGGTTCCACCAATCGTGTAAAAGTTGTTGGAGTGCGTCATTCCCCTTTCTTACAAAATCGATTTTATATTCCCAGTTTTTGCCGAGTTTCAGAACCTACAACACCATCCGCAGTTTGCCCTTTTTGCTCCTGAAACTGCCTCACTGCCTTGTCAGTATCATTACCAAATACTCCATCAGGTTCGAGATTGATTCCGGCTGCTCTCAAAGCTTTTTGTACTCTACGAACATCCTCACCTTGCATCATGGGTTCGGTGAGTTTCAAGGTGCGAGGTGCTTCTGCGATTGTTTCCCCTGTTACTTCTTCGCCTGTTCCTTCATAGGTTAAGAATAACTGCCAGGGTTTTCCCAAAAACAGCGATCGTTCAGCCAATCGTCGGCGTGTCAGCCCTAGCCAGGGTTCACCATTTACCTTATTCCACACAGGAAACTGATTAGCTGCTCCTTGATAATTTCCCTGGTTCAAAAGCCTCAGAAGAGTTGAATCTCCAAAAGCTACTGGGCCCACGTTGAAGCAGAAACAAACCAGTGCAGAAAACTGATTGTCATTGAGCTCAACTTCAACGGCATCCTCAACAAATGATTCAAATTTTTCTAAATCTAGGCGCAGCAATTCTTCTGCTTGCGTTTGGCTAATCGTCAGTCCTGGAAAAACATCGTTGCCAGTGTGTCCGTAACCAATTGTCCAAACTCCACCGCCATCATCATAAGCAGTCAGCTCGCATCCTTCAAACGTAGTCAGAAGCTTAAAGCCTTCTCCATTGATATGCTTTGAACCTCTGCGTTCTGCCACTTCAGGCGGTGGTTCGTCTGGAGGATTAATGTTGTATGTTTTAGCTACGCTGAACTTTAAAGCATCGATTAATGCTTTTACTTGTCCATTTGTCTCCGTGACTTTAACGGCTAGGTCGTCTTTTATTTCGTACACGCGACCATCGCCAAAGATTTCAAGCGATCTTGGCATTTTAGTTTTTCCTTTTGAAAAGGTAGATTCGATCGAAAGACGCATCCTGAAGATCCCGATCGCGAAACTTGTGCCTGCCTCTCACAACGTGTGAAAAAAGTTTATCAATTGATACTTGTTATCGAAAGTTTTTATCTGATCGGTGATTTCACTGGCTACGCCTGTTCCAAAGTAATTTCCGGTATTTTCTCTAACCTTTACAAAAGTTTATTTTTGCCGATCGAGAACAGTGTGCTGCTTGTTCTATTTAACGATCGCGATCGCCCAATCCCACCACTACCAAATTACACTTATGAGTCTTGGACGTATCAACTAACCAACTAGCATAGTTGAAATCCACATTCCGCACCCGCAACGGGCAGCGTACAGTACCCCGTGCGGATAGAAGTGACTCAGGAGAGACAGTAGTTAGTAAAAATACTTAATAATTTGTATCAGTAAGCATAACCCTGTTGGGAAGGGGGCCCGAAACAAATCTCAATTCCAGTCACCGCCAACGGTTTTGACCCAATGACTCAGAAGAGTGGGGGCGTTACTCGTGACAATATGAAAAAGGCTTTAGTTTTGTGGAATTTAGCAGCAGGCGGACAGTCACAGCCGCCGCCCCTGCAGAAACCCGGTTTTAGTCGGTCAATTAATCTTTGCTTCCGCGCTAGATTTTTCCGAGGCAGCCGCTGCTTTAATCTCTGAAATCCTTTTCCGGCTGAAGATTTGGAAGTAAAGAGAAACCAAAAATTCTTTGACTGGAAAAACTATAAATGTCAAAGGATTAATTGTGACGATGATATTGCGAACATCGGCTTTAGCTTGTTTGACAATTTGCTGCGCTACCCAGTCGGGAGACATGATGCCGATCGGGTTTAAGTTGCTTTTAAACGGCCCTAAAATCAGTTTGCGAACGATGCAGGGCGCGTCCAGCCGGCGCAGGGTGACTAAATCTCCCAGGGCGCGCTTGCTGAGTTCGTATAGGGGACTGACAGCGGGAATTACTTCTGCTTCGGAAGTGTTGATCCAGACTTCTTTGCAAGCGATGTTTTCGTTAGTGCGGACTGTTAAGAAAAAGAGTTCCATCAGCCGCCACGCGGAAAAAGTGTTAATTTCGTAGGAGTTGGCGATCGCTTCTCCTGTTCTTTCTCCGTGTACGTTAATCCCGTGATTGATGACGAGAATATCGATTTTTTCTAACAATAGGGCTAAGTCTGCCTCTTGACCAGTTTGCCAAGTTACGGTTTTTACAGGTAAATTTTCGCCCTCTACATTCAAAGTAATTTCCTCATTTCCAGAGGTGAGGGCGATAACTTTTGCACCAGCTTTGTGCAGGTTTTTGAGAAGCGAACGCCCTAAAGTTCCCGATGCACCGGTGACGGCTACAGTTTTGCCTTTGAGAGAAAGTGCTGTACCCATAAGTTTATCTATTAAGGTGAAAGTACCGCAATAGTAAGCATTTTGATTGTCGAAGTGGTGCCGCCAGTGATAAGGTTTATTAACTAACCACTTGCCAGGGGGAGTCAGGAAGTCTCCCGGTTGGTGGGTGATGTCGGTTAATTCGTCTGCACCTTTGATGCCGCACCCGCGGGCGATCGCGCTCAACAAAAAGCCTAAAGTATAAATACAACCCGCTGCTGCGCCCCAGTGATATTCCGGCAGCCAAAAATAAGCTAAAACCCACAGCAACAAGCCCAAAACCATCATCGCCGCAGCTTCGGGCACGTCGTGACGCCAGTGTGCTTGCTTGTAAATTGTCTCGCTGACGGGGGTCAAATTCGGACGAAAAACGCGGTGATGCCAAGTGTGCAGCTTTTGCAGGGGTGCCCAATAATGGGACGCGACGTGATAAAAGTCTCGTATTATTTCTGCCCAGCAGACAGAAGCTATTGCCACAGCGCCGACTATAGAGTAATTTACCATGCTCGCACCAGGAGAGAAATTTGAGATATTAGATATTGTCTGCTTTGAAAGATAACTCAAAATGGCTTTTATTGCTAGTCTGGCAGTTGACTCAGGCGTTTTAAAATCTGCAAAACGCGGTACAATTCATTGCCGGGATTGCGGATTACAAATTCTGGAGATAAGGCATACTGCGCTATTTCGCCTCTGACTAACTTGACAAAAGAGAAGTTAGCACCTGTGGAAATCATTCCAAAAGTAGGAGTTTCTGGGTTGGGATCGGCCAGCATATATGTCAGGAGTTGGGCAAGTGCTTCGTCAGTTGAAAACGAAAGTTGTTTGGATTCAATTACTGTCACCCACAAGTTTGCTTTCATAATTAGGATATCTATTCTGCCTTCGATGATTCTGCCTTCGTCTTCCTCTTGAATGGCGATCGACTTTTCGGCTTTGACTTGAAAAGGAGACTCATAGAGACCGGCAATAAACAAAATGGGGCTGATGATTGTTAGCTTGACTGCATTTTCCAATACAGGCGGGGTGTCTACAAAGTTGAAGTATATGTCTTGGACGCGATCGAGCAATTGTTTTTCTGAGTCTGTTACTTCTGGTAAGTTTTCTTGCCATTCTCGGAAAAATTCGCTGTTGCGAACTCGCTGCAAGCCGAAGTTATCGATTAGATAGCGGAGGTTGATATCTCTTGCTTGTAGTTTTTGCATGAGGATTAATAAGGGGTTTTATGGTTATTAATAAGTTTAGCATAATTGGGATTTTTAACCGCAGATGAACGCAAATGAACGCAGGTGAAATTCTGAGTAAGTTGATTTGGCCCAGATGTCTGTTTATGGGGATTTGCGATCGGCAATTCGCTGTTTTTGTGCTGCTTGCATTTGCAGCAATTGCGGCACGGTGACAAAACGATATCCCTGCTGTTTGAGTTTGGGAATAATTGCAGATAGCGCCTCGACTGAATGCTTGCGAGTGCAGCGGGAGGTAAATGCTCTCTTTTGTTGTTTTTAAGAAGGAAGGGGAGGTGAGTTCATCGCCAAAAAAGCGCCTGAATGTTCAGATGGATGAGTTATGGTCGGCAAGTGGAAAATAAAGGCAATCAGCAGTGGGTCTCGCTTGCATTGGATGCCCAGACTAGGGAAATTGTTGGCGTACATATTGGAGAGCGTAGCGCAGTATCAGAAGAGTGCCTTATGGAATTCCATGCCACCTGTTTACCGTCAATGTGCCAAGATTTATACCGAGCATTGGGAGGCCTATGGTGCGGTTTTACGCCCGTAAACGGCATAAGTCTGTCAGTAAAGAAAGTGGATTAACCAGTTACATTGAACGATTGAATAATAGGCTCAGGCAGCGAGTTTCGCGATTGGTCGGGAAGAGGTTATCATTTCCTAAGAAGTTGGAGAATCACAAGGGTGCTATTTGGAACTTGATTCATGACTGCAATCACCAAATCAGATTAGCAATGCTGAAGGCTAAACTGCCTGAAATTTCTCCATCCTTTACATAAAAGGATTACCCGGACGCACAGTTATAATTGTGGGATTTCCCAAGCTGCTGAAGGAAGTTTGGCTTGGCGCTGCCCCATAGACCTTGCCCTAACATTCAAAAGACCGATCGGCGTATTAAACAAATCTACCAGATCCGAAGAGCCGATCCTCTTCGTTGGCGCAGCCCCCGTAGGGGAGGGCTTTCCTTCGGATCGCAACGCTGTCGCTAACGCACTTTTGGCAGCAGCCACAGGCAATTCCTTGAACAGCCATCTAGCCAGCCGATAACAATATTCCCCTGTTGTGAATTCTCGCATCAAATCTACACCGTGGAGTTCGTGCAAATATTTATTAGATTCGCCGTAGCGATACCATTGACTTTGTAACTGTTTTATTGTTGAACGGTGGCGGTGTCGGACGATCGCATTTTCGGCAAAATACATTTTATAGGATGTTTCCCGCAAAATCCGCCAACACAAGTCAGCATCGCCGCCGCTGGTGAGATACGGACGAAATAATCCTATTTGTTGTAAAACTAGCTTCCGTACAGCTAAGTTGGCGGTTTGACCGTAGGGACAGAAAGGGTGAGCGAGTGTATGTTTTTGAGATAAAGTATTTTGGCGATCGGCGTGTTGTTCTAAGATAGTTTTACCGGGCAATGCGAGTATTTCTCCGCAGGTAATTCCTATTTCTAAGTCAACAAAGGGCTTAACTAAATTTTCCAGCCAGTCAGATTCCGGGCGACAGTCTGCATCGGTAAAGGCAATGATTTCGCCTGTGGACGCGCGAATTCCTTGATTGCGGGCGGCGTAAGAACTTTGAATCTGGTTTTCGGTGAGGTGGCGAATGTTGATATCTCGTTCCCCGCCCGAATCTGAGAATGTTTGGAGAATGGTGGAAGTGCGATCGCGGCTGTTGTTGTCTACTATGAGATATTCTACTCTGTGTGGCGGATAAGTTTGCGATCGCAGGCACTCGATTAAATCCGGCAAATCCATCTCGCCGTTGTAAACAGGCACAACCACCGAAACTTCCGGTAAAGACACATCACTGTTCATTTTTAGCCATTCATTCTCACAAGAATGCACAATTTGCAATAAACCCCTAGGGGCGGGTTCGCCAATAGCCTTAAGAAGTGCTTCGAGGTTATTTAAACCCGCCCCCACCCAAGGAAAAAATCTTTTTAAATTATTTCAGAATTTCTACTGCCGTTCCCTTCTGCACAAACCGATACAACTCCTCAACATCCTTATTTTCCAGCGAAACGCAGCCCAAAGTCCAATTGGATCGATTTTTTATAATATTATCCGAATTAGCAGGAACGCCGTGAATCCCGACTTCGCTGCCTATACTGTCGCCCCACCCAATTGTACCAGAAAGAATTGGTTTAAAGCCGGAACCCATAAGCGGGAGAAATTAAAAGAAGACTATTCATTACTCCAATCCTCGGACTTCCAGGTAGAGGTCTCTATCAACTGTCAACTGTCAACTGTCAACTGTCAACTGAATGAACATCTTGCTTAGCTTTTATATGTTTGCGCCAAGATTGTTTGGTTGGATAATCCAGCCACAGAAACTTTGACCAACTTTCGTGAGGGTACAGATATTTAATACTAAAAACACCTTCCGGCGTCCGCAAATCCCCTGCTTTTAATTTATCACCTGCGGGATTGCCACCAAATACTACAGGATAAGATTTTACTGGCTTTTTGCTATCGTATACAGTCAGCCTGTATTTTGATTTTTGAACCAGGATGGAAATTATATTTTTATCTAACTTATTTGGTTCGCCTAAAATTTGTATTAGCGGCTTGTCGTAGTTTAATAAATTATCGGGCGGGAATTGGGTATGCAAAATATTTAAATCATCAGCCGGACAGTTATTTAAGCATAAAACGTCTAAAATGTAGGGAATTGGAACAGCATAACCCAGCCTAACGAGGTACCAGTAAAAAACTGAGCTAGCAGCCAGCAATAGAAGACTTGTAAATGAAACAATTCTCCCAATATTGCCCAGAAATTTATTGATTTTCATTGCATTAACTAGGGATATTATAGATTGTTCAGCGATTGAAACTGCTACTTACTGCAGAAACGAAGTCCCTCTCTAAGAGACTAAGAAATGCGGATCAGCCCAAAAGCGTTTTGCTTTAGCATTAAACAGGCTTTCCGGCCTGTTCCACAACTGCATTCAGTTCTTGTGGAACAAGCCGGAAAGCCTGTTTCTTTGAAATAGTAGAAAATCTCTCTTACATCCCCTGTGCAATCAGTCACGCAATCCCTTCTCAACTGTTGCTAGTCAACATCAAAATCATTAATACTAACACCCCGTTAGTTAAATAAAAGATTCCCACAACCTGAGTTTCCAACCAGCCGCACAACTCTAAATGATGGTGCAGCGGAGCCATTCTTAACAGACGCTTGCCGATTCCATCAGGCCCTTTTGTAGCTTTGTAATAACCTACTTGAGCAATTACTGACAGCGTTTCAATAAAGAAAATCCCGCTGATAATTAATAATATCCAAAGGCTATTTGTTAATAAAGCTACCGCACCCAACGCACCGCCCAAAGCTAAAGCACCTGTATCGCCCATAAACACCTTGGCTGGATTGCGGTTGTGTGCTAAGAAACCGAAACAACTGCCGCTGATGCAAGCGCAAAAAATCATTAATTCTGGCGAAGTTGAGGCTACAGATGCACCCAATCCCAAAAGTGCGATCGCCCCCAAACCTCCCATCAACCCGTCAACACCATCGGTAAGATTAGTAGCATTGCTTTCGGCAACGAGCACAAAACCAGCCAGCGGCCAGAACAGCAAACCTAAAGGCAATACCCAACCGAAAGGCAAAGCAACATTCGTAGAAATAGCAGGTTGATGAAACATCAGCCACAGACAAAATAGAGCAGCAAAACTTATTTGCAAAGCCAATTTCATCCGAGGCGAAATACCTTTGTTCGACTTGCGCCGCAGAATTTGCCAGTCATCGATCCAGCCAATGAAACCGTAAGCTAAAGTTAAAGCCGATACGGCAACAACATCTGAGTTAAACTTAGACCAAAGTAAAGCGACTGCTACCCCCGCAGGTATAAAAAAGATGCCTCCCATTGTCGGCGTTCCTGCTTTTTTCAAATGGGCTTGGGGGCCGTCCTCGCGAATTATTTGTCCTGCTTTTAGTTGCTGGAGTACGGGCACAACTGCATAGCCTAACCCCGACGCAACTAAAGCACAAACAATTAGCGGCATAAATAGCGATGCAGGTAAATTTAAAAATCTACCCGCTGCTAAATCTAAACCTATCGCTACAATGCCGAGCCCCAAACCCAGAAGCAGGAATAAATTCCTGCCTGTAAGTTTGAAAGGCATACTAAAAGGGATTTTCTCATCCAAAAAGTTATCCATAACACTCCTCACCACACACGATTTGAGAATAAGCAATTAACAATTGGGGAATAGGGTGCGACGATCTAGGAGATTGGGAAATCTCTTAGTTTTTCTTCCCTGTTTCCGGTTGATTTCTTCACCCTTCTACCCGTTATTCTTCGCCTACACTCACATCCTCTTCTACTTCCTCTTCCAAATCATCGTAAGGACTGTCGTCAACTGCCATCAGTTCAGAAATTTCTTCTTCGTGCAGATAGTCGGGTTCTTGGACATCCCTTGCTAACAGGCGATTGTTAGATTCCAACCAGTCTAAAAGAGAAGATTGCTGTTTTAATGGAATTACATCCGCAGGTAAGTGGCGAGGAATTTGACGCAGAGATGGGTTGTACATGATTATCGGTTTTTAAAGACAAAGACGCGATCGACTAGAGGTAACGTTTTGCCTGCGAACTGCTCCTTCGATCGAGCATTTGCAAATCGGGCATTTAGCAAGGCTAAAGCATTATACCACAGGCACTGTTTGGTTCCGGATCGGATAAGATGGGAGACCCAAAAGGCGATCGCCCCCAAGTATGGGCATGAGGATAACATTAAAATCCGCTCTTGCCAATCCTTCTTTAGCCGTAAGCATTGTAATCTAAGACGATCGTCTTGAAAATATCGCGGGACACGCGGCGATCCTATTCTGCAAGCCTCGCTAACGGCAAGGCGTTGATTCACAACAGTCTCCTGGTTTTTCATCAAAGCCCGAGCTCGAATGCCCTCTGGCTTCCTCAGTCAACTCTCAAGCAATAAATCTCAGAATGGATATAACGGCAGCGATTGTATACAACAAAGAGGGTTACCACACCGGAGGGCAAAAACTTCTGGGGCGTCATTCAGCCGGAGAAGGGTTTCTCAAAAGCTTAGTCCAACACGGAACCGCTGACTCTCTCTACTGTTACGCCGATAGCGCAACAACCTTTAAGGAGTTTTGTTCGCACATCCAACCTTGGCTGCAAAAACCTCGGAAAGTGCGCTGGATTCCGATGCAACGACCGGATTTGCTATCTCAACCGGGCACAATTTACCGACCCGATCCGGTTCTGTCGCAGATGGTGTGGGCGCGCAGATTTGTCGATCAGCGGGCCTACAGCGTTTGCGGCGTTACTCACACAATCGGTACAAAATACATCATGGAGGCGATCGGCGATTTGATCGCCGCACCCACACAGCCTTGGGACGCCCTGATCTGCACCTCTGCCGCCGTGAAAACAGCAGTAGAAGGAGTTATGAGGGAGTGGTCTGAATATTTAGCCCAGCGCAACGGCGGTAAACCCGAAATTTTGGTCAAATTCCCCGTTATTCCGCTAGGAGTCGATTGCAGCGCGTTTCCGCAGGGTGTGGAAGCAGTTAATAGCCGCCGCCAACTGCGACAACAACTCGGCATTTCTCCCGAAGATATTGTGGTGTTATTTGTCGGGCGATTGACTTTTTCTGCAAAAGCTCATCCGGTACCCATGTACATCGCCCTAGAACGGGCCGCACAACAGACAAAAGCCAAAATCCACTTAATTCAAGCCGGTTGGATCGAAGATCCGAGAGAAGAACCCGACTTTAAAAATAGCGCGCCAATATTTTGTCCCTCGGTAAATGCTATTTTTTTAGATGGGAGACAGCCCGAAATTAGAATAAATATTTGGTCGGCGGCCGACATTTTCATTTCGCTGTCCGACAACATTCAAGAATCCTTCGGACTGACACCAATAGAAGCCATGGCGAACGGACTGCCGGCGATAGTCTCCGATTGGAACGGATACAAAGAATCTGTACGCCACGAAATAGACGGCTTCCGCATTCCCACACTCATCCCGCCCCCGGAATCTTGTTTAGATTTAGCCCTAAATTATCTTGACGACAGCTTAAATTGGCCGACTTACATGGGTCACACTTCCCTCGCCACAGCAGTTGACATCGATGCTTGCACCCTGGCGCTGTGCCAATTAATTGAAAACCCCGAATTGAGAAAGCGGATGGGGGAAAATGGCAGACAAAGGGCGAGGGAAATTTATGATTGGACAGTAGTAATTGCTGCTTACGAACAATTGTGGCGGGAATTAGCAGAAATTCGCCGTGCGGCACCGGAGTCAGCACCTTTAAAACCCGGGAAGCCGCCTTATCCCCTAGGCGACGATCCGTTTCGGGTATTGGGTAATTATGCGACTAGAAGTTTAAGCAATGAGATGATGCTGAGTCTGGGTGCGATCGCCACACCAGAACTTTTAAAGCAGGTACAGACAATTAGGTTTACCAGTTTTGGTGAGGATAGGAGAATATCTGTTAGCATTCAGATGGAGATATTGGACACAATTAAGCAGGAAGGTGCGATCAGCGTGGGGGCAGTTATCCGACGCTACGTTAAAAACGAGCAACAATTAGCCTACCTGTATCGGACTCTGCTTTATTTGCTCAAATTTGATATCTTAGTGATTAGTGATTAATCATTAGTTATTGATGGTTGGTTGTTACAAATAACAACTTCCCTCTTGGTTTTTCCTTATTACTTATTAAAAAATCATGCTTAAAAAATCTGCACTCTTAGAGATAATTGCTGGTAAGAATCGAGGTTTGCTGGCTACGGCTAGCGACCAACAAGCGATTTTAAGCGCGATCGCCCAGTTGGAAGATTACAACCCCACACCACGTCCTGTCGAAGCCGCAGAGCTTTTAAATGGTGATTGGCGGTTATTATACACCACCAGCCGCGAGCTGCTGAATCTTGACAGCTTTCCCTTGGTGAAATTGGGTCAAATTTATCAATCTATCCGCGTCAAAGAATCTAAAGTTTACAACATTGGCGAACTTTACGGCTTGCCTTATTTGGAAGGAATTGTCAGTGTAGCGGCAAGATTTGAGCCAACTTCCGAACGGCGAGTGCAGGTGAAGTTTGAGCGGTCAATATTAGGTTTAAGCAGGTTGATTGGCTATGAATCTCCTGGGAAGTTTATCAATGAGATTGAGTCGGGGAAAAAGTTCGCTGCTGTAGATTTCGGGCTGGATACTCGCGAACAGCAGGGATGGCTGGATATCACTTATTTGGATAAAGATTTGCGGATTGGACGGGGGAATAAAGACAGTGTTTTTGTCTTGACAAAAGAGTGATTTGGTGATATGTGATTAAGTGCGACCTATCGCAATTTCATCCGCAGTTATCTGCGGTTAAAAATCAAAAATATAGGCTCTTAATTAGTTAATATGCTAAATGAATAGCTGGCGCCAAGAAAGAAAGACAAATGAAGCTAGCAAAATAGTTGCTAGAGTCATTACCGGGTTGACAGAGGAAGCTCATTGATTATTAAATACAAGCAAAAGCTAGAGAGTTAGGTCGATTGAACAGCCATGAGAACGAAAAAGGAGATAAAGTGTTTAACATAGCTGTTGAATATACAGGGAATAAAAGTAATCTCACATCGCCAGCATGAAGGGATTGGAATAATTTGACAGGTGGAACGAATCAGTAAGGAAAGTAACTGTCCGCGTTGTGGAAAAAAGACGTTGCACATATATGGTATCATATAGAGGGAATGTGTATCAAGTTAGGCGTTGCTGAATAATGGTACGATCGATTGAGAGTGCGATCGCCCAAAAATAACACTTCACATATCGGATCAAAAAAAACAAAATTTGGCTGCCGACAGCGCTAGACTAATTTAAACCAGGATCGCGAATTAAATAATTTACACTCTTGAAAGTGGGGAGTAGGGGTTGGGATCTTATAGCCCGCCCTTTCTGGACGGGCGGGACGCCCATCCCACCACAAGTACCATTAAAATTGTAAGTTATTTAATTCTCATTCTCAGGTATTTGAGAATGGGTATTAGGCGATCGAGCGTGGTAAAATATTTGAACCACTTGGGAATATTGTTAATAAATGGAAATGCTATTTTTCTGTGACAGATGGTCTGAAAGTTTACCCTAACTTTATTGCCGATGAAGAGCAAATAATTAGCAAAACCTATATGAATTGCAGTTGAAGGCGAAAATACAAGACTAAGACATCCCTATAGGTGGTTTAAAACGAAAAACTCTTTGTTATTCTCGCATCTGAACGAATGCTTAGACATTCCCTTCAATTATTAATTCACTATCTAAAATTTGGAGATGTTCCAATTCCCTATCAAAATCAAAAAAATTATTTGGTCGTGTCCGATCGCCGGTGTTGCTCAGTCATACCTGAATTCAGCAACGCCGTATTTTTCATATGGTTCATCACCGTTATCTTCTTCTTGACTCAAATTTAAGTCATCAATTGAATCTTGGTTGGATAGTTGCCGCTCTGGTTTGGGCTGACTTACCATAGGGAATACTCCTTTGTGTTAACTTTCGTGTTAACTTTTATTACAATCCCGTTTTTTCCTAATAAAACTTGGATGGCGAGTCCCTCCTAAGAGACAGGAAAATTTTAAAATATTATCGCCCAAATCTCATCTTGTAGAGACGCTACAAATCGCATCTCTACAACCTACAGTCGATCTACAATCTGCAAGTTTGCCGCGCCCTTTCATCCTCCGGTTCTTGCCACCCAAAAGCAAAATGACTCACGGCATTAATTTGCGGCGTCGCCGATCGAATTGCCTGCATTTGAATCTCCAAAGACGGCCGATTTTTGAGAGGTTTTCCCCAATCTCCAGCAATGGCAGGAATGATTTTTGCTCCCGCAGGCGCTAAACTCACAGTGCGCTGCACCTGCGGCACAATGCAGCTTACATCCCCGCAATTTCCGTAAGACATGGCGTGGAATTCCACAGCAGCCGGAAAATTGTCCCAAGGCTGCAATCTCGAATCATATCCCCCTTGATTTATCGCTTGATTTGCAGTGGGAAAAAACACTGCTCCTACAGGAATTCCCATCCTTTGAGCGGGTTGAATTGCTATTCCCAAAAAATCTAAAATCCCTTGGACTGCGTGAGCAACACTCAGTTTCCACAGGTCTTTTTGCAGAGTGCCGGTATCGGGAAGCCGGGGTGTCGGTTTTGGTGTGGGAGTTGCAGGGTTTGGCTTGTTAGCGGCGGGAGTTGTTGAGGCCGATCGAGATGCGGCATTGTCTTTTCTAGAAGGTGGAGTTGCTACTGACATCACCTGCGGAATTCTACCCTGCCAAAGAGGTTCTCGCTCAGTTGGATACTGTTTGACTACTGCTTGAACGTCATTAGGATTGATAAATCCCTTAGTCAAATACCGCTGAATTAAATCTCGCCCTTGCTGATTGCTAGCCCGCTGCAACAGAACTTGCTGCGATGCTGGGCCGTAAATCCACAAGTCTTGAACTTTGGTAGCAACTGAAGCGGGTCCGATGCCCCTTAGATAGCGAATGTAGTCGAATAACATTCCTTGCGGCTTGCGCTTGACTATTTGATTTACTAACAAAGTATAGTCTTGCCGTGCTTGCGGGTTGTACGGATCTATAAAGGCTTGATTGCCCGGAACTTCTCCGAAGTCCTCGTTAATTGCTGCGTATTCGCTTACTGTTAAAGTTGTCTGATTTTTACCGTTGATAGCGAGGGTTTGCTGTCTGTCTGGACGCTGAGCATAGGTATAGCCAAAGTTCATGGTGAATAACCAGGCGTAAACTTTTAAACCTCGCTGTTTGCCTTTGGCGATCGCCTTTTCTAACAAATCGTATTTCTCGTAACCGCGATTTCTCACCACAGAAGGCCAAGCCGTTGGATTGTCGGCTGCTGGGAGAAGCACTTGACCATCGTAAAACACTTCGACATAGACTTGGTTGTAGCCTTTATTCACAACTTTGTCTAATACTCGATCGAGTTCTCCGGGTCTGACATCGCAGGGATACAAACGCAGCCAAACTGCTTGGGTTTGGGGCCAAGTTTTTTGACGGCATTCTGCTATTTCCTGCGCGTGTTTGCTCAAAACAGCAAAATATGCTTGCTGAGATTCCCGTTTTCCTGACAGGGCGGCGCGGCGCAAGTCTTCTTTTTGATTGACTTGTTCTGGGGATAATTGGCAGTAGGCTGATGTTTGGGCAAAAGCTGGTTGATTTCCGATAAACGGCCAAACAAGCTGGCTGATGAAGCTACTGGTTAAAACAGCAGTTACCGCACTGAAAAAGCGTCGCTGGTGTTGAAAATTCGCGATGCGAGTTGGTGCAATTTTCATGGGAGAATTGAATGGGGTTTTCTGGTTTAAATTGGGTGGCGATCGCCTTTTTGCGATCGCGCTCAACAAGCAGCTACAAATTTTCTACTTTTTTCGGTTGACTTAGTTATGGCACAAGTCGATCGCACAATGCAAATTCTATCTGGCGGCTATTTAAATCCCATAAGGGCGATCGGGTAAGATAAGACTCGGCGATTAAACCGCTGCTACGGTATACAAACTTTCCTCTGCCTAAGTGTTGGCGCGCAGGCCCGCGCCTTCGCGGACTCAAAAAGAAAGGGGGTAAAAAGCCCGGATTTGATATTAGATCCAGTTCGAGTTTTCAGTATTTTTTCCCTAAATGATACATAAAAAAGCGCCTGGATACAGTGGGCGCTAAAAGCAGTTGATATTTCTACTAACAAGTGTTAACACTCAAATATCGAGGATGAAAGATGAATTATGAAAATTTATCCTCGATCCTAAACTTTGAGATTAAGCTCCTCTGTTAAGAGCAGCTTCAATCTGCTGAAATTCTGACTCAAGACGCTTTTTCAATTTTTCAGGAACGGGACGGTTTGGATAGGAACTGTAATG
This sequence comes from Microcoleus sp. F6_B6, assembly GCA_036702215.1. Taxonomy (GTDB): domain Bacteria; phylum Cyanobacteriota; class Cyanobacteriia; order Cyanobacteriales; family Microcoleaceae; genus Microcoleus. The sequence continues at coordinate 36,644 of JAUBST010000007.1, forward strand.
TCCGGCCAAAGAGTTTAATGCCGTCCGCATTGTCGTGAAAGATGCCAGCTTGGTAAGAGCGGGATCGCGGCGGTAGGCAGCAAAAAAATCGTTGATACTTGTGCGAGCCTTGGCTTGAGCTGCTGCTTTTTCCGGCGTACCCTCTGGCAAAGTGAGCGCTGTTCTCAAGCTCTTCACTAATGCTAATGTGTCTTGACCGTAATCTCCACTCAGAGTGGCCGGAACATTGGTACAGCCTGCTACGCCGATGACAACAACTAATACCAGGGCTAACAGACGGGAAATGTAATGCTTCATAAGTTTTAGAAAAATGGCAGCGAAAGCGACAATCAAAATTAACCTTTATCCTATCTCGAATTGAGCTAATAATGCCAAATTTTCAATTTTTTTTGGCACTAATACCATGAAACACAAAATTTGTCAATCTAAAATCTAAAATCTAAAATCTAAAATCGATTGATTTGTCCGGCAACGACGGAGAGAATTTGGGTTTGTCGCAGCCACTGAGCATCAAAAGCGCCTAGGTGAGTTGTAGTAATCAGAGTTTGAAATCGTTCTTGAATGGTTTCTAAAAGTTGATTTTGGCGGCTCAAATCGAGTTCTGCAAGTACGTCGTCGAGCAACAGTAAAGGCGCTTCGCCGACGACTTCTTCAATAAGCTGCAATTCTGCTAATTTTAATGCTAATACCAGAGTTCGCTGCTGACCTTGGGATGCGTACTGACGAGCTGGGGTATTGTTAATTGTAAATGTAATGTCGTCGCGGTGGGGGCCGACTAAAGTGGTTCCTTGAAATTGTTCTGCGATCGCCCTTTTTTGAATTTTCTCTAAAAATGCTTGCCGCACTCCTTCGAGATTATCTTTAGCGATTAATTCCGCCCCTACTTCAATATTAGCATCGTATTTCACATCTAAAACTTCTGCGGAACCGCTAATTGAACGGTGCCAATTTCGAGCTAAAGGCATCAAACGCTCCAAAATTCGATCGCGCCTGCGGATCACGCGAGCCCCCGCTGTCGCCAACTGCGCGTCCCACAAAGCTAATTCTGAACTGGGAATGGGGAATTGGGAATTGGGAATGGGGAATGGCGCATTGGGCATTGGGAATTCTGCGATATTTTGGTCTTCGGGAGTTTCAGATCCGATAAATCGCATCTTGTCAAAACTGTCGGAAAATTCTGCTTTTCTGATTTCTTTAGAACGTTTCAACAGAGCGTTTCGCTGGCGCAAAATTTGGTTGTACTGGTGCAAAATGTGAGCGTAAATCGGTTCTAACTGGATAACTAGGCGATCGATCCAATTGCGCCTTCCTTCGGGCCCGCCGCGCACTAAGTCCAAATCCAAACAAGAAAATTGCACTACATTTAAGACGCTCAAAAAGTCTAAATGGCGGCGCAGCGGTTCACCGTTGAGCTTGCATATCCGGCGCGCCCCAGAGCGAAGAGTTAAAGCTAAGTCGATCGCTCCGGTTTGACGTTCGAGTGTAGCATCAATTTGCCCGATCGGCTTTGAGTCGAGTATTAAATCGCGATCGCGCCCTACCCTGTGGCTTTTTAATGTAGAAAGCAACTCTACCGCTTCTAACAAGTTAGATTTTCCTTGAGCGTTATTTCCTACTAAAATGGTTTTGGGAGCGTCAAACGCTACCTTTTGATCGAAGTAGTTCCGAAACTGCCGTAGGTGCAGCGTTTTCAAATACATAATATTAGTAATTGGTAATTGGTAATTGGTAATTAGTAATACAATCATCGTAGGGTGAACGACCGGGCGCACCTTACAGGTTGGCAACCGAGATCCTTTACGATTGCGATTTTCGCCGAGCGTTGCGCTCGCAATCACATTATAACGAAGTAATAAATGTTTAATTGTGACACAATCTCTTGAGTCTTCATAGCGATGAATTTGGGTGTGATATCGTTTCCGGTTGCATCGGAATGATTTAACCACAGAGGGCGCTCCAGAACGCAGAGGGAGAGAAGAAAGAGATGAATAATTCCGATGCTACCGGATTTGATATGAGCCAGGGGTTTCAACCCCTGGCGGATGTGAAGAGAGGATAGTACCAAATGCGAGGACTCTAGCTAATAATGAAACATCGCTCAGTATTCGTCGGCGGTTAACACTATTTTCTAGATTTGTAAAAGCGCAAGAACAGTTTTTCCATTTCAATCCAGACAAACATCAGGGCGCTAAAACCGAAGCAAACCATCAATTCAAACGCCGTTAAATAATGAGTGCCGAAAAATGCTCTCAGCGGCGGAACGTAAATCAGCATCAATTGCAGAATTGTAGTCACAATTACAGCCGCCCACACAAAAACATTACTCAAGGGATTTAACTCGATAGTTAGCTGAGTGTTAGACCGAATTGCGATCGCGTGACCCATTTGTGCCAAACAAAGAGTTGTAAACACCATTGTTTTCCAAGCCTCGGGATCTCCCACATGGTTGGGGTTTGTGGTATATCCGTAAGCCCAGGACATCATTGCGATCGTCAAAATTGCAAAAATAATCCCGATCCGAATCATGTAAGAACCCAAACCCCGCGCAAAAATACTTTCTCGCGGACTGAAAGGAGGCCTTTTCATCACGTTCGGTTCCCCCGGTTCCACGGCCAAGGCCAAAGCGGGAACGCCGTCTGTAACTAAGTTCATCCACAAAATTTGCAGCGGCGTCAGCGGCACTCCCCCTAAACCGATTAAAGGTGCGGCCGCAATTGTCAAAACTTCGCCGATGTTGCTGCCCAAAATGTACTTAATAAAGCGGCGAATATTGCTATAAACCACTCGCCCTTCTTCAGCGGCGGCGACAATAGTTGCGAAGTTGTCGTCGAGGAGCACCATATCGCTAGCTTCTTTGCTGACATCGGTGCCGGTAATCCCCATTGCGATGCCGATATCGGCTTGTTTCAAGGCGGGGGCGTCGTTAACTCCGTCGCCGGTCATCGCGACAAATTTGCCCCAACTTTGCAAAGCTTGGACAATCCGCAATTTGTGTTCTGGGGAAACGCGGGCGTAAACGCTAACCTGTTCGACTTGCTGTTTGAGTTCTTCTTGGCTGAGTTTTTCTAATTCTTGACCGGTGAGAACTCGATCGCCCTCTGTTGCAATACCTAAATCGCAGGCGATCGCTTTTGCTGTCAATTGGTGGTCTCCTGTAATCATCACCACCCGAATGCCTGCATCGCGGCACTTCACCACGGCTTCCCGCACTTCCGGGCGCGGGGCGTCCAGCATGCTGACGAGTCCCAGCCAAATCATGTCTTGTTCGCTGGTTTCCTCAGAACCTTCGGGCGGTATGTTTTCCCAGAGTTTGTACGAAAAACCCAGGACTCGCAAACCGGCGCTTGCCATGTTGTTGTTTTCGGCGAGGATGCGATCGCGCATTTCCTGGGTTAAAGGTTGTACTCGATCGCCGACTATAATGCCTTTGCAGCGCTCCAAAGTCAACTCTGGAGAACCTTTGGTCAGCATCAAATAATTCGGCTGCAGTCCTTCTTCTGCGGGAAATCCCGAATTTCCCGATCTGCCGGGCACTTGGCAAATCACGCTCATCCGCTTGCGTTCGGAAGAAAAAGGAAATTCCGCCGTCCGCGGCAGCAGTTGAGACTGTTTTTCCTTATAAATGCCTGCTTTTCCCGCTACACACAGCAGAGCTCCTTCTGTGGGGTCGCCTAAAATCTGCCATTCTTGCTGTTGTTGTTGCAATACTGCGTCGTTGCAAACTGCACAGGCAATTAATAAAGATTCGAGTTCTGGATATTCCTCTAAATTATTAATTTTGGCCGATGTCAGGCGATCGGTAAAATCTCCGATCGGGGCATAGCCGTCGCCTGCGACTGCGACTGTGCAGTCGCCGGTAGACACTAGCTGAACTACCATTTTATTTTGAGTCAGAGTACCTGTTTTGTCAGAACAAATGGTAGTTACCGATCCCAAAGTTTCTACGGCAGGCAGTTTGCGAATCAGGGCGTTTCGTTTCACCATCCGCCTAGTTCCGAGTGCCAGAGTAACTGTCACGACTGCTGCGAGTCCTTCGGGAACCACAGCCACAGCCATGCTGAGAGAAACTTCTAACAAATCTTCAAACCTGCTGGTATCGAAACCGATGCTGCCGTTTTTGAAGGTAATCATGCCGCCGATGACGACAACTGCGACTAAGGCTAGGGCACCGGAGACTAGAACATTTCCCAACTGGCCCATCCGCTGTTGCAGCGGAGTCGGTTCGCTTTCTACTGACTGAAGCATGGCGGCAATTTTGCCCAGTTCAGTTTGCATTCCGGTGTTGGTGACGATCGCCTTTGCTCGTCCCTGAACAACTTCTGTACCCTGAAAAATCAGGTTGAGCCGATCGCCCAAGGAAGCATCTTCTGGAAGTTCTAGCTCTGCTTGCTTGGTTACTGCTAAAGCTTCCCCTGTCAAAGCAGATTCTCTGACTTGCAAGTTGGAAGTTTCGATCAAGCGTGCGTCTGCTGCTATTTTTACCCCAGCTTCCAACAGCATCACGTCTCCGGGTACGAGTTCCTTGGCTGCTATGTCCGAAGTTTTGCCGTCCCGCAGGACTCTGACTAGGGGAGAAGCGAGGTTTTTGAGTGCTGCGAGGGCTTTTTCAGCACTTTGCTCTTGGAAATAGCCGAGAATGCCGTTGAGTATGACGATCGCAAAAATGGCGATCGCATCTTTGGGAAAAGTATTCGACCGAAAGTCCAAAAAACCCGAAATCACGGCCACACCCATCAGCATCAACAACATGATGTTGGTGAACTGATCGACAAAAATCGACCACGGACTGCGGCCTCCTGTTTCTTCGAGTTCGTTGGGGCCGTATTGCTGCAAGCGTTCTGATACCTGTTGGCTGCTCAAGCCAGCGTCTTTGTTGCTGCTTAGCTGCTGGAGAGTTTTGTCAATTGCTACGGTGTGCCAAGAATAGGGAGAATTTGAAGACATAAATTACGATCGAACATGGGGAAATTAGGCGAATCAGACCCGACAGCTACAGCCGATGGATGCGGCTGATTACAGTCAGAGACTTTTAAGTTTTGAGTTCTGAATAAAAAACTGTTTAACTTGGGGCTCGTTTTGGGCGGTTCGATGCCGGGGAAGCAACAAGCTTTTAACTTCACTGCGTCTGGCGGCTCGATCGCGCCCTTTGTAGGCCTACGGCTGATAGCACTTATCCACCTTACTACTAAAAATTAGCAATTCCTTCGGCTATTAAAGAGAAAAGAAGCCGAGAGCAAGAGTGATTTTAGTCCGGGGATGCAAGGGTGCGCCGCAGGTTTAAACGTACCTCAAAAAAACGCAATCAAGCGCGCCTACCCGAACCCATCTATTCTCCCAGTGTTTAATGTTAAAAGAAAAAGGGCGCTGCCTCGACAGGTATCGATCGCCTATGTTGGTTTTCTCACCCTCCACAATGCTCAGCTTGCCGCGCGCTGGCGCGGGACTAGCCTGTGGGAAGCACAACATAGAACATATAGATAGATGAAGAAAGTTTTTTTGCAACCGCAGCAGGACTAACAGTAGATGCTGGGTCTGGGGTCAAGCCCTATGACTCCCCAGACCCAGCATCGCCCCGTTATGAAACACCGGGCCGGGTCTTTCAACTTCCAAGGGCTCAGTTGTGTCACTAAAGGCTGATATTTCCAGCAAAAGCTGAGGCTGTGGCGATCGGGTTCACAATCTTTGGGATTTTGCCCACACCCAATTCTGCCGCCATCCTGACATTGGGCAGAATTTTTGCTTTTTTCCCTATTCCCCCAGCCTTCTTTTACCAAAACTTTAATGTACTTAACACTTCTTAACAATCCCGATTTTCCAGATAAAGCCAACAAAGGCGATCGGACCACGAGATGGTTCGGGGCAGTTCAACGGCGACTGCCGGGGCGAGGGAAGCAAGCTCTACGTTTGGTTGTGCAACCGCGCATCTACCGAAGGAAGGAGATTAGCCCGCACTTCCCCACCCAGCCATTTACCTTCTTAGAGAGATAACTTTCTGTAATAATTTGTAATAAACAAAGACGGGCGAGCGTTGTATAAAGATTATCAGAGGGTTGAAACGACAGGCCAAAGTTAACAAAAACACTGATTGACAAGGTTTGTCGCATCTCATAAAAGATGTTAAAATTTCTAAGGTTTCTTAAACGTCCGTTACGATGTAACAATAGTGCAGGTAGCGGAAAGGGAAAACTCGATCGGACCAGCAGATTAGCTGGCATCAAATTTCAACCCTTGCAGGCACTCGCAGCCTGAACAAATTTAACTTAACGGTTTTATACCGCAACCAAACTCAATTAACTCAAGTAGGAGAGTTCTTTCATGTTTGACGCATTTACAAAAGTGGTTTCCCAATCTGACGCTCGGGGCGAATTTCTAGCTCAGGGTCAACTCGATGCTCTCAGCAGCATGGTTTCCGACGCCAACAAGCGGATTGACGCAGTAAACCGCATCACCGGCAACGCATCCAGCATTGTAGCCAATGCAGCTCGCACCCTGTTTGCCGAACAGCCACAACTGATCGCTCCTGGTGGAAATGCCTACACCAACCGCCGCATGGCAGCTTGCTTGCGCGATATGGAAATCATCTTGCGCTACGTCACCTATGCAACATTTGCAGGCGACGCCAGCGTTTTGGACGACCGCTGCTTGAACGGTCTGCGTGAAACATACCAAGCTCTGGGTGTTCCCGGTGGCTCAGTTGCAGCCGGCGTGCAAAAAATGAAGGAAGCAGCAATCGCGATCGCTAACGACCCCAACGGCGTTACCCGTGGTGATTGCAGCTCGCTGATGTCTGAAATCGGCAGCTACTTCGACCGCGCTGCCAATGCAGTCGGCTAAAAATAGCCAAGCGAACCTTTCTTGTAAAGATAGCGAGCATCGCATTTTTGCAAACAATGATTTTTGTACAAAAACAACACAACATTAGGGAGAAACCAGAACAATGAAAACCCCTTTGACTGAAGCAGTAACCGCAGCCGATTCTCAAGGCCGTTTCCTGAGCAGCACTGAACTGCAAGTCGCATTCGGTCGTTTCCGCCAAGCAGCAGCAGGTTTGGAAGCAGCCAAGGCTTTGACTGCAAACTCTCAGCGCTTGATCGACGGTGCAGCTCAAGCCGTGTACAACAAATTCCCGTACACCCAACAAATGCAAGGCCCGAACTACGCTTCTACCCCAACAGGTAAAGCCAAGTGCTCTCGCGACATCGGCTACTACCTGCGGATGGTAACCTACTGCTTAGTTGCAGGCGGCACCGGTCCGATGGACGAATACCTGATTGCAGGTGTTGACGAAATCAACCGGACATTTGAATTGTCTCCTAGCTGGTACGTTGAAGCCCTCAAGTACATCAAAAGCAACCACGGTCTCAGTGGCGACGCTGCAACTGAAGCGAATTCCTACATCGACTACGCAATCAACGCTCTGAGCTAGATTTGCGTGATGCCCGGGATTGTAAGCTGCTGTTAGCTTAAGTGTTAGCGGTTGTTTACAATTCCGGGCATCTGCGATCCAAGCCTAGTTTTGCAAATACTTTTTTAAGCAGTTTTCAATTTTTAAAGCAAAAAAGGAAGAAGCAAAGATGGCAGGATTAGCGGCAGGAGAACGGTTGGGAATAAAAGCATTTGAAGAAGCGGGACGGGTAGAACTGCGCCCCCACTGGACGCAAGAGGATGCGAAAGCAGTAGTTCGCGCTGCTTAGAGCCAAGTTTTGGGCAACGAGTATTTAATGTCGAGCGAACGACTTACCAGTGCTGAATCTCTGCTGCTGCCTCGGGGCAGATTTCAGTGAAAGATTTTGTACGGTCAATTGCACATTCCGAAACCTATCGGAAAAAGTTTTTTATCCGAACTCGCAAACGCGGTTAATTGAGCTTAATTACAAGCATTTGTTGGGCCGCGCTCCTTACGACGAGTCGGAAATTGCTTTCCACGTTGATTTGTACAATGCAGAAGGCTACGAAGCTGAAATCAATTCTTACATTGACTCAGTTGAGTATGAAGAAAATTTTGGCAAAAGTGTAGTGCCTTACTATCGCGGTTTCGCGACTCAAAGAGTTCAAAAAACCGTCGGTTTTAACCGGATGTTTCAACTGTACCGGGGTTTTGCTTCTAGCGATCGCAAAACCAAACTCAAGCCCGGCTGACTTGGGAAGTAGCGAGAAATATGGCTTCGCCGATATACACGGCCTCCACCGGTAAAGCCCTTGGCGGCACGTCCGGCGGTTCTCGCGGCCAACTCTACCGAGTCACCGCAATGCAAGGTTCGGCTAATTTTTCGCCCCAAGTGCGGCGGACTACTACCGAATATCTCGTGCCTTACGAGCAACTTTCGAGCCGCTTGCAGCAAATCAACAAATGTGGCGGCAAAGTGGTAAGTATTACCACAGCTTAAAGTTTGTGTATAGACGTTTTTTTGAAACGTCTTTAGCAAATTAGGACTAAGGTTAAAAAATTATTCAATTTTATGTGTATGGGTAAGGTGTGCAGTGCACACCCTACTTTGAGGCATATTATCCTTAGTCCTAAAAATTTCAAGTGCAACCAAGCATTAAACTTTTGTCATTAATAATTTAGGAGAAAATCTGGTGGCGATTACAACAGCAGCGTCCAGACTGGGCACATCCGCATTGACCGATGCGCCGAAGGTAGAACTGCGCCCAAACTACACCAAAGACGACGTTGAAACTGTCATTCGTGCGGTTTACCGTCAGGTGCTGGGCAACGACTATTTAATGAAATCCGAGCGACTTACAAGTTCCGAGTCTTTGCTGCGGGATGGCAGTTTGACGGTACGAGAATTTGTACGCGCTGTAGCTAAGTCAGAACTGTACAAAACCAAGTTTTTCTACAACAGCTTCCAAACTCGGACGATCGAACTAAACTACAAACACTTGCTCGGTCGCGCCACCTACGACGAATCTGAAGTGATTGAGCACTTAGATTTGTACCAAACAAAAGGCTACGACGCTGATATTGATTCTTACATCGATTCAGTAGAGTATCAAGAAAACTTCGGCGAAAGTATCGTGCCTTACTACCGCGGCTTTGACACGCAGCGCGGGCAAAAAACCGTCGGTTTTACCCGGATGTTCCGGTTGTATCGCGGCTATGCAAACAGCGATACATCTCAACTAGAAGGCAAGAACTCTCGCTTAGCTGTCGAACTCGGCACTAACACCGCTACGGCTGTAGTTGGGCCTTCTGGCGGTAACGAAGGTTGGGCATATCGACCTTCTGCCAGAAACGTAACTCCAGGCAGCACTTTCGGCGGCGCTGCAGCTTACGGCAAAGAAGGGCGGCTTGTGCGCGTGGAAGTGTCGGGCATTCGCACGGGCGGCTATCCCAGCGTGCGCCGCAGCAGCAAGGCTTTCATCGTACCTGTTGAGGAGTTGTCCTCCCAAATGCAGAAATTTCAACGCATGGGCGCGAAAATCGCCAGCATTACTCCAATTTAGTTAGTTGGCAGTTGGCAGTTGGCAGTTGGCAGTTGGCAGTTACTAGCTTTTAGTTAACAGTCAACAGTCAACAGTCAACAGTCAACAGTCATAATTACCAATTACCAAGAAGCTTGTGTTGGGTCAAGTTGTAGCTGGAAAAAGTGGCAATATAGCTTCGGCCGATCGCTGCTTTCGCTATGAAGTTCTGGGCTTGCGCCAAAGCGATGAAATAAATAAATAATGTGGATTATTCGATTCGATCGAGCGCAAGTACCTCGATCGCCCTACCGTACAATCGGATGAATCAAGAAATGCAGCGGATTACTCGCATGGGCGGGAAAATTGTCAGCATTCATCCTTTGAAGGCGCTCGCAGAATCATCCCATGAGTCATTCCATGAATCATCGGGCGATCGCCAATAGTTTGGTGGGAGGGGCGATGAAAATCACTCCAACACAAGCTAGAACGGGCGATTGCAATCGCTGCTACACAAACTTGCGTCCACTCGAAGCAGACTAAGAGTTAATGCAACCCGCGCAGGCGGGTTTTGTCTGTTTAGTAGCGATTTTAATTGCCAAGTTTCCCTAACCCTTGCCTTGCAGGTTTTGTCTGGGTAGCAGCGATTTCAAGAGCAGAATAACTAATAACTAATAACTAATATAGCGATTCTCAAAAAAGTGAGGTATGCTTTTATGCCCGATGCCCGATGCCCGATGCCCGATGCCCGATGCCCACTCGTACCTCATCTTTTTGAGAAAGGCTATAACTAACGACTATGGATTATTACGAATCCGACTCACCGCCGGCGGGTATAGCTGAGGGCGAGTCTTTAACTGTTGAACAGGCGATCGCAAATTTGCACTCCCAAGATTACAGTCTCCGGTATTATGCTGCTTGGTGGATTGGCAGATTTCGAGTCAAGGAACCGGCAGCTATTGCAGCTTTAATTGCCGCATTAGAAGAAGAATCAGAACAAACAAAAATCGGCGACTATTCCCTATTGCGAAATGCGGCGCGGGCTCTGGGTAAATTGGGCGACAAACAAGCCTTGCCGGCTCTGATTCGCTGTTTGGAATGCGCCGATTATTACGTGCGGGAAGCGGCGGCTCAAGCTCTAGAAATGCTGGGCAATCGCGATTCTATTGGGCCGCTAATGAAGCTTTTGGATGGGGGCGTAGTGGCGGCTGTGCGAGTGCCAGGAAAATCGCACCTCGTGCAACCTTACGACTCGGTAATTGAAGCTTTGGGAACGCTGCAAGCGACAGAAGCAATACCCCTAATTTCACCTTTTTTGGAACATTCTGTGGAGCGGGTGCAGTACGCTGCGGCGCGGGCGATGTATCAGTTAACTGGTGAGGGGGTTTACGGAGAGCGGTTGGTAAGCGCTTTGAAGGGGGATAATTTGCAGTTGAGGCGATCGGCTTTGATGGACTTGGGGGCGATCGGCTATTTGCCGTCCGCGCAAGCTATTTCTGAGACTTTAGCAGAAAATAGCATAAAATTGATTGCGCTCAAAGGAGTTTTGGAGCATCACCTCAATCAACAAGCATCTTTATCTTTGTCAGATGAAGCTATCCAAGTTATGAACTTAATGGATAGTTTGCTTTAAAAAAATTAGTTCATAACTGAAATAGGATTGCTGTAGCCTTGCTCGATTTTCTCGCGTAAATTCAGGAAACAGCACTTTTCAGGAGACAACACTTTTCAGGAAACAGCGCCGTGCTGTTTCCCTACCGCATATCTGTATTTCATGGAGTTGAGAACTGCTATTTTATCGGTTTGATCCGGGTGAATCTATGGCCGATTATTTGATGGAATAAGAAACGAGGCTTTAGGTACTAATTATTATAAATTTCAGTGGAAATACTGAGGCTGGTAGCTCTTGTTGGTGAAAGCGAGAGTGTTAAAATAATATTACCATCTGGATGAGTTCTCAGTTAAAAAAGTTCGGGTTTTGACTGCGGGCGATCGCGGAATGCTGGGAGATGGTTGTGTAGCAGCTAGAAGTATAAATCGGGGGATTCATCATGAGCAACGATCCTTTTGAAGTCCAGGTGCAACATTTTGTAGCGCTGAAGTCCAAGTATCAAGCAACAAAATATGAAGATTCATCTCCCTCTAGTCTTCTGTATCTCATTCTGCGAAAAGCTGATTTAGAATTTGAGATTAGTAAATTTGAGCGGAATTGGTTACAAGAGCATGAGCTTTTGAAAACAATAAAAGCTATCGAGCAAGAGCCACTACATAAGGCTGAAGAACGAAGCAAACTAGATGCTAAATTTTCTAAACTCAAGTCTAAGTTCAAAGTAACCAGACCTCGCGATCGCGATTTCTCGCTATCCAATCCTTTGTATCCTATCCTTTGGAAACTTGACTCAGAAAATAAGCTAACTGGGTTAGAAGTTAAATATCTTAAAGAACAGGGGCTTACTGAAACAGTTGCTATAGTTGAAGAGATGGCGCGATTTGCTGCACTAAAGGCTAAGTACCAAGCAACTGAATATCCAAATTGTTCACTTGATAGCCCCTTGTATCAAATACTCAAGAAACTCGATGCACGACAAATATTCAGTGATGTAGAGGCTAACTGGCTGTTCAATAACCAACTGGTTGATACTCTAGAAATTTTTTGGCAACAAAAAGCTGAACGGGAAGCTGACTTTGCCCTACTCAAGGATAAGTACAAAGCTAGTGAATACCCAGAAACATCTGTATCAAGTCCGCTCTATCAAATCCTAAAAAAGCTGAAGTGGGATCTACAGTTGAGCGAGTCAGAACTTAACTGGCTGGAAGAGCATCAACTTAGCGAAACGCTTAGCATTGTTTTGGAGATTGAACAGACACGCCACTTTGCCGTACTGAAGGTTAAGTATAAAGCTACTACTTATGAGGATTCATCCCTCTCTAGCCATCTGTATAAAGTTCTCAAAAAAATTGATTTAGACAATCAGCTAGGTGAGCAGGATATTAACTTTCTTGAAAAGCGTAAACTGACTGAGACAATTACTCTGGCGCTTGACAAATATGCTGGTAGTCTCAAGTCCAAAATCCAATCGGGAGAGCTGTTGAGTGAGGCTGATATTGATTGGCTGAAACAGAATGGACGTGAAGACGTAATTACTTTTGCACAAGAAAAGGAATTTGCTGCTCTTAAGGTCAAGTATCGGATTATAGATCGTGATTTCCCTTTCGAGCCATTTTACGCAATCATGGTCAAATTGGAGAAAGAAGAGCGTCTAGATCCTGTGTTAGTTGTTCAGTTAATACAACAGAAACTTTTAGCTAGTCATGGAAGGATTGCTATTGCCTACCACAGGCTTGAAGCGCGTTTCTATGAGGAGGAATATGAGCGCACTGGAAATAAATGGAACTTGCCCAACGCCAGCAGTCATTGGCGCAAGGCAGATGAACCGAAAAGTGCATTGCAGGTGACAGAAAATCTGGACTTCGACCAAATCAAAGAAAATAAGCTCAAGTCAGCTTTGCTAACAACGAGGGGTGGTGCTTTTCGAGATATTGATAAATTAGATGATGCACAAAAGTGCGCGCTAAAAGCTATTGAGTACCAGCCTCAGAGTCATCATCCTTACACTTTGATGGGAGCTATTTGTTTTGAGCGGGGTCAATATTCACAGGGCGATGATTGGTTTAACAAGGCAATTAAACGCGGTGCTGAATCAGAAGATATAGATTCCGAACTCAAGCAGGTTGTCAAAAATGCTAAAGATGAGAAGCGTCGGGAAGTTGTGGAATATCTGCTGAAAAAAAATCCGCAGCGCTATGCTTGGGCTAAGGCTTATAGGAAGCGCGAAGGCGGTGAGGATGCACAGCGCAAGAATTCCTAGGGCGGTTATGGAGTCGAGTTTTTTGCCGATTCGACTCTTTACCAAGACTGTCCTACTTTGAGCAGGGTAAGCTTTTCAAGTTAATCGCCGCGCCTTACCCACGCTGCAAAAAGTTCGATCGCGCGATCGACCCAACCTACAATTAAAATGGTCACGGTAAAGCTTACAGATAAATGGCATTAGAACTAATTCAGGCTGTCGAACAAGCAGATTCTTCCGAAGGCTTGTTAAACTCCGTCAAAGCACTGGCGGCAGCTTCCTCAAAACAAGCAATTCCTACCTTAATTACAGTTCTCGGTTACAACAACCCAGGCGCCGCTGTTGCTGCGGTTGACGGGCTGATTCAACTCGGAGAAGCTGCCGTGCTGCCGCTTCTAGAACAGCTTGACGGCTACAATTACGGGGCGAGAGCTTGGGCTGTTCGGGCTTTGGCGGGAATTGGCGACCCCAGGGGTTTGGAGATTTTGCTCGATGCAGCGGCGAATGACTTTGCTTTGAGCGTGCGGCGGGCGGCGGCTAGGGGTTTGGGGACGATTTGCTGGGAACTGATGCCGGCAGAACAAATGGCAGATGCTCAACTTCGCGCTGTGAAAACGCTGCTGCAAGCGTCCCGAGATCCAGAATGGGTGGTGCGCTACGCAGCAGCCGGGGGTTTGCAAGCTTTGGCGGGTGCTGCGACTTTTAAACCGGATTGGTTAGCGGAAGTTTCTGCCAGACTTGAGGAAATCATCCAAAGCGATGAAACTATTGCAGTTAGGGCTCGGGCTTTGCTTGCTAAGAAAATATTGTCACTTGGCTAGAGTTTGGGCGATGGTCTCTTCCAAATCCCCTTGACTGAGAGTGGTTAATATAAAGACTTCTTGTACGGTTTTGCCCTGTCTGGCGATGATTTTAAATCCCCCGCGGATGGGTACTGACACTCTTAATGTCATGCGGGGGATGTGTCCTTTAACTTTGTTGATGACGCCCGGAGTGACTGTTTGAATGCCCATTTTTTGGGTGAGGCGCTCTAAAATTGGTATCAAACCGGGAAGGTGGGTAGAGTGATTCCAAACTAGGCGGCCTTTGGGTTGTGCGTTCATAAATATTTAACCAAATTCAACATACCCAGTCTAAGCCACCCCTGGCTGGAACCAATTTGAAATTCCCTCAATTTATTTATGAATAACGTTACTGTGCGTGTCATTGCCAGCAAACCGAGACAATCTCAAACCGAGATTTTTGATTCCGGGCGCGCAAGCTGAGATTTGATGGCGCACAATTGTCCTGTACTGTTTGATGTTGTGGGTTCCTAACTGTGGGTTTTTCTAGTTGAGCGGCGATCGCGCCGAGCATTTGTGCGACGCTGCAAGGTTTCTTGAGATACCCGTCTGCTTTGAGTTCCAGGGCTTTTTCCATTTCGGAGGCTGTCATAAAAATAAACGGAATGCTGGCGGTTGCAGGGTGCGATCGCACGGCTGCCAATACTTCAAAACCGTCGAGTTCCGGCATCATGACATCAGACAAAATTAAATCGGGAATTTCGGCAGCTAACTGGATACCAACTTGTCCGTTTTCGGCGCCGACAGCTTCAAAACCGCGCGATTCCAGAAGTTCTAATACGGTTTCTCGGATTAAGTTATCGTCTTCAATTACTAATATTTTTTTCATTTGTTTTAGCTGGCTCTTTACTTTGTTTCTCTGGCTCTGTTATCATTGTTACAAATTAGTTTTAAATCATTCAATAGGGTTATTGCAAAAAACCACTTTTGACTGGCAACTTTTTACGGATTTGTGTATGCTCGCAGCTACGCAAAACATTTGAGCTGTCACCAGCTTTACCTTGTGTACTAGCGCTAGAAGTCGCTCCGGCGTACCTAGGATTGTGAACGTCTAAAATCAGCGATTCAACAGTTTATTTAATCAAGATTCCAGCCGCCCGACTCAAAAAGTTTCTATTTGAGCGGCGATCGCAGTTACGTGTAATTACCGATGAGCTAAGCGCGAAACTCCAACTTGTGAAGTTCACAAATTTCTGGCGATCGGGTAAAATATAACTTGGTGTATCGCTACTAAGTGAGGAAAAAGATATGTCAGAATTTCTAGACTTTCTCAGACATCAGTTTGCCTACGTTGCCATTGGCGAATTTAAACCAGGAAAATTTGAAGCCGCAGAACAACTTTTTGAAAAAGCCGTGGCAACTTATGCCACAGGTTTTAAGGGAGCATACCTGCTGCAATTGCCCAATACAGACAAAGGTATCGCCATCATTTTTTGGGAAAGCGTAGAAGAGATGACCGCCAATCAAAGCGAAGCTTATCAGGAAATATTGAAGCAGATGACGCCTTTATTTGCGAAAATACCAGACACAAATGTTTATGAAATTGTCAGTGAAATTCAGCCCAAAAGTGAATAATTAAAAAACCTGCAACCGGCGCGTCATTCCCATTCCCATCGGCGTCTTTCGCCCGACTCCGCTGTAAAGCGCAAAATCGGCTAAAGTGTTAATTTGCTTGATAGTAGCAGGAGCTATATCTCCCATAATTCGGTAACTAATATCGCCGACGCAGCCAATAAATTTACTGCGAGAATCCGTACTAACTTCTGTTCGGATATCGAAGAAACTGGGAAAAATAGCTTCTGTGAAAGTAGGTTCGATCGCCATCCTGCTGTACTTGTTCCAGCGATTCGCTAAACTGCCGAAAATACTTTCACGAGTGGGCATAGCACTATCGTAGACACCTTGCCGAAAATTAGTAGGAGTGCAGAAACTAAAAGCAATTTGCCGCTCAGTTTCCGAAGCTCTATCGAACAATTCGGCGTAAGTACAAAAGTTTACCCAAGGCTGGTTTGATTGCGGTTCGCTCAAAATATTAGTAATGTATATATTTGTCGGCCCGATATGCCAAGGGCGCTCGAAATTGAGTTGCTGCCAAAGTAGAGTTAGGCGATCGAACAAACCGTCATCCAGCAGAGAAATTCGCCACCAAATTGGCGTATTTTCCCGAATAGCTTGCTTGTGTTCCCACTGTAGGGCCGGAGATATTGTGCGGGAAGCCGGAGGCAAAACTCTCTTTTGTAGCTGGGGCGCGCTGCTTTTGTAAGACTCTTTTCGGCTTACTTGAAAAGGGCTTAAAGTGAAAGCTTTTTCATGAGATTGGTCGTGCAGGTAGGCGCTCAAATCGCTGTCTACAGCACTCACAAGGTTCAAAAACAAAGCGTGGAGATGTCGCCCCGTTAAAAACTGGGATGGAATTGGTGCAACTGGCAGCAGGTTTAAAACAAGGCTGTGGGGCATTTTTAAATTATATACTGTGTCTGTATAGCCTTTCTCAGAAAGATGAGGTACTCATAGGCATAGGGCATAGGGCATAGGGCATAGGGCATAGGGCATAGGGCATAGGGCATAGGGCATAGGGCATAGGGCATAGGGCATCGGGCATCGGGCATAGGGCATCGGGCATAGGGCATCGGGCATCGGGCATCGGGCATCGGGCATCGGGCATCGGGCATCGGGCATCGGGCATCGGGCATACCTCACCACGCTTGAGAACCGCTATATAGCGGATCGAGCTCTCATATGAGGTATGAATGACAGCTTATATAACCACTGAAACGTATAGGGCCGGGGCCCAACTACATACCTCATCTTTTTGAGAAAGGCTATATATATTTTCAGCTAGTATTAATACTACAGCTAAGTTGCAACTTAGATTAAGGAATTTTAATCACGTAAGGTGCACAGTGTGCACCCTACATTTACGAGCATTTGTGCGCCTCGCACCCTAGGTTTAGGTTGTGATATTGAGGCCAATCTCTGTGCGGTAAATTTTTAGGCGATCGAGATTTCTGGCGACAAATAAACGTCTTGAATGGCGTTGAACAATTTTACGCCTTCTTCAAAGGGACGCTGAAAAGTTTTGCGGCCGGAAATTAAGCCGCAGCCGCCAGCGCGCTTGTTGATTACTGCGGTGCGAATTGCTTCAGCAAAATCGCTTTTCCCGGAAGCACCGCCGGAGTTAATTAAACCCATCCTTCCGGCATAACAGTTGAGCACTTGATAGCGAGTTAGATCGATCGGGTGATCCGTTGTTAAATCGGAATAAACCCGCTTGTCGGTTTTGCCGTAACTGTGACCGCTAGCTTTAGCAACAGCTTCGTAACCGTTGTTGCACTCGGGCAATTTCTGCTTGATAATGTCAGCTTGAATTGTCACTCCCAAGTGATTTGCTTGCCCGGTTAAATCGGCTGCAACGTGATAATCTTTGTCTTGTTTAAAGATATCGTTGCGGAGATAGCACCACAAAATTGTCGCCATTCCGTATTCGTGAGCGTGGGCAAAAGCTTGACTGACTTCTTGGATTTGCCTCGTCGATTCCGGGGAACCAAAATAAATTGTTGCTCCCACTGCAACTGCTCCCAAATTCCAAGCTTGCTCCACAGAAGCAAACATTATTTGGTCGAATTGATTGGGATAAGTCAGCAATTCGTTGTGATTTAGCTTGACAATAAAAGGGATTTTGTGCGCGTACTTGCGAGATACGCTTCCCAAAACTCCCAGCGTTGTCGCGACAGCATTGCAGCCAGCAGAAATTGCTAGTTTAATGATGTTTTCGCTGTCAAAATAGATGGGATTCGGTGCAAAAGAAGCGGCGGCCGAGTGTTCGATTCCTTGGTCTACCGGCAGGATGGATAAATAGCCGGTATTTGCCAAGCGTCCGCTAGAATAGAGTTGTTGAAGCGATCGCAAAACTTGGGGAGATCGATCGGTTTGAGCAAAAATGCGATCGACCCAATCCCGGCCCGGCAGGTGCAACAAATCTTTAGAAACTTTTGCTTGATGGGTGAGCAAGTCTTCGGCTTCGTCCCCAAGCCAAGATTCGATCGAACTGGGAACTGATAGTGTAGCTGTCATACAGATTTCCCTCTCAATTTCAATTGAAGGCTGATGATTGCAGACATTAGCCTTGCTGATATTGTAGCGAAAAAATCATATTTTCCATCCCGCCAACGATCGATCGAGTTTTTAACAAGTTAGCGACAACCGCAACGAGGACGCGCTACTCTATAATAAGCTGGCAGTTCAGCCGGATATGCGCTGCCAGCGATCGCCGATCGACTCACAACTTTGCCATCACAATGTCACACACTTACTTTGATTCTGAAAACGGTCACAAATCCTTCGAGATGCCCGGTGCCAGGCCCCACTACAACCCCGATCGCCCCGGTCAAGTAGAGCACATTTTCCTCGACTTAGTGCTGAATATTCCCAAACAAAGCTTTCGCGGCACTTGCAGCATCCGCATCAATCCAGTCCGCAGCGGTATTGACAAATTAACCTTAGATGCTGTCAACCTGAATATTAAATCAGTAAAAGTCGGCGAAATTGAGCAAAGTTTCGACAGCGATGGCGAAGTGCTGCAAATTCAACTGCACGAACCAACAGAAGCTTACCAACCAATTACAATTGCGATCGAATATTCGGTCGAAAAACCCCAGCGCGGCCTCTATTTCGTCGGCCCTGACAAACACTATCCAGACAAACCAACACAAGTCTGGACTCAAGGCGAAGATGAAGATTCGCGGTTCTGGTTTCCCTGTTTCGACTATCCGGGACAGTTGGCAACTTCGGAAATTCGAGTGCAAGTTCCGAGACAACTATTTGCTATTTCCAACGGCGAATTAATTAGTACAAAAAACGAAGGCGACGATAAAATTTATCACTGGTCTCAAACCCAGGTACACCCGACGTACTTAATGACCTTAGCAGTCGGAGATTTTGCCGAAATCAAAGACGAATGGAACGGCAAACCAGTTAATTATTACGTGGAAAGAAGCCGCGAAGCAGACGCTAAGCGCAGCATGGGCAAAACGCCTCAAATGATTGAATTCTTCTCTAAAGCATTTGGCTATCCTTACCCTTTTCCCAAATACGCTCAAGTTTGCGTCGATGATTTCATCTTCGGTGGCATGGAAAATACTTCCACAACTTTGCTGACAGATAGGTGCTTGTTAGACGAACGCGCAAGTCTCGACAATCGCGGCACTGAAAGCTTAGTCGCCCACGAATTGGCTCACCAATGGTTCGGCGATTTAGTAGTAATTAAACATTGGTCTCACGCTTGGCTGAAAGAAGGCATGGCTTCTTATTCCGAGGTGCTGTGGACTGACAAAGAATACGGGAAAGAAGACGCGGCTTACTATATGTTAAATGAAGCCCGCAATTATTTAGCTGAAGACAGTTCCCGCTACCGCCGCCCCATTGTCACTCACGTTTACCGCGAAGCCATTGAATTGTACGATCGCCATTTGTACGAAAAAGGTGCTTGCGTCTATCACATGATTCGCGCTGAGTTGGGCGACGAATTATTTTACAAAGCAATTCACACTTTTGTGCGGGATAACGCTCACAAAACTGTAGAAACAATCGATTTGCTTAGGGCGATAGAAAAGGCTACCGGTCGCAATCTCATGTTTTTGTTTGACCAATACGTTTATCGCGGCGGTCATCCAGATTATAAGGTTGCTTATTCCTGGGATGGCGACAGCAAATTAGCAAAAGTTACTGTCACCCAAACTCAGGTAAAAGACAGCAAAAATGGCAACGGCAACAGCAAAGATGTCTTCGACCTAAAAATTCCCATAGGCTTCGGTTACAAGCCGGAAAAAGAAGCAGATGATGACCGTTGGGTACGTTCAACCCCGAACCTAAAAAATTTCACAGTCCGAGTGCATGAGCGCGAGCAAAGCTTCTATTTTCCCTTAGAAAATAAGCCTGCATTTATCAGTTTTGATGTCGGCAATAAATACTTAAAAACTGTTGTTTTAGAGTATGGAATGGCGGAACTAAAAGCTCAGTTGCAATTCGATCCAGACCCGGTTTCCCGGATTTACGCTGCCCAAGCTTTGGCGAAGAAGGGAGGACTGGAAGCGGTGAAAACGCTGTCAGAAGTTCTCAAGAAAGAGCCGTTCTGGGCAGTACGGGCAGAAGTTGCCGGTCAGTTAGTTGAAATTAAACTAGACCAAGTTTTTGAAGGTCTAGTAAGTGGTTTAAAAGATAAAGATGCTCGCGTTCGTCGCGCTGTGGTGAATGCGCTGGGTAAAATCCAAACTCACGAAACTTATAAAGCGCTGAGGTCGATCGTCGAAAAAGGCGACGACAGCTATTACGTAGAAGCGGCCGCAGCGAGTGCTATTGGCTCAATTGCAGGGGCTAACCCCGACGAAAAACCGACCGACGAACAGGTACTGAAAGAGTTAAAATTGGTGCTGAAAGAGCGTCAGGGGTGGAATGAGGTAGTGCGATCGGGTGCGATCGCAGGTTTGGCACAGATGAAAACTTCTGAAGATGCGCTGAATCTAATTTTGAAATACACAGCCGTCGGTACTCCGCAAGCTTTGCGATTGGCTGCAATTCGCTCTTTGGGGGCAATTTCGACTGGTCAAACGAAGGTCAATTTAGAACGGATTTTGCAGCGATTGGCAGAATTATCTAAAGAGACGTTTTTCTTGACTCAAGTCTCTGTAGTAGCGGGATTAGGACAAATGCAAACTCGCAAAGCAATTCGCATTTTGCGTTCTTTAGCTGACCAAACTGCCGACGGCCGCGTCCGCCGCATGGCTGATGAAGCTGTGCAAAGAGTGCAGAAAAATGCTGGTTCTGATGCAGCGGTAAAGCAGTTGCGGGAGGAATTAGACCAGGTGAAAAAGGAGAATCAAGATTTGAGGAGTCGGATGGAAAATTTGGAGGCTAAGGCGAAGAAAGATTAGGCGTAAAACCCCATACCGGCGCAGATAAAGGCAGATATTGGCGATCGGCTTTTATCTGCTTGTCGGTAGAGGATTGCGCGCGGTTATTATAATAATATTATTGTTCAGTGGGAATGCAGGGGAATTTCCTATTTTCGACAGACAGGAAAAGCCAAATATGTTTATTCTCCACTTTATTGCTGTCTCAACTTGGCAAGTGTCGAGAATCAGGATGCTGTTTTTATTTTTTAGTTGTAAACCGTTCATGAGGTTACAGCAGCTTTTGTAGCCACAAATATTGCAGAAATCATGAGTATAAAAATCGCTTTACTGGTCGCTCAATCGGGGGTAATTCCCTATCGCATTCAAGACGGACAAATTGAAGTAATGCTGATTACTTCTTCTGCTAGCAAGCGCTGGGTGATTCCGAAAGGATTAATTGAACCTGATATGACTGCCCAAGATTCCGCTGCCAAGGAAGCTTGGGAAGAAGCAGGTTTGTTGGGTAAAGTATTCCCGGATTTGCTGGGAACTTACGAGTATCAAAAGTCCGGCTGTACTTGTCAGGTAGGAGTATTTTTAATGCAAGTGCAAGCAGTTCTAGAAATTTGGCCGGAAGCTAGCAAGAGAAAGAGGGAGTGGGTAAGTATTCCTAAAGCAATTAAGCGGGTTAACGAACCGGAACTCAAACTCATTTTGGCGGATTTGCCGAATCTGTTCTGGTGAAGAGTCGCTCGGTAAGGGCGGGTTTACCAATACTTTGGTTTTCAACCATAAATTCGGGTGAACCCGCTAAAAGAACAAAATGACTGAAGAATATATGCTGTATTCAAGCCAGAGTTAACATAAAATTAGAACAAATCCGCCCTTCAGATGACGTAGCTCCTGGCTATGTATCTGTAATTGAGTTCGGTACACCCAAAGCACGGATCGTCAAAAAATGCAGACCGTAGAAGCCCTTCACCGCGAAGCACTGGAACTGGTCGATCGAGCAGTTCTCGCCCGTCAGTGCGGTGATATCGACCAAGTGACTGCACTCACCAGAGCCGCCTTTGCGAAAGAACGGGCGGCAGCGGATTTAGTAGCAAACGAATGGGATTTTGAGCCTACTCGTTCTATACTGCATCGGAGCGCCGCCGTACTTGGCATTGAGTGTGCCCAACTCCGGGAAGCAGAACGGCTGATTGGACGCGCCCTCGCAGGCAACCCTCCCACGGACATTGCGGATGAACTGCGCGACCTGCTTATACAAGAAATTTACTCGCAGCGCCAAGCGATTGGAGCTTAATTTATTTAAGCGTTAGCTGAGAGGAAAGGAATGCTTTCGGCTAAGTTATCCTTAACTTCAATTCCCTGTTTTCTCGCCCAAAACTGGCTCAAAAAGTGAATTTGCCGCAAGCCGACAACTAAATTTAAACCCGGTACAAAAAGCCACCAAACTGTTAGCGGTTCTTTGATTCCTTCTTGGCGGTACAATTCGTTCACTGTCTTGTAAAGTTTGAACTGCACGATGTAAATCCAAGCAATACCGAGGAAGGAAAACCAACCAAACCATCCGGGAACGTCAGGGTCGAATATTCGCAAAGCTTGGGGAACGGCTACTCCTAAAACAAAGGGAAGCAAGCAAAGATTTCCCGACCAACCGCTGCCGTTATAGCGGCGCAATTCTTCTTGAATAATCCATTTGTACCATCCGTAATATAGCAGCAAGCTGACTCCAGACAGCAAAATTACTCGCCACAGAGAGCGGGGTTTACCTAAAGGTTTGTCGGACATATTTAGATGTAAGATATGAATGGCTGTCTAGATTGTATTAACATTTGTTAATTATTGCAAAATCATTTCTCGAATCGATCGCGCTGTTGCAGGGGCCAGCAGAACACCGTTGCGATAGTGGCCGCTGGCGATGAGAACGCGATCGTTACCGGGAAGCGTCTCGATAATTGGGGCCGGCCGCCCTTCCGGCCGCGGGCGCAATCCCGACCATTTCCTGATGATTTCAGCTTCTGCTAAGGCCGGACAAAGTGCGATCGCCCTCGCCATCACTTGCGCCAACATATCAGCATTCGCCTGAATTTCCCCGCCATTTTCGGAAAACTCCACCGTCGCCCCCACCCAAAATTCCTGATTTCCCACAGGCACAATGTGAACGTCATCGCAAGTAATTACCGGGCTAAAATCTGGGTTTCCTACAGGATTGGGCGTCAGCAAATGCAGCGCTTGTCCCAACACCGGGCGAATGTCAACCAACTGATTTAACGATGCAGTCACAGCAGCAGAACCCAAACCAGCGGTCACAATTAGTCGATCGAAACTTTCAATAACAGGCAAGATGCCTGTTCCACAAGACTTATTGACAGCAATGGAAGATGGGAGTTGAATCTCAGACACCTGAGAATTCAACTGAGTAATTCCTTCAACTTCCGCCCCAAACTCAAAAATCACCCCATTTCGTTCAGCAGCATCAACCAAAGCCAAAGTTAGCGCCGTCGGATCGACTTGCCGGTCTTGAGGCGAATAAATCGCAGCAATAATGCGATCGTTTAAATAGAGATGAGGGCAGCGATCGCGCACTCGTTCCACATCCCAAAGTTCCAATTGCCAACCTTGAGACTGGCGAGTTGCTATCAATTTTTCCCACTTACTTAAATCCTCTCCCTCCGAACAAAGCATTAAAATTCCCTGTTTGTTAAAAGGAATTTTTCGCCCCGTAACTGCTTCCAATTCAGGAATCAAAGTTTCGTAGCGCTGAAGGCTAGTTTCCCTCAACTGCCAATTTCTGCCCTTAGTTTTGTGGCTTATAACTCCCATCAAAACACCTAGTGCAGCGCCAGTAGAACCTTGTGCCGGCGGCTGTTTGTCGAACACAGTAACTTTCAGTTCGGGAAATTGACTTAGTTCAAAGGCGATCGACGCCCCAATAATACCGCAACCAATAATTGCAACGCGAACCATTCAATTTTAGATTTTAGATTTTAGATTTTAGATTTTATAGAAGTTTATCGTAGTTTTTCGTAGGGTGCATACGAAGCAGATTTTCTTCGGGCATTGGTGTCAACTTAAGTTATAACCCATAGTCCGACAGGGGTTGAAACAAGAGCCTCAAAGCGAAAGTCCTAGCTATGAGGACTAATGAGTTCTTCAGTCCTCTTTGAGAGGACTTTAGCTATAAGCCCCGTGGAATTCATTCCCTGGCGGACTGTCGGGTGAGCGGGAGGACTGGCGGACTAAAAGCTTAAGTTGACACTAATAATCTTCTCGGTGCTCAGTACGCACTCTACGCCAAGCCCAAAAGTTATTAACCTTTAGGAATTAGCTGCAAGAAGCTATCGAAATCATTGACAGCTTTTTGATAGCTGGCCGTGACTTTTGCATAGTCAAGGTTTTTAGCAGCAAGATCGATGTCAACCAAATCGGCAAACAAACTCTTTGTCAAATCAACAGCTTGTTGTTGAGACTTAGGCAATAAACTCGCAGAGACCATTTTCATGGTGTTTCGCAAGTCGCCTAGAGGTCCGTGAACGTAAGTTCTGGTATCAACCCAATTTCGCTTTTGAATTAGGGTTCCCAGGTTGTCCATGCGCGATCGGAACTCTGTCAGGGTAGGAACATAGCGCTCTATTTGCTGGATTTGCGCTGCTGTGTAAGTCGTTGGAACTTTTGTTTCGACACTGCTGCAACTGACCAGAAATGCCATCAAAAACGCCATCATCAAGGCAAAAATTGAACGGGTACGAGTCATATCGATTTTAGATTTTAGATTTTAGATTTCTCGTTTTCAGGCTCTGCCTGGGAATGCAGCTCGGCGAGGAGCTGGTTCACTGACCTAGCACCGAGAGTTATGTACAAAATATTATTTTACCTCCTGGCGGCGCAGAAAAGTTAT
Organism: Microcoleus sp. F6_B6; assembly: GCA_036702215.1. Classification (GTDB taxonomy): domain Bacteria; phylum Cyanobacteriota; class Cyanobacteriia; order Cyanobacteriales; family Microcoleaceae; genus Microcoleus. The sequence continues at coordinate 61,536 of JAUBST010000007.1, forward strand.
CAGAGCATCGCCAACTTTTTCTGACCAATGTTCTTGAGGATAATGCCCCGCTTGTTCCAGTGTGACTAACTCTGCATTTTGCAGGGAACTGACTAGCTTTTGAACTGGTTCAACACTCAGCCAAGGATCTGCCAAACCCCAGACAAATAAAGTTGGTCGAGTCCATCCTTTCAAGCCGGATTCAATTTCGGCCATTGACTTCGGCAATTGAATATTGCGGACAGTATTCATCAGCGATCGACCCGCATCCGAACTCTTCAAAAACGGGCGGCGGTAAACATCTAAATCCTTGTCTGATACTGTCTGGCGGCTGCCGCCTTCGAGAGTTCTGTCTACCAAAAGCGGGTCTTGCGTCATCATGTCGCCAATAAAAGGCAGTCCCAACTGCTGCATTTTCCAAGGCAACTTGATATCTGGTGAAACTGGTGTATTGATGACGGCTAGACGCTCAATTTTATCGGGATTGCGTAAAGCGTATTGAATGCCTGCTGAAGCTAAAAATCCTTGGACAACGAGGTAAAATCGGTCTAATTCTATAGCTTGAATAAAGCCAGCGAGGGCGTCAACAAAAGCATCGGGAGTGTAGGCAAAGTCGCGCTTGTCCGGTTTTGTCGATCGCCCGTAGCCCACCCAATCAGGGGCGATCGATCTAAATCCCTGTGCCGCCAAATCCGGCATCATTACAGTCCAGGTAAAACTCTGGGAGGGCAAACCGTGCAGCAGCAGTACGGGCGGTTTCTCAGTTTCGTTAACCGGATTTGTTTCCCGATAAAACCATTGCAGCGGGCCTACTTCAACTATCTTCTCATCAATTGACATTATTTTACTGGTTATTTATCAAACAATAAGGCGGGTATTCCCCGCCCTACTTACCTAATAGTTGGATGCACACATAGTACCTTACCCAACTAAATACAGCCGCACTTAGAAATTCATTTCAGCAGCTTGAACTTTTTCGACCTGTTTCTTCTTGAGAACCAGCATAATTTGAGCCAGCATGGTTATAGCCACGAAAGCCATCAATCCTTTAACTCGACCTGCACTTTGCAGCACAATCTCCACGTCTTTTTGACCGAAGCCGCCCACATTAGGATTGTTCGTCAAAAGTTCGCCTGCTGCAACTGTTTGCCCTTCGGAAACAATCAGTTCTGGGCCTGCGGGAATCGTATCAACAACCGCTGCACCTTCGGCAGGTTGAATTGTCACTTGATAACCGCCATCTTCAGGTTGAGCAATCTTAGAAATGGTGCCAGCTACCGAAGCATTGTAAACAGTATTGTTGCTCTTTTCGCCAGTAGGATAAACCTGACCGCGACCGCGATTGCCACCGACATAAATTTGGTATTTGCCGTAGTGAACGGACTTGTCAGTTGCCGGATTCGGCGACAAAACTGGGAATACCAATTCTTTGTACTGTTCTCCCGGTACCGGGCCCACTAAAACAATATTTTCTTGGGTTTCGCTGTAAGGTTGGAAGTAAAGGTCGCCGACTTTTTCCTTCATTTCTTCGGGAATTCTGTCCTCGGGAGCAATCTTGAAACCTTCGGGCAACATCACTACAGCGCCTACATTCAAGCCGCCTTTGCTGCCGTCGCCGACAACTTGCTGAACGTTAGTATCGTAGGGAACTTTGACAATAGCTTCAAACACCGTATCTGGCAAAACAGATTGCGGTACTTCAACTTGAGTCGGTTTTGCACCGAGGTGACAGTTAGCGCAAACAATGCGACCTGTTGCTTCGCGGGGAGTAGCGGGTGCTGTTTGCTGAGCCCAGAAAGGGTAAGCAAGTGCTGCTTGGGGAAGTGCGATATCGCTGGTGAGGAAAAATCCTGCAGCTGCGATCGCAATTAAGGCAGTTTTCGCGATCGTCCTGGCACTGCGGCGAAATATCGCAGATAAATTAGTTTGTGGCATTAGAGTATTCAATCTCAAAGGTCAGACAATTTTGGATTTTGGATTTTGGATTTTGGATTTTGGATTTTGGATTTTGGATTATTAGACTGCTTTAGGGATGCAATTATCTGTGGTTTTCACCATTCACCCCCTATCTAAAATCTCAAATCTAAAATCCAAAATAGTTTAAGACCACCAAGGTTCTTCGCCGGTGCGGAAATCAGTTTCTTTCCAAGGGGTAAAAGCGATCTTGTCATCTGCGACAGTGGCGTGGGCCAGGGCCAGAGACAAAGGCGCTGGGCCGCGCACCACTTTGCCCTCATTGTTGTATTGAGAACCGTGGCAAGGACAGATAAACTTGTTTTCGCTAACATTCCAAGGCACGACGCAACCCAAGTGAGTGCAAACTGCATTGATGCCGTAGTCGGCGAGAGATTGGTCTTTTTCCACCACAAGATAAGTGGGGTCGCCTTTGAGACCTTGGGCTAAGGTGCGATCGCCCGCCGGGTGCGTAGCCAAATATTCGCTAACGATGATGTCGTTACCCAAAGCATCTTTAGCCGTCACCCCGCCGCCAACTGCCCCACTCGACGGAGGAACAAAATATTGGACAACGGGATAGAGTGCGCCCAGTGCCACACCTGTGACTGTACCGAACGTCAGCAAATTCATAAATTGGCGACGCCCCATATCGGGGACATCGGGATTTCCAGCAGAAGATTGAGCCATGACCTGCCTTTACGGTTTTAAGTTACGTTTGTTTGTTAGCTGTTAGCGAACCTGTACGTGCAGACAACTGGGATAATTGCCGTCAATCTGCTAGCACAAATTTTAGGCCGCGAAAATTCCTTTTAAGAATGCGCCTTCCAGCCTTTATTAGAGTATTATTACATTTTTTGAACTTTGTCTTTTATTGTTTAATGGATTAACTCAGGAGCAACCATGACGGGCAAGGATTTACACCAGCTACTGCTAGAAAAATGGGGAAAGTCTTACGATATCAGATTGCGGCGAACGCGGGGCAAGATTTTTGTGCAAGTTATGTGGAAATATCTAGAACAGGCATCTTTTCCGATGACGGAGGCTGATTATTTCGAGCATTTGGATGCGGTGGCCAATTACCTCAACGGCTGGGGGAGCACAGAACAGGTGAGAGAATACATCGCAACTACTCGCGATCGCCCCCGTTTGGGCAAAGCTGTCAGCGTTCCCCTAGATTTGGGTGAAAGAGCCTCGGAGTGGTTGCTAGACGAGTTTTGAATCACTCAGTCGATTTTAGATTTTAGATTTTAGATTTTAGATTGACCGAAAGCATCCAGGATACAAGCCCCCGGATTCATCCCTTCGCAGACTCAGGACCGAGAAATAAAAAACCTGTATCCGATGAAACTTTCCCCCCGAATTTATCCGTGGGGTCAATGCTTCAATCTAAAATCTAAAATCTAAAATCGCGCAATCGATTGACTCCACAGCCGGGATCTGGGGGAGTTCCCTAAAGTTTTGTGTCGCGCCGCGGCCCGATTAGTTGAGCCCAAAGTCCCGAAAATCGATCGGCGAGCTTGTCATGCGACTTGCCGCTGGTGAGAAACTAAGCTGTGGCGCATCTAATTTGCACGGGTGTTTTGATTCTGAGTCTTGTGTGGCGGGCTTTGCTGCGCGCCCCCAACTGTGGGATTTAAATGCCGCAACAGTTTCTGGGGCTTTTTAGGGGCTTTTTTAATTTCGGGCGATCGTCCTTCATGCTTGCCAAAATCATCGGAACCAATTTCTGTCAACAATTTCACATACAATGTAGTGTCAGATATCTTGTGAAATTTAGGAGAATGTTGTAATGGGTGTTGCACTGGGAATGGTTGAAGTCTTAGGATTTCCCGCTGCCGTAGAAGTTGCAGACTCAATGGTGAAAGCAGCCCGTGTTACTTTAGTTCGCTATGAGAAAATAACCCGCGCCTACTGGACAATTATAGTGCGAGGAGATGTCTCTGAAGTGCAAGCAGCCGTTGATGCTGGAATTGAATCAGTTAAAAAGGTCGATGGCGGAAAGTTGCTATCGTATCACATAATTGCTCGTCCTCACGAGAATCTGGATTACGTTTTGCCGATCGGCTATACTCCCGAAGTCGAACAGTTCCGAATGTAGTCAAAGTTTTGACAAAACTTTGGTGTGGAATTTTAACTTTTAGTAATTATAGAGGCGCGGGCGATCGCGTCTCTATATTTTTTGGCGGAGTCGATCTATCTTTGTGCTGTGTTTATCTGCGGTATATTTTGCCGAAGCAGGAGGCAGAATAATTTGGAATTCTTAACCGCAGATGAACGCAGTTGGACGCAGATAATACAATCACCCAGTAATCAAATCACTGGCGGTGATTGTGATCTGAACTCCCTTCAGAATTCCGATGATTTGGCCACTCTGACGAATCTCGGTATCTGAACCATTAATCACAGACTCAGAAATTATGTCTGTAAACGGAGCGCGAGAACGTACCAAAAGTTTATCTTCACCTTGTTTGAAGTCAGCAACAGTATCTATTCCAGAACTCCTCCAAAGCCTAAACTTGTCAAATCCCCTGCCACCAACCAGATAGTCATTGCCGCTCCTACCAAACAATAAGTCGTCGCCCCCCCCGCCCATCAGCGTTTCGCTACCGTATTCGCCAACGAGAGTATCGTTATAACGAGAACCTATCGCTACTTCGAGGCCCGAGAGCGAGTCTACGCCACCCTGCCCGTCGGAAGCAAGACCGAACAACCCGGTACCGACACCCCCCAACTCGAGATAGACGCCAGTTCGTCCTAAACTGTAAGATACTGTGTCGATGCCATCGCCGCCATTGAGCAAGTCATTCCCAGCAAGACCCGACAAAGAGTCATTACCGCTCCCGCCCAAGAGCGTTTCATTGTCGCTCCCACCCACTAAGGTGTCGTCTCCGTTAGAACCGATAACGACTTCAATGCCCGAAAGCGAGTCTACAAAGTCTGATAATCGAGAACTGGAAAGTGAGAAGCCGACAACGATATCAAAGCTCCCAGTAGCCCTGCCTAACCCAGAACCGTCGCCGACTTCGCCTAACTGAAGATAGATACCAGATATTATGTCGTCATCGCTGTAAGATACTGTGTCGATGCCATCGCCGCCATTGAGCAAGTCATTGCCGCCACCCCACAAAGAGTCATTACCGCGTCCGCCCAAGAGCGTTTCATTATTGTACCTCTTGCTAACTAAGGTGTCGTTGAAGTTAGAACCGATAACGACTTCAATGCCCGAAAGCCTGTCTAAACCGCCCAATCCATCGGTACCTAACCCAGAATTGTCGTACTTGCTAGGGCCTAAGCGAAGATTGATACCAGTGCTCGCATCGCTGTAAGATACTGTGTCGATGCCATCGCCGCCATCAAGCGAGTCATTGCCACTCCCGCCATCAAGCGAGTCATTGCCACTCCCGCCATCAAGCGAGTCATTGCCACTCCCGCCATCAAGCGAGTCATTACCAGTGTCGCCTTTTAGCCAGTCATTGCCAATTCCCCCTGTTAGCCAGTCATTGCCGGCCCAGCCCCAGAGACTGTCATTGCCAGCTTCGCCAGAGATGATGTCATCGATAACTGTGGAAGCGGGAGGGCCGACGAAGAAGTAGTCAGGGCCCGGAGTGCCAGTTGTTGTTGCCATATATTTAATTTCCGATTGAGATTAAGAAACTGAAACCGTCAAAAAGGTAAAAATCTACAGGGTGAATTTTTTAAATGAACTTACTAAAAAATCCACCCAAAAAACCAACAATTCTCCTATCTTAGGCAGGCAGGAAACTCAAAAGATATAGCTAGACTTCAGTGAGCCAGGTTGACTCTATTGCTGAAGTTTTACGTTCTTGTTCAGTAATTTCACTGTGTGGGTATGTTATCTCTAAATCGAATACTAAGGATCGGCTCGTGCGAAATCTTGATGCAAACCTTAAAAATTTAATCATTAAAATAACTTATGATTGCCAGCCAGAGCGCCTAAAGAATAGTGTGAATTTAGGCTAAAAACCTTGGCCCCAGACATGGCACACTAAACTTTGCTAATGCGAATTGGACTTTTTATAGGTAAAACTTATTGAAAAGTTGCTAAATCAGCAATGATGCTCATATAAAAGAATCAACTTGCTCAAATATCTCAAAAGCTTAGCTTTACACAATCTTTATAAGCGGTCAGAGGTAAATACTCTATTCGCGATCGCAATAACTGAAACGATGTTTTTAAGAAAAGTTGACAACAATCCCAATCTCGGCTAAAAATAGCAGACAATTTTAAAATTCAGATGTTCGGTAACTTTTACATTGTCTGCTATTCTTAATTCTCATCGCCCTAAAAGCTTCACCAAACCAACGCCGCCAAAATACAAGCTCAGCACCGCACCTCCTAAAAGACTTTGGGTTAAAGGGTCAGTAGAAGGCGTTAACACAGCTCCCAAAACGGCCGCTCCCAAGACTACATAACGCCAGCCGGAGAGCATTTGGTTGGAAGAAACTATGCCCAAAACACCGAGCAATACTAGGACGATCGGGATTTGAAAAGCTAAACCTGTGCTGAACATTAACAGCAGCACAAATTTAAAGTATTTGTCGATCGACCACAACTCCTCTACAACATCCGCTCCATAGCTAACAAAGAAGTTGAGCGCCGCCGGAATCAGAGCGATGTAAGCAAATACTAAACCGCCCAAAAATAGGAAACTCGAACCTAAAAACACAGGTCCCAGCAACCTGCGTTCTTTGCGAGTCAAACCGGGGAGAACAAACAGCGCTACCTGGTAAAAAATAAACGGAGCGGCAAGGAGCAAACCGCTGTATCCGGCTACTTCGATAGAAACAAAGAAATACTCGCCGGGAGCTAGTTGCAGAAACTTGACGGGCCCGGCCGGTACTTCTAGCAGTTGCACGATAGGCTTAACTGTGAGAAAACAACCGATTACAGCGATTACTACTGCAATTAGCGAGTAGAAAAGTCGCAGACGCAATTCTTCTAAATGCTCGAATAAAGACATCTCAACTTCATCTGGAAGTTCGTCGAGAAATTCGTTTTCTAAGTTGCGGGAACCCATCGCACCGCCGGCGATTGGTGCAATGCTGTTTTCCGGGCTAATTGCTTCGAGATTGTTGTCGGAACCTTGTTCGGGTGTCTCCAAGTTTGAGGGAGCAGTCATAGGGAATGGGTAATTGGTAATGGGTAATTGGAAATTGGTAATTAATTGGAAATTGGTAATTGAGAATAGTTATTTCATAATTGCTCCGACTTCCTTCTTCATTCTTTATTCTGACTTCAGCAGCAGAAGGAACGATCGATAATTAATCCGTGTAGCGGTGTCAAAATCCGTGTCGTGCCTTGATTATTCAATCACGATCGCAATTTTGCCGACCGCGCGGCCGGTTTCGCTGTAAGCGTGGGCTGCTGCTACTTCTTGTAAGCTGTAAGTGCGATCGACAATCGGCTCAACTTTATCGGATTCTATTAACTCCCGCAAAGCCCCTAAATCGCTGGTGTTGGCATTGGCGACAATTAATTTAGCTTTTTTCCCCGATATAAACCAGCTTGTTACCATCGGTGCGAGGTTGTCTAAACTCGGCAAAGTCGAGATATAAACTCCCTCTGGTTGCAGCACTTTTTCGCATTCAGGAAATGTTTTTGTCCCCACAGCATCTAAAACTATATCATATTTATCGGTTTGTTGAGTAAAGTCAACTTCCGCGTAATCCAGGACAAAATCGGCTCCCAAACTCTTGACTAATTCTCTATTTTTGGCGCTGCAAACTCCCGTTACTTCCGCGTTCATTGCTTTCGCAACTTGCACGGCAAAAGTGCCGACTCCGCCGGAAGCGCCGTTAATCAATACTTTGTTTCCTGCTTGCATTCCACCCAAATCTCGAAGTGCTTGCAAAGCAGTTAAACCTGCGATCGGCACTGCTGCTGCTTCTGCATGAGTGATGTTTTTCGGTTTAATTGCTGCATCCGATTCTGGCACTGCCGCGTATTCGGCGCAAGCACCCCCATTGATGGGATTTAAGAAAGTATAAACTTCATCTCCGGGCTGAAATTGGGTGACTTCCCGGCCGACTTCCACGACAACTCCGGATATGTCAGAACCAACTATTCGAGGAAAGTTATGTCCTGTTAATAGTTGCAGGTGTCCTTGCCGGATTTTCCAGTCAACGGGATTGACGCTGCTAGCGCGAACTCGCACTAACAATTCGTTGGATTTGGCGATCGGCTTGGACAATTCTCGGCACTGCAATTCCTCGGCGGAACCGTAGCGATCGAACGCAACTGCTTTCATGGCAAATTTTCCGGTTTATTTCCAATAGAACATTCAATCCTTTACAATTACAGCACATTCGATCTAAATGTGACACAGTTAATTGAGCCAGCTTTGTAGCAGCGGGCGATCGACTCTTGGAGGCCTCCAGACACAGCGCAGGCGTGAGGCAATGGGTTCGCTGGCAAGCGTGCGATCGCTAGCGATTAAATTTAATAGCGACGGGGCGGGCGATCCCGTAACCCTGAGCATAATCTACTCCTATCTCCCGCAATTTTTCTAAGATAGTCTCGTCTTCGACAAACTCAGCTATAGTTTCAAGATTCATCGCATGGGCAATACGATTAAAGCCTTCAACGAGTGCTTGAGAAATCAAATTATGACTAATATTCTTGACAAAAGCACCATCAATTTTTAGATAATCAACTGGTAAATTGATCAGATACGCAAAGGAACTCAACCCACTGCCAAAATCATCTAAAGCAAAGCAACAGCCAAGCTTTTTGAGTTCGGTCATGAAATATCTGGCTTGCTCAAAATTCGCGATCGCTGCCGTTTCCGTGATTTCAAAACCAATGGTTTGTGGGGGGACTTTGTAGCGAGAAAATTGTTCGATTAAAAACCTCATAAACTGATTGTTGCTAATGCTAGCCCCAGAAAGATTGATTGTATACAAGCCTTGAATTATATCGTCTTTTTCCGGCAAATTGTGATACTTTGAGAAAAAAGTTTCGATCACCCAACTATCGATCTCAGTTATCAAGCCGTAACGCTCGGCGGCGGGAATAAACTCATTTGGAGATACTAATTTTCCATTTTCGTCCAGCATTCTAATCAAAATCTCGTAATGCTCTACTAATGGTTTAGAGGTAATAGAGACAATCTTTTGGTAGTAGAGACAAAAACGATTGGTTTCCAGCGCTCGACTGATTTTGGAAATCAACTGCCTCTCACCGCGTTGTTTAATTAGTTCGCTATCATCTAGACTGTAAATATGAACACAGTTGCGGCCTCTGGCTTTGGCGGCATAACAAGCTGCATCAGCCGCTCCCAAAAGCTCCCTCAAATCTTGGCTTGTTTGGTCAATGACAACAACTCCAATGCTGACTCCGATGATAAAGGTTTTGCCATTCCAAATAAACCGAAACTGATGCACCAAGTCTTTGAGGTTTTCGGCAATCTGAGTTGCTTGAGAGAGCGAACATTGAGTGAGTAAAATACCAAATTCATCACCTCCCAAGCGAGCCAGCATATCATTAGCACGGACTCCCTGTTGAATAAGTCCGGTGACTTGGCGCAGTAGCTCATCGCCAGCAATATGACCTACGGTATCGTTAACGACTTTGAACTGATCTAAATCTAAATAACAGAGAGCGTGCTGGTGATTGCTATCTTGAACAGAGGCGATCGCCTCAACTAGGTACTCCTCAAATCTTCGACGGTTGATTAACCCCGTCAGGGCATCGTGGCTGGCTTCCCAAGAGAGTTGACGGGTGAGATAGCGCGATTCAGTAACATCGTGAAAGACGATTACTGCCCCGATAATTTGACCTTGGCGGTCTCGAATCGGTGCTGCCGAGTCAGCAATGGGATACTCGGTTCCATCATCGGCAATCAGAATAGTATTGTTAGCTAAGGTCACAATTCGCTCCTCTAATAGAGCCTTGTTTATTGGATTCTCTACCGGCTCTCGCGTTACTTGATCGACAATTAGGAAGACTGTAGAAAAAGGAACTCCTTGAACCTCATGAGTTTTCCAGCCTGTCAGTCGCTCAGCTATAGGATTGAAATATTTCACCCTACCTTGGGCATCAGTAGTAATGACCGCATCGCCAATGGATTGCAGCGTCACTTGAGCCAATTCCTTTTCGGCAAAGAGAGACTCTTCGAGACGTTGCCGTTCTTCAATTTCTCTCAAGAGACGTAAATTTTGCTTTTGGAGTCTTTGTTGCAGCCTTCGGATCGTTAGGTGGGTTTCGACACGAGCTAATACTTCTTCGACTTGAAATGGCTTAGCAATATAATCTACTCCTCCCGCAGTCAGCCCTTGCACCTTATTAAAAGTTTCATTGAGCGCACTCAAAAAAATTATGGGAATCTCTGCGGTGCGCTCGTCAGATTTTAATTGTCTGCAAACTTCATAACCATCAATATCAGGCAATTTAATGTCTAGTAAGATTAACTCCGTCGATGGCGATTGGGCTGCTCTGAGCGCCATTGCCCCTGTTATAGCACTGCGAACTTTATAACCCTCTTGCCTCAAAGTATCCCTGAGCAGACGCAGGTTATCAGGCAGATCGTCAACAATTAAAATATTGCCTCGGTAGTTGGTAGCTCGATCGCTAACCCTATCGCTAGTTTTATCGACAATCATACTAATTTCCCTAGTTTCCAGCTAGAGGACTATAAACATATGCACAAATAGTATAGTTTAATTATTAGGTTATAAAGGTCGCTTTACGCAGAAAGAAGTCCTGCGCTCCCCGATATATTGGGGTGCTAAGGGGGCGCAGCCTTACAAAATCTGAATTGTTCGGTTAGGGGCAGTCCCCCCGTGGTGGCCCTTCTTCGCTTCGCCTAACATCAGAAGAAGAGTATTTCAACCCAAGCAGGCGATTTATGAACAAGCGCATTTCTCAAATGGCAAGCCTACTCGTCATTGCGATCGGGTGTCTCGTGCTGCTTGGTTGGCAATTTGACATCTCCCTACTCAAAAGCGGTTTTCCCGGTATGACTTCGACCATGAAAGCAAACACGGCAATTTGCTTTTTGCTGGCTGGAGTTTCTTTGAGATTGTTGCACTACCAAAGAACCCGACTGCACGATCGCATCGCTCAAGGGATGGCAGGATTCATCATCATCATCGGTATGCTGACGCTGATCCAGTATATTTTTGGTTGGAAGCTGGGTATCGATCGCTGGCTTTTCCCAGATTTCGTGTCTTCAGCGAGTCCTTATCCGGGAAGAATGGGAGTAAATACCGCCCTAAATTTTGTGCTGATGGGACTAGCACTCTTACTGTTAGGGCAAAATTCCCAACGGGATACTTTGTTGGCTCAGATTTTTAGTAGTGTTGCAACTTTAATTTCTCTACTAGCTTTATTTGGGCATCTATTCAATGTCGATGTTATTGAATGTTTGCCCACAATTACGACGACTCAACCCGTAAACACGATCGCCAGCTTTTTCATCCTCTATGGAGGAATTTTATGGCTCCGCCCCAAGGAAGGATTAATGCCAGTAGTAACCAGTCCCCTTGTCGGCGGAGTAATGGTTCGGTGGTTGCTGCCTTGGGGGACGATCTTTCCTGTCGCGCTGAACTGGTTCACTCTTCAGGGACAAAAATTAGGCTGGTATAACGCTTATTTTGGCTATACATTGCGTTCAGCTATTATGGTTTTCACGTTCTCAATTCTCATCTTGGCGACGGCTCGATTTTTGAACCAGATAGATTACAAGCGCCAACAAGCCGAAAAAGAAATTAAAAAACTTAACGAAACTTTAGAAATTCTTGTGGCTGAACGAACAGATGCTTTACAAAAATCGCAGGCTCGTTTTGCAGGAATTCTAGAAATCGCCAATGATGCAATCATTTCAGTCGATCGCGCTCAACGCATTACCCTGTTTAATCAAGGTGCAGAAAATATTTTTGGCTATAAAATGGAGGATATTTTAGGCGAGCCACTTAATTTACTGCTGCCAGAACAGTTTAGAGATGCACATCCGCAGCATATCAAACAATTTGCACAGTCTTCTAGCAGAGCCAGAAGAATGGGAGAACGAGGCGAGATTTTGGGTCGCCGTCAAGATGGAACCCAGTTTGCGGCTGAAGCCTCTATTTCTAGGCTGGAAATGGGAGACGAAACGGTATTTACTGTTATTCTGCGCGATATTAGCGATCGCAAACAAATTGAGATGGCTTTACGAAACAGTGAAGAGCAGTTTCGCCATGCGTTTGAAGATGCCTCTATCGGGATGGCGCTCGTTTCACTTGATGGGCACTGGATTAAAGTCAATCCTGCCTTATGTCAGATTCTTGGCTACTCATCAGCAGAGTTGTTAGCGTTAACTTTCCAAGACATCACCCATCCTGACGATTTAGACGCGGATCTTAGTTATTTACATCAGCTATTAGCAGGAACAATTTTAACTTACCAACTGGAAAAACGGTATTTCCACAAACAAGGACATATTATTTGGATTATTCTTAATGGTTCGCTAGTACAAGATGGGCAGGGAAATCCACTGCATTTTATTTCTCAGATCCAAGAAATTACGGCTAGAAAAACAGCTCAAAAAACGCTAGAACTTCAAAGCGTTATCATGAATAACATGGCAGGAGGAGTGTGTTTAATCAAAGCCTCAGACCTCATGATTGTCTACACCAATCCTACCTTTAATGCTATGTTTGGCTACACAGAGGGCGAACTAGCAGGTCAACCCCTTGGTGTCTTGAATTATGTCGATACAAATTGTACACCAGACGTAACAGTTCTAGATATCGTCACTCAAATTCAACATAACGGGGAAGCGAAATATGAAGTCCAAAATAAAAAGAAAGATGGCACTCTCTTTTGGTGCAGAGTTCATACATCTATGTTTGAGCATCCTGAATACGGAACTGTATATGTTGCCGTTCAGGAGGACGCAACAGAGCTAAAACTGGCCGAGCAAGCCTTGCACTCTACCACAAATCGCCTCAACTTTCTGCTAAATTACAGCCCCGTGATCATTTTTAGCAGTAAACCTGTCGGCGATTATGGAGCAACGTTCATCAGCGAAAATATCAAAGATATATGGGGCTACGAAAGCAGGGAGTTTTTAGAAGATTCTAAATTTTGGGTGAATCACTTACACCCCGATGATGTAGAACGAGTGCTTAATGGCTTAGCAAATGTATTTGTTAATGATTTTTATTTACACGAATACCGTTTTCGTCGCTCCGATGGGGTTTATCGCTGGATGCTGGCTCAGCTTAGGCTAATTCGAGATGATTCAGGTACACCAGTAGAAATCTTGGGATATTTAATTGACATTAGCGATCGCAAACAAGCTGAGTTGGAATTTCACCAGGCAAATGAAGCAAACCAAGCCAAGACTGTCTTCCTAGCCAATATGAGCCACGAACTCCGCACCCCCCTCAACTCTATTTTGGGATTCACGCAATTGATGAGCTATGAGAGCAATCTGACTCGTTCTCTCCAAGAACGTTTACAGATTGTCAATCGTAGCGGTAGACATTTATTGGACTTGATTAACGATATTTTAGATTTATCCAAAATAGAGAGCGGACGGATGACTCTCAATCTTTCTGACTTTGACTTGACAAATTTGCTGAAATCTATAGAAGAAATGCTGCAATTTCGAGTTCAATCTCAAGAATTACAGCTAGTTGTCGAGCGAGATCCCGAACTCCCCAGGTTGGTACATTCTGATGAGAAAAAACTCTATCAAGTCTTGACCAATCTACTGAGTAATGCGATTAAGTTTACCAAGCAAGGAAGCGTCACCCTGCGAGTAAGAGTAACACAAAGAGACCAAACATCCTGTCACCTATGTTTTGAAGTTGAGGATACAGGCGTGGGAATTGCGCCCGCAGAAATTGATAAATTATTTAAGGTATTCGTGCAAGCCCAAGCTGGGAATAATTTGAGTCAAGGCAGCGGGCTTGGTTTAGCCATCAGTCAAAAACTCGTCAAACTCATGGGCGGTCAAATTCGCGTTAAAAGCATTTTGAACCGAGGTAGCACTTTTTCCTTTGAGATTGGTGTACAGTTACCTCAAGCAGAATCCTTACCCCCAGAATCAATTAATCAAAGAGTAATTGGTTTAGCTCCCGGACAACCAAGTTACCGCATTCTTGTTGTTGAAGATTTAGAAGAAAATCGCCGCTTGTTAGTCGATAGCCTTACCTCGGTTGGTTTTGAGGTGAGAGAGGCAAAACAAGGAGTGGAGGCACTCTCACTGTGGGAGAGTTGGCTGCCTCACCTAATTCTGATGGAGTTGCGAATGCCGATCGAGGATGGCTACACTGCCATTAAATATATTAGAGAACGCGCTCATAGCCAAGAAACTGTCATTATTGCTTTAACTGCCAGTGTGTTTGAAGAAGAGCGAGAGAAAGTTCTTATAGCTGGCTGCAACGACTTGATAAGCAAGCCATTTCAGCAGAGAGACATATTTGACAAACTAGCTAAATATTTGGGAGTACAATATATCTACGAAGTCGCAGAACCAACTCCACAAAAACTATTGATTGAAACGGTGTCTGTAGAAGATTTATCCATGATGCCCACTCAGTGGTTAGAACAAATGTATCAAGCCGCTTACTATCTCGATACCGAAATTATGAACGAATTAATCGTACAAATTCCCGAATCCAAAGCAGGTTTATCCAAGGCACTAACTAATTATATCAATAATTTTAATTCCGATAGAATTATGGAGTTAATTCGACCTCTGCTGCCGAATCCACTGTAGTTATCGAGTTTAAGGGCAAAGAAACTAAAGTGCTGTCAGCAGCGGCTGTATTTCCAATAAAAACCAACCTGGGAAAAGATTTGGAAGTTTTTGGAGAGGTGTGTTGCAGATATTCGCCAGCATGAGGTAAAGTCATATACATTCGATGGAATGTCATGTGGATCGTATAGCAATTCTATTTCGTGTGTGAACGGGATTTATTTTTTTACGAACCGCAGATGGCGCAGAGGGCGCAGAGAAAGAGAAAAGAGAAATGATTGATTTAACTGGAAAGGTAATTTTAGTAACTGGTGGCTCGAAAGGGATTGGTGCAGTGACGGTGGGGACTCTGGTTAATGCTGGGGCTGAGGTGATTTTGCATTACTTTCGCAGTCAGAAAGAAGCTGAAGCGGTAGCAGCCAGTGTTGCGCGCGATCGCTGTTATTTATTGGCAGCGGATTTGATGGTGGAAAACGCGGCCTCGACTTTGTGGCGAGATGCTTTAAAATGGCGGGGTCATATTGATATTTTAGTTAATAATGCGGGGATTATGCCGTCAGCGGGTATAGAGGACAAATTCGATATTTGGTCTTCAGCTTGGCAGCAAACTCTACAAGTTAATTTAGTTGCCGTTGCCGATTTGTGCCGGGAATCTATTCTGCATTTTCTTTCCTTGCAGGGTCGGTACAATTATTAATATAGCAAGTCGCGCTGCTTTTCGCGGCGATGACCCGAATTATCTGCACTACGCCGCTTCTAAAGGTGCTATTGTTGCTTTAACTCGCAGCATTGCTAGAGGGTTTGCGACTGATAATATTTTGGCTTTTACAGTTGCACCGGGATTTGTCAGTACAGAAATGTCTAATCAGTTTATTCAGGAGTTCGGTGAAGCTGATATTATTCGCGATATCCCGATCGGCAAAATCGCTCCTCCTCAAGATGTTGCCAATGTTATCGCGTTTTTAGCATCCGGTTTGGCTACGCACGCTACCGGGACTACGCTCGACATTAATGGAGCCTCTTACGTGCATTGAGACAATTACTGTAAAATACCTCTCAAGGCTCACGCTGACATCTTTTAAAACTAACTAATTTATCACTTTAGCAAGACGCTAAAAACTCGCTCAATCACTTAGCCTTATAGGAAAAGACAGTCAGAGGAAAGTTGATTATGACAACAAATAACGGCACCAACACCAAACGAGTTGCCATACTCATTGAAAATGGAGTTGAAGATTCGGAATTTTTAGTTCCTTACAACGCCTTAAAACAAGCAAATTTTGATGTTGTTGTCCTCGGTTCGCGGACAAACGAAAAGTATGCAGGGAAACAAGGAAAAGTTGCCCAGCAGGCTGACGGAACTACCACAGAAGCAGTACCCGCAGAATTCGATGCAGTAGTCATTCCCGGCGGTATGGCTCCAGATACAATGCGGACTAATCCCAATACAGTAAGGTTTGTACGAGAAGCATTCGAGCAAGGAAAACTCGTCGCTGCTGTTTGCCACGGCCCGCAAGTTTTGATTGAAGCCGACTTGCTGAAAGGCAAAAATGCGACTGGTTTCTTGGCAATTAAAACAGACATGATTAATGCCGGAGCTAACTACATTAACGAACCTTTAGTAGTAGACGGCAACTTGATCACTTCCCGCCAACCGGGAGATTTAGCAATATTTACTGCCGCAATTCTGGCTCGCCTCGGTTACGGCGGAAAAGAAGTCGGTTTGCCAGAAGAAACCGACACAAATGCAGAATGGTGGAAATTAGCTAATGCTTGGGGCGGCTCGACACAAGGCGACATTGTTAAAGGTTTGAATACCGCCCTCGCAGGGGAACGCTATGCTTGCGAAGCCTTTGAAAATTATGCCGAAAAAACGCAAGATAGCGATTTGCGATCGCTCTTGAGAGAAATGATTCAAAACAAACAGCACCACATCATCGCTCTCGAAAGTCGTCTCAACGATTTTGGTGAAAAACCCTCAATTCCTGCCAAAATTGCTGACAAGTACGCTAAGTTAAAAGCTTCTATGCAAGGAACCGATGAAACGTTTTTGCTGCGGAGCACTCTAGGTGATTTGCAAACAGGTGTTGTCGATATCAACAACCTGCGAGTGAAGTTCACAGATCCTGTATCAACTGCGATTTTGACAGAGATAGAATCGGATTTGTCTAAGTGCGAACAAGTCGTTGCCAAACTCTTCCGCGCCCGTGCAGTTTCCCAGGAAATTAAGTCCCCTAAACCTTCGACTAGCCCCGCTGTAAAAATGTAATCAGCAAAGGGAGAAATAAGTTTGTAGTTTTGTTGACTTGTTAAAACCCCACCAATATCGCAACTACAAACTTGCTCTGCAATCCTACAATATACGTCTTTGCGGTAAAATAAAACCCAACACTAAAAAGCAGATATTCAAGTAACTGCAAGGTGTTGGGTTTTATTTTTGTTTCAGCGGGACACGGCGGGTTTGAAGGAAGCTTGCGGCATCCGGGGGCGGTACAAGCCTCCGGATTCATCGGTGCATCAATAAAAAATATAGTATCGGATAACCAGCCCCCGGATACCTCCGTCAAGTCGCTTTCTTCAATTCTAAAATCTAAAATCTAAAATCGCGCAATCGATTAACCAGCCCCCGGATTTACCCGTAAAGTCGCTTTCTTCAATTATTCAATTCTTTAAATCTCAAATCTCAAATCTCAAATCTCAAATCGATCGATTAACTAGCCCGCGGATACATTCGTGATATCATGTCCGATGGATTAACCATAATATCCCGGTCGGGGCGGGTTTTTGAGATTGGAGATTGTGGGCAGGTATTGTTGGCTCACGGGCCCCTACAAAAATCGCGGTCGCTCGACCGGACATGATATAATAAAGTCGCTTTCTTCAATTCTTCAATTCTAAAATCTAAAATCTAAAATCTAAAATCGCGCAATCGATTGGCTTGTTCCCTCTTCCTTTAGACAGGAGACACCTGGGCTATAAATGCGCTACTGTGTTGCCAATATTTTGATGAGGAAAAAAAGGCTGTGGTTCCCTTACGCGATGAAAACCCCATTACTATCACTCCCTACGTCACCTACGGGCTGATTGCCGCCAACATATTAGTATTTTTGTACGAACTCAGTTTGGGCGATCGACAATTAACCCAATTCTTCTATTCTTGGGCAGTAGTTCCTTGCCAGTTAAGCAATATGTGTCGGGTTGCGCTGCCAGTTTCGCCATTTCCCGAATGGACGACACTAATTAGCTCCCAATTCCTGCACGCAGGCTTTCTCCACATTGCCGGAAATATGTTATTTCTGTGGATTTTTGGCAACAACGTAGAAGACCGTTTAGGACACGTCAAATTTATAATATTTTACCTTACTTGTGGCGTTTTAGCATCACTAACTCAGTGGTTTTTTTCCTCAGCATCTGCCATTCCGTCTCTGGGTGCTAGCGGCGCGATCGCAGGCGTGATGGGAGCTTACATTCTCAGATATCCCCAAGCCAAAGTTCTGACACTGCTACCCTTGGGAATCTTTATTACCACCGTCAGAGTCCCCGCCTTCTTCTTCCTAGGATTTTGGTTTGCACAGCAAGCATTGAGCGGCTTGGCTTCCTTGAATGCCCCGGCAAGTGTCGGCATGGAATCCGGGGGAGTTGCCTACTGGGCCCACGCTGGCGGCTTTGTTTTCGGCGCTATTCTCGGCCCTTTGTTGGGATTGTTTTCTGAAGATAATCGGATTTGATTTTTCACAGCAGATGAACGCCAATAAACGCAGAGCAACTGCCAACACAATCTGCGTTTATATGCGTTTATATGCGGTTTTAAAACTCTAATTCTTTTCAAATTTGGGTGCTATGCTTGGCTCTTTGTTGGAATTGTTTTCTGAAGATAACGAGATTTAATTTTTCACCGCAGATGAACGCAAATTTACGCAGATAAAGTGCCAACTCTTACATCTCACATTCCGCACCCTCTACTGTCACAATCGGTTTTTTAGGAATTTTTAGAACCAACCAAGTTACCTTTTAGACAACGTACAAGAAAATCATTTTGGCGATCGCCAGTCCAAAATGCTCAAAGACCCGCTATACAGGCGGAAGAAATCCTGCGAGGAGCTTGAGTTAAAGGAAGAAAAAATTATAGAAGCCTATATTTTGGAGGTTTATTGACAGGTTCCATGCAGCATATTAAAATAACTTATAGCGTTTCCTATAGTCATGAGGTACAGTATCAACAATGAGCAAACCAGTTATGAATATCTTTTTTAGTGACTTGTAGCATAGCATCTGCAATGGCATCAATTAAGTATAAATAATTTCTGGTTTTAACTTCTCTTAAGATAGATTTCACTTTTGACCATTTTTTTTTCTGGGGGAAAAGTCTGGAGAGTAAGGAGATAAATAAATGAACTTTGCTCCTGCCTCTTCGATAAATTTTTTCACCATTTCTCCGCAATAAATTTTAGCATTATCCATAACTACACAAGCACCTTTCCAAAGATTAGGGACTAATTCTCTCAGGATAAATGCAACAAAAATGTTATTCCATTTACTGCACCATAAATATTTTTTGAAGTCACTACTTCTGCGCTCGACAAAGCAGATATCCAAGAAATATTTGTGACCCTTTTTAGTGGTTTTTCTCCGCTCGCTCTTTGACCTTTTAATGCTCTGACCTATAGTCGTACCATTGCTAGATTAACCCCTGATTCATCTATAAAAATCAGGTCTTGCGCCCTGATATCCTTGATTTTATCCCAAAATTCCACTCGGGCTTTTTGAACTTGTTCGCTTCTTTTCTCTGTCGCTCGTGAGTGTTTTTTTTGAAAGTGTAATTCAGTTGATTGCTAATTCTTCCCTAGTCGATATACTTACTTTTATTCCGGTTTTTGACTCAAGCAATTCAGTTAACTATTTTAAAGTTGCATCATTATTCTCTTCTATTATTTCCACTAAAGTCACTAATTGTTCGCCCTGTTAATTTTGTGGGTGGACTTCCGACTTGAGCATTCTTGACTGATATCTCCTGTCTCTTCATATCTTTTTAGTAATTTGTGAACAAAGCTCTTGGCTACTTTAAAACGTTCTGCTAGTTTTCTTCTTGAAATATTTTCTTGTTCTCTCACTTCTATGATTTTTTTCTCAAGTATATTGAAGAGGGTTGCATTGATAATTTTCCTCTAAATATTTTTACTTTACTAAATGTACCTCATAGCTAGGAAAAACGCTAGATACTCAATTTAGAAAGCCTAGCTAATCTGTAAACGTTAGAATTTAGTTTTTGCCCAAAGCTTTTTCTCTTCTATCTAAGGCTTGTTTGGCTTTCAACATGGCTTTTAAAAAGGCTAACTCGCTGCTCCATGCGCTGCGAGGAAGGATAGGAATTTGAGAATTATCGTTTAAGGGATTGAGATTTTCTGTCATAACTTATACCTCCTTACAACTGCAACTCATTAAACTTCAACTAATGGGGATTCGGAAAGTTCAACTTCATCAGACCAAGTTGCCGGCCATTGGATGCGATCGCTTGTAAAATGAAGCGGGTCATTTTCCAACCAAGGAGCATTAATAGCCTCTTCAATTAGTTCAAATTCACCATTATCAAACGGCAGCCCTGGCGCGGAAACTTTAGGAGAAACGCGCTCCCGGATTCCCTCTGCTGCCTGTACGATCGCCCGATGGTGGCAGTAAGGATTATTTCCGCGACGGTTAAAGAAAACATGGGCAGTCCAAGTACAGCCGCCCCGGCAAAGTTCGGCAAACTCACAGGTTTTACAAAAGCCCCATAAATGCGCTGTTCCTTGAGGCGTTCCCGCTCCTAAATTGAAACGCAACTCGTCAGTTTCTTCAACAATTTTACGCAGTGAATGGTCTCTGATATTGCCGCCAGTATAAGCTGATGTGGGTAAAGAGGGACAGCCTTTAATGGCACCATCTGCCTCTATTCCTAAAGTAGAAAGCCCCGCAGAACAGCCTTGCCAAAATGCCCACTCGTTTTCGCCACCGCGTCCGCGCAACAACCGTTCGTCAGGGCCATAATAACCGATGTTATTACCTGGTTGGAGTTGAACACCCTCGCGCTTTGCCCGACGAGCTACGCGGGCTAGCATGGGATAAATATCCAGTAGTTCGCAGGGTTGCAGGAGAATGTGGGCGTTGTCTGCTGCATTACCCATCGGTACGGTTAGTTGAATTTGCCAAGCGATCGCCCCGGCGTCGCGAATATGTTCGTAGATGCAAGGAAATTCTGGTGCTGACAGGCGGTTAATTTGGGTGTTACAACCGAATTTTATGCCGACTTCTTTGAGATGGCTCATCGTTTTAAATGCATATTTCCAAGAGCCTTGCCGTCCGCGCAAGCGATCGTGCGTTTCCTCTAAGCCATCAATGGAAACCGAGACGGTTGCAATGCCTGCTTCTTTCATTCGACGTGCTGTTTCTAGCGAGATGCCATAACCTCCAGTCGTCATACTGCAAAGCATCCCCGCTTGATTAATCGCTTCAGCAATTTGCAGCCAATCTGGACGCATAAAAGCTTCGCCACCAATCAATGTAACTTCTTTAATGCCGACTTCTGCCATCTGCCGAACGAGGTCAAACGCCTCTTCTGTAGTAAGCTCTGTGGTGCGTGCGTGTCCGGCTCGCGAACCGCAGTGATTGCAAGCCAAATTGCACTTTAGAGTAATTTCCCAAACAGCATAACTCGTGCGACGGTATGTCATAAAAACCTTTAGTTTTTTTGGGATATAAACGGGTAAGTTAATTTTTTTTTGCCCTATGGAAGACAGACTCAAAACGTTAGGTCTCTGTTTTTATTTAACCTCAGAACACAAAAGAAATAGAGACAGAGTAAATATTTTCCGAGCCGGGAACTTTGACGCTCCTCATGCCACTAATGCTAATAAAACCACCAGCGATATACAATTGCTTGTAATCCGTTAGGTTGGTTAGGAACCTCTCACTTCTTGAAAGAATTCAGAACCCGCAGGCTTCACGTCAGATATAGTGATGCTAGCCAGGCGTAATTTCCTCTTAATTTAAATGATTGAATCTGTTAGAGTGAAAGAAAGTAAATTTATCATTGGTAAGCTCCTAGTTTAAATCGTTGCCGCTTGAGGAATTAATTTCGGTGTGGCAACAAATACTTGCTTAAAATATAGGTATCGCCCTTGCCATCCTCAAAGCGGCCGATGAAAAATGTAATTATTAGTCGAGATCGATAACTACTCCGTACATCGGTTGGATAATCGGTTCTTTGCTTGACAAGTTAAAATCAAATCCGACTGTTGCGCCCAATCCCCCGAGGACTCCAGCTAATTCCTCTTCATTGAGTTCAGTGAATTCGCCCCGCTCTTTTGACTCTAATACATGAATAGCAGCAGTTTCAAATTCTTCTTTTGAAAAAATGTAGCCAGCCGATTTCAATATTTGCTGACGTTCCTCAACTGTGCCGTTATCAAGTTCAGTGCGGAAGGATTGGTCTTTAACCAATCTTACCAAAAATTCTTTCAATCTTTCAAACAAATTTACAGACATATATTTCTCCTTTGAATCAAACTAAAAAGCAGGACAAAACCGAAAACAGAACATTCAGCACTTCTGACTGACTGTAGTTTGCCACAAATTGCAAAAAAAGTCAATGTTCTGAAACAAAAACTCACACTTAAATACTTTAATTATAGCCTTTCTCAGTAACATGAGGTACCCGACGTGCATAGGGCATAGGCCTAGAGTGGGCATAGGGCATAGGGCATACCTCACCACGCGATCGAACCGCTATATGTCTTTTTTAAGAGTTACAAACTATAGACTTTTAAAAAGTTTTGTATATAATCAATAATTCTATCGGAAAATATCCGCAATTTGCAAAAGTATAACTACTTTATTTAACAAATCTTTCTGATTGAGACATAATTAGCTTATTTTTGTTTCAAAAAAAACTAAAAATACTTGCAATTATAGCAACCGCCGCCGGACATAGAATGTGGGTTGAGGCTCACGTTCGCTCTCCTTGAAACAGAGACGGACTCGCTTGAGTGTGAGGGTGGTTACACAGAGTCCACAATCCCGCACTCGCAGACAGGCGATCGAATTGGCTGCATTAACGTCGCGAGGGTTAGGGGCTCACGAGAGCAAGAGTCCGCGAGGTTTGCACTAGCATCACTTGTCGCCACCAGTTCCGCAAGATCATCCTCAATTAAACAGACAAGACATCAAAAAGTTGCTAATTTTGTAGTCGAGATTTCTGTGTTGCGATCGCCCCCCATGCCCAAACCCTATAGTTACGACCTGCGAAAAAAAGCGATCGAAGCCCCACACGCAAGATGTTATGAAGAAAAGTGAAGTCAGCCAACTGTTCAATATCAGTCGGAACACCATTGACTTATGGTTGAAGCGATATAAATTACTTTGTTCACCTAAACCAGAAGAACAGGTAGATTTTGACAATCATTTCTCACAACTAATTAATCAAGCTAAATCTCGTGGACCGAGAGCTAAAGGAGAACTAATTGAATTACAGAATCTGAATAACTTCTCGGCTCAAACAGAAGAACGATTTAAGCCATTGTTAACTTGTCCAACCTGTTACAAGAAAAGCGATCGCTTTGAGCCTCTAGATAGCCAGTGCTTCCGTTGTGATTGTAAGAGTGGCAAGGATTGCGGAACGGAGTGGGGAATGCGAATTTGTGGCAAGTGTAGCGAGCGTTACCCATACATCAAACTCTCTGATTTAGATATTCTTAACTCATGGTACGATCGACAAGTAGGATCGGTCGATCGCATTTTCGGTAGAAACGTATTAGCAATCCCTTGTCGGAGCGATCAAGATACTAGAAGCTTTATCTGCCCAGCCTGTGGGGCTTGTAGTTAAAACCCACCTTCGGCACTCGCGAGCGTGTCACACCACGAATTTTGGAATAAGTGAGTATTTTGGACTGGCGATGGCCACAGTGATTTCCTTGTACGTTGTTTAAAACGTAACTTAATTTGTTCTCAAAATTCCGAAAAAACCGATTGTGAAAGTAGAGGATGCCGAAGTGGGTTACATCTGCGTTTATAGGCGTCGATCTGCGGTTTCAAACCTCTGATATTTCTCAAAGTTCGGTGCTATGCTTTGCCCTTTATGGGGATTGTTTTCTGAAAATAATCAGATTTAATTTTTCACCGCAGATGAACGCAAATAAACGCGGATAAACTGCCAAGAAAATCGGTGTTTATCCGCGTTTTTCTGCGGTTTCAAACCTCTTATCTTCCTAGATAAACGTGAAATCAAATTCCGAAAGAGAAGAAACCCCTGTTACACCATTTAACTTCGCCAAAATGCGAGAATCGCTGCCGGTGAGGTTATTGCCATTGCCGTCATAAATGATGTAAGTATTGCCGCCGGAATCGTAAGCAAACAAGAAAGCACTTCCTCCCAGAATATTTGCAGAAACAGTTGTCTGCACATTCAGCAGAACTTGACTGCCATTGCTGAGATTCGCAAATCCGGGGGCAAAATTAAACTGATCGGCGATCGGCACACCGAGACCGCTAAAATCAGTAATCACATCGTATCCGCCCGCGGCGATCGCAGCCTCGATCGCAGCCGAAGAAGCCGCATCAAAGGCCGGCCCACCTTGTGCAGGGCTGGTATAGCGGAATTGATTGCTGCCGCCGCCCCCCGTCATGGTATCTGCGCCGAGGCCCCCTACGAGCACGTCGTTATCCACACCGCCGTTAATCGTATCGTTGCCGCCTTGACCGTCAATAGTATCGCTGCCCGCCAAAGCGTTCAAATTGTCCGGCAAAGAACCCCCAACCAAATTGTTAGGCCCGCTATCTGCTGGCAAGATTTGAACGGTGACAGTACCTACGCCGGGAATTGTCCCGAATCCGTCGCTGACGCTGTAGGTGAAAGCAGTTGTACCCGCTACGTTGCCGGGGATGAATTGCACTTGAGAGACAAGATTTACAGCTATCCCCAGTTGTGGTGTGCTGACATTGATAATGCTGAGCGTCCCTTTTTGCGGGCTGGAATCGTTGGCCAGCACGTCGATGAAAGTGGGCAGCAAATTATTCGTATTGGTAAATACGATGCCGTCATCGACAGCAATCGGCGACAGGATAGTTGGAACAGTTACGGAGGTGTCGAAAGAATTGATGTTAATCGCCACTGACCCTGCTGCCGTGCCGCCTTGGTCGTCAGCTACGCTGTAGCTGAAAGAACCGGCTTGCCCGATCGCGTTTGTTCCAGGTTGAAATGTCAGCCCGAGTAAATCCTGAACGCTTAACTTTTGGTTCACGGTGAGAGGGCTCGTGCCCGTAATTACCTGACCAAAAGTAGGATTGGGAAGTCCGACTACCGCGATCGACAGCGGATCGCCCTCCGGGTCGCTGGGCGCCGAAATGCTCAGAGACAGAGGCAAATTCTGCAAACCAGTCACCGTCTTGCCCGCTTCCACGATCGGCGGCTGGTTAGGAGTCGGAGATGTAAAACTCGGCGGAGTCGGCCCCCCGCCGAAAGGCGTAGGAGTAGGGGTTGCCGCCGTTGGAGTCGGGACTATGGAAGGGCTCGGACTCGGAGTTGTCCCGCCCGCAGTCGGAGTCGGACTTGGACTCGTACCCGGAACCTGTGTCGGCAATGTCCCCGTTGTGGGGTTCGTTGTTGTCCCCGTTGTGGGACTCGTTGTTGTCCCCGCTGGTGTGGGAGTTGTGGTTGCTGGTGTGGGAGTTGTGGTTGCTGGTGTGGGAGTTGTGGTTGCTGGTGTGGGAGTTGTGGTCGCTGGTGTGGGACTCGTTGTTGTCCCGGTTGTGGGACTCGTTGTTGTCCCGGTTGTGGGACTCGTTGTTGTCCCGGTTGTGGGACTCGTTGTTGTCCCGGTTGT
>JAUBST010000007.1:87040-212630 GCA_036702215.1 Microcoleus sp. F6_B6
GTTGTGGGACTCGTTGTTGTCCCGGTTGTGGGACTCGTTGTTGTCCCGGTTGTGGGACTCGTTGTTGTCCCGGTTGTGGGACTCGTTGTTGTCCCGGTTGTAGGACTCGTTGTTGTCCCGGTTGTGGGACTCGTTGTTGTCCCGGTTGTGGGACTCGTTGTTGTCCCCTCAATTGTGAAGGGATTGTCGTCTACGCGGGGTATTTGAGCTGTAGTGAACCTAGATTCATCTAGCGAGTTCGATCGAACATCAATCAACACCGCCAAAAATTCCCCAGTTTGCCTGTCCCTAATAATCGTGTTGCTAGAATTCGAGCCTTGGCCCTGGAAAATTTCTAACTCTGTAAAGTTCAAACCTCCAGCCAGACCGATCGAATCTCCTGCCTTAAAATCTCTAATGACATCAGCATCGCCGATTTCGCGGCCCCCAGTAGTGAGAAACCCGTTGCTACCAGCCGACGTGCCCACCCTACCGAGAACAAAGATATCCGATCCGTCGCCACCTGTGAGAGTATCCGATCCGCGATCGCCCGAAAGAATATCATCCCCAGCATCTCCAGACAAAGAATCATTCTCGTCGCCCCCGAAGATCAGGTCATCACCCTCGCCGCCGTCACC
Source organism: Microcoleus sp. F6_B6 (assembly GCA_036702215.1). Classification (GTDB taxonomy): domain Bacteria; phylum Cyanobacteriota; class Cyanobacteriia; order Cyanobacteriales; family Microcoleaceae; genus Microcoleus. Next base: position 87,658 of record JAUBST010000007.1, read on the forward strand.
AGTATCGTTACCAACACCGCCGGTGATGACATCCCCGCCCTCCTGGCCCAACAAAATATCATTGCCCCGAGCGCCGATCAGGCAGTCATTACCCGTGTCGCCAAAAACAGTGTCACTGCCCTTGTCGCCAAAAATCAGGTCGTCCTCCCCGCCTCCGCGCAGACAGTCATTGCCTTTACCGCCATAAAGCGAGTCGTTGCCTTCAGAACCCAAGACAAGATCGTTGCCCTGGTCGCCAAAAGCTGAGTCATCGCCCTCGTCGCCAGAAACCAAGTCATCCTCTTTGCCGCCCCGCGCCGTGTCATTGCCGCGCCCGCCCTCAACGATATCTTTACCAGCGCCACCGTTGAGAGAATCGTTACCGTCTTCACCCCTAAGTAGATCGTCCCCGTCCCGACTCAAAAGCGTGTCGTCGCCGGCCCCCCCGGAAATCGTGTCATTGAACAAGCTGCCGATTAAATAGTTACTGCCGTCATTTGCGACAACTAAGCCATCGACAAAAAGTGGCTCTGGGGGAGGCGTGGGAACTGTCACAGGTGGTCGCGGCACAGGCGTGACCGAAATGTCCGGGCCCGTCCCCATCATCATCGGCTCCGTCCCCGTCATCATCGGCTCCGTCCCCGTCATCATCGGCTCCGTCCCCGTCATCATCGGCTCCGTCCCCGACGACGGCGTAGGCTGCGGCACCGTGCCGCTATCCAAACTATCCTCGTTCTCATCAGGTAGCCGCCCTTCGAGAAAAATTAGTGGTACTGCACTTGGCATTGTTCCGACTCCTTGCGACGCTACTCAAAAACTACTAAATAAACTTAAAGTCAGATGCAGTAATGACGGTGCTGAGCGCTCCGGGCACTGTAGGAATAGAATTCAACACTGCCAAATCGAAAGCTGGGAGACTGTCATCTGCCACATTCGGGTCAAAGCCGAGAACGTACTTGTTAAAAGTATTGTTCAGGTACACGAAGAAAGCTCCCGTTTTGCTCGAACCCTTTTGATTCTTCAACACTGCATTTATTGCTTGAGCGTTGTCAAATTTAGATTCAAACAAAATGACTGATTGCTTGCTGATGTCGTCGCCGCTAGACCCGATATTCCTGACGATAAAACTGGTGAAATCGAGAGTAGTTCCTGAGTTGGTTAAACCTGCGAAATTTGACGACCTGAACAAAAATCTGTCGGTCTCGCTGCCGTTAGCGTTAAAGTCAGCAATCACGTCCACGCCTTCGCTGGGAGTTTCGTAGTAGAAGAAATCATCGCCTGCATCGCCCGTGAGCAAGTCAGAACCGTTGCCGCCACCCAAAATGTCATTGCCTGCACCGCCGGAAAGCGAGTCGTTGTCATCGCCGCCCAACACCAAGTCGTTGCCGAAGCCGCCGCTGAGACAGTCGCTGCCGACACCGCCGTCGAGAGTGTCGTCGCCCGCTTCGCCTAACAGGGAGTCGCTGCCGGCCTCGCCCAACACGTAGTCATTGCCCGAACCTCCGAGTCCCGTGTCGTTGCCTTGTCCACCCAAAATCGTGTCATCGTTGTCCCCGCCGGATATGGAATCGTTATTGATACCGCCGTCGAGCAAGTCTCTGCCCAGTCCACCGTCGAGGATGTCGTCGCCTGCACCGCCGTCGAGGGAGTCGTCGCCAATGCCACCAAGTAAGGTGTCAATCCCGGCGCCACCAAGTATCGAGTCCTCGCCGGATTCTCCCAATATCGAGTCATTGCCTGTTCCGCCGTCAATGGTGTCGTTGTTGTCACCGCCCGAGAGGATGTCATTGTCATTGCCGCCGAACATCAGGTCGTTGCCCTGTCCGCCCACCAGCGAGTCTATGCCGTCTTCGCCGTCGAGGGTGTCGTTGCCCAGTCCGCCGTCAGCGGTGTCGTTGCCGATCGCACCCACCAGCGAGTCGTTCCCTGCTTCGCCGAATAGGAGGTCGTTGCCGCCACTGCCATCGATGATGTCGTTGCCGTCGCCCCCAGAGAGGGTATCGTTGCCGGCCCCGCCGAGGATGAAGTCGCTGAGGTTGCTGCCTGTAAAGCTGCTGGCCGGGAGTGCGCTGCGATCGACAATATTATCTACCACCGTGATGCTGAAGGATGCCGGCCCGATAGTTGCAGACCCGTCGGAGGCTGTAAACGTGAAAGTGTCGCTACCGCCTGCTGCCAGCAAGTTGTATTTGACGATGTTGTTGTTGATATCGTCTTGGGTGAATTTGCCGCCCACGTTGAGAAAGGTGGTACCCCTTTGCACAAAACCTCTGGTAGCGTCGGGGGCTTTGGTAATTGTGTAAACGATTTCCAAGGGGCTGTTATCGGGATCTGTCACTAACAAATCCGCAGCGGTGATTGTCTGGGTAGGATTACTTTTGGCAACCACCACACCGTCGTTAATTACTAGCTGCGGCGGGCTACTGACGTTGATGGTTACTACCGCCTTACTTGTGCCGCCGCTGCCGTCTGAAATCGAGTAGCTGAAGCTGTCAGTACCCGAGAAGCCCGAATTCGGGGTGTATTTGAATACGCCGCCGCCCACGGGAACCAGGGTCCCTTTGTTTGCTGGAGAAAAAGTCGTGACAGTCAGAGCGCTTTGTTCCGGGTCAGTGTCGTTCAACAGAACGTTGAAACTGAGTTCTTGACCGGCAACCGTGGTGAAGTTATCGTTAACTGCTCTTGGAGGTTGGTTAAAGATGGGCGTCGGACTGCTTGTCGGCGTCGGACTTCCTGTCGGTGTCGGACTTCCTGTCGGCGTCGGCAAATTCGGCGTCGGGAACGTCGGCACTGGCTCGTCTGTCGGTGTCGGCGTCGGTGTCGGTGTCGGCGTCGGTGTCGGCGTCGGTGTCGGTGTCGGACTGTCTGTCGGCGTCGGTGTCGGCGTCGGCGTCGGTGTCGGCGTCGGTGTCGGCGTCGGCAGGGGAAGCGGAGTTGCGCTGCCGGGAACTGTGGGGGCAATTACAAATGAGCTCCGCCCCAGGGTTCTGCTGTCTACTCCGGGCAATACTGCTAAAAAGTCGCCGCTGACGCCGTTGCGAATAATCGTGCTGCCGGCTCCGGTGTCGGTGCTTTGGAAGATTACCAAATCTTCAAATTTGAGGTCGCCACTTAACCCGATCGAATCTTCACCTTGGCGAAAGTCGGTGAAAATGTCGGCATCGGCGATATCGGGGCCGCCTGTGGTGATCAATGCCGGGTTAGTGCCGTCGCTGCCGCTGGGGGAACTGAAGGCACCGATGACGAAGACATCTCTACCTTCGCCTCCTGCCACTACGTCTTTGCCTGCTTCGCCCCAAATAACGTCGTTGCCAGCACCGCCGTCCACGATGTCGTCGCCGTCGCCGCCGAATACTATGTCATCGCCGTCGCCGGAAAAAAATGTGTCCCCGCCGGCGTTTCCGTAGAGCCAGTCGCCTCCTTCGTTGCCAAATAGCAAGTCTTCGCCGTCGCCGCCCAAGAGCGAGTCGTTGCCTTGGTCGCCCCACAGGATGTCGTCGCCTCGATCGCCGAAAAAGCTATCGTCGCCAGAACCGCCACGCAAGCTGTCGCTGCCTTTTCCGCCGTAAGCCGTGTCTCTGCCTTCGCCTCCGATTACCGTGTCGTTGCCGTCATTGCCATACAGCAGGTCGGGATTATTTCCCCCGTCGAGGGAATCGTTGTCTTTGCCTCCGTACAGGGTATCGAGTCCTGAACCGCCGTCGAGAACGTCGTTGCCCTCATTGCCGAACAGCAGGTCGTCATCCTCGTTGCCAAATAGTAAATCGTCGCCTCCGATTCCTTGCAAGCTGTCGTTGCCTTGCAGCCCGGAAATCACGTCGGGCCCGACACTGCCAACTAAGGAGTCGTTGGTTTCGGTGCCGCGGACTACGCCGCCGATGACTCCGGGCGAGGTACCTTGGCCTCCGTCAAATGTGTCGTCTATACCGCCAAATGTGTCGTCCCCGGAGGGAGTTGGAGTTGGAGTTGGAGTCGGTGTTGGAGTCGGAGTTGGAGTCGGAGTCGGTTCTGGAGTCGGTGTAGGTTCTGGTGTTGGTGTTGGTTCTGGTGTTGGTTCTGGTGTTGGCGTTGGTATAACGATTACTGGCACTGCACTTGGCATTATTTTGGCTCCTTTAAACGACGATCCCGATTAACTTTAAGAACTGATTAGTATCAGTTTGCTGCCACAAATCTGGCTTAAAATTGATTAATAACCCCATCATTTCTAACATACTAAATCAAAACAGCAACGGCTATAGATATTTTTTAAGCTGGGCATCTTTCGATCTCAAAATATTAATGATTGCACGTTTTGATGCCTAGCTTGGGTATACTTTAATATCGCGCCATTTCGATAGAACCTAGAATTCGGGCTTGGAGTCAGCCCGGTGTATTTATCCAGAATCAGAAAAAATAAAAATCTTCGCCGTCATAATTTTTTCTTTCCTCCTGCCGAATACCGAATACGTATGTGCCTCTTGCCTGCAGAAGCCGACTGTCTTATGCTGACTGCTGACAAGAAACAGAGCTGTTAATTAGGGGCAGAAGCGGCCCGGTTTGTTCTTGTCCGCTGACTGATAGTTCGCTGTGGCAAAGGTAAAGCAGGGAACAGCGACTTAACAAATCTAGCAGAATTCGCCGCAGCCGCTGTTGGTCGGCCGCCGTTTCCTCTTCGGTTTCCCAGGGACGCCCCTGTTGCGATCGCAAAAATAAGGGAGCGCCAAACAGTGTCGCCGCACCGCCGCTCAGCCACAGGGGCGACCCGGCATCCAGCCAAAAGTGCCATTTGTGGGCGCGGCGGCTGCTGCGGTACTGGAAGATGTTGGCGAGGGTGACGGCTTTGGCTGCTGGGCCTTCTGGACGCACTGGAAAGGGGTTGGCGGTGACAGTTCCTTGGCGCAACAACTCGATGAACCGGGCGATCGTTTCTGAGTCGCCGCCGTTTGTCGGTTCTACGCGCTGCATTCGCCCGTTGATTTCCCAGTAGTGGGTGGCGGTTTCCATTAACTCGCGCAGGGCTGCTAGCCGATCGTAGGGCAGGTATCTGTCGTTGATGAGAAATTTCTGGATCGCTCGATCGAGCAGGGCAATTGGACTCGGCAACAGCCGCTCCTGCTGTTGCGACCGCTGTTGTTCGATCCACTCCACAATGTGCTCGTAGGCCCGCGCGGCTCGGTGTCCGAGTCTGTCCCACCGGGGAAAGGCTGTAATTGGGAGCAATTGAGGTCGATCGATATCTGGACAAAAACAGTGATCGGCGATTAAACCTGCTCTTACTGGGTCGATCGATTTTTGATTTTGGATTTGAGAGTTTAGATTGAACGTCGAGTTGGAATCTTCTGTTTCCAATGAACTGTGTTTCTGGCTGCCCAACACTACCAGCATTTCGGCTGCGCCGTCTCGATCGACTAAACGGCCCAGTCCCGGATAAACTAACGCTAACAAAGTCAGCAAAGCTCGAATCTCTGGGGTAGTCGAGAGGGGACGCTGATCGTTGAGAGATAGTGCGGCAATATTATCTCGCGCCAGAATTTCCGTTAAACTGTAACGGGCGATCGCATCCATCCCGGGAGCAATTACGGCGATTTCCTGCGCTTGGGCGGCTTGTGACTTGACCGCATCCACGATGATTTCGGCGGTTTCTCGCAGCAGTTGAGCCCGGGAAGTGGTTTGGAGCGATCGAACTTTACCGGGCAACATCAAGCCTAAAGGATAAAAACCCTCAGAATTAACTGCTAAACTTACCGCTAAATCTCCAATCTCTGGGGCTAAACCGGCTTTTTCGTCCAAATTTACCACGCTTTGACAGCGGTCTTCGAGTCGGGCCAGGTATTCCGTGTCAGCCCCCAAGCCCAAACGCACTCCTCCATCCCGATTGTAGGAGAACGCCCCCGCTGCACCGAAGTCCAGCATTCGATCGAACAAATGGCAACTTATCGCCGGATAATCGTCAACGTCGTCTGCGATGACAGCTTGGTATCTAGAGGACAAATGCTGCTGGTAAGTGGCATCCGGCAACAAATAGCGCCAGTAGAGTTCGCAAACAATCCCGTAAGTCAGCAGCCCCCGCGTCAAGCACCATTCGCACCACCTTTCCAGCAACTCTCCCGTGCTAGCCCACAGGTTGTTCGATCCGCCCTCACCAGCAAATCCCTGTTCTAGAATGCTGGGAATTTCTTCTCTGGGCGTACCGCTGACAGCAGCCAGTTGTAATAAGTCTAGAGTTCGACGCACCATTCGAGTTGGACTTACCCCTGTTTGTTGCAAAATCCCTTCGTCTAGTTCGCGACGCCAGAGTCTCGCGGCAAGTTCCAGTTCAGTTTCAGGTTGCAGCCGCAGGGGAAATTGAGCCCTCAAATTCAGCGACTGAACTAGCAGGGGCCAAAATAGCAATACTTCCTGCTCAAAAAAACCGAAGGGCGTTGTGGAGTGAAAGGTATATTTTCCTTCGGTAGCGAGGGCGATGCGATCGGCTAATTCCAGCCGGTTGTCCCCGTTAGCTGCTAAGACTAAAATTGCTGGGGCAGTTTGTCCGGCCCGCCGCCGCCCGGAACTCGATCGCTCTGAAACTTTGGCGGGCAAGGGTTTGACAGTTTTGCTCCAAATGCAGAACTGCTCGACTAAACGAGCGGTTTTGCCGCTGCGGGCAGATCCGACAATCCAAACAGAATCCTCGGTGGCAGTTCGCAATTTATGTAAATTTGTTACCATACCGTGAATACTTTAATCAATAATGTCTACAAACAACTAACAAGCTTTAGCTATGAATACTTCTCCGTGGGACAGGATTGTAAAATATCTCTACAGCGCTCATCAATGGTATCGAGAAACACCTGAGAGGGCCCTAGAACAGGCTTACGATGCTGCATTAGCAATTAAGGCGATCGAAGACGAGCATTTTGGCGGTCAAGCAATCTCCGATCGATCGGGAGATTACGGACATAGCACCCTGTCTTACTTTCAATCCGAACTGAAAAAATACCTCAAGGTCATCCAAACCCGAATGGTTGAGTTTAATGCTAGCCGTTCTTTTTTGGAACTGCCGGAGCGCGTGGGGGCCAAACCGAAGGCGGGACACAGCGCGGATCGTCACCAGCACGGATTAGGTCTTGACAATAAAGATCGAGCATCCCTTGTATTTGAGAAGCTAGAGTTTATTGATGGAGTCATCGACAAGTATATTAATAATAGTAGCTCGACGGCAATTGTTCCGGTTGTCAGTTCAGTAAATGTTCAGGCAAAATCTACAAATAACAGCTCTCCACCTGAGTCAAATAAAGGTTCAGCTAATTTTGTTCAAATTCACGATGGTGAGGTTGACACTAACTATGAAGAAGTGAATTTATTGCCGCGATCGCTTTTGGGAACTTTGAATCGAATTACTAAAGATTTAGATCCGGGAGCTGAAAAAGAAGTAGTCAAAAACTTTCGCAATTCCAAAGTTAAAACAATTATTTCTCTCAGATTTATTTTGCTTTTGATTTTAGTTCCCCTGTTGACGAATCAAATCTCCAAAAACTTTCTAGTTGGACCGATAGTTGACCATTTTCGAGGGCAAGAAAATGCTCCCGTCTTCATAAATATTGACATGGAAGAAGAAGCCCTAGAACAACTGGAGAGATTTGAGCAGCACCTCAAATTTGAAAGGTTAATAGGCACTGCTCCCTCGCTTTCTTTAGAGGAAACGGAAAAGATGATTGGCGCGAAAGCAGTTGAGCTAGCGGAGGAATACCGCGCTGAAAGTGGTGGAGCTATTAAAAATATTTTTGCCGATTTGATTTCCTGCATTGCCTTTGTCGCGATAATCGTGACTAACAAGAAAGAAATTGAGATTTTAAAGTCTTTCATGGATGATGTGATTTACGGCCTCAGCGACAGTGCGAAAGCTTTCGTAATTATTTTGTTTACGGATGTGTTTGTCGGATTCCACTCGCCTCACGGTTGGGAAGTAGTTCTCGAAGGTGTATCGAGGCATTTGGGACTGCCAGAAAATAGGCAGTTCATATTTCTGTTCATTGCGACGTTTCCAGTTATCTTGGATACGGTATTTAAGTATTGGATATTTCGTTATTTAAACCGGAGTTCGCCTTCGGCTGTTGCTACGTACAAGAATATGAACGAATAATCAGAGGCGAAGGAAGTTCGGCAACGGATTTTGTAACGGATGTAACGGATGTAACGGATGTAACGGATGTCAGGAAGAAAAAAAAATGTAATAATAGCAATGGTTTCAGGGTTTAATAACCTCCTCAGTAGGGCGTCCGCTGCACACTTAGTGGCTTACCCATAGCGCATAAAAGCATTTATTGTTTGCGTCAGGAGTGGTTTAATTAAGTTGATGTATTTAAGCTGTTGGGCCTCTAAATTTTATTTGGGGGCGGTTTCTCGCACGCGCCTCACAAGAATTTTATCAAAATTAACTGTCCTCAAGGCTCGGCTCAGGAAGCGTAAAATTTAGATGCGGCCGATCGACAAAAAATGCGATCGCCCGCAGCATCTCTCGAAAGAAATCACAAGGGCGATCGCATTCCCGGAACCAATTACCAATGACCTAATTCCAACGCTTCTTGCGCTGTCGGTGGCTTGCCACCGCCTCCACCAGCCCCAGGCCGAGAAAATTACTCAGCAGCGAGGCATTCCCGTAACTTAGGAAAGGCAGCGGAATGCCCGTAACCGGAGCCAAGCCAATGTTCATCCCAATATTTACGAACACCTGAAAAATCAACATTGACAGTACGCCGATCGCCAGCAAAGAACCAAAATTATCGTTAGCACTTTGAGCGATCGTCACCAACCGGAAACAAATTAACCAGAACACAAACAGCACGCAAACGCAGCCAATAAACCCCAATTCTTCGCCAATAGCTGAAAAGATAAAGTCCGTATGCTGTTCGGGAATAAAGTTAAGCTGAGTTTGGGTTCCGTGAAATAAACCCCTGCCTTTGAGTTCCCCAGCCCCAATAGCAATCCGAGATTGAATCAAGTGATATCCGCTGCCTAAAGGGTCTTTCTCTGGGTTTAAAAACCCTGTCAGGCGCATTTTTTGATAATCCTTGAGCACATTCCAAAAAAGATGTCCGACGTGTCCCGAAACAACGTTCACCAACACAGCACCGAAAGTCCCCAACCAGGGCCAAGGCAGGGTTCGCCAAGCGATAATACCCGCAATAACTACCCAGGCTATCCAAATCGGTGTAGACAGGTTATTGAGGAGAACAGAGATCAGAGGAGAAAATAGCAATATCAGCCAGCCGGGATTGACATTTCCCCAGTAAAACATCCCCATTGTGATTGCGCCGAACACCAACGAAGTACCTAAATTTGGTTCGGCAAATATCAATCCCCAGGGTACAGCCATAATAGCCAGCATCCTCAACATATCCCGGACTGTGGGGACAGTCTTGTCGTGCAGGAGAGCTGCTAAAGTGACGATCATGCCTACTTTGGCAAATTCTGACGGTTGCAGGTAAAAGCCGCCGATGTTGATCCACCGCTGGGCTCCGAGTCCTGTAGTACCGATAAACCGCACGGCGATCAGCGACAAATTGATTAATATGTAAATCGGCCATTTCCACTCAATCAGTGTTTGGTAACGGCAGCGGGAAATGATGATGGCTAGGAACAAACCGACTGCCCCAGTTACCCAGTGCCGCCACCAGTCGATCAGCCCCTGGTTGATTTCGACGCTGCGGATCATGACTCCCCCGAAGATGGTGAGGGCGATGCAAGCGGCAAACAGCCAAGGGTCTGCTTCTTCCCAGGGTTTAAAGATTGATTTCCAGCGGTTTCTGACTTGTATTCTCTGCAACATGAGGATTTTAGATTTTAGATTTTAGATTTTAGATTATCGAGCCGATTTTCGGAAGTTGTGGATATATTTCGGATTCAGAGCCTGCACTGTAACTTTAGAAGATTCGGTGTCAGTACGTCACTTTATTCGGCGAGTTCTACGGAGGTTCCGGGAACAGAAGAAGGAACGCCAAACCGGGTATCTGGGTATTCTATTTTGTTGTGGGCGCTTACTTAATTTAGTTCGCGCACGCGATCGGAAACCGGGTTTTTGTCGAGAAGACACGTTACAACTCGCAGAAACCGCTAAAAACCCGGTTTCTTGGGTTTTGATTGGTAAGCCCTAGAATCTTCAGGCCGGTTCGTAAAGATACTCGAAGCCGTTCCCATCTGGATCTCTGCCGTAGAAGGATGCAGTACCGTCGCGGTGTTCGTGGATGTGGGTGACGGAAACACCATCGGCTTTGAGTTGTTGGTAGGCGGATTCCATTTCTGTACGATCGTCAAATACAAACCCAAAATGCGGCCCTGCTTGGTCGTAACTCGGACTCAACAGCGCCAATCCGTCCTCTCCTGCTTTCAAATAAGCCCAGTCTGCATCTTTCCAGACTAACTCCATGCCCAAGTTGCGGTAGAATTCAGCAGACTTCTCTATGTCTTGCACGCAGACGGCTACGTGTCCCAATCGTTTTAGTTTCATATCTACAAAGTTTATGGTTGTTCTTTCGTTTATTGTATCTATTTTCTGATTTTTTGCTCGATTAATTAGGTATTTTTTCTGTTTTTTTTGTGGCAGCTAACTGTACTTTTTCTACTTGTTTGCTGGCGTCCATTTCGCCGAACAGTTGAATGGCGCGGTCAAAATTTTCTTGGGTTTTCTCGATGTTACCAAGTTTTTGTTCTGTTAGCGCTAGTTGATAGCAAGCTTCGGCTCGGTCTAATTTAGCGCTGGCTCGATCGAGTATTTCTATTGCTTCTGCATGGTGCTGCAGGGCTTCGTCAAATTCTCCCCGTTCTCGGTACAGCGCGGCGATACCGCTGAGAGATTTGGCTTTGATAGTGCTGTACTGGTTTTGGTCGGCGATCGCGATCGCTTGGCGGTACAAGCTCAAAGCTTTCTCTGTCTCTCCCAGGTTTTGATAGGTGGCGGCGAGAAAAACTAACTTGTATCCCGTACCCACCAACTGACTGTTTTCCCGATCGGCATAAAGTTTTTCGGCGAGTTTCACCGCCTCTTTTTTGGTTCCGACACAGGAGTTGAGGAAAGCTAACCCGACATCGATCGCATAGCTGTTACTCCCGATTTCGTCCCGCGAATTTTTCAGCTTGACAAATATCTCCATAGCTGATTCTAATTCCCCCATTTCTATTTGACAAAAACCTATATTAATTGCAGCGTTAAGTTTCCAGAATTCCAGATTAGCTTGTTTGCCGTTTTCAGGTTCGCTGCTTTTCGCTATAACTTGCAAAGATTTAGTGGCTTTTATTTCTGATATTTGATGGCATTCTATGGCTTGGTTGATTTCGCCTAAAATCCGGTAACAAATGCCTAAAAGACTGTATAAACCGCTCAAATAATAATCAGAAGTCACGTTGTTGACAATGCGAGTAGTTGCTGAAATTATTGGCTGCAAGAAACCTAATTTGTAGAGCGCTCTACCGAGCTTGTAATCTTTGGCAAACTGGATATTGATTTTTTTGAGGATGACGCTTGCGGCCTGGTCGAAACAGCTAATTGCCACATAATGATAGTAAGCTTCAAAAGCTTTCAGGGCATCTTCTACAGTTTCAATATTGTCAACACTTTCTGTCCAGAACTCGGCTGCTTTGCGGTTGGCAGTCTCCCAGTCTCCGGGCGAGAGCCGATCGACCGCTTCTTCCCGAATTGCTGGATGCAGCCAGTATTCGCCCTTCTGAGACTCGACTAGCGATCGGTGCAACAGCGATTTAATGATTTGTCGGCGTCCGGCTTCGGGCACGTCCCACAGCAAGCACAAAACTCCGTCTGTCGGGACTGTCGGCACGTCTTGATAGCGGTAACAGCCCAAGCGACAGAGGAGTTGATAGGCTTCGGCATCGAGTTCTTGCAGGCGGTTGATTTGACTGGTAACTAAATTTTTTAAGTCAGTTTCAACGAGCGGATGATCGCTGTTTTCCAGCCAGTAGGCTGCCATATCTCCGTCAAAATCTTCTCTGATCGTGCCGCAAATAATGCCCATTGCTTTGGCATTGCCGCCGTAAACTTTGTGCATTTCCTTGAGGGCGACATCATCTATATTGATATTGCGGGCGCTAAAAAACTGCCGCCAAACTTCTACCTCCAATCCCGGAAGCAGGTAGTGTTCGACGGTTACGTCTGAATCGCACAGTCGATCGCGACTGGTAATCAATGTTACCGACTGCACCGCCGCGTCAGCCAAAACTCGCAACAGTTCCACGTAAAGCCGGTGCGGTTCAATAAACTTACCTTGTCCGTCGAGTGCAGCTTCCAAATTGTCAATTAATACGCCGACTTTGTGAGTCTGAAGCTGCCGTTTCAGCCGCCCCAAGGTGACGCCAAAGTCGGGCCCGGGTTCTTCCTGAAAGTCTTGCTTCAGCCATTCTTCGATCGCGCTTTCCAAAGCTGTGATATTCTCTGTCTCTTTTGCCATCAACAGTTCAATTACCCGATCGAACCCTTGAGATTTGAGATACTCTCTGGCCAAAGTCGTTTTGCCGATACCGCCGGCACCTTGGATGACAATCACTTTTGCACCTTGGGCGACAAGAGTATTGAGATCTTCGATCGCCGCTTCCCTGCCCAAAAAGTTCGGGTTTTCGATCTCCAATTCCGCATCGGGGTTGTTAGGCACTTGGGCCGGAACAGTTTGTCCCGACTGCGGTTCTAGTTTCGAGTAGCTGCGCCAATACCGTTCTACAACGGCTTGAAGGTTGTCTCTTTTAATTTTTTCGCTATCTCCAAACAAAGCTGAAAGCCGCTTCCACAAATTAGAGGCAGCATCCTTAACAGTACCTACTCCATATCCTTCACTATCTGCAACCTGTTGGTACGTCCTGCCTTGCACCCCGATCCATGCTTCGCGAAAGATAGCGCTGTCAAGGTTGTCGAGAGTTTTCAGGTTTCGAGCCACAAGTAACGAGTTGGTAAAATCCAGTGCGCGATCTGCTTCCATTTAGTCACCAGGTTTAGCGTTACCCATCTGACACAACTTTAACAGACTTTTTCCGACTCGCTTACACGCTCAAACAGCGGACTTGTATAGACTTTTACCGACTGACAAGGCCGAGGTCGGCCGGCGATACTGTTGAGTGTGGAGGGGAAGTTGACAGGCAAGCTTCTAACTTACCCACCAATTGAGTGGAGTTTATATTCTGGAGAAAGCAGCTATGTCTATTAACGATGTTGAAACAGCGATCGTAGATGAACAAATTCGACCTAACGAGCCCGGCCGCGTTCGTTTTGAAAACAGTTGGTGGCCGGCGAAGTGCGATCTAGACATGACTTTTCAACCCGGTGACGTGGTGCGCGTTGTGGGGATTGAAAATATTACTTTGATCGTTGCAGCGTCGTTTGCGATCGATTCTGAAAGTTAAGCCAAATCTACAATCGGGAGTGAGCAATCATGAATTTTGACAATTCCGAAAAAGCGATCGTGGATGAAGAAATTCGACCTAATGAGTCCGGTCGCGTTCGTTTCCAAAACAGTTGGTGGCCTGCGAAGTGCGATCGAGACATGACTTTTGAACCCGGTGAGGTGGTTCGCGTCGTCGGAATTGACAATATTACTTTGATAGTTGAAGCGTCGTTATAAATCAATGGGTTAGGGAGTCGAGCTATAAGTTTATAGCCTCCCAACGTTCAGGCCAACCTAGAATCAGGAGAAAGTAATCATGACTGTCAGCCATTTAGAAAGAGCGATCGTTGAAGAAGAAATTAAACCGAATCAGTGCGGCAGCGTGCGATTTCAAAGCAGTTGGTGGCCTGCCAAATGCGTTCGAGAAATAACTTTGCAACCCGGTGAAGTTGTTCGCGTCGTGAGACTGGAAAATATTACTCTGATAGTTGAAGCGTAGTTGGGAAACAATCTGGAGGTGGGGAGTCATCGGAGGCTAGAAAAAATAAATTTGCGATCGCGTTTCTATTTCGATACATTTCTCTTCAAAAGGGCGATCGTACTTCTCACCTCTGTTAATTTCAATATTCTAGAGTTTGACCTCAACCACAACTCACCGCTGACAGTCGCCAGTCCGCCAGACCGCCAGGGAATGAATTCCCTGTCTAATAGCTAAAGTCCTCGCTATGAGGACTAATGAGTTTTTCAGTCCTCATAGCGAGGACTTTAGCTTTGAGGCAGGGGTTTCAACCCTTGCCGGACTGCGGGTTTAACCTAGTTGTTGACACGAAGAAGGGCACGGGGCGGTGTCCCTACTTACGCAAAGCCGATGTGTCATGGTTAGTGAAACGAAGCATCTCGCTTGATGCTTCGCCCAAATCCCTAAGTCCTATTTTTCATACCGGGCGAGAAGATCCCAGAGATAGATATCGGGATCGTCATGCTCGATATCCTCTTTGAGAACGTTAGCTAAAATTTCCGAATCCAAAAAATAAATCTCAAAATTTAGCCGTTTAAAACCCACTTCTTTAAAGATGCGATTCAAGCGCAAGGGCGTATAATGTATCTGTGAATAATGCCACTCCCGCCCGTGAAGCGTGTTGTGCGGTACATTGACTAGCCCTTCTGTTACCCAATAAGCGTGGGGTTTACTTAAATGGGCAATTTCCAAAGGACAAAAGATGGTAGGAAAAAAGCCGTAGAGCTTACCACCTGGTTTGAGAACTTTAGAAAATTCGTGTATTATCTGGCGATTGATTTCATCCTCACTGGAGACAACTGCAGCAACCGCTAGGACATAATCAAATTTTTCTTTCCAATCGGGTCTTTCTTCTATTATTTTGGTAGAATCAACTTTCTCAAAAACTAATTGTTGGCTGTTAAGCCGGGAATCTCCATCTGCTTTTTGCCAATTTTCCCGTGCTTTTTCAATTCCGGTTTGGGAAAAATCTGTGCAGTAAATTTTGCCAATTTGCGGACAAAACTCTAGTAATGCCTTCTGAAGATGAATTTCCGAGCCACAGCTAGGAATCAGAACTTGGATGTCTGGAGAATTGGGAATATCAAAGCAGGAAGATTGATTGTAAGGACGGATCAGGGCTTTGCAAAGGTCAGGGTCTTGTGTCAGGCTGAAAGCTTTGCCAGCATAATCTTTGTGGTTTTCATCCCACATCGCTTTCTCTTCTTCAAGAGATTTTGAGGCAAGGCGACTAGAAGAGGGGATGAGCCATTTAGATTCATTTGTGTTAGTCATTATTTTCAACTCCAAGATATTCAGTACAGGTCAAGTTTGTGATTAAGAATGGGCAAGAATTGTCAAGTCGTTATGAGAGTGATGACTCTGTTGCCAAAGTGTGGCATAGAGTCCTTCTTGTTCCAGCAAATCGGTATGGGTACCCGATGCAACAATGCTGCCGTTTTCTAACACAAAAATCTGATTGGCACGCAAGGCATGGGTGATGCGGTGGGTAATCATAATCACAGTACATTTTTTGGCAATGCCATCGATAGTGGCGAGGATACCCGCTTCTGTTACTAAGTCAAGGGCGGATGTCGCTTCATCTAAAATCAAAATAGCGGGATTTCTGACTAAGGCTCTAGCAAGGGCGATTCTTTGTCGTTGTCCCCCCGATAATTGTCCGCCTCTGTCACCGACAGGAGTGTCATAACCTTGGGGCAAAGTAAGAATAAAATCGTGAATTTCAGCGGCTTTGGCGGCAGCTTCTACCTGTGCGTCACTGGCTTCTAAATCCCCCATGCGAATATTTTCCCGCACAGTTGTGTTAAACAGAATCACCTCCTGAGAAACTAATCCAATTTGAGAGCGAAGGGAGCGTAATGTTGCATGACGCAGATCGATTTTATCTAACAAAATGCGCCCTCGATCGGGGTCGTAAAAGCGCGTTAGTAAGTTAACAATCGTACTTTTTCCTGCGCCACTCTGCCCGACAAACATGACATACTCACCCCGGCGAATCTTCAGCGAGAGATTTTTCACCCCCATTCTTTCGGCAGAGTAGTCAAAGCTGACACGATCGAAGCAAATATCTTGGGCAAGATGCGGCAATGCAACCGCATCTGAGGTGTCCCGAACTGCAGGCGTTTCTGACAGAATATCATTGATGCGCTGTAGAGCGGCTACTCCATCAATGACAATTGGAAGCGAACCCGTAAAGCCAATAATATTCAGATTTAAGCCCAACAACAAAACCTGATAGGAAACTAGAGTTCCTACAGAAATGTAATTGCGGTAGGTCATCACTGCACCGATACTCAAAATCACAAGCTGGGTTATGACAAAAAGAATCATGGGGACTTTTTGCACCAAGTAGGACAAAAATGTTGCCCTAACATAAACCCGTTGCAAGTCATTCAAATCAGCGGCCAAATCCTGGGTAGCTCGACGTTCCATCCCAAATAGTTTGACAACAGATTGGGAGAGAATATTTTCTTCAACAATGCTGGCAATTTCTCCTTCCTTTTGTAGCACATGATAGCCTTGAGAAGTAGCCATCTGAGCAATGGGGGCAGGGGCAATGATACAGATGGTTAAACCAATGCAAGTTAGAGTAGCTAACTGCCAGTTAAGTGAGAACATGAAAATAGTAGTAAATAGAATGCTGCTAATTTCTAAAACAACGACGGTTAGCCCCATCGTAATTAAACCATTCTCTACTTGCTTTACGTCGGAAATCAGACATTTGACAATATCTCCGGCTGAACGTCGCCCAAAAAACTCCATTGACAGATTTTGGAGATGCTCGAATAGGGAGCGCCGAATATTGTTGATGATGACAATGCCCAAACGCGCTCCTAAAAAGTTGCCCAGTAAACCAATGACAGTGTAGAGAATCGCGCCTACGCCAAACAGGGATATGATTAAAACTAAAAGTTTATAGTTTTGAGGAATAATTGCTGCATCAACAATAAATTTCAAACTAACTCTTAGTACAGAATCAAAGGCTGCATCGAAAATCAGACAGCCAAACATTAAAATAAATTGCCATCGGTAGGAGCCGAGATATTTACTTATTGTTTTTATAAACCAAATAATTTGCTGCATGGTTGATGTGAATCCTGTTGGCAAAAATTTAGACTTTGAATTTGGCAGTTTTCATTGGGATAGCTTCTCTATAGGTAGGGTGGGCAATGCTCAACCCTGTCAAGGTGGTCAAAAAGCCCCTCAAACGCTTGAAATTTCGTAGTTTGTAGGATGTGTACTGTGTACCGGTTGAGTTGGTAGCCCACCGATAGGCATCGGTTGACCGAAGTTTCAGCATCTTGATACAACGCGCGTCCAAGCTCCCCCAGGCAATTTTCCTTGCTTGCAGTCTGAAAAATCGGAACGTGAAATAGCGGTTTTATCCTTTTTCTCCTGCTCAAATTCACCACCTTGACAGGGCTGGCATTGCCCACCCTACTTACTAAATCGAGTGGAAACTTACCACTCGGTTTAGCCTTAGTCTTGAGCAGCGATAAGTGACGGCCGATCAAGTGCTTTACTTAGAAAAAACGACAAGTCTTCATAATTATTACTTCCATTCTAGTTGTGGGTTTACTTGTTTGTTCACCGAATATCTACTACTTTTTAGGGCGTATTTATCCGATTTGGGATTGGAATTTTACTGGTTCCATCTAACTACCACTCTTCTTCTGCCACCGTGTATGCGACTAAGTAGATAGAAGCTTCACTCGCACTGGTGACTGTTAGTACATAACTTCCTGGCGCGGTCTCCTTCTCAATTGCGAAACTCCCAAGTTGATCGTCCCCGGAACCATAATCGTATTCCCAAAGGCTGATATCTAGAGGCTGAGTGAGAGGATAACGCAATTCATCAAAGCGTACAATTTGACCAGCATAAATTTCATAAAATTTACCGGGTTGAGGCCAAAACCGCTTTTCAACCCCCGGTTGATTAGTAAAAGTCATGTACAGCTGATCGGGGTAATTTCCTGCAGCAGCAATTGCCTCTACCAAACCAGGAATCTTTTCCAAAACTGCTGCACCTGCGTTCAGAGCTGTTGCAACCAGTTGAGCTTTAGGGTTGGGAACGTTATCCAGGACTTTAGCAGCAGCAGTAGCAACGGCGCTTGACAAACCTGCTGCCTGCTGAACAAGCCCAGAATTTACACTGCCTGACATGGCTACACACTTCGCCGAATGGGGCCTGACGACCTTAATCTTGGTTGCCAGGTACTCATAATTCAATTCATAGACGTTCCCTTCTTTTGGATCGGTCAGCTTTACCGTTCCCGAACCTGAACCCGTTGCAGAAAATACGTGCGTACCCATGTAGTCATCAGATGAGGTGGTGTCATATTCCCACAGCTCGATCTTCAAATCTTTATTAAAACTAAATGCCATGTTTATGAATGCTACATCTCCGACGCGCATATCATAATCACCGGAATTTGGCCATCGTCCAGCCTCCCGCCCATCAATAAAAAATTTTGCATATACATCATCAGCACCACCGCCACTAGACACTTTAATGCATTTCAGTCTGCTAAAAGAAATCTTAGCCATTGCATCATCCTCTTTAATTCTTTGACATCTATTTGACGATTTCGGTACGCAATTTCTGAATTTTTCGAGTTAGAGGCTATTTTTCTCTTGTTCAATGCACGCCATGAAACCTACCCTCAGCACGAGAACTCTAATTTCCCCCCATTGCACCAGATTTTGTCATTGGAATATCGGCAAAAAAAAGATGTAGGGTGATCCGTGTTCACCCTACCGCAATTATCAGTCATACTGCATCAGTAATCTGAATAAAATATTACGGATACATTCAATCAATTAGACGAAATTAGAACCAAGGAGCGATGCTCTGTTGACTCCTGAATCAAATCATGGTGAGGAGCGATCGCTAGTTATTTAGGCTCATCAGAGTTAACTCTAATCGATGAAAAATAGTCATTCAACCCTCCTAAGAATATGTCAGAGGGGTATTTTCCATCGCTTGATGGTCCTCCCTTAGAACAGATAGTGACTGAACGTCCTTGAAAAAAAACGTCACTGTAAAGGGTAAATGTGCCACTTTCAACTATGATAGACGACAATTTGTCATTAAAATCAATGGTTGTAAAGTCGGTTATGTCTGAAGTGACATCAACCGTTCGTCCTTGATAATTGATGTCAGTATATAGTTTTGCTTTTGCCATCTCTTTGCTGTCTCTTGGTTCTTGAAGTGTCTACACCCTTAAGAAGATTCCAGTAGTCAATTTCTGAATTTTTCGAGTTAGAGGCAGTTTTTTCCTAACTCAATGCACCCTATGAAACCCACCCTCAGGACGAGAACCGCCCATCGCACAAAATTTGGTCATTGAGTTGAGGTCAGCCACAAAAAATGTAGGGTAGGCGCTGACAGCAGTGCCCACCCTACATCAAGTTTCCATCACATTTAATCAGCTTACCAATGAAACTTTGCTAATTAAATATTGACATTAAAAATTTAGCGCTGTCGGTACATTATAGGCATCCTTTTTTATTAGGTTTACTTGGGTTTTTCGAGACGAAATTTTATGTTTCTCTTCCGTCTCTACACCTATAAGACGAATCCAGAGGTCAATTTCTGAATTTTTCGAGTTAGAGGCTGTTTTTTCCTAACTCAATGCACTCTGAGAGGTTCAGAGCCCCAACTTCCCGAAGTAGTCAAGGCTCTACGCTTTAGCACGAGAACCCTTTCGCCTCTTACCTTTCAACCGTTTCACAGCCTCCTCAACCTCCCCGCGAAAAGGGTAGAGCAACCGCCGACTCAGTGCACTTCGATACGCCTCCACAGCCTCCGTCACATCCCCCAACCCCAACAACGCTCTCCCTTGCCAGTAACCAGCCATCGCCGGGTCAAACTCCATCAATTCCTGAGCGAACTGACAAGCCTTTTCCAACCATTTCCGACTCGCCACCTCATCCCCCAACACTCGATAACTCTCCCCCAGCCACACCGCAGCAGAAACAGATTGCAGATAACCCCCCTCTTCGGGTAGCAACTGCCATCCTTGCGCCAAAGCCTCCACCGCCTCCCGGTGTTTCCCCGCCAGCGCCAACACCCGCCCGTGACCAAGCCAAGCATCAGGTAACTGCGGTTCAAGTTGCGTCCCCCGCACAGAGACATCACACCCCCGCTCAATTTCCTGAAAACTTTCCACCAACACCCGCCCCGCCGTCGTCCAAACACTCCAGCGATCGGGAAAACGATCGAGCATCTCTTCTACTATTGATGTAAGGCTTACTTGAGGGTTCGATCCCCCTAAATCCCCCTTAACAAGGGGGACTTCCAGAGGAGTTTCCCCCGTGCAGTTAGAAGGCTTTGCCTGCTCTAGCTCCCCCCTTGTTAAGGGGGGCTGCGGGGGATCGAGAGGGACTGGGAGACGGCGGTTAGATCCCCCTAAATCCCCCTTAACAAGGGGGACTTCCAGAGGAGTTTCCCCCGTGCAATTAGAAGACTTTGCCTGCTCTAGCTCCCCCCTTGTTAAGGGGGGCTGGGGCGGATCGAGAGGGACTGGGGGAGAGGTTAAAGGCAAAATCTCGCACAACGCCCGATAAATTTCACAATCCTGGGGATACAGACGATAAGCCTCCAGCATCGCCTCGGCCGCTTTCTGATATTCCCCCGTGTGGAACAAGCACCGCCCGTAGGAATACCAACCCCTAGGATGATTCGGGTGTTCCTCAGTAAACCGTTCCAACACCCCAACCCCGTTAGCCGACTCCCCCCGGAAAACGTGATAATATGCCAGCAACTCGCGGGCATCCGCCGCATCAGGAGCCTGTTGCAGCACAGAACTAATTATCTGTTTAGTCTGTTTGCCTTCCTCACCCGATACCAATCTCATCCGGCAACGAGTATCCGCCAGTCGTTTGAGCGCTCGGAAATCACCCGGAGCCACCTCTAGCACTTTGCTCAACCGCCGCTGTGCTTGGCCCACATTCCCCACCGCCTGACTCGCGTCGTAGCTGTCAATGAGCGCTACAACATCATCCGGGTTGAGTGACAAAACCGTATCGAACGATCGCAAAGCTGCAACCGCATCCCCTCTCCCCCTTTGCACCTGCCCCAACGCCAGCCAGTGAGCCGCATTATTTGGTTCTAGGGAAGCCGCCGACTCAAAAGCGAGTATCGCTGCCTGAGTGTCATTTCTACAGAGTGCGATCGATCCGCTGATATGCTGTCGAGTCGCCTCATTGCGTGCATTGGCCAAGGCACTTTCATAAACCGCTATTGCCTCCATCTCTTGTCCCATAAGCTGCAAGAGTTTCCCCAACTGCAACCGCACGCCGATCGATGGTGGTTGCTGCCGCTCTATTACTTGGCGATATTCCTCAACCGCCTGCTCGATATGACCCATTTCATACAGCAGATTCGCCAATTCCAACCGTTTCTTCCACCCAGAGGGATACTGCTGCACGTACTCACTTAATGTTTTCAGCTTCTGCTCTTGTCGGGTTGGCTTGGAGTCTCCAACCAGGTAAGCATTCAACTCCACCCCAGAGGACTGAGTGAGGGATACCACCCGGAGTGTAGTGTTTCTAGACATATTGCTGTTACCTGATAATTTATTGTCTCGCCAATGTTTTGAGGGATGGGGGCGATCGAGTCGGATGCGATCGTTTCATCGAACTGTCGGGGCAACCCCCCCGCGATCGCCCCTCCCGCGATCGCCCCACAATCTTGACGCGGTAGGTCCTCGGGTACTACCCCTACAGCAAAATCATCCCCGATCGACGAGGCAACGTCCCCCTTTTTAGAGGACTCGGAGGAATCTAACAAAGCATCATCCAACCCTGACAAATACCTGCTCAAACGCTTTTGCAGAATTTCTCGTGCCTGTTGGATGCGCTTGTAAACGTTATTGAGCGAGAGAGCAAGTTGTTGGGCAATATCTTGATAGGCAATCTGGTGGCAGTAACGCAGGATAAACGGATTGCGTAATCGAGAAGGAAGAGTATCAATAGCGCGGCGAATGTACTGTCCCAACTCATGATGTAGAAGTGCCTCTTCAGGAGAGTTCAAACAAGAAATAACTGCTGAGCTTCCTGTAGCAGCTACTTCTTCAATATCCTCCGTTTGCATTGCTTTCCGGCGACGTTCTCGGTGTATATCTATACATAGATTATGGGTTAAGCGGGTGAGCCAAGCTCGGAGGTTGGAGATTTTTTCGGCATAGTTTGGTAATTTATTCCAAGCTTTGAGCATGGCGCGACTGAGCACCTCTTCAGCATCAGTAGCATTCCCTCCCATCCACCTGAGACAGCAACGGTAAAGATAATCTCGATTCTGCTGCCATAGCTGCCAAAATGCTTTCTCTATATCTTCTGGACAATACCGAATGTCTGTTGCAATAACGGATTGAGAATTTGACATGATTTTAAAAGTGGTGAAAGATAAATGTGAAGGAACATTCCTCTGTTGCTTTTTTCGTTGCACCCCAATCCCGCAAACATCTAGCTCAGTGTGGTCTGAGTATTTATGCGGTTAAAGATTGGATTCAGTTGCTCTGTTTTTGAGGCTGCATCCTTTCCATGTCTGTATCAGGGAGCCCCTCCCCCGCGCCTGTCAGTCGGAAAAGTCGGCTCGTAAAGTCGGAAAAGTCCGACGCCCTGGTTTTACTATCTATCTTTAGATAGAGCCGATCGACAGCATGACTGGTACTGTTCTATGTCTTTTGGTGGATGCTATTAATAGTATGTTTAGTCACTAGGCATAAAACAAGTCGGAAAAGTCGGATCGTAAAGTCGGAAAAGTCGGATCTTTGCCTAATTGGCATATTTTTGAGTGAGGATTACAATATCAGGCGCTAAAAGACATCGGTAATAATACGGAAAATTAAGCGAATTGTCTGCGCTAATCGGGGTCAATTTTTATACAAAAAAATAATTAAGCCTTGTCTTGTGGATAAAGACAAGGCTTGACACAGAGCATAGGCCCTGACGGGTGACAAGCAACTTAAAAGCCTTGTGCTGACAAGGGTTTAAGCCGATCGCCCTCAAAAAGAATTAGGCGGGCGACCGCTACTTTTGCTTCGACAAGGTAAAATGAGAATCGGGGGCGATCGCCCCGGAGCGTAAGTGTCAATAAGTCTGTCATAATAGCTATTAGGAATTTATCCACCGACTTAGTACGGTGCATAACTCAAAGCTAGGGTGCAAAACTGAAAAACCTTACCCGATGAGATGGATTTGTACATGACTTTTGAAGAAGCTCTAGAATTTATCGAAGCAGCCTTAGAGTCCCAGACCAGCAAACAGTTAAATTTTATTGAACAGGAAATATTAAAAGCGGCTTGGGAAAACGCAACCTACGGTGCCGTTGCTGACAGCTTGTACCTGAGCATAGGACATATCAAAGATTTAGCTGCCCTCCTGTGGCAGCGCCTTTCAGACCTAATGGGAGAAAAAGTTACTAAGAATAATTTCCGCTCTCTGCTAGAGAAGCAAAGCACCACAAGTGCGATCGCCAATGCAAAAGGCGATCGTCGGTTCGCGAACGCTAAGGTAGGAGAAAGCGACCTTCATCAATTAGAAACTTGCAAAGGCAACATTGTAATTGTTGATGACCTCCCAGAAAATCTGCGTTTTCTAACCGAAATTCTCGCTAAGGAGGGGTATACAGTTCGCTGCGTCACCAACGGTGCGATGGCATTGAGGACAGTTCGCAATCATCCCCCCGATGTTCTCTTGCTGGATATTAAAATGCCAGACATGGACGGCTATCAAGTCTGCTCAACCCTGAAAGCCGACGAAGAAACATCAGACATTCCCATTATTTTCCTCAGTGCATTGAACGAAGTTTTTGATAAAGTTAAAGCTTTTAAGCTAGGGGGAGTTGACTACATTTCTAAACCTTTTCAGCCGGAAGAAGTGCTAGTGCGCCTCGAAACTCAGGTAACTATGCAGCACCAAAAACGCCAGCTTAAAGAAGCAATCTCGCGGCACCAGCAAACCGCAGAAATTGCCTACCAATCTCGCGCCATGCTGGCAAATTTGCTAAACTCATCTCTGGATGGAATAGCTGCGGTGGAGGCGGTGAGGGGGGATATTGCTGGAGAAATTGAAGATTTTCGCTGCTTAGTAGTTAACCCTGTCTTTGCCAGACTCTTAGGGAAAAAACGAACAGAACTCGCGAGCGAACCTGTGCTGAGAAAACTGCTCAATCAATTGAGTCCAGGATTGTTTGATTTATTAGTAGAAGTTGTTGAGACTGGAGAATCGCTTGAAGGAGACGTTCATCTAGAAAGTGATTACCGGGCAAAATGCTATTATTTCACTGCTGTTAAATTGGGAGACGGTTGCTCAATTACCATCCGCGACCTTACAGACTTAAAACAGTCGGCATTAAAGTCAATGATGGAACAGAATCAACCGCGTGTTAGCATAGTACAAGGAAGCAAGGAAGGAAGGAGGAATAAGGAATAAGGCAAATGCCGTTATAGGAATATTTTCAGCGATTGACAATTTCTCAACCGTCTTGGCAGTTGCTATATCAAATAATATACGTAGCTTGGGTTTCATTCTTCAACCCAACACCGGGAGCATCCCGAATCTGCAAAAATATCACCGATACTCCTCGAGAGCCCTATACTGCCGTCGTTTTTTGAGACAGCTTGCTAAATGGGGATGCTCCCCCTAACACCTGCTTCAAGTTAACGTTGTATCGTGTGAAAAACCTGATTTCTGAACTCCATGCGTAATATTATGCTTGCTCGATCGCTGATAATATACGTTGGATTTCACTTCGTTCAACCCAACATACAAATTTACTACAAATATTCATAAACCTGCCATCTGCTGTATCAATATTCACCAACCAATGGTTCAGTTAAATCCAGAATCTTCTCAAACTGAAAATTATTCACCCAACCCCTGAGAGTCTGAAGTTCGAGAGCCTGGAATTCAGGAATTTCCTCAAGGAGTTTAGACACTAATTCGGAATCCGCTTCAAGAGCTGCTTCATGCAATTTTATCAGCCATTTTTTTGACATGGCTGTTAATAAATAAGTGAAATTTAACGGTTCTCCAGTCACATTAGAAGCGGGAGACGGTAGCTGTTGCTCCTCATAAATATAACGGACTCCCAAATGTTTAGCCATGATGTCAAAGATGGCTTCTTTGTGGAAAGGTTTTCGCACAAAATCATCACAACCCGCCGATAAAATAACTGCCTTTTCTTCTTCCCACACGCTAGCTGTCAAAGCAATAACAGCAGTAGCTTGACCTTTGATAGTGGTTTTAATGCGTTTCGTGGCTTCATAACCATCTATAACGGGCATTCGCATATCCATCCAGATGAGATGCGGTGAGTACGAATCCCAAATTTCAAGCGCTTCAATACCGTTACTCGCTTCTTGCACTTCAAAACCAAGAGGTTTGAGGAGTTTAACTAACAATTGCCGATTGTCATCTTTATCGTCCACTACTAGGATGCGATATAGGGGTTGGTTGGGGGCTAAAGCAACGACGCGACGATTGTAAGATTGCTTTTCAATTGCGCGATCGGCAATACCCACAGAAATGTCAAATTGAAATGTTGTGCCAGATGTCGGTTGAGCTGTTGTATCATCAGATAATTCCCCCAGAGGCATTCCAGGGGTGAAAGCTTTGCCGCCGCTGATAACGGTGATTTCACCTCCCATCAAGCGGACAAATTGATGGCTAATCGTCAGTCCTAGTCCGGTTCCTTGCTGCACTTTTTGACCTGATGCCGTTTGCACGAAAGGTTGAAATAGTTTCTCCAGTTCGTCTGGTTTCATGCCAACTCCGGTATCTTTGACTTCAAAGGTAATGGTTGTTGATTGTTGGTTATTTGTTATTTCTATTTCAGCTTGACTTTGGACACTTTTCTGTGATTTTTTTACTACTAAAGACACGCTCCCGGAAGGGGTGAATTTAATGGCATTGCCTATTAAGTTAATCAGCAATTGTCTCAACTTAACTTCATCAGCGCGGATATATTGGGGAACATCGACAGCACATTCAAATCGTAATTCTAAGCCTTGAGATTTGGCTTTCAATGCAAACATATCCTCGATCTCGCCTAGGAAATGATGAAGATCGAAGTTAGTTTCTGATAGCGTCATGCGTCCGGCTTCGACTTTGGAAAGGTCAAGCACCTGATTGATCAGGGTTAACAAATGATCTCCACTGCGATGAATAATGTTGAGGTTTTCTTTTTGTTCGTTTAACAGATTTGTATCCTGATTCATGAGTTGGGAAAAGCCGAGAATGGCGTTGAGGGGAGTTCGCAATTCGTGGCTCATGTTGGCAAGGAAAGTGCTTTTAGCTTTGTTTGCAGCTTCAGCAGCGTCTTTTGCTTGTTCGAGTTCTGCTTCTGTTTTTTTGCGATCGCTAATTTCTTGTTCTAAGCGGACGTTTTCGATCAGCGTTTTTTCGGCCTGTTTGCGATCGCTAATATCTTGAAAAGCTGCGATCGCATACTCTACATTACCCGTCTCATCGAAAATTGGCGTACTCGTTGCTTCTACAAAAATGCTCCCGTCGCTGTGATGCAGTTCCAAATCATCAGCCTGAGCTTTTTCACCGCCAAGCGATCGCACTAGGGGTAGCTGTTCGACTGGATACATCTCCCCAGTGCCTGCGCGATAAACGCCATAGGTTTGTGATAATTTGTCGGTTTCGACTTTGGGTAAATCTTGAATATTCAGTAACTGCTGTGCAACTTGATTGGTGTAGATGATTTGTCCTTTGGCGTCGTGAACGGAGATGCCCACGGGAATAGCATTGAGGAATTTATTCAGGCGATTTTGCGTTGATTGTACTTGGGTGTAGAGTCTGGCGTTGGTAAGGGCGATCGCCGCCTGACTTGAAAGCAATTGAATCACTTCCAGGCGATCGGGTGTAAAGACGCCATCTGCTAAATTATTTTCCAAGTAAACAATGCCAATTAATTGCCCTTGATTGAGCAGAGGGGCGCAAAGGATAGACTTGGGCTGCTGTGTTTTGATATAAGCATCTTGGGTAAATCTGCCTTCACGGGCAACATCGCTTTCAATCAGTCCTTCCTGAGTCCTTTCAACATAGTGAATAATCGACAAAGGCAGGCAGGTTTCTATGGGAGTCGATTGCAACACCATCACCTGATTTGAGTTAGCCTCACCTGACGCTTCTACTCGCAGTTGTCCTTGAGACTCTAAAATTAGATAGCCAATTTGTGCGCCGCAGCTTTCCAGCAGGATTCTCATCAAAGTGGTGAGGAGTTTATCCAGCTCAATTTCACTGGCAATTGCCTGAGATGCTTTCATCAATGCGGCCAAATCCAGGGTTTCACCTGAAGAGCTGCCAGAAGTATTAGGTAGGCTGTTGCGCGAATTTATGGACATATTGGCTGCCGTAAAACGCTTTAAAAGTTGTGGATACTGTCGTTTCAAATCTGTCATTTTAGCTGTTGCACCCCAACGTAAATAGCAGTAGTAAGCATTTGTCATATAGGCTTGGGCAACTTGCTCTTTTCCCCAAGCGAGGTAAAACTTGGCAGCCAGTTCATTAGCCAAAGCCTCTTCGTTGATGTAGTCATGTTCTTTGGCTAAGGCAATGGCGCGATCGTAGCAGTCGATCGCCTTAGTCTTTTCACCCAAAACTCTATGCCGTTCTGCCTCCACTAGATAGAATTTATGGAGGTGATTCATCGGAGCTTTATGAGCCCATTTCTTGAGATTTTGCAGGTTAGATTTTACCTTTAAAAGGATGCGTTTTTGTTCAGACTTGGGAGCATCAGGATAAATAGCTAGGTAGAGGAGAGACGTGTAGAAAGGCAAGAGAGGAATACTCCCAACCGCACTGTCTTGAGTTTTTTCAGTTAAGCTGACATAGCCAAGAGCTTGCTGATAGTCTTGAAATAGATAGCCAAGAAATATTTTATAAAAATAGAAAGAGTGGCAAATGTTTTGGGCATTGGCTTCAAGATGAATCGGGAGCATTTTGTCTTCGTCATAGCTTTCACCGATTAAACGGCACTTATCTTCAGCCCGACCCATCAAGTTCAATACAGCCTGCCGATTGAGTTGGATATAATAAAAGCTTGTTTCTTGTCCCTGTTGGCTGAGGGCATTACTATACATTGCCATCTCTCGTTCCAGACTTGCCAATTCCTTACCCAAGATATAGGAATGGTGCGTGTAGGCGGTTGCTGAATAAGCGGCGTATTCTAAATCTCCAGTTTCTAATCCAATCAGGTAAGCATCTCGCAAAGGAGTTAAGGTTTCCTTAAGATGCTCTTTCCAGTGTTTGATAAAGAAGTTAACGACAAAAAATGTTCTTGATTTTAGTTCTTTAGCATTGAATTGATCGAGCAATTTAAGAGCAAGTTGACCGAACTGATAGCCAGACTCAATATCTCCTACAACTTCCCCAGACAAAATAAGTCCGTAAGTGGTATAGGCATAGGAGGATATAGCTGTATTTCCATATTTGAGGGATAGATTGACCTGTTCAAACACAATTAGGGGAAAGAGTTCGGGTATGGCAAAATAGGCAGCAGCAGAGACATCTGATAAAATCCGCATAGCTGCCAACTTGTAAGGGTCAGTCATTTCTGGCAATTCGATTAAGCCCTCAATTCGTTTGCCTGTAAGACTTAATTTTGTCCTGACCAGCTTGAGTAAGATATCTATTTTATTGGGCTTTTTGGGAAAGCGAGTTCCCAACATCTTTAATACTGATAGTGCGGTTTCAATGGCTGACAGGGGGTTATTTTGCGCTGTATAAGCTTGGATTTTGACTTCATAGACTTTCACTTTGTCCAGCAACGAAGTAGCTTGTTGCAGCACAAGGTCAGCCAATTTCTCCATTTCCTCAAAATTGCCACACGAACTGGCTACCTCGGCGGCTTCCACGTATAATGCCAAGGTTAAGTCATACTGACGAATCCAGCTATCTGCACTGAGGCAATCTCTGCCAATTTTTAAGTAATTCCCGGCGGGTTCATAAGCCGATGCTGCCTTCGCTTTTTTGCCAGCAATCAGATTTAATTGAGCAAGTTTATCTCTTTCTAACTGAACGTCAATTGCTTGAATACCGAAATTGAGTTGATTGACAATATCAAAAATATTTTGTTGGAGGATCTGTTGCGGTGTATTTTGTAACAACAGTTGCCCGATTTTCCAGTGAACCGCTTGCTTGTCCTCTGGGGGAATTAGGGAATAGGCGGCTTGCTGGATGCGATCGTGAGCAAATTTATAAGTAATTTTTAAGTCATTCGCCTCTCGGTTTGTTTTCAGGAATTTGTAATCATCCCCAACGGGTAAGATCAATCCTGCTTGAATAGCATTCCATAATTCATTTGCCGCTGCTTTTTGAGAAGTTTCATTAATTATTGAAAGGGTGGATAAATCAAATTGGTTGCCAATGCAAGCGGCTAATCGTAAAACTTTTTGTGCTGATTCTGATAAGGTTTGAATTTGCTCTGCCATCAACTCAACAACGTTATCAGTAATATTCCTACTTATAATTTGCTCTAAATCCCAATGCCAAGCCCAAAGATTCAAATCAAAATTCAGCAATTGCTCTGTATAAAGTGACTTGAGAAACTCTTTAATAAAAAACGGATTTCCCTGTGTTTTTCCCCAAACCAACTCGGCTAATCTTTGCGTAGGGACGCACTCAGTTTTCAGCGCATCGGCAATGAATTCATTAACCTGGTTTAAATTTAAGGCTGAAAGGGAGAGATGATTAATTACTACTCCCTGTTTTTTCATCTCAGATAAAGTCAGCATAGTAGGATGACTTGCACTGACTTCGTTATCTCGATAAGCTCCGATTACAAACAGATATTGAGTAGTGAAATCGGTCATTATCAACTGGATCAATTGCAGCGTAGCGCTGTCTGTCCACTGAAGATCGTCTAGAAATAGGACGAGGGGATGTTCTTTTTGGCAAAAAACTTGAATAAAGTTTTGAAAAGCTAAATTAAACCGATTTCTTGCTTCTGTTGCAGGTAATTCTGGGACTGGACTCTGTTTGCCAATAATCAGCTCAACTTCGGGAATGACATCAATAATAATTTGTCCGTTGCTTCCTAATGCGCGTCGAATCTGCTCTTTCCACTGTTGTAATTGGGGTTCAGTTTCGGTGAGCAATTGCCGTACCAATTCTTGGAAGGCAGCGACTAAAGCTTGATAGGGAATATCTCGTTGCAACTGGTCAAATTTACCGGCAATAAAATAGCCGTTTTTTTGAGTTATGAGCTTATACAATTCCTGAACTAAAGCTGATTTTCCAATACCAGAGTATCCAGAAATTAGCATGAGTTCAGTTTGTCCTTGTACGGGGAGATTTTGTGACTTAGTTGTGGTTGGGTTGCTCGCCCCTACTGGTTGCTCTTCTGCCGAAGCTACGCGATCGAATGCAGCCAATAAGGACTCTATCTGTGATTTTCTCCCGTACAGTTTTTGAGGGAGTTGCAATTGAGGAGAAATGTCTTGGTATCCCAAAGAAAAAGCTTGAATTTGACCAGTTCTAGATTGAGCGAGACATTTTTCTAAATCTGCCTTGATTCCCCAAGCACTCTGATATCTATCTTCCGCTATTTTTGCCATTAACTTCATGACAATTTCTGAGACAGTCAAGGGAATTTCGGGATTGATTTCATGAGGTGGAGTCGGTTGTTTGGCAATGTGGCAATGGACTAACTCAAGTGCATCAACGGATTCAAAAGGCAACTGGTTGGTTAGCAGTTCATAGAAAGTAACGCCAAGAGAATAAAAGTCGGTGCGGTAGTCGATCGCTCGATTCATCCGTCCTGTTTGTTCGGGAGATATATAAGCCAATGTCCCTTCTAGAAGATTAGGACTTTTGAGGCTGGGATTCTCTTGGCATAGGATAGTAGATAAGCCAAAGTCTATAATTTTTAATTGTCCCGTTTGAGGATTCAAGACAATGTTAGATGGATTGATATCTTTGTGAATGACATTATTTTGATGAACTTTGCCTAAAGCATCTGTGATTTGGATGGCAAGGTGGAGAAACTCTAATACTGAAAAGGTACGATGTTCCAGCAGGATTTTTAAAGACTCTCCTCCAAAATCCTCCAACAACATGACTTGTGTGTTCTCGTATTTTCGCAGTTCGTAGGCTTTAATCGTTTCCTCTAGGTTGAGACGGCGAGTGATTTCGTATTCCTGCTGATAGCGGTAGAGTTCTGCTGGTGTGGGGTAATCCTCTTTGAGGAGTTTCAAAATCAAAGGTTGCTGATTTGATTTGAGGATGCCTCGGTATACGATGGAATTCGCACTTTCATAGATTTGGTTGACTATTGTGATATCTGGCAGTGAAATCATGTTGCGAATTACTGTTGCTAAAAAAACTTGAGTATTGTTCAATTAATTTTATTTAGAGTTGGCTTTCGTACTTGTGAATTACAGTTTTTTTTTGTCGAAAGTCCCAAAGGTCGAATTATGAGTAGATAACCTTGGCTGCGAGTATAACATTTTTATTCAGGAGGATGTCAAGACTAATCTGCCCCCGATCGTGCTATAATCTGACATCAACAGGACTTGCGAACGGGCGGTCAGAAACCGTTTTTTTTTCTGAGAAGACGCATTAAAGTCCGCATCAACGGCAAAAAACCCGGTTTCTTTTGTTTTGTACTTAAGTCCCGAACGATCCAATTTCATTCTAGATCGAGTGCGTGCAACTATGCGAATAGGTAAAAATTTACAAAAGTTTCTGCTTGTCACAATAGCGTTATTTTTCGCAGTATCGCTGTTGATTAAAGTTACTAAATTTCACAATTATTTCGGCATCAACCGCGCCGATACCGAAGCGAAAGTTGTTGCCCTCACCTACGATGACGGCCCCTATCCTCCCTATACAAATCAGCTTTTAGATATCTTAGACCGCTATCAAGTTAAAGCAACTTTTTTTGAAATCGGCCGCAATATTGAGAAACATCCAGAAATCGTGAAAATGATTGTCGCGAGGGGAGATGAGTTGGCAAACCATTCCTACTCTCACAAAGATATGATGTTTAAACCCCGCGAAGTTTTGCTGTCTGAGATTGAAAAAACCGACAAACTTTTGCAGGAAGTTGGGGTTAAGCAAGACAGTATTAGTTTTCGGCCGCCTTGGGGTCGGCGATTTGTAGTTTTGTCTTATTTGGTGTCCCAAATGCACAAAAAACTGATTATGTGGGATGTGGATTCTCAGGATTATGAAAAAACACACACGGCGGAAGATATTGCAAGCCGGGTGATTGAAAATGTGCGATCGGGTTCGATTGTGGTGATGCACGACGGTGGGGGCGATCGCTCGAAAACCTTAGCAGCAACTGAGATGATTGTCAAGGCTTTGCAGTCGAAAGGTTACGAATTTAAAACTGTTTCTGAGTTGTTGAAATAGCAGTAGGCTGCTACGCATCTAAATTGTATTTTTTGTATTTTTGGGCGGGAGATCCCGCCCACCCCACAAGAATTTGCTCGAATCAGCCACAATTATTTTCGCGACAAATCAACAATCTCATACTGGCGCACCAGGGAATAAATGGTGCGTCAGAATTAGACTTTTCGTGCAGAATGAAAAATTAAAACCTGACGCACCCTACCACAATCAATAACCCAGATAGTTGGCCGCGTAATTAGCAATTTTTATGCTGCCGCCCGATCGCCCCATTCTCTCTAAACCATTTTGAATGCAAGTGGCTAAATATTTATCGTCTTGCAAAGTGCGATCGACTGCCACAGCAGCTTCCTTGATAATATGAGAATTCGCCGATTGTGTGCCAATAACCTGCACCGAAGCACCTAAAAGCCGATTTTGAGCCTCCGCAAACCGATAGGTAAAGGCAGGGCCGTTTCCCGGTACTGCAATTACAGGTTTTCCCAAGCCCACAGCTTGTTCGATCGCACTTCCTGTCATCCCGATGACTAAACTAGACTGCTGCAAAATATCGGCAAAAGCATCTGCATAACAAAGCACTGCAACTCCTAATTTTTGGTGGCTTTGCGGTGATTTTAGGTGTGGAAAAATTAACTTGCCCGATCGCATTTGCCACCCAGCTCGCGCCGCAATATCATCTAATTGAGGCATCAAACTCGGAACTAAAGCTGCCCGAAACTGCACCGGTACAGTAGAAGTAGCAGCAATTTTTTTAACCAGTTCCAGCAGCAAAACGAGGTTGTCGGTGGCTTCCGGGAGGCGAGAACCGGGCAGAAGGGCGATCGTCCGAACTCCGGGAATTAACTGCAAATCTTTGCCCGTAGAATTGAGGTTGTCCATGACGGGGTTGCCGACAAACTGAGCTTTCTTTAAACCCTGTCGGTTTAAGTCAGCAGCAGTCAAAGCATCTCTAGTAAAAACCGCCAGACATTTCTCTGACCAAAGCAACTGCCACAAGATTAAACCCAAATCGACTCGCCCTTCGTAATAACTAGAATGAGCCGACAGAAAAATTATATAAGGGCGGTCGGTCGATCGGGCGATCGCCGCAGCGACAATATCCCCAGTTGCCACCACCAAATCGCAGCGGCGCGAATGCGTCCAAACAGCCTGCAATTGCTGCCAAGTTAAAGCAATTAGGCCCGCCCCAACATCTTTGAGGAAAAACAGGGGATTCATGTAAAAAACTCCCCCAGACGGCATTTGACTGGTGGGCCCAATAATTGGCACGGTCGATCGGCGGTAAGCAGCCCCGTCACCGACAACCGGCATCGCCGAAACATCAACATCCGCGCCAGATGCTCTCAAAGCTTTGAGAATCTGACAGTTAATCGCATCTTCCCCGTGGCCGTTGCTGAGGAAAAGTATCCCCTTCGATTTCATACAATCAGAATACAATCAGAATCAGTGCCGAGCTTTTTTTAAAGACAGCCGTGCGATAGCTACACTCGGGCCGGCTAACTTTTTGTTAGTCTAATTTAAATACATTGTGGAAGTGAAACAGCGTGAATATTGAAATTGGGCGGGGCAAAAGCGCTCGCCGAGCTTACGGCATAGATGAAATCGCGCTTGTACCCGGACAGCGCACCCTCGACCCGAGTTTGGCAGATACCAAGTGGCAGATTGGCGGAATCGATCGAGAAATCCCGATCATCGCCAGCGCAATGGACGGAGTAGTCGATGTCCGCATGGCCATTTTGCTGTCGGAATTGGGAGCAATGGGCGTGATCAACCTAGAAGGAATTCAAACCCGCTATGCCGACCCCCAGCCAATATTAGAGCGCATCGCGAGTGTCGGGAACCACGAATTTGTTTCCCTGATGCAAGAACTCTATGCCGAACCCATCAAACCAGAATTAATCGACCTGAGAATTAAAGAAATTAAAGCTGGAGGAGGGATTGCCGCCGTCAGCGGCACACCGGCGGCTGCGAGCAAATACGGCCGGGCGGTTGCTGAATCTGGAGCCGATATATTTTTTGTGCAAGCAACTGTAGTCTCGACAGCTTTTCTTTCCCCGGAATCGATCTCATCTTTAGATTTGACTCAATTCTGCCAAGAGATGCCGATACCAGTAATTTTGGGCAACTGCGTGACCTACGAAGTCGCCCTGAATTTAATGAAAACTGGGGCTGCGGGCATTCTCGTGGGCATTGGGCCGGGGGCTGCTTGCACGTCTAGGGGCGTATTGGGTGTCGGCGTTCCCCAAGCCACAGCGGTAGCAGACTGCGCCGCCGCGCGGGACGACTACTATCGCGAAACTGGCAAATACGTGTCGGTGATTGCTGACGGCGGTTTAATTACCGGCGGCGATATCTGCAAGTGCATTGCCTGCGGTGCGGATGGAGTGATGATTGGTTCGCCCTTTGCCAGGGCCGCCGAAGCTCCCGGCCGAGGTTTTCACTGGGGGATGGCGACTCCCAGCCCGGTTTTGCCGCGCGGCACTCGCATTCGCGTCGGGACTACGGGTACTGTGGAGCAAATTTTGCGCGGGCCTGCGGTGCTAGATGACGGTACGCACAACTTGCTCGGAGCTCTGAAAACTAGCATGGGTACTTTGGGCGCTAAGGATCTTAAGGAGATGCAGCAAGTGGAGGTGGTAATTGCTCCTTCTCTGCTGACTGAGGGTAAAGTCTATCAAAAAGCTCAGCAGTTGGGCATGGGTAAGTAGATTTACCGATCGCATACCAGCATACCTTGACAAAATTTGTTCAAGAGTCTCGAAATTTACAGAATATTGTGGAATTATCGAGAAGGAGATGTCACAATATAAGAAGCGGAGACGAATGTTTCCGTTCACTCCTCACACCACACTCCGCCCGGACTACTGTTCGGGCGGTTCCTTTTTTGCCGGACATCTTGGCTTTTGCTTGCTAATACCATTTTTCTAAAATCGTGCAACACTCTTCAACCCCCCTTAGCCCTCCCGCTGCAAAGGGGGGGGAACAAGAATACTGTTGCATTCTTTTTTAAAATTGGTATAAATACAGGACTGAGGCTTTTAGCTCCGGACAGGCCGCTGAGTGGGAGAGTTGGAGAGTCTGGGATTGGGAGAATTTTTCTTCTACATAAGTCCATTCTGCCTTCGCAAAAATAAGTGCCTTCGGAAACATAACTGCCTTCTTCCTTCAGAAACCTTGTGCCTTCTTCCTTCTACCGTCTTCCTTCTTCCTTCGCAAGCCTTCTGTTAAAATCGTTAACGCAAGTGGTTACACTTTTTGCTAGACTTGTTATCCGAGAAATAGTATTTACAAGGATGGCTAGGGATGTCAGCAGCCGCGCAAGTAACCGACTCTACCTTTAAGCAGGAAGTGATCGATAGCGAAGTTCCAGTTCTAGTGGATTTTTGGGCTCCTTGGTGCGGGCCCTGTCGGATGGTGGCGCCCGTCGTAGACGAAATTGCCCAGCAATATGAAGGGCAGGTGAAGGTAGTAAAAGTTAATACCGACGAGAATCCTCAGGTGGCCAGCCAATACGGTATCCGCAGCATTCCGACGCTGATGATATTTAAGGGCGGTCAACGGGTGGATATGGTGGTTGGGGCAGTTCCCAAAACTACTCTGTCAAACACTCTGGAAAAGTACATTTAACTGAACTGCGAGCGGTTTCGCGCTGTTCTTTTGGGGCTGCGAAAGCTAACTCGCTTCAGAACCGGGGCAAAGCTACGGGAAAAGTTATTAGTGACCGGCAGGGCAATTGGCTGGTGGCTATTGGCTTCTAACTTTGGCTTGCCCCTTAATTTTTATTAGCGCCAAATTGTTACTGTTTCGGAAAAATTCATGATTCGTTCTGGGTCTGGTCAAGGTTTTGAGTCCCTCCAAGCTGAATTGATCGATTTGCTCGATCGCTTGCCAATGTTGAAGCACTCTGAGAGGATCGAACGATCGCTCTCTACTATAGTGCAAATGGCCGGAGAGGATCTCGATCGCCTAGACTGGAAGATTATTGCGGCGTCCCTCCGAGATATGGAGAGCGCTTTTGAGCTGTTTTATCCTTACCGCCACGTTCGCAAAATTGTGATTTTTGGTTCGGCCAGGGTGTCGCCCCAATCGGCGGAATATTTGATGGCCAGAGAGTTTGCGCGCGCGATCGCCCAGCAGGGGTTTATGGTGATTACTGGCGGCGGCGGCGGAATTATGCAGGCGGGGAACGAGGGGGCGACGGCTGAACGTTCTTTTGGGCTGAACATTCAGTTGCCTTTCGAGCAGAGTTCTAATCCTTTCATTGCCGGCGATCGCAAATTGCTCAATTTTAAATATTTTTTCACTCGCAAGTTATTTTTTCTCCGGGAGAGCGATGCTTTGGCTCTGTTTCCGGGCGGTTTCGGCACTCTGGACGAGGCTTTTGAGTGTCTGACTTTGACTCAAACTGGCAAGTTCGGGCCGGCTCCTGTGGTATTGATCGATCGACCGGGAGGAGATTATTGGCTTGATTGGAATTATTTTGTGCAAAAACAATTGCGCGGTCGGGGTTTGATTTCAGCCGACGATCGCAGCCTGTATACGATTACTGACGATGTAAATGTCGCTTGCGAGGCGATCGGTAGTTTTTATCTGGTTTATCACTCCTGCCGCTACGTGCGCGAAAAACTGGTAATTCGCTTGAAAACAGAGCTTTCTGAGGAGAATGTCGATCGGCTAAATACTGATTTTAGCGATATTGTTGTCACCGGAAAAATTGAAAAAAGTCAAGCTTTGCCGCCGGAAATTGGAGATGCAACTTTCGATCTGCCCCGCCTAGTTTTGCATTTCAACCAGCGGGATTTGGGGCGGCTGTACCAGCTAATTGCTGCTATTAATCAAATGGGTGCAGCATCACCCGCCGCAGCCCATCCCGAACAAAAGTAGTCAACAGTCAACAGTCCACAGTTATTAATCTGTAGGGGCGGGTTTCACGAGAAATATTTGTAACTAACTCAGGGAATAAATAAACCCGCCCCTCCGATCGAGATAAATGTGACCACAATTTCAAAGGTGGTACAAGCCCCCGCATTTATCAGTGGAATCAATCCAAAATTGAAAATCGAAAATCCTCAAGAAAGAGCATTTATCTCGCGCAAGTCAATCTAAAACCTAAAATCTAAAATCGCGCAATCGATTGACAGACTGTCTTTTGACAAAATCGATAGGCTGCATTTAGGATAGTCAACACTCATCAATAATCAATCAGCAGTAAAAAAACTAATAACTAATGACTGCTGACTACTAACTCAAAATGTTAGACCTCCTGCTAATTAGCACTTTGGGATTTCTCGGCAGTTTCGGTCACTGCGCGGGGATGTGCGGCCCGCTGACAGTGGCATTTTCTCTTTCTAATTCCCGCAACGATAAATTAGCTGCTTTCCGCTTTCATTTGCTGCTAAATTTGGGGAGAATTGCTGCTTACGCTTTGGTTGGTGCTGCAATTGGGGGGCTGGGTTCGGTGTTAATTGCTGGCGGACTTTTGGCAGGTACGGGTAGCGAATTGCGGCGGGCGATCGCACTTCTGACGGGCACGATGCTGATTTGGTTCGGAGTAGTGCAAATTAAACCGGGTTTGCTGCCGGGATTGCCGCTGCTGCACCCAATGTCGCACGATCGAGTCGGACAAGCAATGAGCAAGCTTTCGGCACAAAAAAACTGGTGGGTGCCAATTGCTTTGGGTTTGCTTTGGGGTTTGATTCCCTGCGGTTTCCTCTACGCGGCGCAGATTAAGGCGGCGGAAACCGGAAACCCGGTTTTGGGTGCGGCGACGATGTTTGCCTTCGGACTCGGCACCTTGCCAACTATGCTGGGAGTGGGTTTTTTTGCTGGCAGATTGAGCGCTTCCAGGCGGAGTCAACTGTTTCGGATGGGTGGCTGGGTGACGGTGGCGATCGGGATTCTGACTTTGCTGCGAACCGATGAAATGGTCGATTTTACGGGCCACGCAGCCCTGCTGTGCTTGATGCTAGCACTGTTGGCACGTCCGGTTAGCAAGTTTTTGCCGCAACTGCTGCCCTACCGCCGCGCCTTGGGTGTGGGCGCATTTGTCCTAGCAGTCGCCCACACGTTTCATATGCTGGATCATACGCTGAAATGGAATTTTGACGCGCTATCTTTTATGTTGCCGCAGCATCAGTTGGGAATGGCGGCTGGGATGACGGCGCTGCTGTTGATGTTGCCGGCGGCGGTTACAAGTTGCGATCGCATGCAAAATTTTTTAGGCAAACTGTGGCGAAGGCTTCACCTGTTAAGCGTTCCAGCTTTTTTGCTGTGCGCTGTACACGCGGCACTCATCGGTTCCCGCTATCTCGGCGGCTTTGAATGGAAGTTGCACAATCAACTGCTGACAGCCGTGTTAGCGGTGGTTGCGGTGTTAGTTATGTTCGTGCGATCGCGCTTGTTTTGGTCACTTTTATCACTGGAGAAGTTTTATGTTTCGCCTGTCAAACAAAAGTAAAAATTTGGGATTGTTAGTTTTTTTGGGATTGCTAGTTGAAGCAGCAATTCCCAGTTCGTCTCAGTTAAACTCAATTTCAGTTTCGGCGCACGAAGTCGAAGTATCGGGAGATGTAGCCGCTACCTTTCACCTAGAACCCAACCACAACCCCCGCGCCGGACAGCCTGCGAGAGTGTGGTTTGCCCTCACTCGCAGGGGCGGTCAAATTATTCCGTTAGAGCAGTGCAATTGCAAATTTGCTGTTTATCAGAAAGAGCGCAAAGAAGGGGATAAGCCGCTGATGCAGCCGCCTTTAAAAGCCATATCTGCGGAAAAGTATCAAGGAATACCAGGAACAGATATCGTGTTTCCCAAGGCTGGGATTTACGAACTTGAATTGAGCGGAACAGCCAAAAACAAAGCTAATTTCAAACCCTTTAAACTAAATTATACAGTTACCGTTCGCTAAGATAATCTTTCCATCACCGAACACAAATCTTGTAGGGGCGGGTAAACCTGCCAATAAATGCCTAAAACCCACAATCTCGTAAACCCGCCCCCACCCAACTAAGATAATATTTCCATCACCAAACATAAATCTTGTAGGGGCGGGTTCACCGATAATAATTGCCTAAAACCCGCAATCTCGTAAACCCGCCCCCACCCAACTAAGATAATATTTCCATCACCGAACATAAATCTTGTAGGGGCGGGTTCACCGATAATAATTGCCTAAAATCTATAATCTCGTAAACCCGCCCTACCCAACCACAAATCATAATCTACCTATTTTAACATACAAGAAAATACAACCTAAATCTGTATAAAACCTTAAAAGGTGCTAGACAGACAAATTGTCGCCAAGTTTTACACTACATTATAACCAGTGTCAATTCTGGAACTCGTACAAGCTAACCTCTCTTGAACTGACCAAAGGATATAACAATGGATATCTTATCTAACACCGTGGCGCTATCGCGGATGCAATTTGCGCTAACCGCCATATTCCATATGCTGTGGCCAGTTCTGACAACTGGAATGGGGATTTATCTGGTAATTGTTGAAGGAATGTGGCTGAAAACTCGCAATCCCGACTACTACCATCACGCTCGTTTTTGGTCTAAACTCTACATCCTCAACTTCGGTATTGGAGTAGCTTCTGGAATTCCGATGGAATTTCAATTCGGCACAAACTGGGCACCATTTTCAGAAGCAGTCGGTGACTTTTTTGGGAGCATTTTAGGCTTTGAAGCTTCAATGGCATTTATGTTAGAAGCCGGCTTTTTAGGAATTATGCTGTTTGGTTGGGAGCGCGTTCACCCGATCGTCCATTATTTCGCTACAATCATGGTAGCCTTCGGCGCTAACCTATCCACAGTCTGGATTTTAGTCGCTAACTCTTGGCTGCAAACTCCTGCGGGCGGAGAAATGGTCAACGGCAAGTTTATTGTCAGCGATTACTTTCAAGCAATTATGAACCCGTTCGCCTTAAACAGCATTCTCCATATGTTTTTTGCGACGCTAGAAACTTCGCTGTTTGTCATTGGGGGAATTAGCGCTTGGTACATTCTCAATCAGCGCAACCAAGCCTTTTTTTCCAAGTCTTTAAAAATTGCCATAGCAACAGCAATCGCCGTGGCACCCTTGCAGATATACATCGGACATTTGAGCGCCGAACAAGTTTATCACTATCAACCCACTAAATTAGCAGCAATCGAAGCTAAGTGGGAAACTTCACCAGCGGGAGAGTCAGCAGATTGGACTTTGCTAGCTTTGCCTAATGAAAAGGCCCAAAAAAATGACTGGGAAATTAGCATTCCCAATGGCTTAGGATACATTCTGGAATTCAAACAAAAACTCTCCGAACCCGTACTCGGATTGAAGGAATGGCAGCCCGAAAATAGACCCCGGATGGTGGGTTTAATCTACTATTGTTTCCGCATCATGTCCGGGATTGGATTCTTTTTTTTAGGACTGATGCTGTTGAGTATAATTCAGTGGATGCGGGGCAAACTTGCTGCTGAAAATATTAGCAGTCAACCTTGGCTGATGCGCGCTTGGGTATTAGCTGCTCCCCTGGGATATATTGCTGTAGAATCGGGTTGGATTGTCCGCTGTGTCGGCAGGCAACCGTGGGCTTTATACGGGCAAATTCGCACTGCTGACGCGGTGTCAAACATCCCCGCCAGCAATGTTTTAACTTCTCTCAGTTTCTTTGCCGTTATTTACAGCTTTTTGTTTGTTTGTGCCTTGTATTTTGGCAGCCGAATTATCCGCCAAGGGCCTAATTTAAGTCTGCCTGTGCCAGGTTTAGACAATGAACCTGCAATCGAAAGTCAACCCGCAGAACACATTCCCGATCGACGCCCCGTAGAAGCACAACAATAGGAGATTTTATGCAAGCTTTGGAGCATTTTCTCCCGCAAGTTTGGTTTGTAGTTTTGGCTTTGTTTCTCCTGCTATATGTCATGCTAGACGGTTTTGACTTAGGAGTAGGCATCCTGTCTCTGACTGCTGACGACGAGGAACGCAGGGGCATTTTAATGACCAGTTTGGGCAACGTTTGGGACGCGAACGAAACTTGGCTGGTGTTGATGGGAGGCGCTTTATTTGGCGCATTTCCCCTCGCTTACGGCACGATTTTGACAGCGCTGTACATACCGATTTGCATGATGCTTTTTGGTTTGATATTTCGGGCTGTCGCTTTTGAATTTCGCGAGCATTCTAATCGCAAATTATTCTGGAATTATGCCTTTGGTGCTGGCAGTTTTTTAGCAGCTTTAGCTCAAGGATTTGCCCTCGGTGCGGTGCTCGAAGGCATTGCGGTTGATG
The DNA here is from genome assembly GCA_036702215.1 of Microcoleus sp. F6_B6. Taxonomy (GTDB): domain Bacteria; phylum Cyanobacteriota; class Cyanobacteriia; order Cyanobacteriales; family Microcoleaceae; genus Microcoleus. The sequence continues at coordinate 129,140 of JAUBST010000007.1, forward strand.
AAGCAGGTCACTTTGTGGGGACTACTTGGGACTGGCTGGATTGGCGATCGATCTTGGTTGCTTTGACGCTGATTCAAGGCTATGTTTTGATCGGTTCAACCTATCTAATTATGAAAACGGAGGGCGAACTGCAAACACATCACTACCGCACGGCTAAAATTGCGGCGGTGACAACTTTAATCGGAGCAGTTTTAATTACCATCGCAACTCCGATTTTTTACGAAAGTGCTAGATCCAGGTTGTTTGAGAAACCGCTAGTTTATGTCTTTGCCGCAATTCCTTTGTTGGGAGTGCTGTTGGTGGGAATGCTGCTGAAAAGTCTCGCCAGCCAAGAAGAACGAACGCCGTTTATCTGGACAATTCTGATTTTTTTGCTTACTTTCATCGGTTTGGGATTGATTGTTTTTCCCTACATTATTCCCTCGCACATCACGATTTACCAAGCCGCTGCTTCGCCCAGCGCCCTGGTATTTATGATTGTGTTCATCGGCTTTCTAATCCCGATTATGATTTTTTACAACATCTACAATTATGTTGTGTTTCGGGGTAAGGTTGTCGGCGGTCACTATGGGGAATAAAGCATAATAAAACCGCAGATTTAAGTCAATATATAGCCGTTCTCAGAAAGATGAGGTACGTAGTTGGGAAGAGAGCCCTATAAGTTTAAGTGGTTATATAATCTGTCAACCATACCTCATCTTTTTAAGAAAGGCTATATAATCTGTCAATCATACCTCACCACGCTTGAGAAACGCTATACGCAGATAAGCTCAACTATAGATTAGGGTTTATCTGCGTATATTTGCGGTTAAAAATTACAAATTATTGTTTTCTGATAGCATCAGAACTGACGCAACCATAGTAGACATAACATAGCGCAAATAGTGCAGAATAGGGAAATGAACTGGTTGAGAATTAGCGATCGCACGTCATGCCACCTGAAATTTGAAATTTGAGATTTGAGATCCACGGATGAGTCTGCGACTGGCGGGAGGCGCAGCTTTTTTCAAAGGTAAATGGATGAATCCGGATGCTTGGGATAAAATTGCTTTCGGTTAAATAATAATTGATAAACATTGGGGAAAAATTACAGTTAATTCTGTCCCTAGCGAGGGTGCCGACTTTGCGATCGCTATCTTTGTCAAATAATAAAATACAATGAAATAGAAGGTCTTAATTGAACTGTTTTATAATAAAGGGTCAACAAGTTATGGATGCGATCGCAAATTTGTCAGGTTATCAGATTACACAGCAACTTTATGCAGGTACACGTACCCTAGTCTATCGAGGCATCCGTACCCGCGATCAATACCCAGTCGTCATCAAACTGCTGCGAAACGAATACCCCTCCTTCAACGAGCTCGTCCAGTTTCGCAACCAATATACCATTACCAAAAATCTCGAATTCCCTCACATCGTCAAACCCCTGACGCTGGAAGTCTACCACAATAGCTATGCCCTAGTAATGGAAGATTTTGGCGGAGTCTCCCTATCTACTTATCTCAAAACAGCAACAAATCACACCCAACCATCTCAAGCTTTACCTTTAGCAGAATTTCTCCAAGTCGCGATACAACTAACAGACATTATCCACTATCTCTACCAAAACCGAGTCATTCACAAAGATATTAAACCAGCTAATATTCTGATTAATCCCGACACCAAACAAATTCAACTAATTGACTTTAGCATCGCTTCCCTACTGCCGAGAGAAACCCAAGAAATCCAGAATCCGAATATTTTAGAAGGAACATTAGCCTATCTCTCCCCCGAACAAACAGGACGGATGAATCGAGGCATTGACTATCGTAGTGACTTTTATTCCCTCGGTGTGACCTTTTATGAATTGTTGACAGGAAAGTTGCCATTTATCTCTGACGACCCGATGAAATTGGTGCATTGTCATCTCGCCAAAGAGTCGATAGCCATCCATCAAATTAATCCTGAAATCCCCTTAATTTTATCGCAACTTGTCAGTAAGCTGATGGCGAAAAATGCCGAGAAACGCTATCAAAGTGCATTAGGACTCAAGCACGATTTAGAGATTTGTTTATTTCAATTACAAAAAACAGCAAAGATAGAATCTTTTGAACTCGGAAAGCGAGATATTAGCGATCGCTTTACTATCCCCGAAAAACTCTACGGTAGAGAAAAAGAAGTCGATCGACTATTAGCGGCCTTTGAGCGAGTCAGCCTGGGCTCAACAGAAATGATGCTAGTAGCAGGTTTTTCGGGAATTGGGAAAACCGCCGTTGTCAATGAAGTTCATAAACCCATTGTTCGCCAGCGCGGTTATTTTATCAAAGGCAAATACGATCAATTTCAACGCAACATTCCCTTCAGTGCCTTTGTGCAAGCCTTCCGCGACTTAATGGGTCAACTGCTATCAGAATCGGATACCCAACTGCAAACATGGAAAACCAAGATTTTAGCAGCAGTGGGAGACAGCGGACAAGTCTTGATTGACGTGATTCCTGAGTTAGAAGGTATAATTGGCGCTCAACTTCCTGCAACAGAATTGTCAGGAAGTGCCGCCCAAAATCGCTTTAATCTGCTCATGCAGAAGTTTGTGCAAGTTTTCACGAGCAAAGAACATCCTTTAGTGATGTTTTTGGATGACTTGCAATGGGCGGATTCAGCCTCCCTGAATTTGCTACAATTATTGATGAGGGATACAGGATATTTATTAGTATTGGGGGCCTATCGAGATAATGAAGTTTCGCCCGTGCATCCATTGATCTTAACAGTGGATGAGATAGTTAAAACTGGGGCAACAGTGAATACGGTTACTTTGCAAGCGTTAAGCGAACCAGATATGAATTTTTTGGTCGCGGATACGCTGAATTGCGAATCATCACTTGCCCAACCACTGACAAAATTAGTCTATCAAAAAACTCAGGGCAATCCTTTCTTTGCCACTCAGTTTATCAAGGCATTACATGACGACAAGTTAATTAGTTTTAATTGGAATATTCGGCATTGGCAGTGTGATATTGCCCAAGTCAAAACCTTAGCTATCACTGATGATGTCGTAGAATTCATGGCATTGCAATTGCATAAGTTGCCCAGCGAAACTCAGGAGGTTCTCAAATTAGCTGCTTGTATTGGCTCGCAGTTTGATTTGAATACGTTAGTAATTGTCAGTGAGAAATCTGCTGGAATGACGGCTACTGCTTTATGGAAAGCATTGCAGGAAGGTTTGGTGATTCCCACGACCAAAATCTATAAGTTCTTTACCCAATCGGATAGTGATGAAGTTTTCCATGCTTCAGCTAATCCAACTTATCGATTTTTACACGATCGCGTCCAGCAAGCCGCATATTCACTGATTCCCGATTCACAGAAAAAATCAACTCATCTCAAAATAGGACAGCTACTCCAGCAGAATTCCTCCGAGATAGAACAAGAGGAAAAACTGTTCGATCATATCGGGCATTTAAATTTGGGAATTGAGTTAATTACTCAACCGAGCGAACGCCAAGCATTAGCTCAACTAAACTTAGCAGCCGGACGCAAGGCCAGAAGTTCTACCGCATACAGTGCGGCAAGAGTTTATCTGCAAACGGGGATGGGGCTACTACAGGTAAATTGTTGGCAAAGTCAGTATGAATTGACTCTCAACCTCTATGTTGCAGCCGCCGAAGCTGCCTATTTGAATGGTGACTTTGACGGAATGGAGCAGATTGCAGGACTGGTTTTGCAAAAAGCTCAGTCGATTTTAGACAAAGTTAAAATTTACGAAATTCAGATTGCCGCACAGATAGCTCAGAGCAAGTCGTTAGCAGCCATTGCAGTAGCCACAGATGCACTCGGACAATTAGGGGTTGAACTGCCCACCGAAGCTGACGAAGCATTAATTGGCAAAGCGTTACAAACCCTGGCCACCCAACTTGAGGGCAAACGGATTGAAGAACTAGCTGAGTTGCCGATGATGACCGATGCCAAGGCTGAGGCTGCCATGCAACTGTTAGCAATATTATTTGCACCCATTATCCAGGGAAGACCAGGTTTGCTGCCCCTACTGAGTTCCACGATGGTGAGTTTATCGCTCTCGTTTGGAAATACACCCGCATCAATAGTTGGATATGCGATTCACGGCATGGTGCTGTGTGCCTTTTTGGGAGAGGTTGAAACCGGCTACGGTTTGGGTAAATTGGCATTCTCATTGATTGATCGCTTCAATGTGAGGGAATTCAAGTCCATAATTATGGCTATGTTTGGGTTCTACATTCAGCATCACAAGGAAGCTCTGAGGGCAACGATACCGACGCTGAAAGATGGCTATCTAGCTGGCATGGAAACTGGTGATTTTGTCCACGCTGGCTACAGCATAATTAATCACTTTTACGCCCACTTTTTCAGTGGGGTAGAACTAGACAATTTAGAAACCGAAATAGCAGCTTATAGCGCCGTCATGGTGCAGGCAAAGCAAAATTCTGCCCGAGTTTATTTAGGGATGATGGGGCAGATAGTGCGGAACTTGAGGGAAACTGTAAGTCAACCGAATTGCTTAATCGGCGATGCCTACGATGAAACAGTGATGCTTCCTAAGCATCATCAGGACAACGAACTTGCGTTGAGCGCTTTTGCTTACATCTACAAACTGCTCCTTGCCTACTTGTTTGGCAATTATCCGGCTGCCCTAGACCACATTGCACAAGCCGAACAGTATTTTATGGCAGTATCGGGAGTGATTGTTGTTCCCATTTTCCATTTCTATGTAGCTCTAACGCACCTGGCGCTCTTCCCCGCCCAGTCAGAAATTGAACAAGCTGATATTCTTAGTCAGGTGGAAATTCATCAAACGACTCTGCACCAGTGGGCGCAAAATGCTCCAATGAATCATTTGCATAAGTGGTATTTGGTTGAAGCAGAAAAGCATCGAGTTTTGGGTAATAAAGCTGAGGCGATTGAACACTATGACCGTGCTATATGTCTCGCTAAAGAAAATCAATTTCTTAACGAAGAAGCATTAGCTAATGAACTGGCAGCAAAATTTTATCTAGAATGGGGTCAAGAAAAATTTGCCAAAATTTATGCACTGGAGGCTTACTATGCCTACAGTCGTTGGGGAGCCAAAGCTAAAGCTATTGATTTAGAACAACGTTATTCCCAACTCCTCGCACCCATCCTTCAGTCAGATCGATCCTTTGCTTCCCTCAAAGGAAGTATCACATTAGGAACGATTACTTCTACTCACTCTTCTAGCAGCAACTCTGAATTTCTAGATTTGCCTACTCTGATCCAAGCCTCTCAAGCCATTTCTGGGGAGATTGAACTAGATAAACTCCTGACTGCTCTTTTAAAAATATCGCTCGCGAATGCTGGGGCAACTAAGTGTGTCTTATTGCTCAAACAAAAAAAATACTTACAGGTAGCGGCTCTTGTAGTAGATGGGAAGGAACCTGAGCTATTACCGTCAATACCGCTAGAATCAAGTCAGGATGTAGCGATTAGTTTGGTCAATACTGTCAAGCGGAGTTTGAAACCGCTGGTACTTGCCGATGCTAGGGTAAATCCTCAGTTTGCTGGAGATAGTTACATTGAACAGCACCAGCCTAAAAGCGTTCTGTGTAGTCCAATCCTTAATCAAGGCAAGTTGATTGGAATTTTATATCTGGAAAATAACCTGACGGTTGGGGCATTTACGAGCGATCGCATTGAAGTGCTAAATTTGCTGGCTTCTCAAGCTGCTATTTCCTTAGAAAATGCCCGTTTGTATCAAGAATCTCAACAAGCATTTACCGATCTCAAACAAGCACAAATAAAAATAGTTCAAAGTGAAAAGATGTCAGCCTTGGGCAACTTAGTGGCTGGGGTGGCTCACGAAATTAATAATCCAGTTGGTTTTCTGGTTGGCAATATTCAACCCGCCTTAGATTATATCAAAGATTTGTTTGGTTTGCTCGATTTGTACGAACAAAAATATCCGCAACTAGATCCAGAGATTCAAGAGGAAATCGAGAACATCGAGCTTGACTACATCCGGGAAGATTTACCGAAATTAATAGGTTCGATGCGCGAAGGCGTGAAGCGGATTCAGGATATTAGTACCAGTCTGCGGACATTCTCCCGTGCCGATACTAACTTTCCCGTAGCTTGCAATATCCACGATGGCATCGATAGCACCCTGATGATCCTGAAACATCGCCTCAAGGCTAACGACACTCGTCCAGAAATCAAAGTGATTAGGGAATACGGGAATTTGCCGCAAGTTGAGTGTTATGCCGGACAGTTGAATCAAGTATTTATGAATTTGTTAGGTAATGCGATTGATGCTTTGGAGGAATCCAATCAAGGACGACCTTATGCAGAAATCGCCAATCTAATTACTATTAAGACGGAAATTGATGCGGATAAAAAACAAGCGGTTATTCGCATAAAAGATAACGGTGTGGGCATGAGTGAAGCAGTGCAAGAGAAGATTTTTGATGAATTATTTACTACCAAGGGAGTAGGGAAAGGGACGGGGTTGGGATTGGCGATCGCACGGCAGATTGTGATTGAGAAACACGGCGGTACAATCGAGGTAAATTCAGTCTTGAGAGAAGGGACGGAGTTTACAATTTTATTGCCGATGAAAGGATAAAACTCTCTTGATAGAGCGCCTTCTTTCTCTTCAAAAGTGAAAAAAAATAAAAGCGGTAGAGTCCGTCTGTTGGGGGTCTCGCAGTTCTATTTTCCTCAGACTCCACCAAGAAAAGTGTATACTTGGTTACAATAGTCAATGTCTGAGATCGAGTAATCCAGAGGAGTGCTGCAGTGGATTTGACAAACCGAATTTCTGGATATCATTTGGGTGAGCAATTATACTGCGGTTCGAGAACTCTGGTTTATCGAGCCCTCCGAGAAACAGATCGGCTTCCAGTTGTCATTAAACTATTAAATAGAGATTATCCCAGCTTCAGCGAACTGCTGCAATTCCGCAACCAGTATACTATCGCCATAAATCTACGTCTGCCTGGAGTCGTTGCCCCCTTTAGTTTAGAATTTTACCGCAACAGCTATGCCCTGGTGATGGAGGATTTTGGCGGTATTTCCCTCCGAGACTACGCCCGAAAACGATGCCAAAGAGGAGTCGGTGAAGTACCTACGCTGAGTCTGGTAGAAATATTGGAAATTGCCATTCAAATAACTGACATTCTTGACGGACTCTACCAAAACCGAGTCATCCACAAAGATATTAAACCCGCCAATCTCCTAATACACCCGGAAACAAAACAAGTCAAACTAATTGACTTTAGCATCGCCTCCCTACTGCCGAGAGAAACTCAAGAAATTCAAAATCCCAACGTTTTAGAAGGAACCCTCGCCTATATTTCTCCCGAACAAACCGGACGAATGAACCGAGGCATCGACTACCGAACCGACTTTTATTCTCTGGGAGTTACCTTGTACGAACTGCTGACAGGAAAACTGCCATTTGAATGTGACGACCCTATGGAGTTGGTTCACTGCCATATTGCCAAACAACCTCCGGCAATCAACAGCCAAGAAATCCCGCAGGTAGTGTCGGATATTGCGATGAAGCTGATGGCAAAAAATGCCGAACAGCGCTATCAAAGTGCCAAGGGATTGAAACACGACTTAGAAAGGTGTTTGCAGCAGTGCCAAGCAACTGGAAAAATTGAAACATTTGAGTTGGGAACGCGGGATATATGCGATCGCTTCCTGATTCCAGAAAAACTCTACGGTCGAGAAACCGAAGTACAAACCCTGTTGAATGCCTTCGATCGCGTAGCAAATGGCACATCAGAATTAATGCTGGTCGCTGGCTTCTCCGGCATCGGAAAAACGGCTGTAGTCAACGAGGTACATAAACCGATTGTCCGGCAGCGGGGCTATTTCATCAAAGGCAAATTCGACCAGTTCAACCGCAACATTCCCTTCTCGGCATTTGTCCAAGCATTCCGCGATTTAATGGCACAATTACTGAGTGAAACCGATGCCAAAATCCAAGAATGGAAAACTAAAATTATCGCAGCGCTCGGTGACAGCGGACAAGTCATTATTGAAGTCATTCCCGAACTAGAACGGATTATTGGAACCCAACCCCCAGGCCCCGAATTATCGGGGATTGCCGCTCAAAATCTATTTAATTTGCTCTTCCACAAATTCATTGCTGTCTTCACCACCAAAGAGCATCCATTAGTCATATTTTTAGATGACTTGCAATGGGCGGATTCGGCATCGCTGAAGTTAATGCAATTGCTCGTCAATGAGTCGCAATTGGGTTATCTGTTGCTGCTGGGAGCCTATCGGGATAATGAAGTATCACCCAGCCATCCCCTGATGTTGACCCTAGATGAAGTGAGGAAGGCAGGAACCACACTCAACACTATTACATTAGCACCGCTCGCTCAAATCAGTTTAAATCAATTGGTAGCGGATACGCTAGTTTGCGCTCCTAATTTTGCCGGACCGCTGACAGAATTGGTATATCAAAAAACTCAAGGAAACCCATTTTTTGCAACGCAGTTTCTCAAAGCCTTGCATCAGGATGAATTGATTACTTTTGATATCCAAGCGGGACATTGGCAGTGCGATATTAGCAAAGTTCGAGAGGCCGCGCTCACCGATGATGTGGTGCTATTTATGGCGCAGCAGTTGCAAAAAATGCCAGCAACAACTCAGGAGGTTTTAAAATTAGCTGCTTGCATTGGCAACCAGTTCGACCTGGCAACATTGGCAATTGTGTCAGAGAGTTCGGAGACGGAAACCGCAACCGCATTGTGGAGAGCTTTACAGGAAGAGCTGATTATCCCCCAAAGTGAAGTTTATAAATTTTATGTAGGCGACCAACAGGCGATTTCTGAAGCGACTGCTCAAACCGTTGCCTATCGTTTCTTGCACGATCGCGTCCAGCAAGCGGCTTATTCTTTGATTCCCGAAGAAGAACGCGCGATCGCCCATTATCAAATCGGGCAACTGCTGCTGCAACAAATTTCAGCAGAAGCCAGAGAAGAACGCATTTTTGAATTAGTCAATCAGTTGAACTACGGAACCGCACTGGTTGCAGAACAACCCGAAAGGGAGGAACTCGCCCAACTCAACCTCACTGCTTGCCACAAAGCCAGAGCCGCCACCGCATATCAAGCCGCCCGCGAATATGCCAAAGTCGGTCTGAAACTGCTGGGAACAGACGCTTGGCAACGGCAGTATGAAATGACCCTATCTTTGTACGACTTGGCTGCCGAGGTGGCTTTTTTGGCCGGGGATTTTGAGCAGATGAACCAGTGGATTGAAGCGGTGATTCATCATGCGAAAACACCTTTAGAACAGGTGCAAGTTTATCAAGTCAAAATCCAGGCATTGGTCGCCCACAATAAATTTGTCGAGGCGATCGCGATCGGTCAATCAGTCTTCCAAATGTTAGGCGTAAACCTACCAAATGAACCCACCCTAGACGATATTCGGCAGTTGAAGCAAGAAATTGATGCCTTAATTGAAGGTCGCTCTATTGAATCATTCTTTCATCTGCCGAAAATGAGCGACCCTCAGCAGCTTGCCATCATGCAAAATGCAGCGCGACTTACACCCGTCTGTTATATGTCCGGCACAAAGCTTTATTTCCTAGTCGTCGCACTTCAGGTTAAATTATCAATTCAATTTGGCAATAGTCCGGTTTCCGCATTTTGCTACGTCGGTTACGCTTTCCAACTGAGGATGCTGTGGAACGACATGAGCAAAGTACCTCAGTTTGGGCAATTAGGATACCAACTCGCCTTAGAACCCGATGCTAAAAACATTCGGGCCGCCACCGCCATGTTAATGGGGGCGTATGTGGGTTCTTGGACGATCCATTTGCAAGACACGCTGCCGATTCTTCTGGATGGCTATCAAGCTGGATTAGAAACGGGCAATCTAGAATTTATGGGCTACGATGCTCAGTTGTACTGTTTCAATGCTTATTGGTACGGTCAACCGCTAGTGGAACTCGAACCGCAAATTCGCGCCTATTACCAACAGTTGTGCGACCTCAACCAATTGACGGCAGCAAACTGTGTGTTGGCCTACTGGCAGGCGGCTCAAATTCTCTTGGGTGAGTCAGAGGACGAAGTTCCCTTACGCCAGGATGCCTATGAAGAAAAAGTCGTTGCTGAGGCAAAAGTCGATTTTTACCGACTATCCTTCTTCTACTTGTATCGATTCACATTGAATTACTGGTTGGAAGACTTTGCTAAAGCAGAACACGATGCGGCTCAAACGCGACAGTATTTGGCTGGAGGGATGGGAAGTATTGTGGAACCGATATTCTACTTTTATGATTCTCTGAACGTGCTGGCGAGTGCTGGTGAATCGATGTCGGAGTCAGAGCCGCGATGGCAGCGAATAAAAGAAAATCAAGCCAAGCTCAAAGACTGGGCAGATTATGGCCCGATGAATTACTTGCACAAATATCATTTAGTTGAGGCCCAAAAGTATCAACTCCTCAATTCCAAAACAGAAGCTATAGAATTTTACGATCTAGCGATTCAAGGAGCTCGGGAAAACGGTTATATCCAAGAAGAAGGATTGGCCAACGAACTCGCAGCAAAATTCTACTGGGCATGGGGCAAAGAAAAAGTTGCTGCCAGCTATATGCAGGAGGCGTATTACTGTTATGCCCGTTGGGGCGCGCTAGCCAAAGCGGAAAACTTAGAACAACGGTATCCGCAGCTACTTGGGCCTATCCTGAATCAGCCTAAAATTCGCTTTAATCCTCTAGAGACGCTGGCAACGATTAGCCACTCTTCGCAGACTTCCAGTAATAGCAGCACCAGTATTTCCGAGGCCCTTGATTTCGCATCTATTGTGCAAGCTGCTCAAGCTTTATCCAGTAAAATTCAGCTTGATGAATTGTTCGGTAGCCTCAACCAAATTATTTTAAAAACTTCGGGCGCCGAAACTTGTGCTTTGCTACTCCCCTATCAGGATGAATGGCAAATCCGGGCAATAACTCACATCACTCCAGATAACGAGTTACCCACAACCTTACTGCAAACCCAACCTATAGAAGGTTCGGCGATAATTCCGCTCAAGCTGGTTTATTATGTCAAGCATACCCTAGAAACTGTGATTATTGAAGGAGGCAAAACCGATATTCCAGGTTTAATGAATGACTGTACGCTCCAGTATCACTCTCAGAGTATGTTATGTACTCCGATTCTCGATCGCGGGAATTTAGTGGCGATACTTTATCTCGAACATAGCTCGACAAAAGGAGTGTTTACTCGCGATCGTCTCCTCGTCCTCAACTTCCTCTGCACTCAGGCTGCCATTTCCCTAGAAAATGCGCGATTGTATCAGCAAGCGCAGGACTATGCCCACCAGGTCGAACAATCACAACTACAATTAGTACAGAGCGAAAAAATGTCGGCGTTGGGGAATTTAGTTGCCGGGGTTGCCCATGAAATTAATAATCCAGTCGGATTTATTTCTGGTAATATTCATGAAGCGATCGCCGCCGTCAAAGATCTGACTAAATACCTGCAAGTCTACCAAGAAAAATTTCCCAATCCTGGAGATGACATCGAGCAAATAGCAGAAGAACTTGACATCGAATATCTCTTAGAAGATTTACCAAAAATGTTGAACTCGATGCAAATCGGGTGCGATCGCATCCAAGGTATCAGCACCAGTCTTCGTACCTTCTCCCGAGCAGACAAAGATTACAAAGTTCCTTTCAATATTCATGACGGAATTAACAGTACGATTTTGATTCTCAAACACAGATTGAAAGCGAACGAACAGCGTCCAGCGATTGAAGTTGTGAAAGAGTACGGGGACTTGCCATCAGTTGATTGCTTCCCCGGACAATTAAATCAGGTGTTTATGAATATATTGGCAAATGCCGTTGATGCACTGGAAGAATCTAATCGCGAACAAAGTTTAGAGAAGATTAAAGCCCCAGCCCATTGCATCACAATTCGGACAGAAAGACAGTCTTCTGAGTGGGTGAAGATTCGCATTTCTGACAACGGGCCGGGGATATCAGATGAGATAAAAAGTCAGATTTTTGACCACTTATTTACAACTAAAGGTGTGGGGAAAGGGACGGGATTGGGATTGGCGATCGCGCGGCAGATTGTAGTTGAGAAACACGGCGGTACAATCCAGGTAAACTCTGTATTGGGAGAAGGGACGGAGTTTGCGATATCATTGCCTACAAACGGATGAAGTGAATTATACGATCGCCGAATTTAACCCTTACAGTTAGAGGCGCACATTAATTTTTAGCAGTCAATATTTGAGATGAGGATAGCCAAAATGAATGCAGGTATAGATTTAACCAGACCAATTGCCGGATACCGCCTAATCGAGCAACTGTACAGTGGTTCTAAAACCGTGGTTTATCGAGGTATTCGAGAAATCGATCGGCTTCCTGTTGTCATTAAACTATTAAATAGAGATTATCCCAGCTTCAGCGAACTGCTGCAATTCCGCAACCAGTATACCATCGCCAAAAATCTACGTCTGCCGGGAGTCGTTGAACCTTACAGTCTGGAATCCTACCGCAACAGCTATGCCCTAGTGATGGAGGATTTTGGCGGTATTTCTCTGCGAGACTATGCCCAAGAACGCAAGCTGACTCTAGCAGAAATATTGGAAATTGCCATTCAAATAACTGACATCCTTGACGGACTTTACCGAAACCGAGTCATCCACAAAGATATTAAGCCAGCTAACGTCCTCATACATCCCGAAACCAAACAAGTCAAACTGATTGACTTTAGCATCGCCTCGCTACTGCCGAGAGAAACTCAAGAAATTCAAAATCCCAACGTTTTAGAAGGAACCCTCGCTTATATTTCTCCCGAACAAACTGGACGAATGAACCGAGGCATCGACTACCGCACAGACTTTTATTCTCTGGGAGCCACATTTTACGAACGGCTGACAGGAAAACTGCCATTTGAATGTGACGACCCCATGGAGTTGGTTCACTGCCATATTGCGAAAAAACCTCCTGCAATAAACAGCAAAAAAATCCCGCAGGTGGTTTCGGATATGGTTATGAAGCTGATGGCAAAAAATGCCGAAAAACGCTATCAAAGTGCCAAGGGATTGAAACATGACTTAGAAAAGTGTTTGCAGCAGTGCCAAAAAACTGGAAAAATTGAAAGCTTTGAATTAGGAATGCGTGATGTATGCGATCGCTTCCTGATTCCCGACAAACTCTATGGTCGAGAAAAAGAAGTTAATCACCTATTAGCTGCCTTTGAGCGAATCAGCACAGGTAGCACCGAAATGATGCTAGTAGCAGGTTTTTCGGGAATTGGGAAAACAGCCGTTGTCAATGAAGTTCATAAACCCATTGTCCGTCAGCGCGGTTATTTTATCAAAGGCAAATACGATCAATTTCAACGCAACATTCCCTTCAGTGCCTTTGTGCAAGCATTCCGCGACTTAATGGGTCAATTGCTATCAGAATCGGATACCCAATTGCAAAGATGGAAAACCAAGATTTTAGCAGCAGTGGGAGACAGCGGACAAGTCTTGATTGACGTGATTCCTGAGTTAGAAGGTATAATTGGCGCTCAACTTCCTGCAACAGAATTGTCAGGAAGTGCCGCCCAAAATCGCTTTAATCTGCTCATGCAGAAGTTTGTGCAAGTTTTCACGAGCAAAGAACATCCTTTAGTGATGTTTTTGGATGACTTGCAATGGGCGGATTCAGCCTCCCTGAATTTGCTACAATTATTGATGAGGGATACAGGATATTTATTAGTATTGGGGGCCTATCGAGATAATGAAGTTTCGCCCGTGCATCCATTGATCTTAACAGTGGATGAGATAGTTAAAACAGGGGCAACAGTGAATAGGATTACTTTGCCAGCGTTAAGCGAACCAGATATGAATTTGTTGGTGGCAGATACGCTAAATTGCAAATCATCCCTGGCCCTACCTTTGACAAAATTAGTGTATCAAAAAACTCAGGGAAATCCTTTTTTTGCTATTCAGTTTCTCAAGGCATTACATGACGATAAGCTAATTAGCTTTAATTGGGAGATTCGGCATTGGCAGTGTGATATTGCCCAAGTCAAAGCCTTAGTGTTCACTGATGATGTCGTTGAATTCATGGCATTGCAATTGCAGAAGTTGCCGCCAGAAACTCAGGAGGTTCTCACATTAGCTGCTTGTATTGGAGCGCAGTTTGATTTGAATACGTTAGTAATTGTCAGTGAGCAATCTGCGGGAATGACGGCTACTGCTTTATGGAAAGCATTGCAGGAAGGTTTGGTGATTCCCACGACAAAAATCTATAAGTTCTTTACCCAATCGGATAGTGATGAAGTTTTCAAGGCTTCAGCTAATCCCACTTATCGATTTTTACACGATCGAGTGCAACAAGCTGCCTATTCTCTGATTCCCGATGAGCTAAAAACCGCAACTCACCTCAAAATAGGACTGTTACTGCTCGAAAATTTATCGAAGATTGAGCTTGAGGAAAAACTGTTCGATCTTGTAGGGCATTTGAATTTAGGAATTGAGTTAATTGCTCAATCAAGGGAACGGCAAGAATTAGCTCAACTGAATTTGCAAGCTGGAGTGAAGGCGAGAAATTCGACAGCTTACGCCGCAGCAAGAGTTTATTTACAAACGGGAATTGAGTTACTGACAGCTAACTGCTGGCAACATCAGTATGAATTAACTTTGAATCTGTATGTGGCATCGGCTGAAGTGGCCTATTTGAATGGTGACTTTGAGGAAATGGAACAGCAAGCCGCAGTGGTGTTGCGATCCGCTCAAACCATACTAGACCGAGTGAAAATTTATGAGATCCAAATCAGCGCACTCACAGCGCAGAGTCAGATGTTGGAAGCAATATCTGTCGGCAAAAATGCGCTGGTAGAATTAGGGGTTGAGTTCTCATCTGAACCTGATGAAGCCTTGACAGGCAAAGCACTACAAACCCTTGGCGATCGCCTTCAGGGTAAACAGATTTCAGAACTGATTAACCTCCCTGCGATGAGCGACTCAGAGACAATTGCAGCGATGCAACTATTAGCCATGTTGTTTTCAGCGATTTTTTCAGCCTCTCCTGCCTTGCTACCTCTGTATTGCTCCACAATGGTGAGTCTATCTCTCCAATTTGGAAATGCGCCCGCATCAACAATCGGATATGTAGGTTATGGCATGGTGTTATCTGCTTTTTTAGGAGAAGTAAAAACAGGTTATGATTTCGGGCGATTGGCACTGAAGTTAGTCAATCAGTTGAATGTACGGGAATTTAAGTCCTCCGCTTTACTGTTTTTTGGCGCTTTCCTCCAGCATCGTCAAGAACCACTGAGGGCAGTAATACCAACTCTCAAAGATAGCTATTTAGCGGGGATGGAAACAGGTGATTTCCTTAATGCTGGCTACAGTATAGCTATTTGTTTTTACGATCATCTATTCGGTGGAGTGGCTCTGGACGATTGGGTACTAGAAATAAAAAATTACTGTGTTGTCTTAGCGACTCTGAAGCAAGATTCTCCTCTGGCTTACCTAAAGGCAACACAACAGACGGCGCAGAACTTGACGGAAATTGTCAAGCAACCGGATTTATTAATCGGTACTGCCTACGATGAAACTGTGATGTTTCCTAAGCAGTATCAAAATAACGAACTCACTGTCCTTGCTGTTGTTTATATCTATAAACTGATGCTTGCCTATATTTTTGGCAACTACACCAATGCCCTAGACTACCTTACCCAAGCTAACCGCTATTTGATGGGAGCGACAGGAATGATTCAAATTCCTGTTTTTCATTTCTATGCTGGCTTAACCTACCTGGCACTATGCTCTATGGAGTCAGAAATTGAGCAAGCAAACACTCTTAGCAGGATGGAAATTCATCAAACGAATATTACTCAATGGGCGGATCGTGCCCCCATGAATCACCAACATAAAGTTGACTTAATCAAGGCAGAAAAATGTCGAGTGTTAGGACACAAAGCAGAAGCAAGTGAGCTATACGACAAGGCAATTTCTGGAGCCAAAGCCAACGAATACATCCAAGAAGAAGCACTGGCTAATGAACTAGCCGCCAACTTTTACCTCGACTGGGGTAAACAGCGCATTGCCCAGGAATACATGACAAACGCCTACTATGGCTATGCTCGTTGGGGCGCTAAAGCCAAAGTCGCCGACTTAGAAAAACGCTATCCTCAACTACTGGCTCCCATCTTCCAGCAAACCCGTTCTCCCCTCTCCCCTCACGAAACGATCTTCACATTGGGAAGTGTCACTTCCACCAGTTCTTCCAGTTCCAGCAGTAGCAGCGTCTCTGTAGCTTTAGATTTAGCTGCGATTCTCAAAGCTTCCCAAACTCTTTCTGCCGAAATCGAATTGGAAAAACTGCTGGCATCGTTGCTGAGAATTGTCATCGAAAATGCGGGGGCCCATAAATGCGTGTTAATGCTCTTGCAAGACTCGCGCCTGCTAATCAAAGGGTCAATTAGCGTGGGGATGGAGCCAGTCGTGTTGCAGCGCCTTCTGGTTGAAGACAGTCAAGAAATTCCTCTGAAGCTAGTTTACAAAGTCAAGCACGATAGGCGAACTGTTGTACTGATTGATGCGACGACCGATCCTACTTTAGCCAATGACCCATACATCATGCGTCAGCAGCCTAGGAGTATCTTGTGCAGCCCGATTTTGCATCAAGGTAAATTGATAGGCATTTTATATCTAGAAAATAATTTAGCGGCGGGGGCGTTCACGAGCGATCGGGTTGAAGTGCTGAATCTAATCTGCTCTCAAGCTGCCATTTCTTTGGAAAATGCCCGTCTTTATCAAGAATCCCAACAAGCCCTTACAGACCTCAAACAGGCACAACTAAAAATAGTCCAAAGTGAAAAAATGTCGGCATTGGGCAATTTAGTAGCTGGGGTCGCTCACGAAATCAACAACCCTGTAGGCTTCCTTGCTGGCAACATTACCCCTGCTTTAGATTACATTAATGATTTGTTTGGATTGCTCGATCTATTTGAGCAAGAATATCCTAATTACACTGCGGCAATTCAAGAGGAAATTGAAGCGATAGACCTCGATTATATCCGGGAAGACTTACCAAAGTTAGTGGGTTCCATGAGGGAAGGAGTGAAGCGAATCAAAGGCATCAGCACCAGTCTTCGCATCTTTTCCCGTGGCGATAGCGCTCGCCCCGTTGCCTGCAATATCCACGAGGGGATTGATAGCACAATTATGATCCTAAAACATCGCCTCAAGGCAAACGACACTCGCCCTGAGATTCGGGTAATTAAAGAGTATGGTGATTTACCGGAAGTAGAATGTTATGCAGGACCGATCAATCAGGTATTTATGAATTTGTTGGCTAATGCGATAGATGCTTTAGAAGAATCAAATACGAGACGTAGTTATGCTGAAATCAAAATTAATCATAATCAAATTATTATCAACACGGAATTATCGGAAGCTCAGCAGAAAGCAATAATTCGTATCAAAGATAACGGTATTGGCATGAGTGAGACGGTGAGGCAGAAGGTTTTTGATGATTTATTTACTACCAAGGGAGTAGGGAAAGGCACGGGATTGGGATTGGCGATCGCACGGCAGATTGTGGTTGAGAAACACGGCGGTACAATCGAGGTAAATTCTGTATTGGGAGAAGGGACGGAGTTTACGATATCATTGCCTACAAACGGATGAAGTGAATTATACGATCGCCGAATTTAACCCTTACAGTTAGAGGCGCACATTAATTTTTAGCAGTCAATATTTGAGATGAGGATAGCCAAAATGAATGCAGGTATAGATTTAACCAGACCAATTGCCGGATACCGCCTAATCGAGCAACTGTACAGTGGTTCTAAAACCGTGGTTTATCGAGGTATTCGAGAAATCGATCGGCTTCCTGTTGTCATTAAACTATTAAATAGAGATTATCCCAGCTTCAGCGAACTGCTGCAATTCCGCAACCAGTATACCATCGCCAAAAATCTACGTCTGCCGGGAGTCGTTGAACCTTACAGTCTGGAATCCTACCGCAACAGCTATGCCCTAGTGATGGAGGATTTTGCGGGGATTTCTCTACGGCAATACGCCCAAAATGGATGCCGAGGACTGCTGGGTGAAGCACCTATGCGGACTATAGCAGAAATATTGGCGATCGCCATTCAAATAACTGACATTCTTGACGGACTCTACCAAAACCGAGTCATTCACAAAGATATTAAGCCAGCTAACGTCCTCATACATCCCGACACTAAACAAGTCAAACTAATTGACTTTAGCATCGCCTCCCTGCTGCCGAGAGAAACTCGAGAAATTCAAAATCCCAACGTTTTAGAAGGAACCCTCGCCTATATTTCTCCCGAACAAACCGGACGAATGAACCGAGGCATCGACTACCGAACCGACTTTTATTCTCTGGGAGTTACCTTGTACGAACTGCTGACAGGAAAACTGCCATTTGAATGTGACGACCCTATGGAGTTGGTTCACTGCCATATTGCCAAACAACCTCCGGCAATCAACAGCCAAGAAATCCCGCAGGTAGTGTCGGATATTGCGATGAAGCTGATGGCAAAAAATGCCGAACAGCGCTATCAAAGTGCCAAGGGATTGAAACACGACTTAGAAAGGTGTTTGCAGCAGTGCCAAGCAACTGGAAAAATTGAAACATTTGAGTTAGGAACGCGGGATATATGCGATCGCTTCCTGATTCCAGACAAACTCTACGGACGAGAAACCGAAGTAGAAACGCTCATCCAAGCCTTTGAAAGAGTCAGCGAAGGTGCAACAGAAATGATGCTAGTTGCGGGTTTTTCAGGAATTGGAAAAACCGCAGCGGTCAACGAAGTTCATAAACCCATTGTGCGGGAACGAGGTTATTTTATTAAAGGGAAATATGACCAATTTCATCGCAACATTCCCTTCAGCGCCTTTGTGCAATCATTCCGCGATTTAATGGGGCAATTGCTATCCGAATCAGATGGGAAATTAGAAACATGGAAAAGCCAGATATTAACCGCAGTAGGAGACAACGGACAAGTCTTAATTGACGTAATTCCTGAGTTAGAAAATATTATCGGCAAACAGCCAGCCGCCCTTGAATTATCAGGAACAGCAGCCCAAAATCGCTTTAATCTCCTGTTTCAAAAGTTTGTGCAAGTTTTTACGAGTAAAGAACATCCGTTAGTCATGTTTTTAGATGACTTGCAATGGGCGGATTCCGCATCACTGAACTTGCTTAAATTATTGATGCAAGATGGGGGGTATCTATTAATATTAGGCGCGTATCGAGATAATGAAGTCTCCCCCGTGCATCCATTCATTTTAACAGTGGATGAAGTTGTGAAAACAGGGGCAACGGTGAATACAATTACTTTACCACCCTTAAGGGAACCCGATATGAATCAGTTAGTGGCAGATACACTGAACTGTGAATTATCCCTAGCCCAGACTTTAACAAAATTGGTTTATCAAAAAACTCAAGGCAATCCTTTTTTTGCGACCCAGTTTCTCAAAGCATTACATGATGACAAGTTAATTAGCTTTGATTTCGATATTCAATATTGGCAATGCGATATTGCCCGAGTGAAGGCATTAGCAATTACTGATGATGTAATTGAATTCATGGCATTGCAATTACAGAAATTGCCCGGAGAAACTCAGGATAGTCTCACACTAGCGGCTTGTATAGGGGCGCAGTTTGATTTGAATACCTTAGCAATTGTCAGCGAGAAATCACCAGACAGTACCGCAACAGCTTTATGGAAAGCCTTGCAGGAAGGTTTAGTAATTCCTACTACCGAAATATATAAGTTCTTTACCCAATCTAATAGTGAGGAAGTTTTCAATGCTTCCGCTAATCCGACTTATCGATTTTTACACGATCGCGTCCAACAAGCGGCTTATTCATTGATTCCTGACGGCCAAAAACAGCAGACCCATTACCATATTGGGCAATTACTCCAACAAAACTTATCAGAGATAGAAAAAGAGGAAAAGCTGTTTGATATTGTCGGGCATTTGAATTTAGGAATTGAGTCGATCGCTCGAGCAGACGAACGGGAAGCCTTAGCCAGATTGAACTTAGCCGCCGGAGAGAAAGCCAGAAATTCTACAGCCTATGCAGGCGCCAGAAGTTTTGTGAAAACAGGGCTGGAGTTACTCACAGAAAACTGTTGGGAAACTCAGTATGAATTAACCCTGAATCTTTATGTGGCTGCGGCTGAAACTGCCTACTTAAATGCCGATTTTAATGGCATGGAAGAAATGGCAGCCCAGGTTTTGCGATCGGCTAAAACAATACTAGATAAAGTCAAGATATTTGAGATTCAAATCAACGCACTGACAACTCAGAGTCAGATGTTAGAAGCGATCGCGATCGGCACTAATGCCCTAGCACAATTGGGGATTGAACTCCCCTATGAAACTGACGAAGCCTTGACACGCATTGCATTGCAAAACCTTGCCAACCAACTGGAGGGCAAACAGATTGAGGAACTGGTTAACCTTCCCGTAATGAGCGACCCTCGGACAATCGCGGCGATGCAATTGTTAGGCATCTTGTTTCCGGCTATTTTTATGGGAAATCCTGCCTTGCAGCCTCTGCTTTGTGCCACAATGGTCAGCCTATCACTTCAATTTGGCAATGCACCAGCATCAACAATCGGGTATGTGGGTTATGGCATTGTGCTGTCAGGTTTTTTCTCAGAAGTAGAACAAGGTTATCGCTTTGGGCGAGTAGCACTGAGCTTACTCAATCAGTTTAATTGGCCAGAATTTAAATGTATCACTTTACTTTGGTTTGGCTGTTTTATTCAGCATCGTCAAGAAGCACTGAGGGCAGCAATCCCAACGGCGAAACAAGGCTATTTAGTCGGAATGGAAACAGGTGATTTTCTCAATGCTGGCTACTGCGTCAGCAGTTATTTATATAGTAATTTTTTTTCGGGAGTAGAGCTTGATGATTGGCACGCAGAAATAGAAAATTACTGTGTTGTCTTAGCGACTGTGAAGCAATATTCTCCTCTGGTTTACCTGAATATGGCACAACAGGCGGTGCAGAACTTGAAGGAAATTGTCAATCAACCGGATTTGTTAATCGGTCAGGATTATGATGAAACCGTGATGTTTCCTCAGCACAATCAGAATAGCGAGCTTACTGCACTCGCTCTTGCCTATAATTACAAACTAATGCTTGCCTATCTCTTTGGCAACTACAACAACGCCCTAGACTACATTGCCCGAGCAAGCCTCTATTTGAGGGTAGCAGCAGCAATGATTCATACTCCGGTTTTCCATTTCTATGCCGGGTTAACCTACTTGGCACTCTGTTCTACGCAGTCAGAAACTGAGCGAGCGAACAATCTCGCTTTGGCAGAAACCCATCAAACCACTCTGGCTGAATGGGCACACCAGGCCCCGATGAATCACCAACATAAAGTTGACTTAGTAGAAGCAGAAAAATGCCGGGTTTTAGGAAAAAATTATGAAGCGGGAGATTGGTACGATCGCGCGATTTCCAAAGCCAAAGAAAATGGTTATATCCAAGAAGAAGGTTTAGCCAACGAACTAGCTGCCAAATTCTACTTAGATTGGGGGAAAGAAAAAGTTGCACAATCTTACATGATTGAGGCGTATTACTGTTATTCCCGTTGGGGTGCCAAGGCTAAAGTCGCTTATTTAGAACACCGCTATCCACAACTACTGAAAGCTATTCTCCAACCTGCTAATTTTGTCGTCACATCTGGAACAACTCTCAACCCCACCTGGATGAGAAGCCTAAGTAGCCTCAGTAGCAGCGAGAATTTATGGTTAGATTTTCCAGCAGTAATCATGGCGGCACAAGCCATTTCACAAGAAATTGAATTAGAGAAACTGTTAGCGACTTTGATGCAGATTACGCTGGCGAATGGGGGAGCACAAATCGGTTGTTTAGTGCTTCGCCAAGACCGACAATGGTTAGTCGTCGCTCAAGCCGCAGAAAAGCAGACAAAAATATTAGAAATTCCTCTGGAACAATATCATGAAATTCCTCAGAGTTTGATTTATGCGGTGGCACGAACTCAAGCGACGGCTGTCTTTGACAACTTAAGTACAGCCGACCAATTTGCAGGCGATCGCTATATTATCGCTCGTCAACCTAAATCAGTTTTATGTACTCCAATTATTCGGCAAGGAAAACTCGTCGGTATTGTGTACTTAGAAAATAACTTAACAGTGGGAGCATTTACTAACGATCGAGTAGAAATTATCCAGATGCTCGCAGCTCAAGCGGCGAGTTCTATTGATAATGCTCGTTTATATAAACAAATAGAGAAATATTCCCAAAGCTTAGAAGCAGAAGTAGCGCAAAAAACGGAAGATTTAAGCCAAAAAGCTTTTGATTTAGAGCAAGCATTTAAAAACTTACAACAAACCCAAGCACAATTAATTCAGAGCGAAAAAATGTCATCTCTGGGTCAACTGGTAGCTGGGATTGCTCACGAAATCAACAATCCAGTAACATTTATTCGTAGTAATGTCGCACATATAGAGGATTATGTCAAAGATTTGCTTATTTTACTTGATATTTATCAACAAGAGTATCCTGAACCCAGTAAAGGAATTCAAGCGAAAATAGAAGAAATGGATTTAGAATTTATCTGGAAAGATTTAATTAAAATTCTGGAATCTATGAAAGCAGGGAGCGATCGCATTAGCAAGATTATCCTGAGTTTGCGTAACTTTTCCCGCTTAGATGAAGCCGACATGAAAGCAGTAAATTTACATACCGGAATTGAAAGCACTTTGCTAATTTTACAAACTCGCTTAAGACTGAGCGATGGTCAATCAGAAATACAAGTTATTAAAGAGTATGGAAATCTGCCCAATGTCATTTGTTATGCTAGTGAGATAAATCAAGTATTTTTGAGTATTATCAGTAACGCTATTGATGCTCTTCAATCAATGAATAAAACAGATAAAAATCCTGCAATCAGGATTATGACTGAAGTCATTGAAAAAGACAGGGTTAGAATTAAAATTTCTGATAATGGTGGCGGTATCCCTGCGAATATTCAGTCTCGAATATTCGATCCATTTTTTACAACTAAACCCGTAGGTAGCGGTACAGGTTTGGGTTTATCTGTTAGCTATGGTATTGTCAAAAAACATGGCGGTAAATTAACCTGTAATTCTAGAGTTGGAGATGGTACAGAGTTAGCGATCGAGATTCCTATCAGCTATATTAGAGCCTAAAGAAGCATCTTACTGCTACGCCCGTTGGGAGGTCAAACAAAAGATATGCGATCGTTTATTGACGACGAAAGCAGTGGGTAAAGGGACGGGATTGGGTTTGGCGCACTGCAGATTGTAGTTGAGAAACATGGGGGTGCGATCGATGTGAATTCCGCACTAGGTCAAGGGACTGAATTTGCGATCGTTCTGCCAGTCTGTTCCCTCAACTAGGCACGCTAACCTTATACATTAGATACCTTTGAAAAAGACCATCAGATCCAATTGAACAAAAACGTTCTGGCTTAAAGCCTGAGTCGCAATGAAATTATCTGGGTTATACAGTATTATTCCCGATTCGGATCTCTAAATTCGGGGTTATTGATAAATTCTTCATCGGTCAAACTTCGCAGGAAAGCCAACAAATCTCGCTGTTCCTTTACAGTCAACTTAAAGCCTGAAACAAAATTACTTTTGAGCGGGTTTTCACTTCCTACTCCAGCAAATTCTCCTTTCTTAATAGTTCTGCCACCTGCTTTGTAGTGACCGATAACTTCTTCTAAAGTTTTGATACTTCCGTCGTGCATATAAGGTGCTGTCAAGGCAATATTACGCAGAGTTGGTGCTTTAAATCTGCCCATGTCTGAGGGTTGGTTCGTAATCTCGTAAACCCCTGTATTGTTTGGCGGATAAGCACCTTTGCCGTCGATATTGTACAGGCCTGTATTGTGAAAAGCGATTTCTTTAAAGGCTAGCCGATCGTGCATAATAGAGTCGGACAAATTGAGACCGCCGTGACAGTGAAAGCATTCCAAGCGTTCGCTGTTAAATAATTCTTCTCCCCGTTTTGCTGAGGCTGAAATTGCGCTGGATTCGCCTTGATAGCGGTATCGATCGTAGGCAGAATTGAGGGAAATTAAAGTGCGTTCAAAGGAGGCGATAGCTTTGGTTAAGTTGTGAATACTAATATAATTGTCTCCGGTTCCAAAGGCCGCTGCAAACATTTTGGGGTATTGTAAATCTGACCGCAGCATTGCTAAAAGTTCCTGTTCTTTACCTACCATTCCCATTTCGATCGGGTGTTCGCCAAACAGGGGAACTAATAGCTGAGATTCCAGTTTATTCTGTAGGGGATTTGCCCAAGTCAGCACTGAATTGTAGCCGATATTGGCTAAACTCATGGCATTGCGCGGGTGTTTTTCTCCGGTAGCGCCGACTCCTAATGTTTTGCCGTCGGTGAATGCTTTGGCTTGAATGTGACAGGTAGCGCAGGAAAATTTTCCTGTAACTGACAGGCGTTTTTCGTAGAAAAGATGTCGCCCCAGTTCGACTTTTTCCTTGGTAATTGGGTTATCTGCCGGTACAATTGGTTTTGGCACTGCTGCGGGGATATTCCAATTGTAAGTTGGCGGTGCAGAAGTTGCGATCGCTCTTGTTTCGGGCGACAAAACTTCGCTAATGCTCGTTGCTAAGCAAAATGAGATAATGCAGATAATAGTAAAAGTTAACAGTCGATTTAATTTCATTCTTTTTATCGTAGGGCGGGCACTGCTCACCATTGCTGTTATAGTCCAGGACGCAGAAACCGAGTTTTTTGGAAAAACCCGGTTTATGAAGGGATATATGCGTAATTCCTCTGTTATTTAACCTTAAAGAAATTCTGTTCGGCAGCGGGTGTGCCTCCAAAGGGCAAACCTAGATTTGTCATAATTCCAGCGCAGTCGCCGTCATTCGGTTCTGACATACAGCCGGGAGGACTATTGGCTTGATTGACTTCCAAATTAGTTTGAGAAACTAGCGATTTGATGTCGGCAACAACTGTGTTTTTTGCGGGATCGAAGTTACTAAAAACTATTTTTGCGGTGTTGGGATTAGCACAGCTACTCGGCTTCAGAGTGTTGCCTTCAGCTTTGCATCCGGTACTTCCTAAATGAATGGCAAAACCCTGCACTCCGCCGCCGTGACTGCCTTCTTTGTGAGCAATTTGGCTGCTTTGCCGGCCCGATTTTCCGGCTGGCATTCTGCTAGCCATTTGATTTTTTAGGTCAATTCGCACAAATTTGTAGCCTCCCCGCCAGTTCCACCACAGGGATGTTAAATTGAGGGGAGAAGGTGCTAGACTTGCGTCTCCGTGATTGAGATTGAATGGCAAGCCGAGGGTGAATTGCAGCCCTTTGTAGCTGCCTTTTGGTATTGTGCCAAGAACTCGATCGCGAATTTCTACAGTGCCGTTTGCACAAGCGCCGGATTTATTTTCAAAGTCCAGCAAAGCAATGTTTTGATGCTGCCATTTGCCGTCTTGTTTGAGAGTTAGCGGTACGGCTTTGCCGCTGTTGTCAATTAAGGCAACATCGGATATATAAAAGCGGAAATCAGTAGGAGTAACGGTAGCAGCCGGCGTGCCTAAGTTACTGTAGCTTTCCCCGCAGTTAAACGGCTTTTCCCCCACGGCAGCGCTAAATTTAATCTCCAATTCTTGAGTTTCTGCCGCTGTGGCTTGATGCCGATCGACAGTTGAATAGGTACACAAAATAGCGAGGGCTGCCGCAGTTGAAGCCTGTATTAGTTGTTTTTTCATTTGAGGTTAAGCTTGGGCTAAATGGATGCCCAATATACTGAGTTTGGTAATTTTTGCCTGATTCTTACACTTCTTCGCTTGAATTGTCAAATGACAGCTTGTAAAACTTGTAAATAACAGGATTTATGATTAATTTTTTCTAAAGAAACACTTCTCCTTACCGTAAATGAGGTAAGCTCTACAAACAATTACCTGTACGGTAAATAAATCTAAAATCTAAAATCTAAAATCTAAAATAGCATGAATCCTCTGCCCAATTACCGCCCCAAACAACTTTCCCTCGGCCCTTTAGAGGCAGAGATTTTGAACATAGTTTGGGAACTAGAAATTGCTACAGTGAAAGACGTGCACGATCGCATTTTGTCCGATCCCGATCGAGAATTGGCTTACGCTTCAGTAACAACAGTCCTGCGGCGCCTGACAGACAAAGGTTGGCTGGTTTGCGACAAAACAGAACGGACTTTCACTTGGCAACCTTTAGTTTCTTGCGAAGAAGCTCGATCGCTCTTGGCTTACGATCGATTGCAGAAATTTCTAGCAGTAGGCAATCCCGATATTGTAGCAGCATTTGCTGACAGCCTCGACCAAGCAACTGTCGAACAATTAGAAGAAATTGCCCTTCGCATTCAAGCTGTCCGCCAAGCTAGGGAGGAGCAAAAATAATGCACTTAATCCTAATTTTAACTGCACTGATTGCTGCTTGCTGCCTGAGATTGAGATGGTCTTTTCCTCGCGGAAATTGGACTTGCCGCTGGCAGCGATCGCTCTTGTTATTCCTGTTTCCCCCCCTGTTATTGCTCGCCACAGCTCTAGCAATTTTCTTCATGGGAATTCAAGGACAAATGGTAGGAATTGAGGAAGGGTGGTTGAGCTACTTGCTAGCTGTAACTTTTTTAATAATAGCAGCATTTTGGTGCATTAAGCTAGCCGCCAAAGGCATTTTATTTTTAAATCAAATTCGCAATTGCCCGCAGAAAGAAATAGCCGGAAAAACAGTCAGAGTTATGAACACGCCCGCTCTATTTTCGGCTTTAGTTGGTTTTTGGCAACCTGAATTTGCAGTCACTTCTGGTTTGTTGAAAACCCTCGCCCCAGCTCACTTGCAAGCAGTAATTGCCCACGAACAAGCGCACTACTATTACCGCGATACTTTCTGGTTTTTCTGGCTGGGATGGCTGCGGCAAATCACGGCTTGGCTGCCGAATACGCAAGCTTTGTGGGAAGAGTTATTGACGCTGCGGGAATTGCGGGCTGACGCTAAGGCTGCGGCGGGAGTAGATTCTTTGTTATTAGCAGAAGCTTTGCTGTTGGTAGCCAGCTATCCGCACCGATATTTTGATATAGCTTGCGTGGTTGGTGCTGCGGGATCGCCCAATAGATTGGGAGAGAGAATAGATGCGCTTTTGACAGGGGCAGAAACGCCGCTAAAATCGAATAAGTGGTTTTGGAGTTGGCTGATTTTAACGCTTTTGCCTTTACTAACTGTTCCGTTTCACAGTTAATAAAAGTGGCGATCGGGCAAACATGGTCTTAATCCCTGCCGAAGTTCTAAAATAAGTATTGCAGCAAGCAAAGTTAACCAGCGAGGATCTCGAATGGCCTCCCCATTTCCGGGAATGAATCCCTATTTAGAACAACCGGAATTTTGGTCAGAAGTTCGCAGCCGCGCGATCGTAGCGATCGCGATCGCGATCGAACCTGAATTAAATCCGAACTATCGAGTTGCGGTAGAAAAGCGGATATATCTGGGCGCATCCTCTGAATTAGTAGGAATTCCCGACATTTCCCTCGTCTCCAAACAGTCAAACCCAACTCCAACGGTTTCTACTGCTGCTACCCTCACCCGCACCCAACCCATCCCCGTTCAACTCCCGCTGCCAGAAACCATAGAAGAAAGCTATTTAGAAATTAGAGAAATGCCCAGCGATCGAGTTATCACCGTTATTGAAGTTATTTCCCCCAAGAATAAAACCGCAGGAGAAGGACGAAATGCTTATGAAACTAAACGGGAGCAAGTGTTGAGAAGTCGCACCAACTTAGTCGAAATTGACCTGCTCAGAAGCGGCAAACCCATGCCGATTTTAGGAGTTACGCAGCGCACCGATTATCGGATTTTAGTCAGTCGCGGTTCTCAACTTCCTCAAGCTGAATTGTATGCCTTTAGCGTGCGAGATCGGATTCCTTGCTTGCGAGTACCTTTGCAACCGTCCGATGCAGAACCGGAACTCGATTTACAGGCTGTATTAATGAGTGTTTACAATCAAGCTAGATTTGATTTAGCGATTGATTACTGTCAAGAAACCCGCCCGCCTTTGAAAGCAGCAGATAGGGAGTGGGCAGATAATTTGTTGCGACAACGGGGAGTGCGATCGTAATTAATGAGGAAGGGGAAGGGGAAGGAAAAAGCAGGAATAATATTATGTCCGATCGCTCTGTTACGATCGAATTTTATATCTTGTAGGGGCGGGTTCACCAGTATTCTCAAATTCAAAGCCGACAAATTCATAAACCCGCCCCGCTCAAATTCAAAGCCGACAAATTCATCAACCCGCCCCGCCCATATCAACAGTAACCGACCGGACATGATATAATATGATGTCCGCAAAAATTGGTTTGCAGCATCGGAATGCAAGTCCTCACTACAAACACATTTTTCATACAGGAATCTCGATCGCAAATTCCGTACCTTCTCCTACACTGGAACGGCAGCTCAAGGCTCCGGCGTGTTTTTCCGCGACAATTCGGTAACTGATGGCTAACCCTAAACCAGTGCCTTTTCCCATCGGTTTTGTCGTGAAAAACGGGTCAAATAATCGGCTCCGCACGTCTTCTGTCATGCCGATCGCATTATCGGCAATGCGGATGCAAATACTATTTTCGTTCAGGGCTTCTGTGCGAATGCTAATAGTTGGTTCCCAATCGTTGCTGACCGCCGCTCGCCTTTTTTGGTTGCAAGCATCTTCCAAGGCGTCAATACTGTTGCTAAGCAGGTTCATAAATACCTGATTTAGCTGACCTGCATAACATTCAATTAAAGGAATTTTACCGTAATCTTTGATTACTTTTATTTCGGGATAGTCGCCTTTGGCGCGCAGTTTGTTGTGCAAAATTAGGAGCGTGTTGTCTATGCCTTCGTGAACGTTGGTAGGCTTTTTTACCGAGTCGTCTAAACGCGAGAAATTTCGCAAGCTCAGAACTATTTCGCGAATCCGGTCGGCTCCCATTTTCATCGAAGATAATATTTTTAGTAAATCTTCTCTCAGAAATTCTAAATCGATATTGTTAATACATTCTTGAACTTCTACCACGGGCTGAGGATAGTGTTTTTGGTAAAGTTCCACAAGCTGCAACAAGTCTCTAATATATTGGCTGGCGTAGGAAATATTGCCGTAGATAAAACTGACAGGGTTATTAATTTCGTGAGCTACTCCAGCTACCATTTGACCGAGACTTGACATTTTTTCGGTATGAATTAGGTGAGCTTGAGTTTCTCGGAGTTCTTTGAGGGCGATTTCTAGCTGCTGGGCTCTGTTGTTGGCGATCGCCTCGGAGAGGCGCAAAGCATCATCGGCTGCTTTGCGCTCTGTCATGTCAAAAATCGCACCGTTGAGGGATAAAACTTGACCTGCTGCATTGAAAATGGCTTGACCTTTCTCTGCAACCCACCGCACATTTCCGTCGCAGTGAATCAGGCGATATTCGAGCGTGTAAGGTTGTTTTGTTTTAATAGCCCGATCGATAGTTTTATCGATATACTCAGCGTCATCGGGATGAACTATACTGGGAAAAGCCTGCACCGGTTTTTGCATAAAGTTAGCTGCGGGATAGCCAGAAATAGCTTCGATGCCACTGCTGATAAAAGTTAAGCTCGCTCGCCCCGCAGCACTGCAACGGTAAACTGCACCGGGAATGCTAGAAACTAACGATCTAAATTCTTGTTCTCTTTCCCGCAAAGCTGCCTCAATCCGCTTGCGTTCGCTAATGTCGCGAGCAAACGCGCACTGATATTCTTTGCCGTTAAACTCCAAATGGTCGATCGTAATTTCTACCGGAAATATTCGACCGTACTTAGTGAGATGGTGAACTTCAATATTAACCGAACCGCACCTTTTTAAGACTTTCCAGTGCAAACTCCAAGCAGTTTGGGGGAAATCTGGATTGATGTCGTGCACTGTCATCGATAGCAATTCAGCGGTTGAATATCCCAAGGAAGAGCAAGCGGCGTCGTTGACGTACAAAAATTTACCGTCTGGCCCGATCCAGAATATCGCATCTGCCGATCGGTCGATCGCAAATTGAGTTAGTTGCAACTTTTCCTCTACCCGCTGGCGATCGGCAATTTCTTTTTCTAACTGTTCGTTAAGCGAATTGATATCTAAAGCGCGATCGACAATAGTATCTGAAGGGTAAAGATCGATCGATTGTTTTGCCAATTCTCCTGTCTCGATATCATGTTGGGGCTGATTTTCTTCTACCTGTTTTAACGACTGTTGTTGAAATTTTTCTTTTTGATTTAAACCAGACTCGGCAAGTGCTTTCGGCATGAGGGCGAGGGCAGTTGCGGCTAAAAGCCAAGAAATCAAAGCACTTGCAGCTTTGAGAGTTACCGACAGCCAATATATGGAATGCCAAAGCGTCCAAACTTCCGTCAATTTAGCCGCGCCCCAGGCAAAAAAAACAACGGCAAACACCCGGAAAATCTTGCGGTGAGAACCTTGGCGGGTAAAATACACTAAACATAGGGCGATCGAGCAATAAGCCAGTGCCGTCAGCGAGTCAAAAACAGCGTACAGCCGCAACTCCGGCACTAGGTTGCAGGCGAGTGTAGAAGATACAGCAAGTGTTGAAAAAAAAATTGTTAATTGTTCTTGCATAAAGTTCAAGAAAAAAATTATCTGTACCAATGCAAATCCGATCAAATGTAATTATTTGATTTCGGCTAGTGAAATATTTACATAATTATATACTTTTTTCATTTTTTATGAAACAGCTATTTTTTCAAGAAATGTCAAAACTGTCGAGGTGGGGCCCTGGGAACGAAGCTTTTCCCGAGTACGAGCAATAGCGAGCGTCACGGCTAGCAACGTAAGCCTTGCTCCCTGTGACGGAATACATAGGTTCGCCTACTGATTGCTTGAGAAACATTTAAATTGTTAATGATTGCTATTAACTTTTCTTTTAGATGACTTAAGCAGTGAGCCAAGGGTTTTTAACCCCTGGCTCACTGATGGACTAACAGACTTTTAAGGCAGAGAAAATCTCAATTTTTGTGCTGGAAATCCACAATTAAGCGCCGCCCAGCGCCCACTGCACCAAAGTCCGAACTCCAAAACCGGTAGCCCCAGGGCCATTGTAGCCATTTTCTTTGTCAGTCCAAACCGGGCCGGCAATATCTAAATGCGCCCATGCAGTATCCTTCACAAACTGCTTCAAAAATAGCGCCGCCGTAATCGAACCGCCGGGACGCGGTCCTGTGTTTTTCATGTCAGCGTGCAATGCTTTCAAGCCCTCAAAATACTTCTCTTCCATCGGCATCCGCCAAAATTTTTCGCCTGCCAATTCTGAGGCGGCGACTATTTCGGCGGCGACGCTATCTTGAGGACTCCACAAACCCGCGATCTCGTCGCCCAAAGCAATTACGCAGGCCCCGGTTAGAGTTGCTAAATCGACTATTGCGTCAACTCCCAATTTATCAGCAAATACCAAAGCATCAGCGAGGGTTAAACGGCCTTCTGCGTCGGTATTGTTGACTTCAATTGTTTTGCCGTTGGAAGCTGTAAGGATGTCTCC
The DNA here is from genome assembly GCA_036702215.1 of Microcoleus sp. F6_B6. Classification (GTDB taxonomy): domain Bacteria; phylum Cyanobacteriota; class Cyanobacteriia; order Cyanobacteriales; family Microcoleaceae; genus Microcoleus. The sequence continues at coordinate 160,659 of JAUBST010000007.1, forward strand.
AGGGCGCATGGCGCGGCCGCTGATCATGTTTTCAGTGACGGCGCTGATAAAGTGAACTTCCACATCGGGTTTGATGTGCCCGATCGCCTTTGCCGCTCCCAAAGTAGCCGCAGCGCCGCCCATATCTATTTTCATCATTTCAATGCCGCTGCCGGCTCCTTTGATGTTCAAACCGCCGGAGTCAAAGGTCAATCCTTTGCCCACAATTGCTATTTTGCGGCGCGGCGTGCCTTCTGGTTTGTAAGTTAAGTGGATGAATTTGGGCGGTAAATCAGATGCTAGCGCTACGCCGAGAAAGGCTCCCATGCCTAGTTTTTCACAGTCTTCCCGCTCCAGGATTTCTAATTCTAAACCGCATTCGGCAGCCAGACTTTGAGCGGTTTCGGCCATTGTAATCGGGGTGACAAAATTTGCCGGCGCTGCGACTAATTCCCGTGCTAAAATGACTCCGGCAGTGATTTGGCGGGCGCGGGCGATCGCGCTTTCGGTACCGGCAAAACCGAGCAAATGAATTTGTTCGAGTTGCGGGCTTTTGTCTTCCTGTTCCGATTTGAAACGGTTGTCTTGATTCAAGGAGAGTTCTACACCTTCGGCGATCGCGCTTGCTGTAGAATCCGGCGCGTTTTGCCACACCGGAAAGCTAATTCCGAGGGTTTTGCATTTCTCCTTTTTGGCTAACTTGGCGCCAATACCAGCAGCTTGTCGCACGGTGTCTAATTTTAAGTCCTCTGTTTTTCCCAAACCGACGATCGCAATTTTGCGAATGGGATTATTGCCGCCGACGCGGGTGATGGCGCTCGTGCCCGCTTTGCCCTTAAAATCTACTTCCAGTAGCAGCTCTTTCAAAGTGCCTGCCAGCTTTTCATCTAATTGTGCCAGATCGCCCGTGAGTTCCAGGGCGTCCTCAAACAGACCAATTGCCAAGGCGTCTCCGGTCCAAACAGAGCGGGGCGTATCGGTGACTAGAAATTCCATGTTTTGATTTACACTTTAGATTTTAGATTTTTGATTGTACTTTGTAGTGGGTGGTTTGTGGTTTTTCGTTGGTGCGGGTAAATAGATCGATCGCACAAATTCTCCGCTCCACATCGAAATAAATTCTGCTACTATATCAGCCAAGTCCGCCTGCGATCGGATCTTCCACCAATCTCAATCATCTGTTTGGGGGTCGGCTGTCCGTTTTTGCCCCACTATTAACATTTATTTCTCGTTGAACGGGCATCCTGCCTGTGATGGCGTGGAACACCCATCCTGCCTGTGATGGCTTTTGACAAACGATCGGTTATCTATTGTTATTCTCTTAAATTTTCCCATGCTAAAACAACGCCGGGCCCGATTTTCTGTTTTAATCAGCGTTTCAGTTTGCGTTATTGCGATCGGCTTTTTGGTGGCGGCGATGAAATGGATGGGTTTTGGCTCGGTCCAGAAGGTCGAGCAGCCCCTGAATGCAGCCAATTCCGAATCGGAAGTCAAGATGCTGGTGTCGCTGTCACCGATCGAGCGATCGGCGAAATTAGTTGAAATTGCAGCCAGTCAGCCTGCAGCAACTACGAACCTGCAGCAGCAAATCTCCCCTCAAAGCCGCGCCCGCTACCTGCTTGCCAGCGATTTAATCCAGCAAGGAAATGCCGCCAAAGCATTAAAATTATTGGACAAATTAGAGCAAGAATATCCGGTTTTAGCCTCTCACATTGCCCTAAAAAGGGCCGAAGCTTACCAATTGAGCGGCGACAAAAGCAAAACTCAAAAAGCTTGGGAGGAACTGCTCAAAAACTATCCGAGCGACCCGGTAGCAGCGGAAGCTTTATATGTTTTAGGCAAGTCAAAACCGGAATATTGGCAACAGGCAATTACTGAATTTCCCGGTCATCCCCGCAGCGTAGAAATTGCCCTCCGCAAGTTAAAAGACAATCCCAATCAGCCGAACTTAATGCTGCTCGTAGCAAAATACGGTCATTATGTCAAAGATTACGGGACAATTTTGGAACAACTGGTGCAGCGAAACAGCGCCGCTTTGAAACCGGAAGATTGGGAAGAAATTGCCTTTGGCTATTGGGAAAAACAAGATTACGGTAAAGGAGCTATTGCTTACGGGAAAGCTCCTCGCAACGCCAAAAATCTTTACCGAAAAGCTCGCGGTTTGTGGCTCGACGGAAAAATCCCGGAATCGAGAATTGCCTATCAAGAATTAGTGCGCGAGTTTCCCGATGCCGAAGATACTGGTTTGGGTTTAATTAGGCTGTCGCGCCTGAGCGAACCTAAAGAAGCGATCGTTTTGCTCGATCGAGTTATTAGCAAATTCCCCAATTATGCCCCCGAAGCTTTGTTAGATAAATCCCAGCTTCTCGACAAAGCACGCAGCGGTCAATCCGCCTCAGATACCCGGAAGTTGCTCTTGACAAAATACAATAATTCTGATAAAGCAGGCGAATTGCGGTGGACGATCGCCCAGCAGTTTGCCAAAGGCGGAGATTTAAAATCAGCTTGGCAGTGGGCGAGAGAATTAACCACCCACAATCCCGACAGCGAACAAGCTCCAGAAGCAGCATTTTGGGTCGGAAAATGGGCACAGCAACTCGGTCGCCAACAAGACGCCAAGACTGCATTTGAGTACACTATATTACGCTATCCAGAATCATATTTTGCGTGGCGATCGGCTGTACTTCTCGGCTGGCCCGTCGGCGACTTTACCACAGTCCGAGATTTGTCTCCCAATGTAGTGCGGCCGCCTCAGCGCCCCGAACCAACCGCCGGTTCTCCTGCATTGAAAGAACTCTATCAATTAGGTCAAGATAGAGAGGCTTGGACGCTGTGGCAAATAGAATTTATCGACCGCGTAGAACCAAGTATTGCCGAACAGTTTACCGACGGTTTAATGCGAGTTGCAGTCGGAGACAATTTAGACGGTTTGTGGATGGTTGGGAGTTTGCGGCAGCGCGAAAAACCAGATGATAGAACCGAATACCTCGCTCTGAGACAGCAACCGATTTACTGGCAAGCGCTTTATCCTTTCCCTTACTTAGAAACCATTGTCAAATGGTCAAAAGAACGCACAATAAATCCAGTATTAGTAACAGCATTAATCCGGCAAGAATCGCGGTTTATGCCCGCTATCAAATCATCAGTTGGTGCCACCGGGTTAATGCAAGTAATGCCGGAAACAGCAGCTTGGGTTGCTGATAAAATCAGCCTCAAAAAGTATTCATTGGAGAATGTGGACGACAACGTTAAACTCGGTACGTGGTATTTGGATCACACTCACGACGAGTACAAGAATAACTCGATGTTAGCTGTGGCGAGTTACAATGCCGGGCCAACTGCAGTAGCAGATTGGTTGAAGAGGTTTAATTTTAGTGACCCGGATGCTTTTGCGGAAAAGATTCCCTTTCCTGAAACAAAAGGATACGTGAAATCGGTGTTTGAGAATTACTGGAATTATCTGCGGATTTACAATCCAGAAGTTAATCAGTTAATGAGCGAGCATTATGCGGCTGCTCAGAAAAAAGCCAATTGAATTATTCGCGGTGTGGGGCCGGGTCGATCTAAATTGCTGGTAATCCTGACATATTTTTGGTGGAACCCGCCCCTACAAAATATGGTTTCGTAGGGGCGGGTTCCACCAACCACAATCGCCCCAAACAAACAATCTCAAAAACCCGCCCCCACCCAACAAACAATCATCATTTAGATTGGGGAATTGAATGCAAATATCAGGTTAATGTGAATTCTTCGCGGTGTGGGGGCGGGTTTATCTAAATTGCTGGTAATCCTGACATATTTTTGGTGGAACCCGCCCCTACAAAATATGGTTTCGTAGGGGCGGGTTCCACCAACCACAATCGCCCCAAACAAACAATCTCAAAAACCCGCCCCCACCCAACAAACAACCATCAGTAATTGAGCGAAGATGATATCAACGGCATCCCAAGGAATCGCGAGTAGAAATCCCTGTTTGAGAATTAATGCCGGTTGCTTTTGTGCACAATTCTTTCACTTGTGATCCGTCCATAATTGCATCAGTAAAGTCAGCGCCGGTAATATCAGCCCCCTCAAAAGTAGAACGCAGCAAAATTGTTTCTGCTAATATTGCATCGCTTAAATCGGCATTAGTAAACTTCACTTGATCTATCATTGCATTAGTTAAATTTGCTCCGTGCAAATTCGCCTCAGTCATCACCGAAGCGCTCATAATTGCTCCCCGCAAATCGGCATTAGAAAAATTAGTCAAATCCATATTAGCGTTAGAAAACTCAGCGGCCCGCAGCATTTGACCGGAAAAATCGCGTCTTGTCAGTTCGGCGTTGCTAAAGGACAACGGCGGAGCGTAATATTTAGATTGAGCCTGGGCTGGCTGCGGGAGGATGAAGATAGTTAGCGCGAATAGGAATGCAGCTAGTTGCCGGAGTTTCATAAGTCTGATATTCTTGCAAGGTGGGTATTTCGTAGTGTATCCCGAACTTTGGTCGATCGACTAAACACTTACAATCTTAATTAAGAGTGATGGAGATGGAAAAAAAGATATGCTAAGTTTTTTCTTAACTTGGATAGTAGCAGCGGTTTCGCTGATCGTTACAGCTTACATTGTACCAGGTATTACGGTGGCTAGCTTTCCGGCGGCGATGGTGGCTGCTGTTGTTATCGGATTGGTGAACGCGGTTGTCAGACCGATTCTTACTTTGCTGACGCTGCCTTTGACCATTATTACTTTAGGTTTGTTTTTGTTTGTTGTGAATGCAATTTCGCTTTCCCTGGCTTCGTGGTTGGCGGGTGCGTTCAGTATCGGCTTTGCGGTTAGCGGTTTTTGGCCGGCTTTGTTTGGTTCGATTGTGTTGTCATTCGTTTCTGGGTTGATTGGTCGATTTGTGAATGCCAATACTTTGTCTCAGTAATAGATTATCCCAGATACTCGATCGGGCAAACTGCAACCGCTACTGTTACAGCAGAACCCGCCCTCACCCCTCCTTGTAAAAGGGGGGGATTTTTAGCGCGAAATATTTGTTTAGGGACTAAAAGCCTTTCACGGGCGGGCTGGATGCCCACCCCACAAGCAGATTCACTCTTCGCTTCACAGGCATCTTGCCTGTTCTCGATCATGGTAGAAGATATCAGTTCGATCGCACAAAGTGCCGCAGCTTCTGCTACGCTGGGAGTCCCGACTTCTTTGACTGCAATATTTGAAGGGTTGGGGACTTCTACGGAACTTAAAATGTCAGCAGCAAAGGTTTTTAAGGGCCAGTTTCGCGCTTGACAAAGTTCCAGCAAGCCGACTTCACCTGCTTTAGTGTCTATTGTAGCAATACCTGCGATCGCACTTTCGGCTAAATGATAAGCACGGCATACTTGTTTAATCGCAGTTTCGATTAATTCTCGCCCAGTTCCGCGTTCGCAACCTATCCCTATCCACAACACTCTTGGATGCCACTGAACCTTTGGCAAAGCAGATTCCGGCGAAAATCTTCTCTGCGTGAAACTAATCCAAATTCGGGCTTTGATAGTTGATAAATTTTCACCCTCCCAATACAAAGAATGTTTTTCGGGCAGACTGTTTTGCCACAAAGTAGAACCAACTTCTTGAATTACTTCGACTGTTTCCCCTCTAGCAATAGCCGCCGCCACTCCAGTCCAGTCCCCTTCGCCCCGCCTCCAACCGCTGGGAATCTCTAGCATATCTAAAGTCAATTCATCGCTCATTATTCAGTTATCTATTCTGTAGTTTCACTGCGACCGCCATCTTAAAAAAAAATTAACACTTTGTTTATTGAAATTTTTGGTATAATTGTAGCACAAACTACAAAAGGATCGAGATTTAAGATGGTAGAACTAAATCAGTTACTGTTAGAGTTTGAAAGCAACCTCAAATGGGAAGGAGTCACAAAAGAATGGATAGACCGCCGGGAAAGTTGGGTGAGCGAGGTGGCAGCATCAGTTAACCTGAGATATCTAGCAAAATTGCTAGTTGAATTGGAATCTAACTTGCTGTGGGAATCGGTGGATATTCAGTGGCAAGAGCGTCGAGAACGCTGGGTAGAAGAATGTCTGGGAGCATCGATCGTTCAAGAAGTATCAAGTTTATTGCTGGAACTTGAAACCAATACAAAGTGGGAAGCGGTGACCGATGAATGGCAGCAGAATCGCGAGAAATGGGTACAGCAAATGGACAAGTTGAAGGGCTAGTTTCGACGAGTCAGAGCCTGTACATATACGTTTTCAGGCTCTCAAATTTTCTAAGGACTAATGACTAACTATTCATCTTTCTGCAACACCCCATTCAGAAAAATATCAGCGATTCCTTCAGCTATTTCCTGCATTTGCTGCACAGAAGCATTCGGCTCCACAATCGTCTTTTGATTGAAGGGCGCGACTGCAAACATTCCCAAAAATACCTCAGCCACAATCTTCGGATTCATCTTTGGGTAAACTTGTTTTTCCATCGCCGTTTCCCAAAAAGCCTCAGCCACATCGCTCATTATAAAAAACCAACATTCTCCATCAATAAAATTTGTACAAAAATAGCATAAACTGCAAACAAGACAAAATTTAATATGGTAGAACTAAACCAATTACTGTTAGAGTTTCAAGCCCACCTAAACGGGGACGCAGTGACGGAAGAATGGAAAGAACGTCGCAACTGTTGGATGAGCGAGGTGTCAGCAGCAATTGACGAAAAACACCTAGCCAAATTGCTAGTTGAATTAGAATCAAATTTTCAGCGAGAAGCGGTACAAACTCTCTGGAAAATGATCCGTGAAAGTTGGGTAGAAGAATGTCATATAGCATCGACGCTGGAAGAAGTATCAAGTCTGTTGCTGGAACTTGAAAGCAATACAACTTGGGAAGTAGTGACGGATGAATGGCAGAAAAACCGGGAGAATTGGGTACAGCAAATGTACAAATTTATAGAGTAATAAGTCACTCAATCAAAATCCACTTTCATGGTGAATGATGTCCCTCCTGTGCGGTTGATTGTCTCGCTTCCCTCAATTACTTTAAATCCCGATCGCTCGTACAAACTCAGGGCTCGATTCGAGCTTCTGACACTCAGGGATACCGATCGATAAGAGACTTGTGCTGCTGACAGCAAACGAGCCAGCAACTGCGTTCCTACACCCTGATTTGTATATTCTGGAAGCACGGCGATCGCCAATTCCGGGGTAGTATCGTCAACCCAGCCAAAGCCCTTGTTATCCCCTGCAAACAAACGCAGCCAGGCGGCTCCTACTGGCTGGCTGCCGTTCAAGTCGATCGCTGCGAAGCCCAAATCGCTTGCACGTCCCCAATTCTGGACATATTTCGCAATTAAAGGATGATTCACAACCGCTTGCACCGTTGATTCGCCTTCTTCTGCCATGTGCGCCGCTTCATACAGCATTTGCCACAAAAAAGGCTCGTCTTCCTGCGTTAGCGGCCGAATAGAATAGTGCAAAACTTTCCTCATAACAAGTTTTCCCTGTTGCCCTAATTATTCATCTTTAATTAAAACCCCATTCAGAAAAATATCTGCGAGTCCTTCAGCCATTTCCTGCATTTGCTGCACAGAAGCATTCGGCTCCATAATCGTATTTTGACTGAAACCCGCGACTGCAAACATTCCCAAAAATACCTGAGCGACAATCTTCGGATTCATCTTCCGATAAACTCCTTTTTCCATAGCCGTCTCAAAAAAAGCCTCAGCAACATTGGTCATTTTGCCGATGACTTCCAACTGAATTCGATCGCGCAAATCCGGGTGAAATTGCGCCTCCAAAAAACACACCCGCATCATGTCGCTATTGGAGCGGATATTCAGCATCCGCCGCCGCATCACCTGAGCCACTGCTTTGTAACTGCCCATCTCGCTTAGTTCAGTCAGCAAATCCGTCAGCAACTCCACCCATCCTTCCGTCGCCACCTCAATCAAAATCGCTTTTTTATTATCAAAATGCCGAAATAGCGTACCCTCCGCCACCCCCGCCGCCGCTGCTAAATCGCGAGTTGTCGTGCCGTCGTATCCGCTGCGGGCAAACAACCGCTGAGCGGCTTGTAAAATCCGCTTCTTGGTTTCTGTTTCAGAAGGAGGAGACTGATTAAAAATTCGCATGGCTTTGCAATCGGTAATTTCCTACTTGGAACTACGGGTTCGGGACTGAAAAACTAAATTATGTTAAGTTTTAAGTTGTGCGTGACTTTAATCTTAAACTGGAAGTGACGCAACAGATCGCTTATGCCCCCAAAAATCTTTATGCTTAAAAAGCATCTCTTGTTATTCGGCATAAACTTCTTGCCGTTTGACAATCCAAAATCTAAAATCTAAAATCTAAAATCCCATGACCCTTTGTGAGATTTGCTGTATCAGCCTAACATCTGGGGCGCAACAGATCGCTTGTGCTTCCAAAAATCTTTATCCTTAAAAAAGAATCTCTGGCCGCCGAGCACAAACATTTTTTTGTTTGACACTCCACAATCCAAAATCTAAAATCTAAAATCGAATGACCCCGCAGTTCCAAAAACCCCGTGAAGCGAAGCTATCCCGTAGGGAATCGCCCGTGAGCCAAACTCGATTCATCGCCTTCCTGCTGGCCGCTGTACTGCTGTGGTGGGGCATTTCTCCCGAAATCGCCTTCGCCCGCTCCAACCCCGCTAGCGGCTCCCAAGCAGTCTCTGTTCAACCGTCGCTCGATCGAGTAATCAGCCAAGTCAGCGAATTTAAGCTAGACAACGGCATGACATTCATCGTGCTCGAAAGGCCCAGAGCACCCGTAGCATCGTTTCTGATTTACGCCGATGTGGGCGGGGCAAACGAACCCGACCTTCAAACAGGTGTCGCTCACTATCTCGAACATTTAGCCTTCAAAGGCACGCCAAAAATCGGCACTACCGACTACAAAGCCGAAAAGCCGCTGCTAGAAAAACAAGACCAACTCTTCGAGCAAATGCAAGCAGCCAAGGCCAGCGGCAAAACTGAAGAAGTCGCCACATTAAAAGCAGAATTTGACAAAGTTGAAGCCGAAGCTTCGCAATTTGTCAAGCGCAACGAACTGGGCAAAATAGTCGAACAAGCCGGCGGAGTCGGACTAAATGCCGCTACTTCTACCGACGCCACAATGTATTTTTACAGCCTTCCAGCTAACAAGTTAGAAATGTGGATGTCGCTGGAATCCGAGCGATTTCTCGAACCAGTATTTCGGGAATTTTACAAGGAAAAACAGGTAATTTTAGAAGAGCGCAGGCTGCGAACCGAGAATTCTCCGATCGGACAAATGGTAGAAGTTTTTGCCAACAAAGCTTTCTCTGTTCATCCCTACCGCCGCCCCGTAATTGGCTACACTGAAGACATTCAAAACCTCAGCCGCAGCGACGTGCAGAAGTTTTTCGAGACTCACTACGTCCCCAGCAAGCTGACTGTGGCGGTGGTAGGAGACGTGAAAGCTTCGGAGGTGAAGCGACTCGCTCAAATTTATTTCGGCCGTTACAAGGCTTCACCAGCGCCTCCAGAATTGCAGATTGTCGAACCTCCCCAAACGCAAACTAAGGAAGTGACGCTGCAATTAAAAACGCAACCTTGGTATTTGGAAGGATACCACAAACCGGCGATGAATCATCCCGACAATGCGATTTATGAAATGATTGGTTCTTTGCTCAGCGATGGTCGCACTTCTCGGCTTTACAAATCTTTGGTAGAACAGCAGCAATTGGCGCTAGCTGCTCAAGGTTTCAGCGGTTATCCGGGGGACAAGTATCCGAATTTGATGTTATTTTACGCTCAAACTGCTCCGGGCCGCACGGTTGATGAGGTGGCTGCTGCTTTGAACAAGGAAATTGAGCGCCTGAAAACTGAGCCGGTTTCTGATTTGGAATTGGATCGAGTGAAAACTCAGGCGAGAGCCGATTTGTTGCGATCGCTCAATTCTAATATGGGCATGGCATTTGCGCTGGTGGACTATCAAGTAAAAACCGATTCGTGGCGAAATTTGTTCAAGGAATTGGATGCGATCGCGGCTGTTACTCCCGCTGATATTCAGCGTGTCGCTCAGGCAACTTTCCGCCCGGAAAATCGCACGATGGGCAAGCTTTTGCCGCTGTAAAGAAGTCAGTTGGCAGTTGTCAGTTGGCAGTTGTCAGTTGTCAGTTGTCGGTGGTGAGCGAACAGTCAACAGTCAACAGTCAACAGTCAACAGTCAACAGTCAACATTTGTCAGAATGTATAACTTAGGAGAAAGAATGAAAAGGACTAAATTGAGACTGAAAAAAGTAAAGTTATTTCTGCTATCGCTTTGCTTTTTTACGGTTTCACTGGGCACGTTTAATTTGTTACCTTCCTTTGCAGCGGCGCCCAAACACTACGACGAATTAACATTTCCCCCGCTGTCAGAAATTAAACTGCCTCAATACACTCGCTTCGAGCTGAAAAATGGCATCCGGGTGTATCTGATGGAAGACAGGGAACTCCCGTTAGTCGGGGGAACGGCGCTATTTCGCACGGGCGATCGCTTTGAACCTGCTGATAAAATTGGATTGGGAGGTTTGACGGGAGAAGTGATGCGAACTGGCGGCACTAGCCGGCATACGGCTGATGAACTAAATCAGTTGCTAGAACAGCGAGCAGCTTCGGTAGAAACGGGGGTTGATGTTAGTTCTGGCAGCGCTAATTTTAGTGCTTTAGCTGAAGATGTGGAACCCGTGTTTGACTTATTTGCGGAAGTGATTCGGGAGCCAATATTTGCTCGGGAAAAGTTAGATTTAGCGAAGAATCAAACTCAAGGTGCGATCGCCCGCCGCAATGACGATCCTAACGACATTACCGGCCGCGAGTTTGACAAGTTAATTTACGGCGATCGCAGTCCTTACGCGCGCACGGTAGAATACAAAACCCTCGCCAATATTTCCCGCGACGATGTGGTGAGTTTCTACCAGAAATATTTCCATCCCAAGAATATGATTTTGGGTATTGCTGGCGACTTTGATACTGCTAAAATGCGATCGCTCGTCGAGCAAAAATTCGGCAACTGGGAACCGAGTCAGAGTGCAGAAGTGCCTGCGCTACCAGCAGTCTCGCCAGCAAATGGGGGCGGCATATTTTTTGTAAATCAGCCGCAATTAAGTCAAAGTTACGTGCAAATGGGACATTTGGGCGGAATGCTCAGCAGTCCAGATTACGGTGCTTTGGACGTAATGAACGGGGTTCTCAACGGTTTCGGCGGCCGTTTGTTCAATAACGTGCGATCGCGCCAAGGCTTAGCTTATTCAGTATACGCGGCTTGGAGTCCGAGATACGACTATCCGGGGATGTTTGTCGCTGGAGGCCAAACGCGATCGGACGCGACAGTACCGTTTATCCAGGCAATTCGCGGCGAGATCGATCGTATCCGCACCGAAGCAATTACCCCGGCAGAATTAGCTTATGCTAAAGATTCCACCCTAAATTCTTTCATCTTCAAATTTGAAAATCCCAGTCAAACTTTGTCGCGATTAATGCGCTACGAATACTACGGCTATCCCGAAGATTTCATTTTTCGCTACCGCCGCAGCATCGAAGCAGCAACAATTGCCGACGTGCAGCGCGTAGCCAAGACTTACTTGAAACCGGATAATTTGGTAACATTAGTAGTCGGAAATACTGCGGCAATTCAACCGCCGTTATCGAGTTTGGGAAATTCGGTCAAAGTGCAATCTGTTGATATTACTATTCCCTCGGCCACTTAATCGATAATTGGCGGCGATTCTCAATCATTGGTGCAAAAATATGATGTCCGGTTAGATAACCATAATTAAGTTCGTAGTAAGGACTTTAGTCCTCATCTCTAAGGGCTAAGCTCCTCACTACAAACACCCTTATGAGCAATAACCGGGCATTATATAATCTCAAATCTGGTTAGATAACCATAATTAATTTTGTAGTAAGGACTTTAGTCGTTCTTCAGACCATGCCAAGCCTTGTAAAACTCTGGGTAGCTCATGTTTTGAGAACAAGGCCAAATCGCTTTATAGCAGTTGTAGTAAAGATTAAAATCACTTTCAGCAACCGAATCGCATAGACAGTCTTTCATGGATGAAATTGCTAACTCGAACTGATGGGTTTGGAGTATTTTACCCAAACATTCCGCCACGATAACACGGATCGATGAATCGATATTAGAGTGAATCAGTTCAATCAATGTTTTGACTACTTCATCATTGCCTATTCCAACTTTTTCTAGTTTTTTTGCAGATCCAATACAAATAGATAAGTCAGCACTGCTGCCAAGCAGATCGATTAGCTCTGTAATTGATTCTGGATAGTTCGCTGTAGTTTCCAGCAAGGGAGCCACCGCAATCGCTTTAGGGTGCTGAGGTGCAATTTCTATTAAGCGACTAGCTGCTAAATGATGATGAATAAAATTCTTAGAATTAAAAACTTTATAAGTATCAATAATCTCGCTCAGAGTTTCAATTGCTTTTTCTAAGTATTGACTATCTATCTTAGCCAAGCTATAAGCTGCTCTAGCACGAATGTCAGTATCTTGTTCGGAACCACTTAATTCAATTAAAGTATTGATAGCTTTTGACTTGTGACTCGGCGCGATTTTAACTAAACACTCAGCAGCTTTCACGCGGGTAAGCATATCAATATTACTGTCTATAAAGTCACTTATAACTTTGATTGCTTCTGAGTGGTTACAAGCAATTTGCCCTAAACTATCAATTGCTTGATAATGGTTAGAGTTACATTGATAATGGGTAGTATCAGGGCTGCTAGTGCAAATCAAAGAAATGAGAGTAGAAATTGCTTCTGGTGAACCCATACCAATTTGCCCTAATGCCCAAACCAACAAATAACCGATACAAAGATTTAGCCTATTGTTAATTGTGTCAATCAGAGTAGTGACAGCAAGGGTACGATCTGTCTCTGGAAGTGTTTGTCTCGCCAACTGTGCGCTTGGATCGTCAAACGTCTGAGAACTGAAGCCTAATCTAACAAGCCACAACACAATCTCCCTAGCACGTCTGCACTCTTTAAATTCGGCTATTCCCGACGCTGCTAAACAACACGCTCGATAAAAATAAAAGTCTTGACACCTATCCTCAAACTCTACCAACGACTTAATAAATGCTTCCTTATCCTCCTTTTCCACATCCTCACGTCCCAACCATAGCAAAATCACCTCTTTCCACTGCGGTTCAAAAATGAGGTAAGTACCTTCTTGTGGGTTGTCAGGGACGTGCTTTAGGAAGTAGTGCCAATGCGGTATAGCTTTCGCTGCAAAATACTCCTTAAATGAGTCATGTAGAAATTCATAGACCTCTTGGTCAGGACTCAAACACTGCAACCATCCAAGCTGTTTAATAGCTAACAGAAACAAATCCTCATCCGATTCCCCTAAATTATTTCTATTACAGACTAGGGAACGCGATAACCGAGACTCTCCTCCCTCAATCGCTTGTTTTGCCAAATTTCCTAGAGAATCTATCAAGCGTTGTTTCTGGGGTTTAGTAGGTTCTGGGATGCTCCGGTCATAGTCTGTATCAAGAAACCATTGAATTAGACCCGCTTTGGTACTCGGCAATTGGCGTTGTGGTTGCCAAGTACGACACAAAAACGTTAAATATAGAGGATTGGTAACTAACTCTTTAATGCGGTGATATCTTGGCTGGTTTAACTCAGCCCATAACTGCTTTGCGTCGCTGGTAAACCAAGCATCAATGTACTGTTCGACCTGTTCAAGTCTAAAGCCTAGATGTTGATAAGTATCAAATCTTAAAACTTCTAAAGCATCTTTGCTAGCATTCGAGGTAGTTGTCCGACAAGTCAACACTACTCGCCACTTTCCTACCCAATCAGTCCACTGTTCGAGAAAGTGCGTTCCCTGCTTTTCAACTCCATCCAGCAGTAAGCAAACGTGACCATTTGCCAAACGTTGCTCTAAGTTTTCGATCCATTCTGCTGGAATATCGCGCTTTCTCGAAGCCTCTTTCAGCCATTCTTCTAAATATTCGTGTAGCGGTTTTGTGCCTATCTTTCTCCCATCAATCCAGAGGGGTATTTCATCGGTATGATCCAAATGATATAACATCCAAAATCCAATTTTGAGCAACAGCGTAGTTTTTCCAGCCCCCGATTCTCCGATAATGGCTAACCGTCGCCCTTGGCTTTGAGGACTTTTAAGTCCATCCCGCAGAACTTCATGAAAAAACTGCTCCTCTGTGTCAAACTTCTCTGTTACTGCGTAATCGATATTTCTACCATTCTGATCTTTTTTCTGCTGTAGCAATCCCAGCGGTACAAAATCTAGTTGTTCAAAGGGTAGCCTATCCGCACGGTTGAGCCAATAATCCACGATGATCCGTCTTTTACCCTCAAGCATGGTGAGGCAAAGTTGCCGCCAGTCAGGAGCAATGCTTGTGGATTTTTTGCTTCTTGTGATCTCCTTCTTTGGCTTTTCCTTTTCTCGCTTTTCCTTCCACACTTGATCAAAACGGATCAAGTTCCTTGCTGTGTCTTCATCCCACAATGTCAAAGTTAGACGCAGATTACCATTGGTGCGGAGACCAATAGTCTCGTATTTTAGAATCCCCAGGAACTCTTGCAAATAATCCTTAAGTGCATCTCTAACATTTTCATTCGATAGGTTATTGCCTTTCGATGTTTTGACGTTGTTCTTTTCTGTTAACTGTCTTAAGATATCTAGTCTAGTTTCCATAACTAACTTAGTGGCTTCAGGCCGCCGTATCGAAATATCTAGGTATTTGCAGCCTTCCAACTCCCCATCGGCAAATAATAACAAGCTCTCAAATACCTTCTTAACCCACTTTTGAATATCCGGGCCGGAGCTAGGTTTCGTCTTATATTTACTCTTGCGATCATCGGGTTCACAGCTAGATTTGTTCATAAATCAACCCCTAAAATTCGGAAAAATCTTTGGAGTTACTCCAAAGCTCATTGACATACTCCAAACGTCTAACCCTTATCATAGAGCCTTTACAGCCCCCATTGGAGTAATTTGCTCGGAGGTCTACTCCAAATTTAGCCTTGATTGTGTTCACCTGAATCCTGACGTTTTATTTATGGCTACTTCCAACGAATACCAATATCCCGAATCCCAACCTACCGCTGTGCAGCTCGCTTTCCCTTGGGGCGAGGAACAAATTCTCGATAACTCTCCTGCACCCTCAACAAAGGGCAAGACTCAACGCAAAACTTCAAGCAACAAGCAAAACAAGCGGCAAATTGTAATTGTCATTTTGTTGGATAACATCGCCTAATCAAACTTTGCTCCCCTTAATTGGGGAGCTTAACCACTCCTAGTTTACCGACCTCAAAAAACCACCATGAAAAC
The DNA here is from genome assembly GCA_036702215.1 of Microcoleus sp. F6_B6. Lineage (GTDB taxonomy): Bacteria > Cyanobacteriota > Cyanobacteriia > Cyanobacteriales > Microcoleaceae > Microcoleus. The sequence continues at coordinate 175,949 of JAUBST010000007.1, forward strand.
TAACGCCATCTACACCAACTGTCCCAACTCCCAGATCGAAAACCTCATTTCACTAGGCGATCAAAATTGCAAGTGAGCGAGCAAATTCAATGAGTGATGCTGGGTTTGAAGCGCGGCTTTGTCAGCTTGGATTGAGCCGCTATTTCCCCGATCGCCCCCTTGGAAAAACTCAACTAACGAACATCCCGCCCTTTCATGCCAGCCGATCGGGATCGACACCCAACTCGCGCAACTTTGCCGCCAATACGTCAGCCCGCTGACGTTCCTGTTGGGCCAGCAGCCGTTCCTGTTGGGCCTGTTCCGAGCTCCACAGCAGCAAATTTCCTGCCTCATCCCACCAGCGCAGCCAATTCATAGTTTGCCCCAGCCGTTCCCCGGACCAAATCCCCAGCCACAAATCTAACTCTGGAATCCGCACCCGTCCCTCAGCATCAGCGGTCTGGGCTGCATAACCCCCATTTTGCAGATAGCGCACTTCCAGCTTGGGCTCGTAGGGGTCGTAGGTGACGTAGGTGGGCACTTGCAGAATCTGTTCGTAGAAGTAGAGCTTGCCGTAGGGAGGAGTCGATCGCACAGACAATTCGCTGTAATCTTCATTAGACAAAAACTCCATCACCACCGATACCGGCGCACCCTCCAGATTCGGGGTGTAACTGCGGCGAATCGTCCCCTCAGCAACTGGATGCACTTGCGGGACAAAAAACCAATCCGGTGCTTTGACTACAGTCTGCTTGTTTACAGTCGCTACCAGTCCAAAATTGGAAGCGATGAGGGCGATCGGTTGAATGCGTCCAGCGGCTCCCAGAGCATCGGTAAGGGCGGCAGCAAGGGGCGGTTGTTGAATATTTTCCACAGGATCGTCGGGTAAAACAAAGTCGGCTGGTAAGGCTTCCCAGGTGACAGTTGATGTTTTGGAACTCGATGGGATTTGAAGTACCATTAGCTCATACCATTTGAGATTTTATATTTTAGATTTTATATTGGAAAAGAAGGTGTTTGTAGTGATGATTAAAGTCCTCCTAAAACTCGCTCGGACTTTAGTTTTCACTACAAACAATCCTCTATTAAAAATCAATAGTCAAAGGCGCTCTCGGAAACGGAATCACATCCCGAATATTCCCCATTCCCGTCATAAACTGCACCAGCCGTTCAAATCCCAAACCAAAGCCAGCGTGAGGCACAGTACCGTAGCGGCGCAAATCCAAATACCACCACAATTCCTCCTTATTCATACCCTGCGCTTCCATGCGCCGCTCCAACACATCCAGCCTTTCTTCCCGCTGCGAACCGCCGATAATTTCCCCAATATTCGGAGCCAAAACATCCATTGCTCGCACCGTTTTCTCGTCCTCGTTTAAACGCATATAAAATGCTTTAATCCCGACGGGATAATCGCTGACAATTGTCGGCTTTTTAAACAAGTCCTCAGCCAAATAACGCTCGTGTTCCGACTGCAAATCCAAGCCCCAACTTACCGGAAAATCAAACTTTTTGTCAGCTTTTTCCAAAAGTGCGATCGCCTCGGTATAAGTAATCCGCTCGAACTGATTGTTAATGATATTTTCAGCAGTAGCCAAAACCGTTTTGTCAATCCGTTCGTTGAAAAACTCCATATCTTCCGGGCAACGCTCCAAAACGTATTTAAAAATGTACTTTAAAAACGCCTCAGCCAAATCCATATCTCCCTGCAAATCGCAGAAAGCCATCTCCGGTTCAATCATCCAAAACTCCGCCAAATGCCGCGAAGTATTAGAATTTTCCGCTCTAAAAGTCGGACCAAAAGTGTAAACATTGCCGAAAGCCATCGCCATAACTTCCGCTTCCAACTGGCCGCTAACTGTTAAATAGGCGCGCTTTCCAAAAAAGTCTTTAGCATAATCAACCTCTTGCGAATCAGTGCGCGGCACGTTCTTTAAATCAAAGCTGGTAACGGCGAACATTTCCCCCGCACCTTCGCAGTCGCTAGCAGCAATAATCGGAGTGTGAACCCACAAAAAACCGCGTTCTTGAAAAAATTGGTGTACCGCCGCCGAACAAGCATTGCGGACTCGGAAGACAGCACCGTGGGTGTTTGTGCGCGGCCGCAAATGCGCGATTGTCCGCAAGAATTCAAAGGAATGCCGCTTTTTTTGCAGCGGATAAGTTTGCGGGTCTGCATCGCCGTAAACTTGCACTTGTGACGCTTTCAACTCAATGCGCTGTCCTTTTGCTGGAGACGCTACCAATACTCCCGACACTTCTAGAGATGCACCTGTATTCAGTTGTTTGAGTACATTTTCAAAGTCTGGCAAATCGGAATTTATGACTACTTGCAAGTTAGCCATCGCCGAACCGTCGTTGACTTCGACAAAGGCAAATTCTTTCAATTCGCGCTTAGTACGAACCCAGCCTTGAACAGTTACAGTTTCGTCGGGTTCACCTGCGCGCAAAATTGCTGCTATTCGTTGATTTGTCATATTCACTCCTGTTTATTTAATATTTTGCACCATATTTCTCTCTTTTCTCTGACTCAGCGTTCTCTGTGGAACAGGCGTCCCGCCTGTGAATTTCTGCGGTTCATTAAAAAAATCATAAATCTCACCATAGTTCAACCTGCATAGGATTTCAAAATCCAACCGATCAAAATGCCGAGTCCTCCAAAGCGAACTGCTTGCCAAAAAGGTTGTTTTATGCTTCCCCAAGAAAACAGGCTGCTTTCTAAATTCAACTCGATAGTTTCCAATTCTTGCTCAATTTCCCGCAATTCTTGTTTGAGTTGCGGCAATGGATTTTGGCGTTTAGACTGGCGGATTTCTTCGCGCCGATGGCCGAGTTCGACTTGGCGCTGTCGATCGACCTGAATTTGAGTGTACCGTTCTTTGACTGCCGCGAGCGATCGCTCCACTGCTGCGAGGGCTTGAACAAAGTCGCTTTCATCATCTCCCGGTGTCTCTCGATTTAACTCTGATGGCTGTTGAGGCATTTCTATCTGCAAACCTGACAATAATTTAAAAAAACCGATTCGCTATTTAGTTGTAATATTATGTCCAGTATATTATTTGTTAAATTTAGAAACAGCAGCCAAATCTCTATAATTGCCACCTATGCTTGAAACTACACAAACAACCCAAACTGTCAACCTCAACGAGCTGAGCACGGTAGAACTAGCCCAAGCTCTAGCCGCGCGCCTCGCCATCTCCGAAAAAGATTGGCACCGCCTCAAAGCCAACCGTTCCGCGCGGGCCGGAGAGCAAGCTGCGGCCGCTTTGGTCTTTTTGCTCAAAAAACAGCCCGAAGAAGCTCTCCCGCGCTTACAACAAGCAGCAGGATGGCTGGATAGATCGATATCTGCTCCTCCCTGTCCCACCCACGGCAAATAATTTTGAGCGTTGAGTCTTGAATTGGGACTTGATTAGTAGCTCAAAATTTAGACAATCGCGCGGCTCGATCGAGCCGCGCGATTGTGAGTTCAAAACATTTATACTTTTTTTAACTCAAAACACACATTTTGGATTACGATCGACTATTAATAGCCAGAGCGTTCAAATTCTCACTGCAAACTTCAGCCCGAGAACGAAAAATTTTCTTGGTCTAGCTGAGGTGAAAACTGCTGACAAATAGCGGTGCTAGCGTAAGCGAGGCAGTCGGTAGCGACTGGAAATTTCTTTGCACAGCCGTAACTCTGTACCTTCAGAATTCCACTCTACGCGATCGAATATTTGGTAAAGAATAAACAAACCCCTACCGCATTCTTGTTCAACATTGGGGAGTGCAGAGTCATCTGAAACATCCTCTGCTAGGAGATTGTCGCAATCATCGGTATAAAGGTTGCAACTGCAAGGGGCCTTAAAGCCAGAACCTTCATCCGATATCACCCACCAATATTGGTTTTGGACGATCGAAAAACGGACTCCAACAGTTTTACCGGGGTCTAATTTGTTTCCATGCTTAGCAGCATTTACCAAAGCTTCTTGAAGCCCCAACCGCAATTGGGCTTGCCAGTAATCTGGCACCTCTGCTAGGAGCAGATCCAAAATAGGACAAAGGTATAGAGTAGAAGCGAAGCTAATCGTAATCCAATTGCGTCCGACGGGACGAGGTGAAATAGCAATCACTCAGAAAACTCCCTAACTTTCAGGTGGATAAACTTCACACCCTGCATAGTTGGCTCCCTAGTATTCAAAATGCTAATTAGATTGAGCGGCGCTGCTCTACTTCTATCTTAGAGTATCAAAGCAATTAAGAACAGCAAACAACGTCACAAAATATTCAGCGATTCTGAGAAACTTCTGCAGAGAACCATCGGTAATTTTACTTATAACTTCTCCCAGCCGCGAAATTTTAGATTTCAGCTTTTGCTTTCCTCGCAACCAAACGGTTCGCTGCATCCCAAGCCGTCAACACCTCTTGAACAAACGATCCCCACCTGGAAAAGCTCGGAAATAACTATAAAAAAGTCGATCCCTCGATCGTCGCCCATCAGGTTCGACCTCGCAGCCGCTGGGCAAGCGCCATCGCCCAGAACTTGCTCGGGCCGCCAAACAGCAAAATTATCATACCTAGGTATGTTGCAGCCAAAACCCGATTTATTTTCCCAAATGCGATCTGGCAAAATATCTCCCATTGGTGCGACCCTCACAAAATCAATATTCGTTACAAAACTTATTGCATCTGAGTGAGATCGCCCGCGAGAACCGAACTCGCCCAAACTGACGAATCTTTTGCTAGCCGAACCCGGGCGCGTTTCGGACACTGTATAAATCTGAATGTCGCGATACAATAGTTAACGTAAATAATTATTTCTTTACATTATGCAAGCAACCCCAGCCATGACCTCCGCCCCTATAGCCGGCACTTACTGGCATTGGCGGGGGCATTCAGTGTACTACGTTCGATCCGGCGATCGCCATCCAGAACGCCCTCCCCTGCTGTTAATTCACGGTTTTGGCGCTTCCACAGACCACTGGCGCAAAAATATCAGCGGCCTGAGCAAAGACTTTGAAGTGTGGGCGATCGACCTTTTGGGATTCGGGCGATCGGCAAAACCCGAATTGCAGTACAGCGGCGACCTCTGGCGCGACCAACTCCACGACTTTATCACCAACATCATCCGGCGGCCCGCCGTACTAGCCGGCAACTCCCTCGGAGGCTACGCGGCCTTGTGTGTAGCAGCCCAGCGCCCCGAATCTGCAGCCGGACTCATATTAATCAACAGCGCCGGCCCCTTCAGCGAACCGCAGCCCGCACCCGAAGCCCCGCCCTTGCAAAAAGCCATATCTGCGGTAGTTAAAACCTTATTTCAGCAAGATTGGGCAAGTTTTCTGCTGTTCCAGTACGTGCGCCAGCGATCGACAATTCGGAAAACCCTAGAAAAAGTTTATCTCGACCAAAGCGCCGTCACAGACCAATTAGTAGAAGAAATTTACCTTCCCTCCTGCGATCCCGGTGCCGCCAAAGTATTCGCCTCCGTATTCCGAACACCTCAAGGCGAAAAAATCGACGTATTGCTGAGTCAATTAACCAGCCCGCTGCTAATGCTGTGGGGAGAAGGCGACCCGTGGATGAATTCTACAGAAAGAAGCGCCAAATTTCGCAACCACTATCCAGAGTTGACAGAACACTTTATCAAAGCCGGTCACTGTCCCCACGACGAAGTACCAGAACAGATAAACGAACTGATTCGCGCATGGATAATTGACAAGGGCATAGGGCATGGGGCATAGGGCATGGGGCATAGGGCATGGGGCATAGGGGATGGGGCATAGGGGATGGGGCATGGGGCATGGGGCATAGGGCATGGGGCATCGGGCATGGGGCATAGGGGATGGGGCATGGGGCATGGGGCATAGGGCATGGGGCATCGGGCATGGGGCATCGGGCATCGGGCATCGGGCATCGGGCATCGGGCATCGGGCATCGGGCATCGGGCATCGGGCATCGGGCATCGGGCATGGGGCATCGGGCATCGGTAACTGGTAATTGTTACTAATGACTGATGACTGATGACTGATGACTTAATTTAAATTTCTGGTTAATCTCAACTCATATATTCTGAGGAGACGGAAACCATGACCCGCAAAAAGACTCGCCGCAATTTTATATTGAGCAGTATAGCTGTTGCCAGCGGCATTGCAGGTGCTAAGGCGATCGAACAGCAGGATCGGGAAATCGCAGCCGCACCCAACAACCAGGCGGCCGCCACAGTAAAAATGCCAGAACGACTGTTAGGCAACACCGGCGTGAAAGTGCCGATTTTCGGTTTGGGGGGGGCGGGACAAACACCGCTGTCGCAGCCGGGAAGAGAAGCAGAAGCGGCGGTGCAAATTGAACGCGCGATCGAACTAGGCATTCGCTATTTTGACACGGCGGCCGAGTACGGGCCCAGCGAAGAAAACTTAGGCAAAGTTTTGCCACCGTATCGATCGCGCCTATTCCTAGCCACAAAAACCTCCGCCAGAGACAGAGACGGCGCGTGGAGAGACTTAGAACAATCGCTCAAAAGATTGAAAACCGATCGGCTAGACTTGTGGCAACTCCACCACGTCTCATTCCAAACAGAATTAGACCAAATTTTCAGTGCCAAAGGAGCAATAAAGGCGATCGAAGAAGCCAAACAGCAAAAAATAATTCGTTTTTCCGGCATCACCGGACACCACGAACCAGCCATCATTGCTGCAGGCTTGCAGCGCTATCCTTTCGACACAACATTAATCTGCCTCAACGCCGCCGAAAAACACCATCCGCGCTCCTTTGTTACCAGCGCTTTACCAATTGCCAAAGCCAAAAACATCGGCGTCATAGCCATGAAAATACCAGCTTACGGCAAATTATTTCAGAACGGTGTTCTAGATGGAATGCACCAAGCAATGGGCTACACGCTTTCACTTCCCGGCGTGCACTGCTGCGTCATCGCTGCAGACTCAGTAAAGCAATTAGAAGAAAACTTCAAAGTCGCCCAAGCATTCCAACCCCTGAACCAAACAGAAATGGCAGCACTTGAAAAACGCACCGCCGCCGCTTGGCAAGAAAATACATTTTTCAGACAGTGGACTTAAGATATCAACTCCAAAATTCCCTTTTTCATCTGTGTTTATTGTAGTGTGTTTATTGTGGCGCGGGCGCGACGCCCGCGATCTCAAATCCACGCTTCATCGGAATTATTCATCTCTCTTATAGCGGTTCTCAAAAAAGTGAGGTATGCCCTATGCCTTATGCCCTATGCCCTATGCCCTATGCCCTATGCCCTATGCCCATGAGTACCTCATATGAGAGCTCGAAAGGCTATATCTCCCTCTGTGTTCTCTGCGTTCTCTGTGGTTAAATCCTTCCGATGCAACCGGAAACGATATGAATAATAGTTTTGTATGAAAACTCAAGTCCTCACTACAAACCTACAACATTTATGTTACCAAACTTGATATCATCTGCGGTGAAAATACCTCAAATCACAAAACAAGGCGAGCCAACCCGGTCGCCTTGTTCTGTATCATAAAACTTGCAATTTGTCAACAGCAAAGAGCTACTTTTTTTTCCGTTTAGCGTTATCTAACCGCCTGCGATCGCGCCACTCAGCCGCCGTCAAATAAGCGACCCCGCCAGTCACCGTCAGCAGCAGTACAAAGGCCACTAAAACGAGAAAATTAGCAATCGAAAATTCCACAACCCCTCTTCCTCTGATTTTACATTTTCTACTTTTGATTTTAGATGAAAACTGTTAACAATTAACAGTTGAATGTAGACGGTTAACTGTTAACTGTTAGCACTCGATTCAAACTGCTGGCAAATCTTCCAAAATTGTAAACCTCACATGATTAATTGCCAGACTCCCCACGGAAACATCCTCCTTGTTTAAAGGAAGACCCCCGCTGGTGAGACTTTGAAACCGAATTCCCTTGCCAATTTCTACGTGATACCAAGCCAAACCCATAAAAAATCGCAAAGGATAAGGACCTCTGTCTTGAATATCATCAGGATTAGATTCCATCGGCACCCAGCCAAAACCCGGAATGTAAAATTCCAGCCAAACGTGATTGAAATCAGGCTCCAGCGACACCCCTTTTCTGTCAGCAAAAGCCGGACACTTGTAGCGCCCGATCGTGCGGCAAGCAATCCGGTTCAACCTTGCCAAAGCCAACAACAGCCCTACGTACTCGCCGCAAGAACCGATGCCGCGGCGCAGTACAATATCGGGAGTGTCAATGTGAGGCCTAATCCCGTAAGAAAGTTGGTCGTAAACAAAATTGCGAATGCTCAGTAACTGCCTCAGAATATTAGTTTCCGAGCCAATGGCAGCCACAGCAGCCGATCGCACGATCTCCGCATCCATCGCCAAATTATCATTATCCACCAAATACTTAGCGGCAAACTCCGGCGACAGCTTGGGAATCTTTTCGACATCCCGAGGCGACAAGTGATACTTAATCGATCGAACTTCTAACAAAGCCTTCCAGCCAAAAATTCGGCGTTCCCCCTTCAGCAGCCGATCGAACTTAAACACCGCCACCCGTTCGCCTTCCTGAATTTCCTCAGTAAAAGGCATTCCGATCGGCGTAACACTCCTGACCTTTTGCCGGTGAGTTTCCGAAGGCAAAGCAATCCGCCACTCCAAATTTTCGATTTCTACCTCATCGAGAGGAGACAGTTCCTCCACATAAGACATTTCGAGCAAAAAACCGTTTGACAAAGCGTAGCGGTCAGCTTCATTGTAGTGAAAAGACAAAGGCTGAATAAAAGTGCGATCGCGCTTCGTCAACTGAAAAGGATCTTCCGAATTCGGATCGTCCCGGATGTAAAGTTCATCCCCAGCATAAGCCACGTACAAAACCTCCTCCCCGGTTTCCACATCCTTGTGAAAAGCCAAACCCGAAGGCGATTCAAAGGGAGTCAAAACGCTAAATTTAATCTCCCCAGTTCCCCGTTCCAAACAGTAAACAGTTTGCTCAGTCTTGTCGCACACCCAAATTTCCTCATCCCGGACTGTGATATTTTCTACCCCAATACCTGGAGCGTAAAACCGAGTAATTTCTCTACCATTTTTTAGGTCAAAAACCAGAATCGAGTTTAATCTCTGGCAAGTCACATAAAGCGTAGATTTCCACACAGCAATCCCGTCAGCAGGATAAGAAAGCGAAACAAAATGTTCCGGTTTGAGTTCAGTTATCGCCCCGTCCCGAATTGCGCCCCTACAGCAACAAATATCCTCATCCCGCGCAAACCAGAGAGTATCTTCCGAAATAGCTAGCCCAGTTGCGCCCGCAAACTTAGGCGTTTGATAAGGATTCAAAACAGTAGTGTTGTCAGTTTCTCGATCGATCTCCAATAGCAGCCCTTCGGCGCGATCGACAGCGAACAACCTATTTCCTAAAAAAGCAATGCCGTGCAGTGCCAAGACTCCTATGGGTCTTACCATCCGCAGCCCCGAAGGTTGTTTGTCCGAGAGAACAGGTGAATCGAGATTCATGTTAAATTTCTTGCCGGTATTGTACAGAAAACCTGATTTGTAACTTGTAGCCGATCGCTTGAGGTTCACCAGCAAAATTGCTGAGTTTCCTGATATGCAGGACTGACGCATCAACCGGGTGTTGTTAGGAAAAGACGCCTTGTAGCCTCTTGTCTGAGTTAAAAAACCCGGAATATTAGTCTTTCTCAAAGTTGGGTTTAACAACCTCAACCGAACCTGCTGCTGTGAATGTGAAGTAAGTATAACTACTAAGCTACCACTGACCAACGCGACACAGAATTCTATGTTGAGCAGAGCGACCAAAATAATCGTATCTGCCTCAAGATATAAATTAAGTACAACAGATTACTAGATCCGTCAAAACCTTGGATAGAATAAAACCGTGCGATAAAGTTCCTAGGTTCATCAAAAGGCAGGTTCGTCATGGCTTTGAAGTCTGCTCTAAATATCGGTACTCTTTCCTTAATTATGTCTGTAGCCGGTAGTCTTTTAATACCAGCAGAGGCTCTCAACAGCCGCGCAAACATTGTCCAGCGCCCCTCACAACCGCAGCTACCCCTCAACTGGCAAACAGTTCAACCCCCCGATCCCAGCGGAAGCAGACAGAACATTCAGTTAACGGGAGCCACGTGGAATACCTTTCAACCGCCGGAGGACGGAGTACCCGGAAGGCGGGAAGGCGGAGGAACCCGCGGCTTAGAATGCCCCACGGCCACCACTGCCTTAACTGCCTTGATTCCCCAATCAACTATGGGGCAAACCATATCAGCAAAACCGACATTTTTCTACTACCTTCCCGTAGCCCTCGACAAAACAGTTCAGTTTGAGTTAGCAGACCAAAGGGACAAAACACTATACAAAAAAAGTTTTCGCATGGTAACTAGCCGTGCAGGTATTGTTAGCGTCAGCCTCGCCTCCGACGAGAACTCGCCAGCCCTGGAAGTGGGCAAAAACTATCAATGGTACTTTACTATCAAATGCAACCCAAAAAACTCTACAGATGATGTTCTCGTTTCCGGGTGGATCAACCGCACCGCAATCGCCCCAACAGTGAAAACAGAGTTAGATCGATCGCCCGATCTCACCAAGCTCACCATCTTCGCCCAACAACGTCTCTGGTACGAGTACCTGGCAACTCTAGCTCAATTGCGTCTCCAGTCTCCCAGCGATGCCAGTTTAGCGCTCAAGTGGTCAGCAGCGCTCAACTCAGTCGAACTCGGCAAAATCGCCCAAGAACCCTTAGTCACCAGTGAGTTAACACCCATAACCAAAAAATAATTCGACACCAGTTTCACGCAAAGAATGCAACCGCAGCCCCGTATCCCAAACCCCGATCGCCGTAAGTCATTGCCAAATCTAAAATCTAAAATCTAAAATGGTATGACTTCTGGAGCAAGTATCAAAAACCCGGTTTCGATTGCGGTATTTGACAGCGCTACAGATGATTGTTGCCTGTTCCGGGTTTTTTAGTCGATCGTCCTCAATAAATTAAAATTTTTGCGATCGCAAGCAGTTCCGCCTCGCTTGCCTCTTGAGGACTCGACTGGGGAATTTTTTATTGTTAAATTGCGCTCAATACTAAATGATAAACTGGCAGAGTCAAGCAGCATACCAACTTAGTTTTAGACAAAATATTAATTATGCGCCCGAGTGCAAATATTGCAATATTTCGGTTGGCGATTTCACTTCTGACTGGGTTCCCAATCGCTTGCTTTTATGCCAATAAAGCTATATCCCAAACTTCCGATATTTCTCACTTGCCAGCAGTCGCTGACAACTCAGCAGATCCGGGCAACAAAGTATTAGCACTGCAAAAACTGGAAATCAAGCAAAATGAAACTGCCACAAATTTAAATCAACTCCCCGATTGGATCGAGACCGACTCCGAACCAGAAGCACAATCGAACCCCGCCGAGAACAGGCAAGATGCCTGTTCCACAATCGATGAAACTGCTTGTGGTCCGGGCATCTTGCCCGAACAAAAAAATCTGGTTGACAGCGATCCAAAATGTCAGAACCCGCTAGATTGTAATTTTTTAGCCCAGAACCCGCAGACGCCACCGGGAAACCTCCCGCCCGACTTAAACCCCGATCGAGTGCCAGATCCGCTGTTACCCTCGCCGCCGACTCAGCCAGATCCAAATCGCGATCGATTTCTGCAACCGGCCCCCCAGCCTTCGCCAGAACCTCCCCAAGTACCGCCCACAGTAGCGCCGGGGTCCCCGTCGCCAGTTCCCTCAACGTTGCCGAATACACCAATTGAGGTGCAGAAAATTCAAGTTGTTGGCAGCACGATTTTAAGCCAAGACGAAATTAATGCCTTAGTCAACCCCTTAGAAGGCCGTTCTACCACCCTAGAACAGCTCAAACAAATCGCCGACAAAATTACCGAAATTTACCTCAATCGCGGCTACATCACTTCCAGAGCAGTCTTGCCGCCCCAAACTATCACCGCAGGGGTAGTCCAAATTCAAGTTATCGAAGGCAAGCTAGCCAAAATCGAGGTAGAAGGAACTAAAAGATTGCATCCGAGTTACATCCGCAGCCGGATTCGACTCGGTGCCGGAAGGCCTTTAAGCACAGCTTCCTTAGAAGACCAACTCCGGCTGCTGCGAGTCGATCCTTTATTTGACAATGTAGAAGCCAGCCTGCGGGCTGGGGATAGTGAAGGCGAGAGCATTTTGATCGTCCGAGTCTTGGAAGCTAATCCGTTTCAACCTACTTTCAGCTTTGACAATTACTCGCCTCCGAGTGTCGGTTCCGAAAGATTGGGAGTTAGTCTGCGCCACCGCAATATAACAGGAAATGGCGACGAACTGGCGGCGGCTTATTATCGATCGCTCGGCGATTCAGACGTGTTTGATTTCAGCTATCGCGTGCCGCTAAATGCGATGAACGGCACTTTGCAATTGAGGGCGGCACCGAACCGCAACAGTATCGTACAAGCACCTTTTGACAGTTTTGACATTTCGGGAAAATCGCATTTATTTGAAGTTAGTTACCGCCAGCCGCTGCGGAGAACCCCGATCGAAGAATTTGCCTTGTCTGCCGGTTTTACTTATCAGACAGGCAGAACTTTTCTCGCCGGCGACCCCTATGCTTTTGGCATCGGCCCGGACTCCAATGGTGTCAGCACTACGAGTGCAATTAAGCTGGGACAGGACTACATTCGGCGCGACCCGCAGGGTGCTTGGGCGGTGCGATCGCAATTTACGATCGGCACTAGCTTGTTTGATGCTACTCAAAACGAAGGTTCCGATCCCGACGGACAATTTTTTAGTTGGCTGGGTCAACTGCAGCGAGTACAGCGACTGAATGACAAACATCTATTAATTTTGCAGGCAGACTTGCAGTTGTCAGCTAATAGTTTGTTGCCTTCGCAGCAATTTGTAATTGGCGGCGGGCAATCTTTGCGCGGCTACCGCCAAAATGTCCGTTCTGGCGATAACGGCCTCAGAGTTTCCATCGAAGATCGGATTACTTTGCAGCGCGATGCTTCGGGAAATCCCAAACTACAATTAGCTCCATTTTTGGATGCGGGTACTGTATGGAACGTTGCGAACAATCCTAATAAATTAACCAATCAGACGTTTTTAGCAGGTGCGGGTTTGGGGGTAATCTGGGAACCGATACAGCGGGTGAATTTGCGCGTAGATTACGCTTTTCCTTTGGTGAGAATTAGCGATAAGGGCGACAATCTGCAAGATAACGGCATTTACTTCAACATAATTTATACACCCTAAAATGAGCGATTTGCTGCTTTGCTACCCATAGAAATTGTCTGTTAGGGCAGAGGGGATATCGAAGAGTGGGGGAGTGGAAAATGAAGAAAATATGGCGCTGCTCAATAGCGCGATCGATCGTTGAGGAATGGGGAAATCACAGAATTTGAAAGTTTGACCTCAATTCATGGCACCATTCTGGAACGCCTTTTTTTAAACTCTATTACTGCCGACTGATCTTTTTTGATACTACGATCGCCCTATAATGTAAAAATGTAAATTTTTCTCGAATGGATATCCTTTACTGCCTCAAAGGAAATGAACCGCTGTTGCTGGACGATCGACAAAATATCTGGATTATCAAGACTGGTACAATAGCATTGTTTGGCACTAAAGTCAAGGATAGTTTGGTTAGCGGCGATCGGCAATATTTGTTCGATGTGGGTGCGGGCGAAGCTTTATTTGGTGCAGCGCTGGGGGAAGAATGGGGGCTTTTGGCGGTGGCGATCGAACCCACAGAATTGTACCAAATTAAAACAGCAGATTTAGTCGCGCAGGTAACAGTTGGTGAAGAAAAGGCAATTGGGTTAGTGAATGGTTGGGTAAACCGTTTAAAGAAGACATTCAGCCGGGAATACACAGCGGCGTTCGCTTCGCAGGAATTATCCTTCATCAATTCCGGGAGTGCTGCGTCACTGCCAAACATTTTAGCCGATTTAGATACCGATTTATTCAATTATTTGAACGGGCAGGAGTTGCAGAAAACAGAGGCGGCTTTTCGACAAATTCAAGAAAGAGAAGAACTGAATCTAATCGCCGTCAATTCTGCCCTTTCTAAGTTAGCGGGTGTGGTAAAACCGCAGCAAGAAACGGTATCCTTCCAGCAAGCAATTCCTTTGTTAATTGCGGCGGGTGCAGTGGGAAAAGCGATGGGAATAACGATTAGTCCTCCGACGCAGTTGGCAGAACTCAAATCTGTCAAAGATTCGGTGGAGGCTATAGCGCGTTCCTCCCAATTTCGGATTCGGATGGTGGTGTTGGAGGATGGCTGGTGGCGAAGAGAATACGGCCCTGCTTTAGCTTGCACAATTGCAGGGCATCCGGTGGCTTTGTTAGTTGTTGGTAGCGGTTACGTTTTGTTCGATGGAGTAACTCAAACTCGGACGAGGGTGAATGAGACGGTGGCGGCGACTTTGGCACCGGAAGCTTACCAGTTTTACCGACCTTTACCTAGTGTGATTAATAATGTGCTGCCCTTGTTGCAGTTTGGCTTCAGGGGGTATGAAAAAGACATCGCCAGCATTCTGGCGGTGGGAATTATTGCTACCCTGCTGGGGATGGTGGTGCCGCAGGCGACGGGAATTTTGGTGGATAGTGCGATTCCAGATGCCGATCGCAATTTATTATGGCAATTAGCGCTGGCATTGTTGGCGCTGGGTTTGGGAAGGTCAGCGTTTGGGATGTCTCAAGGGATTGTGACGCTGCGAGTCGAGAACAGCGTTGATAGTTCGTTGCAAATGGCGATATGGGATAAACTCCTGGGATTGAGTCCGGCTTTTTTTCGGGAATATACTTCCGGCGATTTGCTCAACCGCACCTTGTCGGTGAACCGAATTCGTAAGATACTGTCGGGGGGAACGCTACGCACTTTGATGAGTGGAGTGTTCGGTTTGCTGAATTTGGTACTGATGTTTGTTTACAGTTGGCAACTCGCTTTTGTGGGGGTGGGGATAGCTTTGCTGACAACCGCAGTCACGTCTGTGGTTGATTTTTTGGTAATCCGCAATTTTCGACGGCTGCAAGAATTGGATGGCGAGATTAACGGGTTGGTGGTACAACTGATTAATGGAGTGGCTAAGCTGCGGGTGGCGCAGGCGGAAGACAGGGCGTTTGCAGCTTGGGCCCAAAAGTACGGCGATCGCATGAAGTTAGAAGCTGTTTTGCAGCGCCTTCAAGATAGAATGGGCGTGTTCAACGAGTCGCTGTCCTTGGTGAGTTCGGCAGTTTTGTATTGGTTTGGCGTACTGTCGATTCAGATGGCGCAAGCTAATGACGGTAGCGGGTTGACGACGGGTACGTTTTTGGCTTTTAATTCGGCGTTGGGGATTTTTAGCGGCGCTGTAAGCAGTATTAGCAGTACCGTGACTGAGATTTTGGGAATTGTGCCGCTGTGGGAACGGGCAAAGCCGATTTTGCAAACGAAACCCGAGTACGAACTTCATAGAGTCAATCCGGGTCAGTTGCAGGGTGGGGTGGCTTTGGAGGGGGTGACTTTTCGCTATCGGGATGAGGGATTGCCTGTACTCGACGATATCACTCTGCGTGCCCAACCGGGTGAATTTGTGGCGATCGTCGGGCCGTCGGGAAGCGGGAAGTCAACGATTGTCCGGTTGTTGTTGGGATTTGAAACGCCGAATTCGGGAAGGGTTTGTTACGACGGCAAAGATTTGGCGGAGTTAGATTTGGTGGCGGTGCGAAGGCAGTTGGGGGTAGTGCTGCAAAACGGTCGGATTGGTAGCGGTTCCATTTTCGAGAATATCGCGGCTGGGGCCTTGGTGTCGCACGAAACAGCTTGGGAAGCGGCGCGGATGGCGGGTTTTGCTGAGGATATTGACCAAATGCCGATGAAGATGCACACGGTGATTAGTGAGGGGGGAACCAATCTTTCGGGAGGGCAAAAGCAGCGGTTGTTGATTGCCAGGGCCCTGGTGAATCAGCCGAAAATTATTGTGATGGATGAGGCGACGAGTTCGTTGGATAACCGCACGCAAGGGATTGTGGTTGAAAGTTTGAATAAGTTGAAGGCGACGAGGATTGTAATTGCCCACCGATTGAGTACAATTCGCCATGCGGATAGGATTTATGTTGTTGAAGCGGGGCGGGTGGTACAGGTGGGGACGTTTGAGGAGTTGGTGCAGCAAGAGGGTTTGTTTGCACAATTGGTGGCGAGACAACTGGAGTGAAGAAGGCAAATCGTAAACCTATAATACGCTGTATGCCTCGCCCTCGCATTCAAATATAACCCCACTTGAATTATTCAGAACTAACCAGGTGTTACCGTAATTGCCACGACGGGAAAGAACGAACCCGGTGGCTGCATTCCTAACGTATTTACAAGCATTTTCAATTGTATATACATGACAACCGAAGAATTGAAAATAATGGTTCGTCTCCTTAATACAGTTTTTTGTTCGATTGCTACTCGCGCTTTTTATTCAAGTGATTATTCACTGTAAATAAATAAGCCCCTAGTCTGAACAGGGGCTTAATAAATGACAATGCTTCAAGTGCAAATAACCACACCAGATAGTACGAAGCTACAACTGGCCCGCCGTCCCTGACACTGTTGCATTTATAGCCTGAAGACCTTCCTCAAGTCCATTACCCACCCCACCAAGGTAGGTTCCAGCGCCAATTGTTGTGTTTGATATAAAGTTAATAACACCTGTTGTAGGTGTGCCTCCGTTACCTATACCTTCATTAGCAGCAGCAACACCAGTTGCCAGATCCCCAACGAGGCCACCTCCGATCACTGTCGCTAAGTCTGCATCATCCAATTCTTCAAAAGATTCTAAATCTGCGTTTTTCAGGTAAGACATAAGTTCTCCTTAAATTGTTTTGATGTTTGCTGTTTGGTGTGTACTCTAGATACGCACCGAAGTATTTATATGAAAAATATAACTCGATCGCAATCTGCAACCATCTAACCACAGAGATAAAAAAAATACCAATAAAATTACTAATTTTTCCGTCTAAAGTTTAGGATTTACGCATTGACAGGAAAATTGTCATGTGAATTCCAGCCTAATTTCTGTTTGAGATATTCGGCGTTGCTGAGCTCACACACACGGATAAGTCGTCCCTACACCCCCGACTTGCTACTCTAAAAGTCGCGGTTCTAAAAATCATCCTTCAGTGCGAAGCAAACGCACATAACTCCCCCCTTGGGCCCACAACTGCTCGTGAGTTCCCCGCTGTACAACCAAACCCTGCTCCAGTACAATAATTTCATCGCAATCCCGAATCGTACTGAGTCGGTGGGCAATCACAACACAAGAACAACCGCGCCGTCGCAAATTCCGGTCTATCATCAACTCAGTTTGAGCATCCAGCGAACTGGTTGCCTCATCCAACACCAACACCGCCGGATTTCTCACCAAAGCGCGGGCAATTTCCAAACGCTGGCGCTGTCCCCCACTCAAATTCATTCCCCCTTCAATCAGCTTCGCCTCGTATCCTCCCGGCAATGATAGGATGGTTTCGTGAATCGCTGCATCCTGACAAGCCTTTACCAAATCCGCTGGCGCTACAGTCGAATCCCACAAAGTGAGATTTTCCCGCACAGTTCCACCAAACAGAAAGATATCTTGTTCCACCATTGCCAAAGCAGAAGTTAAAACAGAACGCGAAATCTGTTTTCTGGGTGTACCATCAAACAGAATCTCTCCCGACCAAGGTTGGTAAAGACCGCAAATTAGCTTCGCAATGGTAGACTTACCAGAACCGCTAGTCCCCACAACCGCCACTCGCTGACCAGGCTTCAAACTCAAGCTAAAATTTTCAATTAAGGGCTTTTCCACCCGACTGTAACCAAAAGTGATATTCTGCAACTCTACATAACCTTGCAAGCGAGAGGTGATTGGTGATTGGCGAACAGAAAAAGTTTTTTCCCCTTTTTCCTTTTCCGCTTCTCCCCCCCTTTCCACCTCTGAGTCCACTGAATTTTGCAATACATCATCCAGTCGGTTCAAATCGGCTTCCAAATCTTGCAACAAACTGCCAAAATTAATTAAACTGTCGATCGGCTCAAAAAAACCAGCCATTAAACTCTGGTAAGCAACCAGCATTCCTACACTCAGCGTCCCGTCCATCACCTTCAAGCCGCCGACTGTTAATATAGAAGCTGTCATCAGCGCCGACAGCAGCGTGGGTAAGATTGTCAAAACTTGAGATTGTAAAGCTAAATCCTGCTGTGCGTTCAGCGCTTTGGCATAGTAGCCGGCAAACTTGGCAAACGAGTCCGACTCCAGACCGGAAGCTTTCAGTGTTTCGATCGTTTGAATGCCTGCGATCGCCACTCCGTTAACCTTACCATACTCCTGCGCCAGCTTGAGATTCGCATCCACCCGCGTCCGCAACATCAACTGTAGGGCGAAGAAATTAATCGAGGCAAAAACCAGGGCGATTCCTGTCAGCAGGCGATCGTACTGCAGCATAATTAAAAAGTAAAAAACCATCATCACCGTGTCGATGATTGTTTTACCCAAAGTACCCGAAAGTATCCCCGCAACCTTGTCATTTAGCGACACGCGACTGCTAATTTCACCTGCAAACCGCTGTGCGTAAAACCCGACTGGCAAACGCAAAATGTGCCAGACAAACTGCCCCGACATCGTTACCGACAGCTTCAACATCAAATTCCGCAAATAGGTAAGTCGCAGGGAAGCGAGAATACCCCTGAGTACCGCCGTGAGAACCATTCCCAGCACCAAAGGCTGTATCCAATCTTGGCGTTCGGAAACCAAAATTTCATCCACGAACACTTGGGAAAAAGCAGACACTGCCAAGCGAGGAACGGTGAGCAAAAACCCCGCGAACAGGCAGAATAAGATGGTACCCCAAGAGTGCCGCAACCGCGACACTAAAGCGGCGAGAGTGTTCCTTGTTTTACCGCCCTTTTCAAAAGAAGGGCCTGGTTCCATTACCAGGATAACCCCCGTGTAAGCGCGATCGAACTCTTCGAGGGAAACCGTTCGCCGTCCGGTAGCGGGGTCGTTCAGATAAACGCACTTTTTCCCGAACCCCTCTACTACTACAAAGTGGTTAAAATTCCAAAATACAATGTAGGGTGAGGGAATGGTTTTCAGTTTTTCCAACGGCGCTTTAAACCCTTTGGCAATTAAACCGTAGTTCCGCGCTGCTTTGACCAGATAAAAAGCACTAGAACCATCTCGCGATACGCCGCACTCGCGCCGCAGTTCCGCTAGCGGGACAATGCGCGAGTAATATCCTAGAATAATGCCCAAAGCAGCAGCACCGCATTCTACAGCTTCCATTTGCAGTAGTGTGGGAGTGCGAGTGCGATTGGGTTTAGTTTGCTGTAAAATTTTCTGAATCAAGACAAATTGCATAATTGATAAAAAAGACCATCCCAGAGTATCCCACTTATGCAAATATACTCTTGGTGGACGGTAAAGTGTTCGTGTTTCCGGTGGAGACTGTGAGGTGTTGCTAGAAAATTACGAAGACACGATTTATGCAGTGAGGATTCGTTGATGCTACTTTGTCTGGCAAACAACCACCGCAAACGAAAGCTTAATTCATATTTAAAAAGAGTTCCTTATGCCATTCCTGTTAAATTCTCATAATGTTTTCAATTATTTAGTCGAGCATAGCTTAGGCAATAATTTTGAACGATCGCTAATTAAGATCGAGCTAGTTGCAGCTAAAAACTTTAACTTATTAGTGACTTTCCCCGATAGTCGCAAGCTATTAATTAAGCAAGAGCGGCACAATCATTCGGGGCAAGCACCAGGAGAGCTTTTTGGAGAGTGGCGGGTCAAAGACTTCTTCCAGGGATTTTCAGAACTAAATTACCTATGCCTATTTTTGCCTGATGTGCTGCATTTTGATGCGGAGAATTCTATTATTGTCCAAAGATATTTAGATGAGTATCATAATTTAGCGAATTTTTACCAAAAGGACAATAATTTTAACATTGAAATTGCTGTAGCGATCGCCACCATCCTCGCCACCATCCATCGAGCCACTTTCAACCGCCAAGACTATCAGGAATTCTTCTCGGCCAAACCCGATCGTCTCAGCCCTGCTAATGTACCTATCTGGATTCGCAGTATAGAAGAGATAGGACCGGAAATTTTTGGTATAATTCCCGCAGATGGGATGAAATTCTTTAAGCTCTATCAGCGATACGAAAGCTTGGGGCAAGCAATGAGAGAACTTGGTGATGTTTTCCAACCCTGCTGCTTGACCCACAATGACCTCAAACTCAACAACATTCTCCTACATACCAATTGGGAACAAGAAGGTTCCCACATCGTGCGGCTAATAGATTGGGAGCGCTCTTCTTGGGGAGATCCTGCCTTTGATTTGGGAACTCTCATTGCCAGCTACCTGCAAATCTGGCTGAGTAGCTTAGTTATGAGTAAGTCTCTTACTATTGAAGAATCTCTGCGTCTGGCTATGACCCCACTGGAACACCTTCAACCTTCCATTTCTGCTCTGACAAAAGCTTATTTCAATAACTTCCCGGAGATTTTCAAGCATCGCCCCGATTTCTTGCTGCGAGTCGTGCAATTTGCAGGATTGGCATTAACTCAACAGATTCAGGCAATGATTCAGTACCAAAAATCATTTGGAAATCAGGGTATTTGTATGCTTCAGGTTGCTAAGAGTTTGTTATGTCGTCCGCAACAATCCTTGGCGACTGTTTTCGGAACCGCAGCTAAAGAACTAACTCAATTTTAGACCTGCTGCTGCTATTGATGTTTAATCGCGACGAAACTATCATGCAACTAGAAAAATTTTCTCAAAATCAACAGCCAGATTCTGCTTCACAACAGCTACTGGATACTTTGCAAGACATTGTTAACAATGTGCAAATCCACTCCAACTTCTGTATTCGCCATCCCAATTACAAACCCTTAGAATTACCCGATGAAGCGGTCGTCCGCTTCCAGGGAATGCCTGCAGATATTCAGAATAAGTATTTGAGCCTGCAACTGCGAAGTTTTCTCTACGGTATCTATTACAACGGTTCTATGCGAGAAGTTCTCGCACCAGACGCCGATTCAGATAGTTTGGCACTCCACCAGGATTTAGAAAATAACACCCGCTTGGGAGTAGACATAGCATTTTACGAACAATTGCACTCCTGCAATGGGGGCACTGGGTATTTCGATCCAGGTTGGTATGTGGTGAGGCAAGAAAATGACGGTACTCTTGCTGTGAATAAGGGCGGTTTGACTTTACGCATTCAACCGGAAAAGCATCTGCAACTCGCCGAAAACCCTGCTATCGGTGAGTTGGTGGCGATCCGAATGCCTCGTAATTTAGTGCAGAACGGGTTTTACGTCGCAGTTGGCAATGCAGGACTGCGGAGTGAGAGTCATCCTGACCGCGAATTACAAATCGTGCGAATTTACTTCAATTTCAGCCCAGAAGGTGCCGTAGCGGTGATGGGAAGTCTGACGCGCGAGTTGAACAACATCTCGATTCCCTTTCATTTTAAGACGCTATACAATCCTGATGATTACAAGCGCTATGACTCAGGCGTACTCTATTTCCAGAAGAGTCACTATGAAGCCGTCCGACAGGTTCTTGAGAGTGTCTATGCAGAAACAAAAGCGCACTTTAACGCAGATGTACCCCTATTCACCAAGTTCCTGGCACCAGGTCTTGGTCTAGCAGAGGAACCAGACCGCAAATTTGCCGACCAAGAAAGCTTTGGGATGAACCGCTGCCAAATAGTTGCCAATGGCTTGCTGGAGGCTTGGCACTCAAGAGATGACTCCCCGCAGGTGCGGATGACCTCTATCCTCCAGCAATTCTCACTTTTGGGCGTTGAATTGCTGCGTTCCTACCTGAATGCTACTTCTCTGGATATATATACGCAGATGAAGTTTTGATGAAGATTAGCTCTTATGGCAGAAGAACTTACTACTGGACAATACTGTATGCTAGAGTTGATTTCAAACCAACATTGAAAGGAAACTCAAATGATAAATCCCAAAAATAATGACATCAAACATGACATCACAAATAACACTACAGATGATGTCACAGTCGCCGGAACTGACTTGTTTGCCGATTCTGAAAGCTTCTTGAATGAACTGACCGATGATGAATTAGAGCAGGTAAGAGGTGGAGCTCCCAATAGCAACATAAGCCTACTATTATGCGGTCCGGTCAATAGCACCAATAGCATTATAGTGTGTGATTAATTTGGTCTGAATAAATATAGGGCGGGTGGATACCCGCTTTATTTATATTTATATAGGGCGGGTCGATACCCGCTTTATTTATATTTATTCCGGGACTCAAAAAGCCATAAAGTATACTCGCTCGCTCAGCACAACAAGCTTTTTGTGACTATGAATCTCAAGTATAAAAACTTATTTCATTACTTAGTAGATGCTGCTATATATCAGGAAGACGATTTAGAGGCTCTGAAAATTAACCTTAGTAGTCAGGCTTCTAATTGGGTCATTGAGCTGCCCAGAAATCTAGGCAAGGTATTTATTAAACAAACACCTCATCAGAGTGGACTTTATAACGATATTAGAATTTGGAAAGAGTGGCACATTTATAACTTTTTGCAGTCCGATCAGAGTTTAGATTACGTCTCGTCACTAACTCCAGAATTACTGCATTTTGATGAAAACAATTTGATCCTAATATACAAATGTCCAACTGATTATATTTCGCTAAAAAATCACTATAAAAATCAGGAATATTTACCAAACTTCCTAGCCGAATTAGTGGGAACTACTTTAGCAAAACTCCATTCTAAAACGATGAATTCTCAGCAGTGCCACACTTTTGTGTCTGATCTTGAAGAATCTAAACTTAACTACCAACTTCCTTATCCTGATTATCTTTCTGACTATCTTATCGGCCGGATTGAACCTGAGAGTTTAAGGAAGACTCAATCTGTTTCTTGGAGATTTCTTGGTAATGTTCAACAATCTGAAGCTGTCAAGGAAGTAGTTACAGATTTGGTGTTGAATCATCGGCACTGCTGCTTAACACACAATAATATTCAATTTAATAATATTTTAATACGCAGGGATTGGGAAAAGTTAGTAACAGAAACTTCGGATTGCGATCGCAGCGTAATTAAGCTTATTGATTGGGAAGCATATAGTTGGGGCGATCCGGCTTGCGATTTAGGAAAAGCAATTCTTGGCTATTTTCTCTTGTGGATCGACAGTATGATTGTGCATCCTGCTATTGAAATAAAAAAATCTATACAGCTAGCGACAATACCTCTAGAAGTTGTTCGTCCTTCACTTGTAGCCATGACCAAAGCTTATATTAATACTTACCCAAAAATTTTAGAAGATTATCCAGAATTTCTCAAGCGGGTTATTCAGTTTGCTGGACTTGGTTTAATTTATCAACTCCTAACAGAGTTTCAACTTCAGCCAGAGATTGCTTTAAGTCACCAGAACCTTTATTTTTTCATTGCTGCACAATTACTCTGCAAGCCAGAAAAATTTCTGTCAATTTAACCTTTTATAAGTTTTGATTAAATACCCTGTCAACAACAGGATGTAGGAGTATCTATCATGCAATTCCCACCTACTTTACAAGAGACTTTACACGATATTGCTAGCAACATTCAAATAGAATCCTCCGAATTCCGCATCAGTCATTCTCACTATCCTCCTATAGAAACTCCTGCTGCTACTGTGGCACAACTGCAAAAAATGCCTCGGGAAACTCAGGATAAGTATTTAAATTCCCAGTTATTAGAATTTATACACAGCATTTACTTTGAAGGTTCGCGTATCAGAGAAGTAAGCCCAGGAATTAAGACGAACGAACAAATTCTGCAAGAAATAGATTCCAGAGGAATAGACTGGGAATTTTACGAACAACTGGACAAAAACAATGATGGGAAAGGTTGGTTTCATCCAGGGTATCGCATTATTAGACAGGAAGCTGATGGTAGCCTTGCCGCAGAATTCGATGGTGTGGTTCTACACATCCAGCGAGATCGTCATCTTCCTTTAGCCTTGCAATCTGCTGCTGTAAACGATCCAGTAGCAGTATCGTTACCTTCTAGCTTTATTAATGGAAATAGGTATAGAGCAAATGGCGATGGCATAGGTGGTTTACCGCCTCTCAAGTTTCACAGTGACGGAATAATTGTTTACTTCAACTTCAGTCCAGAAGCTGCTGTTTGGGCTATGAATTATTTAACGACAAAATTGAATGAAGTTAAAGTTCCCTTCGCCTTCGAGGTGTTACACAATCCTTTGAAATACAGCTTGTATGACTCAGGATTTCTGAAATTTCCTTATAATCCAAACGAGTCTTACCGATACAAAGAAATTCTTTTACCAGTCTTACAGGCGATTTACGCAGAAAATAAATCTCACTTTCGGCCGCAGGTTCCCATATTTACTAAGGTACTCGCACCTGGTATTGGGTTAGCCGAACATCCGGCTTCTGAACTGAAGTTTGGACTTCAACAACAGTTTGGAGAAAACCGCTGCCAAATTGTTGCCAATGCTTTGCTAGCAGCTCATCAAAACAATGATGAATCTAAACCAGCTCGGATGAAATATATCATCCAACACTTTGAGCGGTTGGGGCTTGACATAGAGCGTCCCTATCTCAATCCTAACTCGGAAGATATTTACACGCCATTAGACTCAACTAACGGTGTGAGTTGATTCGTGATATTGTTTCCGGTAGCATCGGAATGATCGAGAGGACACGTCAGTGCCGTGTCCCTACCACAATTAATTGTAGGGACACGGCACTGCCGTGTCCTGACTGTGGGTAATATTAATTCCGATGCTACCGGAGTTGATATGACAGGTTAAAAATTACAATAGCAAATATTTCAGCATAATTATGTCTTTTATTTGCTCATTTTCCTGTTAAAAAAAACCTGTTTATTTTCAATAAACACCAGTCCAAGAGCGAAACAGAGGAATAATATAAGAAATCGGAGCCACTTCTCCTACTTTGACTCGAACTAATGTAGTAGTACCTGATGAAAGTTTTAACTCAGGCCCCTTGGAAGAAGACCAATTATAACCACTCTTTGTAGTTGCATCTTCTTGCAATTGAACAAAAACTTGCACTCTGGCACCATTCTCACCAGCCAGACTTTTCGCTAACTCTTCATTGCCAACAATTGCGGCAATTTCCTGAGTTGTCACGGGAAAAGGAGAAACTTTCGTTACTACCCCAATAATACCGCCGTAGCGCTCGCGCTTGACAACGCTGGGCGTAACTTGTACGTTCATACCTTGTTTAATTTGTTTACCATCTTTATCGGCCAAATAAACAAGACTTTCCAGTTTGACATGAGAATCTTCAGCTTCAATTATTCCCAGACGGGTGCTGGCGCCAACAATTTGACCCGGAATAACGCTGGTTTCTAAAACATACCCATCATGTTTGCTGATAACTTGACTTGACTGAGCCAATTGCACTTCTAATTGAGAAATATTGTCTTTTATTACTTGGGTTTGATTGGTTTTGTCAATGGATTTTTCTACGTCTTGTTGAACCAGTTGGCCTTTTTGGGATTCAATTTCCTTGATTTTGGTTTGGAATTCGTCAATTCTATTTTGAGCTTGCAGGTATTCGCGCTCGGCATTAGTTTTTTGAACTTGGATTTCTTGTAAGTTGGTTTGGAATTCGTCAACTCTATTTAAGTTTTGCTGGTATTCCCGTTCTGTATTGATAACTTGCACGTCAATTTCTTTAATAGCATTCTTGATGTCATCAACTTTAGTGAGATTTTGGAGATATTCCCGTTCGGTATTCGTTTTCTGGACATCAAGTTCCTTAAGTTGCGTGTCGATATCCGACACTTGCGTCTGCGAGTTCAACAATTCCTGTTCCGACTGCAACAGCACATCCTGACTGACGATTTTTTCTTCAAACAAACGACGACGAGCTTCTACCCGCTGTTGCAAAGTTTTTAGCAACGCGCTAATTTGTTGTTTTCGCTGCAGAAGACTTTTGCGTTTTTCTGCCAGTGCTGCGAGTGTTTGTTGGCGCAGCACTGGCGTAACTTGCTCTCGGCGCACGCTTTCTTCCAGACTTTTACGCTTTTGTGCAAGTGCGGTGAGAGTTTGTTGGCGCAGCACTGGCGTAACTTGCTCTCGGCGCAGACTTTCTTCCAGACGAAAGCGTTTTTGCTCTAGTGCTTTGAGCGTTTGTTCTCGCAGCGTTGGTGCGACTGACTCGCGACGCAAACTTTCTTCTAAGTCTTTCTGCTGTTGCTGAAGCGTTATCAATTGTAGCGCTATCTGCTGCTTTTGCAGAGTTAAGGTACTTTGATTCTGCTGTTGCAGTTGCGCTAACTTGGCTTTCTGTAACTCTAGTTCTTTTTGAAGTTGAGACTGATCGATCGTAGCGAGTACCTGCCCTTGCTTAACTCGATCTCCCGCCTTAACATTTATGTTTAATATTTGACCTTCCTTTGGCGCTTGAAATTGTACCACATGACGCGGACGAATCAATACGCCAGCACCGGTAACGGTGAGAGGAATGCGCCCAACTACACTCCAAACGCCAGCCCCAACAATTAAACAGCCCGTCGAAACCAAAGGCAACCAAGTTTGGGGGCTGACTACCCGCATTAGTTTGTCGAGTTGTTCGGGTGAGGAAAGGCGATCGAGCGCTTCTTCACGGAAGAGTTTGTTGCCTGAAGGCATACATTTTTTTGTGTTTGCTTAGCTTGTGATTTCTATAGTAAGCTTTATATAGCCTTTCTCAAAAAGATGAGGTACGATCGACAGATTATATAGCCTTTCTCAAAAAGATGAGGTATGATTGATAGATTATATAACCACTTGAACGTATAGGGCTCGCATCCCAACTACGTACCTCACTTTTTTGAGAACCGCTATATAACCACAATAACGTATAGGGCCGGGGCCCAACTACGTACCTCATATGAGAGCTCGAACCGCTATAGTTCCATTATACTTTATCGATTGGTTTCACACCAAAAGGCTTAATTTGGCGTTGCTGAATACAGGTATGAATTGCAGATTTCCCAATTGCTATCAGCCAAGTATGGTGAGTTTTGTAACTTCAATCGAAAAGTTAATTAATACCGCGAATCAGCAACGCAATTTTCAGACTACCGAGCTTTTTTGAACTCATCGGAATATCCTTGGGGGGCTGTTTCAAGATCAATAAACTGACGACCGAAAGTAATTAAGTCCGGGGCCAGAGGATTCATCCGTGGAGGGAGAAAAAAAGCTCCGAATCATCTTGTGCTCGCCCCCGGATTCATCCGTGGGGTCGATTCTAAAATCTAAAATCTAAAATCTAAAATCTAAAATCGATTGACCGCAATCTACGCAAATGTGATGAGTGTTTACCTCGGATGTTACCGTTCTTACGGATGTGTTGGGAACAGCATTCAGGAGATTTCATGACTGTTTGACCTCCATTTATATAGCCTTTCTTAAAAAGATGAGGTATGATTGACAGATTATATAATCAATTCAACTAAGAGGGCTAAAGCCCAACTACGTACCTCATCTTTCTGAGAACGGCTGTAGCACCATTATGCAGCGCCGAAAATATTTCCTTCTTGCTTGTTCCCTCTTCGTTCCACATCCGATATTAATCGCCGACTTCCCCGACAACCTCCGCAGCAGCCTGAGTTTCGAGCCAGAGTTTGAGCAGCAAGAGCTCCGCCCGATCGCCCAACACAGTCGCAAACACGCCGTCAGCCCCCTCAGACGCGCTAGAAATCCACGTACCGCGCAGAGTCACTTCTACAAAGTCAGCATCAGCAACACAAAGGTCGATCGCCTCGTTGTCGTCTCGGCGGGCCTCAGATTCCAACAGAGACAGCGCCGGCAAATTCGCCGGCAGCAAAAATGCCGCAGTGCTCGGTTCGACGCTGATGCTTTGACCAACTCGCATAGCCAGCACAACTCGCAGCGCCACTAACTGTTCGGGAGATTGAGCCAAACGCTCTAGGTTAAAGCCCGTTTCAGTGTAAGTCAACTTCAGCATATTGACAGCCCTAAATTTGGAATTGAAAGTTGAAAATTGGAAATCGGGAATTGGGAATTGGGAATTGGGAATTGGGCATCGGGCATCGGGCATTGGGCATCGGGCATTGGGAATTGGGCATCGGGCATTGGGAATGAAAAGTTTGCTATTCCGACCTAAAATCCTTTTCAATTACAGGACTGAATTAGCTATTAACTATTACCAATCCCCCATGCCCCATGCCCCATGCCCCATGCCCCATGCCCCATGCCCCATGCCCCATGCCCTATGCCCCATGCCCTATTCCCCAATTTGGTATTCGTGCCAAAACAGTTCGGCAAAAGCAACAGTGGGGTGTATGGGGGCCTTGGGCTTAGTTCGCAGAGGCATTCCAGCTTCTACGGGAGTTCGATCGCCCTTACGGGAGTTGCACCGTTCGCAAGCAGCCACCACGTTGTCCCAAGTATGCGGGCCGCCCTTCGATCGAGGCATCACGTGATCCAGCGTCAAATGCCGGTTGCTACCGCAGTATTGGCAAGAATGAGCGTCGCGGCGCAGAACTTCCCGGCGATTGACCGGGGGGACTTTCCACAGGCGTTCCCTGTTGCCAAAAGTCAAGCGGATTTGTTCGGGTACGTGGATGCTGCTGCTGGGCGATCGTACCAGCCAGCCGTTGCCAATGCTAAAATCCAGAGGTTCAGCCTTGCCTGTTACCAAAAGAACGATCGCCCGTTTGATGTTGACACGGCTCATCGGTAGGTAATTCTGAGAAAATACCACCACAGATTGCCTCAATACATCAGTTACTACGGTCACGGCTTGCTCCTCCTCATTTGGATTTTGGATTTTAGATTTTAGATTTTAGATTTTGAATTTTGAATTTTGGTTGCTTCGTCAGCATTGGCTACATCTGGTTTTTTGCCAGTTCCCCAAGCCGATCGAATTTCTCAAATATCCAATCAAATGCCCCCGCTTCTCTTACGAGAG
The DNA here is from genome assembly GCA_036702215.1 of Microcoleus sp. F6_B6. GTDB lineage: Bacteria > Cyanobacteriota > Cyanobacteriia > Cyanobacteriales > Microcoleaceae > Microcoleus. The sequence continues at coordinate 204,824 of JAUBST010000007.1, forward strand.
AAGCGGGGGCTAGAAAAACTGCGTTCGTGCAAATTTTCATCCTGTGTTGGTACAGTCGTTTAGCTGTACCTCCCGCTTCGCGTCTCTCGATGTGGCTGTGCCACTTGCAGACCGTGCCGGTCTACCTCGTTGTAATTAATTTCTGCAATTTGTCCTAATCCACTATAACCGGGTTTATTTAGGCCCCGGCCCGCCCGCGAGGTCGCTGCGACGGTCGCAAAACCCGTGCTAAAGACGTGCCGTGACGACTCGGAGCGCCCCCTGGGGCGATCGCACTTCAGTTGATAGGTGGAGTAAGTGGGGAGAAATTTCAAAGTCGGCAGAAGGTGGTTAAGAGGCTTTCAATCTAGCTGTAAACATACTACACTGATATTACACATATGTCCACCCGTCACGGAGAAAAAATTATGCATACCCTACCTAGAACCTCAACCACCGAAATGGAAGTCACCAGCATTCGACTCGAAAGAGAACTCAAAGAGAGACTTAAAGAACTCGCGGGCAATCAAGGCTATCAAGCTTTGATTCGAGATTTGCTCTGGAATTACGTGCAGCAGAAGTCTGGAGAGTATCGGCAGATGTTTTCTCGATCGGATATTCGAGCCAGTATTAATGCCACAGCACAGCAGGAGGAACGCTGCGCGCTTACAGGAGAGTTGATTCGACCGGGCGGGCCAATGTTATTAGGACTGACGGTACACGGCGAAATGGTGCCGCTGAGTATAGGGAGTATGGCTGGATAAACCAGTTTATCGAGAATTTGTGAGAGCGATCGGCCTGGGGTGAAGGCCCCAGGCGCTGAAGATCGTACGATTTTAGATTTTAGATTTTAGATTTTAGATTTTAGATTTGGGAATGGCTTATCAAGAAATTGGGTTTAAAACCCCGTCCTTCTAGGACGGCTTTAATCTTTACAATTCATTCGCAAATCACCGAAGATTTCTTGTTACCGTGGTATACTGCAATAGTCAAGGTTAAACTCCTTTGCGATCGTGAAACAGGACATGAGACACACTTTTACGCATAAACTGGGGGACAAAGTGTGGCGAAAACACTATAAACAGCCGAAACCGAAAATGTAGGTTTCAATCCAGCAAACACAACTTTTCTACGCTCGAATCGTTAAGTAGGGTAGGGCATACCCGAACTCTAGGCTTGTATCCTAGTACGCTTTTGGAGATAAACCCGCTGGGGTTGTTGTGAGTTAGGCTTGTTAATTGGTGGTATACCACGGTTAAACAGTTTGAGTAATGCCGCAAGGACATAACGCTTGAAGGTATGTCGCAGAATTAAGAATCCTCGCACCTTCAGGTCGGGGAGTGTCAATTAGATCCGCTTGCCGTGGCTCCCAAGTTGGTGCAGTTTTTGCTGGCAATTGCGATCGGCTGCCGCTGGCAAAGCGCTCGAAAGTATGCTGCTCGATCGAATCTCGGACTTACGTTCATCAAGCCGGTTTTTACCCCAAACAAGCAGCAGCGCAACCAAGCATCGAGGCAGAAACCAGATTTCTCGTCGAGAGAGTAAGTCCGAGACTGCTTGATGCTGCATTCGTCAGTTAATTTTAGATTTTAGATTTTAGATTTTAGATTTTAGATTTACTCCACAGATGAATCTGGCAGCTTGAACCAGGGTCGAAAATTTCGATCGGTAAACGACTGTTGTCGGGGGGCGGTCTCCGTTTTTGGGCCGAGTCATTCGGCAGCCGGAGCATTCGCCATTCGGCACCAGACAATAAAAGCAAGAGTTGTCACAATTAAAAACGTCCTCACCGTCAAGGCGGTTGCTCTATTTCACAATAATTAATTGTGGAAGCGGCTCTGAGTTTGACGCGCCCCTCCAGTTGGTGCATAAATTTTGAGAGTTTGGCAGTTTGCAGGCCGCGAGTCGAAACCAGTACATTTCCACCGAAACTCCATGTCGGGAAGCGCTGCTAATTTGTAGTCCATCAAACATTTAAGCAGTTGTGCATTTAACTGAGTCTTTTTCAATTCCCCTGGGGAAAGAACCTCAAATTCTCTGGCTTTGGGCCGGAGGAGGAAGATTTTCCCGAGTTCCCCCTAGAAATTTACTGATTCGCGGCGAAGTGTTAAGAGTCGCGGAGCAATCTCCCCCGCTCGAAACTATTCCCCTCCTGGTGGCTGCGCGATGTTTCTGCCGCCGCGCCCATTGAGTCGGCTTTAAGCTAAAACCCGTTCAACGAACAGGTGAAATTTCCTTCAATTTTTACCGGATTGGTTTCCCCAGACTGCTTTCTGTGCAAGTTATATACCGAACACCTTAATAGAAGATTGCTCGTTGGTATTTGGGGTTTTAAGGGGATTTCGCGCCCGAAAAACAGGGTTTATACCATTTGAGATTTGAGATTTTAGATTGAAGACTTGAAGAATTGGGAATGACTTATTCCATAAGGGTTTGGAGCACGGGCCTACAGTTGGATTTTTTTTGTAAACTGGTGCGTGCAAGTAGCTGACAGGGCACCCTTGAACAAGTGCTGCCTCCCCTTGTTGAGGTAAAAGTTAACCCCGGTCGGCAAATGCTTTCGGCAAATTTGCAGCGGCCGCGCTCTAGGTATTTCGATTCACGGCTGTCTTGTTTTTACATTGACCGCAGACTCGATCGGGGGTTGGTCAATGCAGGGAACAGACTTTACTGTAAAAAAGTAAAGCATTTAATTTGCGACAATAATTGCCCGCGCGATCGCAAGAGAGGCTTACACAAGCATTTGGACCGCGAGGAGCAATTATTGTCGCCCTTCGAGCATCCTTACTTGCACCCCCGGTCTTCAGGCTGCAGAAATTTATCCAGAATCTTAATATTCAGAATTCTTAGTATTGACAGTGAAACAAAGTTAATCTAATGTGTTGTAATTGATATAAGTAAAGTCCAATAAGCGAGGTACGGTCAATGGCAGAAACAGCTACAGCACCCTTAACAGGAAAAGGTCTGCTTCAAAAAATCAAAGGCAGTGATTTGCCGCGCAGAGAACTTGCAAAGCTTTGCGGCTACTTCACGGTCAGCAAAAGTGGAGAAACCCGGATTAATCTGGCTGAGTTTTACGATGCAGTGTTAGCTGCTAAGGGCATTGAGCTAGAGAAGTCGAAAGCAGACGGACGCGGACGAGAAGCGAGTTATCGAGCTAGCGTTCACAAGAATGGCTCGATCGTGATCGGGGCAAATTATACCCAAGAAATGGGATTAAAGCCGGGAGACGAGTTTGAAATTAAGCTCGGATACAAGCACATTCGCTTGATTCAGATCGATGTGGACAGACCGGATGTAGATGTGGATGATGAAGAGGAGGATACAGAAGAATAAAGCCGATGGCGATGCAGTCAGCCTCGGGCAAGGCGACTGGATTTGGCATTCGCTAGACGAGTATTTGCGCGCCACCCTTCGATTGAACTGATGAGCTGTCTTGACTATTTCTATTTTCTCTTGTCCCGCAAAGACTACAGTGCCTCTGAACTTCGCAAAAAGGGGCAAGAGAAAGGTTTTGACAATGAGGAAATATTGGAGGCGATCGCGCAAATTCAAGACCGGGGCTATCAGTCTGACACTCGCTTGGTGGCAAACTCGATCGCCTCTGCAGCAGGCAAATACGGGAAGTCGGCCATCAAGCGCAAGTGCCTGCAAAAAGGAATTACCAGCGATTTGTTCGAGCAAGTCTGGGAAGAAGAAATTGCCGAAAATCAGGACTCCGAAGCAGAAAAACTGGCCGAATTAAAAGCCAAAGTCATGCGGAAATACAAGATCGATACTTGGGTTAAAGCAGATCCGAAAACCAAAGGCAAAGTCTTGAATTACCTGCAATACAGGGGCTTTAATGCCTTTGAAATTTGGCGGCAGTGGCAAACAGAAGAAGATGACGAGTAAATAGTAGGGCCGCGCAAATAGGTGCGGTCCAGACAGGCAAGCACAACTACACTGCTGCCGACAGGGCTAAAGTGTAAGTCCTGAGTTTTTGTAAATGTATGTCAATCCTCAGCGTTGACTAACTAAGATTCGTACATCTGCCGGTGTCTGGCTAAAAGCTCGAGATATTTCTCGTTGATTTTGGCCAGCATCCATTTCTCTTGAAAAATGGCTGCGGATTCTGCTTTCACCGGATCTGCTTCTAGCGGCAAAATATCTTTTCGGGCGGCGGTTTGCTCTGCAACAGACTTCAGCTTCTGAGGGTTTTGCTGGTATTTTCGACCGCTTTTGTGGTTGGCGTAGCGGCGCGATCGAGTGTACCCCATCTGCAAGAACTTGCGGGCCATGTCGGCTCCCACAAAATCTTCGCGATCGAGATAGTCTAAAAACAAGGAGTAAATTTTGCTGCTGGACTCCCTGGCAATTTCAGGAGTCTTAAATCTCCAGAAAGGCAGAATTTCTCCTTTGTAGGGTTCCACCAACAGCACTCCCTGTTCTCCTTTCCCTACCCGATAAAGTTCCGGGTGCTGTCGAAAGTCGATGTTCTTAAAATCCGCATGGTAGTCGAACTGCTTCATCGGGCATTTTCTGTTCTATCTGGAACTATAGAAGCCCGGGGTTTACCTTCGTCTGGTTGGGTATAAACCCAGGCCCAAGCAATCAAGACAGCTTGAAAAGGCAGCCTGAACCAATACAGTAATTGGTTGTGGGGAATCCCTTCTATCGGAATGTTGTTGACGGCTTGATTGATATTAGCTGGAAACACGGCAATAAACAAGGCAATTAACCCCCACGCCGCCGCCCTGCTGACAGGAGGAACTAACAGCCCAATTCCGCCCAAAATCTCAAAAAAACCGCTGATATAAACCAAGGCTTCCGGGTAAGGAAGCTGGGGCGGCACAATTCTGATAAAAGGTGCGGGTACTGCAAAGTGCAGCACGCCTACAATACTGATAGCTACTGCGAGGATAACTCGCCAAATTTCTTTTTGACTTTTCACGGGCAATCGGTAATTAATAATTGTTAACTTGCTGCGATAATGCTTGCAAAAATTGGCTATCTGCGATCTAGATGACAAGAAAACTGAGGTCCAAAAATTTCTGCTTTCCGGGTTTGTCTGCTCTTGCTGGTGGCTGTAACGATTTTATTTCGTAGAAAGACCAGATTTTTGGGTAACTCCCAGACAAGTTTTCACAGCCCCAAACTGGAGGAAGCGAGAACTGGAATCCAAGGCCTGGGCTTTGACTGCCAAAAACAGATAGCGCGCATTTTGATAACAAGATTTTAATGTCTCGTTCCCTGCTGCTGTCTCTATCTTCGGGTAGTAAAACATGATTTTTGTTTCGGCTCTGGCTCCGTCAGCAACCAAACCAGTGGTCGATTTTCTCGATCGACAAATGCACCACCGCTTAACATTAAATAAATCATCGCCGCAATTGATGAGTGCGATTGCTGCTAACTTTGGTCTAGCCTTCCAGGCGCTTCCCTAGCCTACCCCACGGGGAACGGGAACCCTTGCGGGAAGATAGCTTTGCTAGCGCCTACCTTGAGGAGACTCATCAAGGCGAGTAATTTGTCAATAACTTTTATAATTATTTAATATTTGTGTTTTTAAAATTATTCGGAGAGGCAATTCGGTAACGCTCTCTAATTAAAATTACTATCTAAAGTTTGAATTTTGTCAACTTCCCACAGATGTTAGAATGAAATTATCGAATTTGCTAAAAAGTCGATCGTCGTAGCAACTCCCCAACCATCCTGCTGAAATTCAAAATTGTCAGCAACGGCAGGAACTTTTTAGCCGCCACATTATTCAAAAAGATTGAGCCTCCAAGCGCTGTGTCATTTTTATCTACACGCAAGCAATCACCGACGACCATGAACACCTCACTTAACAACTCTAAATTCCGCCTAAACCGGATGCTGCGGCAATCGCTGTTCGCAGGCATCATTTCTGCAGCAGCTTTGGCTAGCGGATGGGCGCCCGGTTTGTACGCACAATCCCCAAGCCTCGTTTTCGGAGCAGCAGCCCAAGCTCAAGACATTAGCAACGAGGAAATTACTAGCTACGCTCGCTCTGTGTTGGCTATAGAACCCAGACGCGACAGAGCCTTTAACGAAATTAAAGGAATAGTTGGCGGCTCGGTTCCCAGAGTAGTGTGCAACGAAACTCAGGAAATTAACAGGCTGTCTGGAAATGTTCGCGGGATCGCGGTGAATTACTGCCAACAAGCTAAAAAAATTATCGAAACCAATGGTTTGACAGTTAGTCGCTTCAACCAGCTCACTTTGCTCCAGCAAGCGAATCCGGCAGTCAAACAGCGAATTCAAGCCGAACTGCTGCGGCTGCAACAACCGAGCAATCAATAAGCTTGAGGGTTTGAGTCTTTCTTCCTCTCCCGTTCGATTGTTCTAGTGACTAGACGGTATGCAAAAATATTTGAAAAAAGGGCGATCGTCTGTAATAACGTGCTTGACAAAATAACTAAAATTTGGTATGCAGACAAGAACGGGAGCGGTTTAGAGAGATGACTATTTTCCCACTCGGTGTAAATTCCCATTAAAGAGCAAAAAATATTCCTCAAAAACTAGATGTGCAGTGAATTGCTCTGAGGAATAGAATATAAAAATGCTAACTTTCACAAAACATTTGCCTGCAAATCCCGATGCTGTTGTCAGCTTTACTTTACCGATGACAGCCGACGATCGCACTCGCAGCCGCCACCGATTCGAGACGGAGACGGGGGAGAGGCTGCACCTGAATTTGCCCAGAGGTACGGTACTGCGCGATCGAGATTTATTGCAGTCGGAAGACGGTAGCTGTTTGGTACTGGTAAGTGCAAAACCCGAACCGGTGCTGACAGCGCGGGCATCAAGTCCGCTGCTGCTGATGCGGGCGGCTTATCATTTAGGAAACCGTCACGTAGCTTTAGAAGTTGCCGATAATTATTTAAGGCTTTCTCCCGACTCTGTGTTGCAGGGAATGTTAGAAAAAATGGGTTTGGAAGTAACAGAGGAAATTGTGCCGTTTCAGCCAGAAACGGGCGCTTACGGACACAGCCATTAGATTTTAGATTTTAGATTTTAGATTTTAGATTTTAGATTTTAGATTTTAGATTTTAGATTTTAGATTTTAGATTTACTCCCACCGAGGAATCGGAGGGTTCACAACCAAATTAGTTTCGATCGTTCAAGAAGGAAGAAGTCAACAGTCAACAGTGAACAATCAACTTTTATCTTTGTTGCAGCTAGCTTTTGCACCTGTGGGAGCTTATAGTTATTCTGAGGGAATCGAAAGTCTGGTAGAAACAGGTGCGATCGACAGCGAGATTACTTTGAGGAATTGGTTAGAAAATTCGCTGCAATTCGGGGCTGTTCGAGTAGAAGCCGCTGTGGTGGTAAGGGCTTTGAGGGCGGCACAGATGGGGGATTTGACGGCTTTGAATTACTGGAATGCTTGGGCGACTGCTGCTAAGGAAACAGAAGAGTTGCGCTTGCAAAGTTGGCAAATGGGGCGGACGTTGGTGAGGTTGCTGCTGGATTTGCGTGAAGCGAAGCTATCCGGCAGGGAATCGCCAGTTGCTTCTGGGTTAACAACAAGTGTAAAAGATTTGGTGGAATTTGGCGGCAATCCGTGCAATTTTGCGATCGGCTTTGGCATTGCGGCCGCCAACTGGCAGATTGAAGAGGAAGCGGCCGTGTTAGGATATTTGTACAGTTGGGCTGCCAATTTAGCGAGTGCGGGGGTGAAACTGATTCCCCTGGGTCAAACAGCCGGTCAACAATTACTGTTAGATTTGCAGTCTCAAATTAGTTGCACGGCGCGAGAAGTTTTACAATTAGAAGATGATGACCTTGGCAGTTGCAGTTGGGGATTGGGACTGGCTAGCATGGC